>DLIM01000043.1:3960-5462 GCA_002483745.1 Caryophanales bacterium UBA7642 | reverse complement strand
ATATACTTTTACAATGCCTATTGACAAAGCCACATTAGAGTTTAAAGTTGAAGGCGGAATATAAGAATTATTAATATTAAATAATAGTAGTGATTTGATATTGAAAAGAAGTTAATACAAAGTATTAAATAAAATTGCAATTTCTCACAATGAGGCCTGCTTTTAGTTTTTGAATAATCTAACCCCAGTGTCCCTGCAGTTTTTACTGGGGTTCTTAAATTTTTAGTCCAAAATAGTGGGGTAAGTGTGCTTAGTTCAGAATCCCTGTTTCCTTCGCCTGAAATGGCTTGTTTTCTACTATTAAATAATAGAAATAAAAGAAAAGGCACACATTAGTTTTGCGTGTCTTGACATTTCAGAATGGCGGAGCGACAGGGATTTNNTATGCCCAGTCGTTGGTTGGGAAGACGATTGGTTTGAGGAATGTCCAAATGAAAATGGCCGGGCAAATAAGTTAAGCCTATTCGACAGCAAGAAACATTTCACTCAAGAACGTCTCAAAGACCCTAAGTATCGATGGTTCAAAGAGGAAAAGAAGAAATAAGAAATAGCCGCCCATTTCTGAGCGGCTATTTATCATTAGGAATTTTGATAGCTTTATTAGAGCTATCCATCCTGAATGTTACGCCGAACCCTGTCTGATATGCATACAGTGTTCGTATTAGGCGCGAATGGCGGAGCGACAGGGATTTGAACCCTGGCTGAGCTTGCGCCCACTGCTGGTTTTCGAAACCAGTCCCTTCAACCACTTGGGTATCGCTCCAAAGCCTATCTATTATATAAAATATTGAATACTTTGGGTATGTTTTTATTTTTTATGATAAAATAGCCATACTTGTAAAGAAAATGGCTGAAAGTAAACACGATAACAATAAAGAGAAAGTAAATATTCCTCAAAGCAACAATCCTCTTTGGTTAGAGATATTGCTTTCTTTTTCTTTATGTGTTTTTGTAGCTTTAATTGGTCCTTTGATGTCTGGTCTTAAGATGATTCCCGCTTCTACAAATGACATTCTAGAATTTACTTATTCTCAGAATCAAATATTTTCTTTTTCTAAATCCCTGATTTATACAGCGCTAATAGCTGGTGTTANNAGTGTTCGTATTAGGCGCGAATGCCAGCAATTGCCATTACACGATACCCTAAAAATCTCAATTGCCATTACACAGAGGTTTTGTTCAAAAGTAATAAAAAAAGAGGATTTTTGCTATAAAAACTGCAATTTTCCTCTTAATTTATATAGATTTCGAACTTAAGATTATGCTTAGTCTTTCTGATGTAGTAAGGTTCCTGCTCAACAAGTATGTCCTTATCCATATTCTTGATGTCGCTGATGCTCTTACAAGTTCCTAATACAAAGGTTATATGATCTCTATCATGGATGATCACTTTGGAGAAGATTTTATTAAGCGGTATATCTTCTAATGAAGTGATTGTCTTAGTCAGTGGCATGATAGCTTTCTTAAATTGATATAAGTAATCATTAACTCCAGTCGCGGTG
>DLIM01000043.1:1310-3842 GCA_002483745.1 Caryophanales bacterium UBA7642 | reverse complement strand
TGGTTGATTCCATATATTCTTTTAGCCTTTTTCGGTGAATTAGCTTATTTAGTAATTACCATGTTAGCATCAATTACTAAGCTGACTAATGAAGTCAGTATTGGTGCTGCCGGCTTTTTAACCAACATCTACATTGTTCTTATTTATAAGCTTTATTTAGAGAAAAGGACTTTCTCTAATTCTCTTTTTTGGGAGATCTTCCGCTTTGCAATTGTGGGTTTAGTAGCAGCCATTTTTGATTTTACTGTCGGCTATCTTATTCAGTTTGTGGCTTTCAGTGGGAATACTTCCGGATATGTTACTCCTTTATCAACAGCTGGCGGTTTTATAATTGGTGTAATCATCAATTATTTAATGTCTACCTATATGGTTTATAAAGCTAGTTCCACAAACTTTTCCAAGACTTTTAAAGGTATTGCCTTCTTTGTGATACTTTCCACTGTAGGAATGCTTTTAGGTATTGGCATACAATATCTCTGCTATGATTTCTTTAACTTGAAGCTTGGATTAACTGGTTTCTCCTATCCCTTAGTTTTCATCATTAGAACCTTGATTGTCATGGTCTACAATTACATCACTAGGAAGCTGTTTATTTTCAAGTAATCCTTGCAATAGCAAAAGAGTTTTTATATAATCTTAAAGCATTAAAAGTTGCAGGCGTAGTTCAGTGGTAGAACTTCAGCCTTCCAAGCTGATCATGCGGGTCCGATTCCCGTCGCCTGCTCCATATGTAAATTAGCCTGTGTTAATCACAGGCTTTTTTAAACCAATAAGCTTTGTGCTAGAATATCAAAAAGAGGTTTCCTAATTATGCCATTTATTAATGCTAGAGTGACCTGCAAGGTCTCTTCAAAATCCGAATTAAGAATCAAAGAAGCTTTAGGTAAAGCTATTTCTATTCTCCCTGGAAAGAGTGAAGAGTGGCTAATGGTAGGAATCCAAGAAAACTACCATCTCTACTTCCAAGGAAATCAGGATTCCGATTCTGCTTTCATAGAAGTTAAAGTCTATGGTAAAGCCAGCAAAGAAGATTACGATGATTTAACAAAGAGAATTACTGATATTTTTCATAGTGAACTGGCTATTCCCTGTGAGAGAATCTATGTTGAATATGAAGAGACCCCCTATTGGGGCTTTGATGGGGCAAATTTCTAATTTTCTTGTTGTCTAAGCTTAAAGTCTGTGATAGACTTTATAAGCTGGTTCCATAGCCAAGTTGGTAAGGCAGAGGACTGCAAATCCTCAACCCGCGGTTCGAGTCCGCGTGGAACCTCCATAATGCGCTCGTAGCTCAGCTGGATAGAGTATCTGACTACGAATCAGAGGGTCATGGGTTCGAATCCCCTCGAGCGCACCAGTAAATTAAATTCCCGGCTAAACAGTCGGGATTTTTTGTTGTTTTATTTTCTTCGTTCTATTACAATTTATTTAAAGATGAAAAAAAAGAAAAATTCCCGATTCTTGAGTTCGATTCTCATCGAAAAGCTAGAATCAACCCAAGCGACATTACTTCTTCTGCTTCTTTAAAGAGCCCTTATTTAGTCATTACTTTCTTTTACGAAATAATTAAAAGGCTTCTTAAAGAAAAGAAAATAAAAAAATATCTCAAGATTAAAGGGGAGAATGATCTAATACTATATAAATTCACTGATTCTGATGTCTATTTAATGCCCGGAATCATTGGGGGTCCTGCAACTGGTGGGTACCTTGATGAATTATCTGGCTATGGAATAAAGAAAGTAATTTTCTGCGGTGGCGGTGGTGTCTTAAGCAAAGAGATAGAGACTGGTAAGCTTCTTCTGGTTACTGGCGCTATCAGAGATGAAGGCTTCTCATACCATTATTTAAAGCCCTCAAGGATCGTCTATAGTTCAAAGCCTATTCTAAAAACAATGGAAAACTATTTAGATGAAAAAGGCATTTCTTACCTCAAGGGATTGGTTTGGACCACTGACTGCTATTACCGTGAGACTAAAGGACTAGTGGAGAGAAGAAAGAAAGAAGGAGCTTTGATGGTTGAAATGGAGCAAAGCGCCTGTCTTGCAGTAGCTAAATTCCGGCATCTTTCTTATGGAGCTATTCTCTATGCCGGCGATGATGTTTCTTCAGATATTTACGATAAAAGGGACTGGCGAAAGAAAGGTTCGGTTCGTTATGAGTTAGTCTTGCTGTGCAAAAATCTAGTGCTAAAATTTTAGCATTTTCTTTCTTGACTAATTTCTTGATTAAAAGTAAGATAGTTAAGCTATTTCGGGATATTGCGCAGCTTGGTAGCGCGCTTGCTTTGGGAGCAAGAGGTCATGGGTTCAAACCCCATTGTCCCGACCATTTTAATAAAAATGCCCTTAATTAAGGGCTTTTTCTTTTGCCTTGAAGAATATTTTCCTTTCAGTTTCATTTCCCACTTTGCTTAGTAAGCTAAGGATTCTTCAATTTCTCCTTTAAGGATTTAGTATCGGGTAATCATAGTTAACCGCCATTAAATCAGTTGAATCTATTTCGTTTGAATTAGACAAATACTTTATATCTTTT
>DLIM01000043.1:0-1147 GCA_002483745.1 Caryophanales bacterium UBA7642 | reverse complement strand
TATCTTTTTCTAACTGGTTATTTAACTTGTTCAGCTTTTTAATGCAAAAGTGCTTTATCAATTTTAGATACTTTGTTCAATGTCTTATCATTCTCTTACTCAAAACTCACTCTCTTTTTTAAAGTTTTTAGTGAAGAAGGGAATAACTTAAAAACAGCATTCTTTATTTATTGAAAAATGTAAGGGCTTTATAGAAGTTGCATTTTTCAATATGGTAAAATAAACGCAGTGAGGAAATGTCATGATTCTATACTTCAGTGGTACGGGAAACAGCAAATATGTAGCTAACTATCTTTCTGATAAACTCGATGATGAGATGGTTTCTCTTAATGAAGTTATTAAGTATAATCAAAAACTGGATTTTACTAGTATTAAGCCTTTTATTTTTGTGTCTCCGATTTATTGCTGGAGATATCCAAAAATCATCGAAGATTTAATTTCTCATTCTAACTTATTAGGATCAAATGAAGTTTACTGCATAGCCACTATGGGTCAGGATAGTGGAAAAGCAGGTAAATACTTAAAGAAGATTGTTCAATCAAAGGGCATGATATTTAAAGGTTTCGAAGGATTATTGATGCCAGATAACTATGTTTTTTCCGATAAAATGGCTACTTCTGAAGAAATTAAATATATTTTTGAAAACCTGATGCCTGTTTTAGAAGACTTGCGTTATCAAATCAGCAAAAATCAGTTCATAAAAACCAGAGAGAAGACTCATTTGGCCTCTCTTAAATCCGGTTTAATCAATAAGCAGTTCAATAAATATCTTTTAAGAAATAAAGTATTTACCATCTCCAAAGACTGTATTGGCTGTACTCAGTGTGAGCTATTATGTCCTGTCAACAACATCATCATGAAGGACAACCATCCGGTAATTGGTTCAAATTGCATTTATTGTTTCAGCTGTATTCAGCATTGCCCTAAGGAAGCCATCAACATTAGAGGGCAGACTGAGAACAATGGAAGATATGTCTGCCAAGAGTACAAAACTAAATAATTTTTGGTCTTGCTTTTAGTTGATATATATATTTATATTAATTACAATATATAAGTTTTTGGTTGAAATTTATTAGGAGACATTCATGAATATCGGGATTGTATCTCTTGGCTGTGCCAAGAACCAGGTCGACTTAGAGGAGATTTT
>DLIM01000015.1 GCA_002483745.1 Caryophanales bacterium UBA7642 | reverse complement strand
TCTTTTTCTTTCATGGCTCTATTTTAATCATATTTATCTTGCAATTCAATTTTAAAGTGACTATATTCTTAATGCGAATGATTTGCATTTGCGATAATAGAGGCTTCAAATGAATAGAAAATCTGTGTTGATGTTTTTACCAGTCATGCTTTTGGCTTCATGCTCTGGAACTAAAGACAGTGCTTCTAAGGATAAACTGACTATCTATACTTCTTTTTATCCTATTTATGATTTTGCGACTAGGATTGCTAAGGATAAAGCAACGGTTATTAATATTACTCCGGCTGGCTCTGAGCCTCATGATTATGCTCCGACTACTAAAGAAGTCTTAGGTATGGAGGATGCTGACTTAATCTTGGTCAATGGTTTAGGGTTAGAGAATTGGACTGATTCTCTTCCTGAATCTTTTAATAAGAAGGTTGCTACCGTAACTGATGGTATTGAGACTGAAAAGATTAATGGCACTGTTGACCCACATGTTTGGCTTAATCCTCTTAATGCCATTAAGGAGATGGAGAATATCACCTCTTATCTGATTAGTGTTGATAACATTAATGCCGAATACTATAAGGGCAATCTTGATGATGCCACTTATCTATTTACTAGTTTAGATAATTCGTTTAAAGAAACGACTGCTGCTTTTACTAACAAGCATATTGTTGTTTCTCATGCAGCTTTTGGATATCTCTGTAATCATTATGATCTAGAACAGATTTATGTTGATGGTATTTCTCCTGATGATGAGCCGACTGCTAAAGCCTTAGAAGAAGTCATTGCTAATGTAAAAAAATATAATATTACAACTATTTTTAGTGAAGAGTTGGTTTCTAGCGAAATTGCTGAAAGTATAGCTAAAAAGACTGGCTGTCGTGTTGAAACTTTGAATCCTTTAGAAGGACTTAGTGAAGATGAGCTTCAGTATGAAGACTATGTTTCGGTGATGGTCAACAATATGCAGAAACTTAAAGCTGCCTGTGAGGAATAGCTATGATTGAATTAAAGGATGTTTCTTTTTCTTTTAAGAAAGAACCAGTATTGCAAAACATCAATCTTACGATTGCTGATGGTGCTTTTATTGGTGTCATTGGACCTAATGGTGCTGGTAAAACTACTCTTATTAGATTGATATTAGGGATTTTAAAACCTACCTCTGGTAAAATTGCTAGGACCGATAAGAAGATTTCCTATGTCTCTCAGACTACTTCTTTAAATGATTCTTCTTTTCCATCTAGTGTTGAAGAGGTTGTTGCTTTAGGCTTAGCTTCCAATAAGCCTTTTATTTTTGATTTCAACTCTAAAAAGAAACGCACTGAAGAAGTCTTAAAGGATGTTGGTATCTATGATTTAAGAAAGAAGCTTGTTTCTGAGCTATCCGGTGGTCAGCTTCAAAAAGTGAAGATTGCTAAAGCTTTAGTTTCTTCTCCTTCCTTAGTGGTTTTAGATGAACCGGATGCTGGCATGGATGAAAAGAGTCATGAGAAGCTAATTGAGACTATTAATATGCTTCATGAGAAAAAGAAGATAACGGTTATTTTTATTTCTCACCATATGGATGATTTAACCAATGCTGATCATATCTTCTTAGTTGAGAACGGAAAAGTAACTTCTGTCCAGGAAGGAGAAAAGTATGTTTCAATCTAGTATCATGGTGATGGCATTTATCGTTGGAACCTTATTGGCGGTTGCTATTCCTCTAGTTGGTTCTACAGCTGTTTTTAAAAGACTATCTAATACAGGTGATGCTTTAGCACACACTTCTTTAGCTGGTGTAGCTATTGGCTTAGCCTGTGGATTAAATCCTCTTATTACTTCTGTTATTGCCTGCGTAGTTTCAATTTTTGTTATTGAATTAATCAGGAAGAAATTCAGTAAGTTCTCTGAATTAGGTGTGGCAGTAGTGCTTTCAGCCGGTATCGGTATTGCTGGTATTATGACTAGCTATACTAAAGTATCTAATTTTGATTCTTATCTATTTGGATCTATCCTACTGATTGATAATTTAGAACTATATTTAGTTATTGGTATCTTTGCTTTAGATGTGCTTTTCTATGTTTTCTTCCATAAGCAGATCTTTGCTACTATCTACAATGAAGAAGAGGCTAAAGTCCAAGGTATCAATACTAGTTTAATTAACTTTATTCAATCACTCCTTTTAGCTTTAACTATTGCCTTATCAGCAAAGACTATTGGATCTTTGGTAGTCTCTTCCTTGATTGTTCTTCCTATTGCTACAGCTTTACAGTTTAAGAAAAATTATTTATCAACTATCTTGATAGCTATTGGCTTTTCTCTAGTGTCTACTTTCTTAGGACTGACTGGATCTTATTATTTAGACTATAAACCAGGCTCTACTATTGTTATCGTAGCTGTTATCTTCTTAGTTATCTGCCTTTTAATCAATCCTTTGATTAATTTTATAAAGACAAGAAATACTCGGAATAAAAAAGTAAACTAAGAGATTTTATTAGGCTCGATAAACTAAAACGTTGCGAGTTTTGTATAGTTTTGAATAACCCACCTATAAGTCTTTGGTTCTAGGAAAGCTTCATTCAAATGAAGGGATGCCAGCAGAAAACTTGGTTTGCTAAATGCTTTCTAACAGAAACGATAAAATCTTTTCATATAGTGGAGAATAG
>DLIM01000035.1 GCA_002483745.1 Caryophanales bacterium UBA7642 | reverse complement strand
ATCTAAAAGCTCATTAACAATAATCATACTGCCATGAGTTGAGAATTCTACGGAATCAAAACCAGTATAGGATTTAGGTCCTTTATAGAAGACATACACTAATTCATCAATCATATAGACAGGGTTATTAGAATCTTTATAGACTCTTCCAAAATAGGCCCTATTTGGAATCAAGGTTTTAATATCTTTCTTAATGATATGAGAAAGAATCTCTAAGGTTTTAGGACCTGAGAGTCTAATAGTAGCTAAGGCACTCTTATATGGTGGAGTTGCTAGAGCACAAATGGTATCAAATACAAGCATATATAAATTATAACATAGCTAAAGAAAATAGCTTTTCTATTCATGAAGCAAATAATGTATAAAAATGGAGGATCTGTATCAAGAGAAACAGTTTAAATGTGTAAATGACAGAATCAATGACATGATTTTGTATTCTAATGGCAATCAGGTTGAGGAAAACTCTTTTTTAAAATAAAAAAAGACCATAATTAAGGTCTTATTTGTATTTTTGTTTTTTAAACTTATTTAGAGAAAGCGTCTTCATTGGGTCCATGATAAATTTTATCGCAACCCTAGCCGTGCTTCAATAGAAAAAATTATGATTTCGCTTTCACTGACATTTTTACTGAATTTGCCTCAAATTACCTTGTTTTAAGGATATACTCTATTAGTATTCATGATTGTAAAACTAGATTTCCTTATAGTGAATCCAAATTATTACAGTCAGAAAGGGAAAAAATATGACCAAGTCTTCCAAGATGTTTGTCGCCATTGCAGCTCTTTGTTTGTTTGGCGGTACTGTTTCGTCTTGCGGAACTACTGACGATAAGGTTATTAAGATTCAGTTTGTCCCTTCTAGAGATGCTGGTGAGTTAGCTACCTTAGCTTCTAACCTTGAGCCTATTCTTGCTAAATATGCTACTGGCTATACTTTTGAGATTACTACTGGTACTTCCTATGCTGCTGTCACTGAAGCTTTGCTCTCTGATCAGCTTGATGTCGGCTTCTTAACTGCTTCTGGTTATGCCGAAGCTACCTTAAAGCATTCTGGAAAGGTCTCAGTTATGATGACCTCTGTCAGAAAAGGCTACAAGGTTCAGGTTGATGATTATCCTAACAGTGTTGAAAATCAGATCAAGGCTATGAACGGTGATATCTCTGGATATACCTATCTTGGCGAACAGTCTAATACTGATGTTAACTGGTATACTTCTCAATTAAATGTCAGAGCTGACAAATATGTTGATAAGAACGGTGATGGCAAGATTGATATTAAGGATATGGCTGGCCTTACTATTGCCCGTCAGGGAACCACTTCTGGTGCCGGATATCTCCGTCCTTTAAAGTATCTTCACGATAATAATATGTCCATGGTTGATACTTTATCTACTGATGCCACTACTGCTGCTACTCAGATTAAGGGCTTATATCTTAAGGGATATGATGCTGCTTATGCTGCTATGCAGACTGGTGAAGTTGATGGATTCTGGGGTTTCACTGATGTTCGTTATTCTAACGGCTACAACAAGGAAGGAAACGAATACTATCATAAGGACACTGCTTTCACCACTTCTAGAGTAGTTGCTATTACTGATGGTATCTATAACGATACTATTTCTTGCCGTTCCAATCTTAGTTCCGAGAAGCAGGCTGCTGTTAAGGCTGCCTTCAAGGGCGCTATCAAGGATGGTACTACTACTACTGAAGGAACGGGTGCTTATCTTCTTTATAACCTCTATAGCCACACTGGCTATACCGATGCTAAGGATTCTGATTTCGATGGTGAGAGAGAATTCTATCAGTATTGTGTCGACAATGATCTTTTAGGCAACTAAGCTTTTGCATTTCTAGCCGACTAAGAAAGGTTTAGAGAAAAATGATAGTTTTTGATCACGTTGATAAAGTCTATCCTAGTGGCGTTAAAGGCTTAACAGATATTAATTTAACCATCAATGATGGTGAGTTTGTCTGCATAATAGGTCTTTCCGGAGCTGGTAAATCTACTTTCTTAAGAACAATCAATAAAATGATTGATATTCAGAAAGGCACGATTACCATAAACGGTATTGATGTCAGCAAAGCCAAAGGGAAAGAGCTTCGTGAAATCAGAAAACATATCGGAATGATCTTCCAGTCCTTTAACTTAGTCAAACGTTCTACGGTTTACCAAAACGTACTTTCGGGAAGAGTGGGATACCACTCTTCCTGGGAGTCGATGTTTGGTCGTTATTCAAAAGAAGAAAAGATGTTAGCTCTTCGTTCATTGAAGAAACTCAACATTCTTGATAAGGCCTATGTAAGAGCTGATCAGTTATCCGGCGGTCAGCAACAGCGTGTTGCTTTAGCTAGAGCTCTTACTCAGGAACCCAATGTTATTTTAGCTGATGAACCAGTAGCTTCTCTTGATCCGATTACAACTATTGAAGTCATGGATGACTTTAAGAGAATTAATCAGACCGAGAAGATTACGATTGTCGCTAATATGCATCATGTGGATTTAGCCAAGAAGTATGGTACCAGAATCATTGGTATTAAGGCTGGCAAAGTAGTTTTTGATGGAAAGCCTTCTGAGATTACCGATGATGTCTTGGTTAAGATTTATGGAAGATCCTTAACTCGTAATGAAACACTTGGAGACCTAGATAATGGTAAAGCCAGTGCAAAATAAATCTGATATAGAAAAACCCTCTTGGACTGATAGACATTTTCATAAATATCTTTTCAAAAAGATTGATGTCACTGATGAAAAGGGTAATGTAATTGATTCTATTGAGAAGCCAGTTAGACTATCTTGGCTTTGGGCAGTGGTGATTGCTATTGTTTTTGGTCTTTGCTTAATTGTTGCCCCATTTAAAGCTGTTCAATGGAGTCAGTTAGGATCAATTTTCAGTCAACTTTTCACTCCTAGCGAGTGGTCTTTAAAGACTTATGACGGTTGGTGGAATTATCTTTGGAATACTGCTTGTCCAGCTATTTGGGATACTATTGAAATGGTCTATATAGCTACTTTTGCTGGTGTTCTTATTTCTATTCCGGTTTACATTCTGGCCGCTAGAAATATTGATAGGAATCCCTGGATTAGAGGAGCCGTGAAGCTCATTATGAATATCCTTCGAACTATTCCAACTTATGTCTTAGCTATTATTGCTGCAATCTTCTTTGGTTATAACGAGACCGCTGGTGTCTTTGCTATGATCTTCTTTACTCAAGGTGTAATGTTTAAGATGATGTTTGAATATGTTGAGACCTGTGATATGAATCCTTTTGAGTTAGCTCTTTCTTGCGGTGCTGGAAGATTACAGGCTTATTCTATTGGTGTTTCACCTCAGGTCTATCCGATGCTTTTATCTAATACTCTGTATACTTTTGAAATAAATGTTAGAGCCTCCGTCATCTTAGGATTTGTTGGGGCTGGCGGTATTGGCCAGATGCTTTCTGACGCCATTGAATCGACAAACTACGATAAAGTCGGAGCTATTCTTGTTCCTCTCTTTGCTGTTGTCCTTATTCTTCAGTTGGTTTCTAGTTACCTTAGGAGGAAGATTTCCTAATGGAAAAAGATAAATCGCTTATTGAAGATAAACCATTAACTAAGACTGAAAAAGTCAAAGTATCTTTAGGCAAAAAGATTATTGATTTCACTTCTCTTGATCAGGCTTATTCTTTACGTCCACGTAAATGGATTATGAATTTGGTTTGGATAACTATCATCTTAGCTATCTTAGTCTACTTCTCTTTAGATATTAACTTCTACGACCACTTCCGTAATCCTAACTGGACCAAATTCGGTCTTATGTGGAAAGGGTTGTTCAATGTTGATTGGAGTTACTTCTTCGGTTATGGGTCTTTCTCCTTTAATACTTCAGTCATCTACCAGGTAATTGAAACATTTGCTATTGCCTTTATTGGAACTACGATAGCTTCTTTGATTTCTATACCCTTTGGTTTCTTAGCTTCTCACCGTTTAATTGGCAATTGGGCACTCATCTCTGAAGTAATCTTGATTTGCATTAGAACTTTTCCAGAGATTCTCTTTGGCTTCATTATGATTAAAGTAGTTGGCTTTGGTGCTCAAGCCGGTGTAGCCGTTCTTTCTATTCATTCAGTCGGTATGATTGCTAAAATGTATGCTGAACAGAT
>DLIM01000040.1:1332-53270 GCA_002483745.1 Caryophanales bacterium UBA7642 | reverse complement strand
TCTATCAATTACCGTTTAGGAATCTTAGGCTTTTGGGATTTTAGAAAACTAGGTGAAGAGTTTGAATCCAATGCCGGAATCTCTGATCAGCTTACCGCTCTTAAATGGATCAAACATAATATTTCCTCTTTTGGCGGAGACCCGGATAATGTTACTATCTGCGGGGAATCAGCCGGTGGAATCAGTGTCCTTTACTTGCTCTCTTCTCCTTCCAGCAAGGGATTATTTAATAAGGCTATCTCGGAAAGTGACCTTCCTTACTCCACTTTTGACGAAAAAGCGGAGGATATCTATACTAATGCCTTCCTAAAGAATTGCGGTATTAGCTCTTTAAACAAAGAAAAGCTTTTTGAATACACGGTTGAAGAATTAGCTAAGTTGATGGCTAAGACCAATGAGGAAGTCTCCAAGGATTATCCTGGCTATACTATACCTGCCGCTGTGGAAGACGATTTAATTCCTTATGATGTCTTAGAAGGATCTAAAAAGAAGATTAATAAGGATGTAAAGCTTCTTATATGAAGATCTACGTTGAGAAGGTTTATAACTACCAGGTTACTGGCGATTTAACCGGAAGCTACGTCTATAACCATGCTAATGCCTCTGCTACTTTCCCTATCGCTTACTCTAAAACCGATGATGATGGCTATTATGTCTATGAATCCAATGAAATGATCTTCCCTAACCCAAGTAAGACTAGTTTCACTGTTAACTATGGTTCTAGTTATGATAAAAGCATCTTGTCTTTAGATGATGCTATCACACCCTGCTATGAATCTAACGGCACCCAATACACGAACCCTTCCGGAAAGAATGTCTATTACTTAGGCTCCAAAACGGAAGCCACTAGCGATACGGAAGCTACAGATAGTGAATATGCTCACCTTGAGAAAACAGGAACAGTTGAGAGTAGTGGTATGCCTATCCTTGACTTCAACAATAATGCCGGCTCTTACAAAATCATGGTAAGAGTTAAGTATTCAACTAAGGGTGTCCCTTCTGAGATTAAAGTATCAGCCGCTTACTTAAAAGGCTTCTTTGTTGAAATCTTTGATGATAACCCGACTTCTAAACTTGTTGTTGGCTCTACTACCACTGATTATGTTGACCATTCTAACTATAAATACAAAGCTAACTTAGCTTCTACTGATGGTGTCACTGCTATTAGTTCTTCTTCGGAATTCAACGCCAAGTCTGGAAGCGGAACTTACTCCTTTACTGAGATTGTGCCTTCTAATAAGGTCTTATATGATCATGTCTTAGGTAAGAAGATGATGATTGATCCTAACTGTAAAATTTCAGGACATGATTCAGCTAATATCTTCTAATACTCTAATGAATGGCATTCTACTTTCCCAGTCATGAAAAATTACATCTTCTATCTTCATGACATTGCTTAACAAAATAGGCCGGCAAAATCCGGCCTTTTTTTGTCTTAATGAAAGAAGAGATAAATTGTGCTAAAATTAACACATTGAAAGGATTTGCTTTAATGAAAAAAAGTAATAATACGATTCAGCTAAAGCCAGTTGAAATCAACGACTTATATTCCTATAAGTTTTTGTCTTCTTTGGTTCTTTCTCCTGATGCTTCAACTTGTGCTTTTATTGTTTCCAAGGCTATAAAAGATGGTAACAATTATGGATCAGATATTTATGTCTATAAGGATAAGAAAGCTTTACAGTTAACGGCTGACTCTAAAGCCGGATTCTTTATTTTTGATTCTAATGATGAAATTCTTTTTGCCACTAACCGTGATAAAGAAGATAAGAAGAGAAGCGAGAAGCAGGATGAATTCACTTCTTTCTATCGGATCAGCTTAAATGGCGGTGAAGCTAAAAAAGCCTTCATGGTTCCTTTTAATGCTTCTTCCATCAAGAAAATCAGTGACGGATTATATCTTTTAAGAGCTGAAATCTCTTTAGATGCCCCCGAGTTCTATAAGATGAACGACAAGGACAAAGAAAAGGTCTTGGATGAGAGAAAGAAGAACCGCGACTATGAAGTCATGGATGAGTCTCCTTACTATGCAAATGGCGCTGGCTTCATCAATAAGAAGAGGAATGTCCTCTTCCTTTATGATAGCAAGAGCAATAAGACTACTTTGATTACCGACTATCACGATAATGTCGGTGGCTATGATTTTACTGATCAATACATCTATTACACTTCCTCTAAAGTTAAAGAGACCCCGGTCTTATTCTCGGAAGTCGATTGCTATGATTTAAAGACTAAGAAGAAGACCCAATTATTAAAGCCCAGCTATATGATCATGGATCTTAACTGCTTCAATAACCAAGTCCTTTTAGCTATGACTGATGGAAAAGAATTTGGCATCAATGAGAACCCTAAGTTCTATGTTCTTGATCCTCTTACTAAAAAGCTTTCTTTGCTAGCCGACAATGATGAAGAAATACCTGGATTCATCTCCAGCGATGTCCATTATGGGGCTACAAGATTTACCAAAGTCGACCAAGGTTATTACTACTATCTGACTCCTATCAGGAATAGACTTGTTCTCCATCGCTTGACTAAAGAAGGTAAGACTGAAGCTGTCATTGATAAAGAAGGAGCCATCAACGATTTCGATATTGTCGATGGAAGATTAGTATATAGCGCTGACTATGATATGAAACTCAATGAAATCTATGAAGGAAAAGAACGTCTTACTTCCTTTAATGATGAGGCATTAGCCTCTAAGTACGTAGCTAAACCTAATATCTTCTCCTATAAGTCTCAAGGCTACGATCTAGACGGCTTTGTCCTCTTACCGATGAACTATAATCCGAAGAAGAAATATCCTTCAGTCTTAGATATCCATGGCGGACCTAAAGCAATCTATGGTCAGGTCTTTATGCAGGAAATGCAGGTTTGGGCCTCTAAAGGCTACTTTGTCTTCTTTACTAATCCTTACGGTGGAAGCGGAAGAGGAAATGCCTTTTCTGACTTAAGAGACAAGTACGGAACTATCGATTATCAGAACCTGATGGATTTCACCGATGAAGTCATTAAACGCTATCCTTCTATCGATAAAAAGAAAATCAATGTCACCGGCGGGAGCTATGGCGGTTTTATGACTAACTGGATTATCACCCATACTACTAGATTCAATAGTGCCGCAACGCAAAGAAGTATTTCTAACTGGGTCACAATGCTTGGCTTATCCGATATTGGAATCAATGATATTGTCTCTTCCTATGAAGTTGGGAAAGTCAATAAGAGCTACTTCACCGATGAGGGCATCAAGAATCTATGGAGAATGTCCCCTCTAAAAACAGTCGATAGTGTCACAACTCCGACTCTCTTCATCCATTCTGACTGTGATTACCGTTGTCCTATGGCGGAAGGCTTACAGCTATTCACTGCCTTACTGTACAAAAATGTTGAGACTCGGTTTGTCCTCTTCCATGGCGAGAACCATGAATTATCAAGAAGCGGAAAGCCTGAGCATCGAATCCGAAGATTAACTGAGATTACTGCTTGGTTTGATAAGCACTCAAAGTAAGGAAAAAGGAGCGGCTTGATACCGCTCCTTTTTATAGTTAGACGTTTAAGTAAACGTAGATGTAAAGGCTATAGACTCCGTATTTATCGAGAACTGTAAACAAATCCAAGTAAGGTGTGACATACAGGGTATCTGAGATTTTGATGCTAGAGGAATAAGTGGTCTGATAGGCTCCAGTTAACTGTGACTCTAAATCACCCCAGCCATTTTGGGTTAGTTTGGTGACAAAAGCACTTAACTCACTAGTTGCAGAAGTCTTATCTCTTCCTAAAGGTACGATGATTTCCCGATAGGTTTCATTTATGCCAATTACTGAATAAGGAGAAAGCTGACCGACTGTAGGAATTAAATTGACAATGAATTCGCTTTTACAGAAAGAAACCAATTCATCATAAACATCCTCTTGGTTTTCTAAAAGCTGTTTCCAAGTCAAGCTAGAGCAATCGGTTTTGATATCAGCAACTTGGAAGGGGGAAGTGATGGATCCGATATTAGTGTAAGTAGTAATGGTTTTATAATCACTGCCGACATTTGTAGAAACGAGACTATCAGTATTTAGTGTGATAGTTAAGTCAGCAATATTGTCCCCTAAGAACATATCATAAGTGCTGCAGGAGGGAGTAATTGCAGGAACTATCTTTTTCAAGGTAAAGGTGTTGCTGTTTTGATCAAAGACTTTAGAAGAAATTTCAAATGTTGGTAGAAGAGTATCAAAAGAATAGGAAGTAGCCCCAAGGTATTGATAATAGTTACCGGCAACCTTGAAAGCCTGATAAACAGAGCCTCCCTTTTCATAATAGGCAAAATGGGAATTTACGCCATCTATTGAAGAAGCTACGACATCAATTTGGTTACTAAAGACATCAGTCGAATAAGAAGCCTTCATTAAGACTTCCTTGCCGCTGGTTAAATCATAGTACTGAGTATTGACATGGTAGTTATGGTTCTTTAGAGCGGATATTCTACTATCGAGATTTTCAGCAGTCGAACTATCAGTGAAAGGATTTACTACTTTAACCTGAGCATTGCCAAAATCGGAAACGGAGGCTGTAATAGTCAAAGTCTTTTTTGCTGATGTGGATACAGAATAAGGTTCAAAAGTAGCTTCATAATCAGTGATCTTATAGCCATCAGTATGGACGAGGAATTTGCTTAATGAGTATTGGGTTGTACCTAATAGTCCAAAGCCAAAAAGAGTTTTGCCTGTGAAGTTAGTCTCATCAAAAGTAAATTCATAATGATTTAAGGTCTTAGTGAAGTCATAGTGGTTAGTTAATGAGAAAGGATTGGCAAAGCCGAAATCTAAAAAGCTGATGCTCTTATCGTCAGTAGTGGCATAGGAATTAGTCAGGCTTTCATAATGAATGACATTATCAATTCCTAAATAAGCTAGGGAGGCTTTGGTATCATGACTTACGATATAACCGGAATCCATAAGTTTATCCCGGGTAATATTGTCATTAGTGGTGCTACTTTGGTATTCTTAAAATGAGTAGGCTTTACCATCAGCATGGTAATCTAAGTAATTGTAAGTGCTTTCAGTAGAAGTAGTGTTACCATTATTAGTCTTAGTTACAGTATGAAGAATACCCTCACTTTTATATCCTTTCTTAATATCTAGAAGCATTTTAGAAGTAAGAGAAGTGGATTTCTCTAATTCGGAAGTAGAAGATTGTTTATCAGTGGAAGCCACTTGAGAACTAGTGTTGTTTCCACCTTGTGTGCAAGAAACTAATAAGAATAGAGAAAGAAGTGACATTGAGACATTTTAAAAATTGCTCATGGTAATCTCCTTATTTACTTCCTTAATTTACCATAATTTTTGTTCACTTAATTAATTATTTAAAAATTAAAAGTTTAGTTTTATAATTAGTACTATCTAAGGAAAAGAGGGCAAACTATGTTCAAAAAGTCTGTATTCATAATGATTATTCCGTTGCTGGTTTTAGCAAGCTGTGGTGAGAATTAATCTAATTGCCCAATAAGTTCTTCTACTAATAATAATGATTCCTCCAGTACTTCTAAGGCAATCGAAGATATTACGGTTACTTACAAAAATTATGATGGGACAGTCTTGCAGACGTCCAAAGTCAAAGCTGGTGAAGTACTTCCTGAATATACTGGAGATACTCCTAAAAGAGATCAAGACAGTCAGTATTTCTATGTTTTTAATGGCTTTGAGAGCAAATTAAAAACCACTTCCTTAATTACTTATACAGCTACCTATAAGGAAGTCGACTATACCATCACCGACAATTACACTCGGGGATTCACTGATGAGTCTAAAACTGCCATTGAGTTAACTTCATTTGCTGATCCTTATCGTGAATATCCTGAAATCTATATTCCTGATGAAATTCAATATCAGAATGAATACTATCCGGTTACTACTCTAGCTAACTTCTGCATCAGTTCTCAGTATGCTACTAAGATTCATATCGGTGCTAATGTTTCCTCCATTGGTTCTTTATTCATCTCTGATTATCAATCTGCTCAGATTAGCTATATTGATGTTGATAGTTCAAATGAAACCTTTAAGAGTGTTGATGGTATTCTTTATAATCACGACCTTACCAAAGTACTTAAGATGCCTATTTCCTATCTTAAAGAAACCTACTTGCTACCTGATACCGTTACCGAAATCGGACCTAATGCCTTCCAGGATGTAAGAGGAGTAAGAAACTTTGAGACTAATAAGACTAGTACTTTAAAGAAAATCGATGAGCAGGCTTTTGCTGCTTCCTTGATTCAGAAATGTCAATCTTCCTGATAGTCTTACTTATATTGGCATAAGAGCTTTTTGGCTTAATAAAAGAATCCAGACTCTTGAGATTCCTAAAAATGTCGTTTTCACAACCGATGATTCTTCCCTTCAGTTTGCTTCAATGAGTGATTTAAACACCCCAGATTCTGCCTTAAGTAGCTGCCCTTCCTTACAGAGTGTTAATTTACCTACTACTTTAAAATCTATTGGAAGGTTTGCTTTCTCTGATGATACTCGCGTTAAGGAAGTTGAGCTTCCTACTGGCTTAGTCTCAATTGGTGAAAGCGCCTTTTCTGGTAGCCGTCTATATAATTTGACTACTACCAATAAGGTCAGCGTTGGAAGTCTTACCCTTCCTGATGGAGTAACTGAGATCAGTGACTTTGCTTTTTCTGATACAGCCATATCAGGTGATATTACTATTGACAAGAATATTACCAAGGTTGGCACTTATTCCTTCTATGGCGATGAGTATATATCATCTTATCTAGTTGAAGAAGGCAGTAAATATTTCAGTTCCTATAATGGCATTCTTTGCAATAAGGAACAGACTAAATTGCTGATGCTTCCTAATGATCTTTACGGAGACTTAGTCTTACCTGATACCATCAATGAAATCGGATCCGACTTCTTAAGCGGAAATAAAACCATCATCAAGTTTGTGGCTGGCTCTGGTTTAACTAAAATCGGCGATAATGCTTTTGCTAATTCCATTATCAGAGATGTATTTTTGAATGAAGGCTTAACTGGTCTTGGAGATAGTTGCTTTGCAAACACTAAATGCCTTATAATGAGATTACTTTCCCTTCTACCTTAAAAGAAATACCCGCTTTTGCTTTCCAAGGTTCTGCTATTAACGATATTGATTTTGGCGGTGTAACCACTATTGGACAAGAGGCTTTCTATAACTGCGATGATTATGAAACTGTTGATATGTCTGCTTCTAAAGTAGCTACCATTGGTTCCTTTGCTTTCTCCTCATTTAAAGATACAGCCTTTACTTCCTTTGTTACCGGAAGTGAATTAACTACTTTCACTAATGCTTTCACAACTTGCCAGAATATTACTTCTTTCGATATGTCGAGATCTGCTAAGGTCACTACTTTGGAAACGGAATTCCTGGGTTCTTCGAATAAGGTAATTAATACTTTGATTCTACCTTCTTCTCTTACGAAGATGAGCCATGATACTTTAGGAACCTTCCCTAAACTGAAAGACCTTAAATATACTGGCACTAAAGAGCAGTGGAATACTTTAGTGGCAAACTCTCTTTTGACTAAACAGGAGAAGATTGATAATGCCGACTGGGGCGAATGGTTTGGGTCTAACTATGATACTTTGACTAGTATTACGGTTAATTATGGTACGGGAAGTGAAGAGAAAATCAGTGTCAACTTACGTGATACAAAAGGAAAATTAGCTTAATAGAGCTAAAAAGAGGAAAAAAGAATATGAAAAGAAAGAATGTAAGTTTCTTAGTTTTGCTTTCGTGCCTTGCCTTAGTAGGCTGTACTACTAATGTCTCTTCTTCAAGTCCGGCTACTTCATCTACTTCTTCGTCCGTTAAAGCCACTTATACAGTTACTTCTGCTACGGGTATTGCTAATGGTGCCTTAAAGTTTGATAAGGCTTCCTATAACAAGGATGACACAGTAATTATTGATGTTCGTCCTAGTGATGGCTATTACTTAGCTAGTATTACTTTGGACGATGCCGATACCGTTTTAAACACTTTCACTGAAGGAACTCGCTACTATTTCACCATGCCTGCTAAGAATGTTGTTGTTAATGCTACTTTCGATAACGTTTACAAAGTAAACTCGGTCAACAAAATCAACTGGGGAACAGGAACCAGCTCTTATATCAGCAAGCTTACTTTGGCTGATGGAACCACCGAAGTTTCCTCTGCTACAACTTTTAGAGCCGGAGAATCCGTAACTTTAAACCTTTATGCTGGCGCGAATTATAGTTCGCAGAATGGTTTCTATTACACCAACACCAAATCTTTCTTCCTCAACGTTAATGATGATGTCTATCAGGCCGCTTTACCTGCTAATTTTGATTCAGGCACGACTAAAAACACTGATCATTTCATTTTTTCTTTCACCATGCCTTCAAGTGATGTTGACCTTTATGTTACCTATAATAACTATATCTATGAAGATGATACTTCTGGCCATAAGATCACGGTTGAAACAACTGGTGGCGTAAAAGCTTTTGGGTATAATCCTAATGCTAAATACTCAGGCGCTACTTTATATGTCCTTAGAGAAGATAGTACCTTAGTCAATGTACAGTACCAGTATGCTGGGGCTACTGAATGGACTGATTTGGGTCTGAGTTTTGAAACTACCGCAAACAGTTATTTTGTCGACAATATTTCTTATACTAAAAACTTGTATCTTACTGGTGATGTCACTATTAGATTTACCGGAACTGCGGTTACTGAAAAGAACATCACTTACACTAACGCTGATAAGGTAACCTTCACTTCTAATGAAGGTGTGGCTTTAGCTAAGGCTTTACCAGGTGATAGAGTGAACATCGATTTTACTGTAAAAAATAATACTGATGTCTTAAAGCCTATTACTATTACTGGCATTGATGAAGACAAACTTATCACTAATAAGATTGGATCGGTTAGCTTTGATATGCCTAATGCCGAAATCGCAATTACTTTCAATGTGGTAGCTGGTTCTGCTGTAACCTTCAAAGACAATGAAGACGTTCTTCAGGTAAAAGGCGTTAGAAGATATCTAAGCGATGATTTCACTGCTTATCCGACAGAGTTGAGAATGGCAAGGAATTCTATCTCTTCTTAAGCGATATCTCACTTGATACCGGCAAATTAATCACTGGGGCTAAGCTTAATGGTGGCGAGACTGCAAGCATCACCAGTTCCTATTCCGGAAACCATTTTACCTTCACTATGCCCGAAAGCGGAACAGCTGAAATCACCATAATTACTGCTAATAGTTATACCATTACCGTAAACAAGGTAACTGGAGGTTAGGTTTATCTCTCTTCTTCAAGCTCTGGTTATGCTGCTGGAACCATAATTAGCGGTTCCTACTATGCCGATAATATGTATGAATTTGATAAATTATCTATCCTTAAAGCAGATGACACGGATGTCACCTCTTTAATTACTGATTTAGTTGTCGGTGATGGAAATTTCCAGTTTACGATGCCTGACTATAGTATTCAGATTACTCCTTCTTGGAAGAAGCAGGCTTCTTGGGGTATTATTGTCGATTTAGGAACCAATGCTTCCAAATTTGCTTCTGACGGCTACAATCGTTCCTATATTCAAGGAGATACTTCCTATAACTCTCAGTATTTCCCAGCAACTGTTTCCGAAACTGCGGCTTCCTTTAAGCCTGGCGAGACGGTTTCTATGACTTTGAACATTAACGATTCTACGGTTATTCCTACTGCTGTCATCAATGATGGTACCACTACCACTAAGTATTCAGCCGACAGTTATTCATCTTATAATGGTATTTATACTTTTGGCTTTTCTAAATTCTACAAGATGAATTCTAATATCAACCTAAGCTTTGAATTAGTTGCTAAGACCGTTTTAAAAGCTACTATCAACAACCCCAATAATATTGCCCTTGCCTTTAAAGTCAATGGCGAGACTGCTACCGATTTAAGCAATGTAAAGTATGGTGATCAAGTAGCTGTCTCTACTACTGCAAGTGCCGGTGATGGAAAAGTCTATGGCTTTGAGTTCCTCAATAGTGCAGGCAAGGCTTTGACTGCTAATTATGATGGGACTTATACTATCCTTTCTGATTTCACTTTAAACGTCCTAACCTTTGAATCCACTACTGTCACTATCAATAACGCCAATAATTATACTGCTCAGATTATGAACAATAAGACCTACGATTATCTTGAAAGTGGTGCTAGTATTATGGAAGGAACTAGTGTCACAATCACGGCTTACGATAGTCAGAATTCTGCTACCCTTCATGTCAAGGTAACTAATGGTAGCACAACTGCCTTTGATGATGATTATCAAAATTTCTCCAATAGTTTAGTTGTAAAAGGCGCCTTAGTCGTTACCGTTACTGCTGCTTAACTGATTTTCTCTGAAAGTAAAAAGCCGAAACTAATAACTCCGGCCTTTTCAATATAATTTAAATTAGCAACTTTAAGCCAACAAGGTTTTGGTTTCTTTAATGTATCCTTCAAAAGTTACTTTAATCAAGGCCGATATTTCTTTAGCCATGAGAGTCGGGTCAACTTTAGCCCCTTCGTTTAGCCACTGGGAGACAATGCCAATAGATCCCGTAATTGAATAAGTGAAGACGGTATTTAAGATTCCTTCATCGAGCTTTGGATTCAGTTCCTTGAATTCTTTGATGAATTTGCTTTTTAAGTAGGAAATGATTCTAGTAGCTAACTTTGAACTATTGATGTTAGAGAAGATAATCATAAACCAGTCTTTGTTGGAAACGATATAGTAAAGCATATCTAAAAAGAATTTTGAATCAAAGGAGTAGACTTTACCGGTTTCGACTCTCTTTACGATTTCATTGTAGGATTCATCTTCGATTGTCTCATAGACATCATAGACATCAAAAAACTGATTATAAAAGGTCCCTCTTGAAATGCCGGCTGTTAAGCAGAGTTCTTTGATAGTGATTTGGTTAATGCTTTCTTTAGTTAGAAGAGTAATTAAAGCTTTTTGAATTAATGATTGGGTATATTTGGACCTAACATCGATTTTCTTGACATTCTTTCTCATACGTTCCCCTCCAATAAACATAAGCCCAAAATTTGTTCAATAATTAGACAAAAACAAATTAATTGGTTCTTTATTTTTACCCTTTATACTTTACAATACAAATGTATCATCTATTGAACACAGTGTCAAATAAATATGAAAGGGTGCTATCATGGAAAACTTAATACAGGCCAGTGCTGTTTCTAAATATTTTCAGTCTTCAGGAATTACGACAAAAACCCTTGATGATGCTTCTTTTTCGATTAAAGAAGGATCATTTACGGTTATCTTAGGTCCCTCTGGTGCTGGTAAAACAACTTTATTAAATCTTTTAGGCGGAATGGATAATTTGACAACCGGTTCTTTAGTAGTCGACCATAAAGACCTGTCACATGCCAACAGCAAAGAACTGACTATGTATCGTAGAACGGATGTTGGATTCGTTTTCCAATTCTATAACTTGATGCCTAATTTAACAGCTAAAGAGAATGTTGAGTTAGCGGTTGAAGTCTCTTCTAAGGCCTTTGACCCGGAAAAAGTCTTAAATGATGTCGGCTTATCTAAAAGAATGAATAACTTTCCGGCTCAGTTATCAGGCGGTGAACAGCAAAGAGTCTCTATAGCTAGGGCAATAGCTAAAAACCCCAAGCTTTTATTATGCGATGAACCGACTGGTGCTCTTGACTATGAGACGGGTAAAACTATTCTGAAACTTCTTGATGATTATTGTCATAATTATAAGAAAACCGTTATCGTTGTTACTCATAATGCCGCAATTAAGGATATGGCTGACGAAGTCATTCATTTAAGGAATGGCCAAGTAAGCAGAATCGAAATTCCTTTATTTAAGAAAAGCGCTGAGGAGATTTCTTGGTAATGAAAACCTATCTCCTTTCCATATTAAAAACCTTCAAGAAAAACTTCCTAAGGTTTTTGAGTCTGGTTTTGATTATTTTAGTCGGCATCTGCTTTGTCACTGGTGTAGGCGGAATCACTCCTAAAGTAGAGAATTCGTTTGAAGATTATTACAGCCAATACAACGTGGCAGATTTAATTATCAAAAGCAAAGCTACCACTGGCTTTAGCGATGATGACTTGGATAAGGTTAAAGCCGATAGCCAAGTCAAAGACGCTATCTCTTTGACCTCTATTGATACCACTATCTCCGATGAAGAAAGCCGAATCTACGTCTATGATTTCGATTCCAGCATTAATAAGCTAGAACTATTAGAAGGCTCTCTTCCTGATGAAGCCGATGAGATTGCGGTTGAAGAAAGCTCAGCCACCATTAAGAAAAGGGCTTTAGGCGATACGGTTTCCTATATGGGAATGGACTTTGAAGTGACTGGCATTGTTAAGAACCCTCTGATGTATTCAAAAGACGGTGATGCTAGCATCACTAATACTGATGAATCCCTATCTTTAGTCATGTACCTTAATGCTGATAAGAATGTTCTGCCTTTACCAAAGACTGATATCTTTGTGGATTTAAAGAATCCTGATTCTTATAAATACTTTACTCAGGATTATCTCGATTATGTTGATAAAGAAAAAGATTCCTTAAAGAAACTATCAGGCTTTTCTAGTGAGGATGTTTCCTATTTAGGATTAAGCGAAAATAAAAGCTATGAAATCTTAAAGAACTTAGGGGAAAAGGTTAACGTCATTGCTGCTATCTTCCCGGCTTTCTTTATTGTAGTTGTTGCCTTAGTCGTTCTAACTACTATGACCCGAATGATTGATGAAGAAAGAAGCTTAATAGGCTGCTATTCTTCTTTAGGCTATTCAAAAGCTAAAATTAGATTCAAATACCTGACTTTTGGCTTAATTTCTTCCTTGATTGGCATTGCTTCAGGAATCACAACCGGAATCTATCTGTTGCCTAATCTTATTTATCCGGCCTTTGGCAATGTCCTTATTCTCCCTACGATCACTAAGACCGTTAGCTATTTAACCGGCTTGATATCTTCAATAGGAATGCTGGCTGCTACTTTAATAGTGACTTTACTAGTTACTAATAAATCATTAAAAGAGACGCCAGCCAGTCTTTTACTTCCGCTAGCCCCAAAGCCGGGTAAGAAGATTCTCTTAGAAAGGATTCCTTTTATCTGGAAACATCTAAAATTCAAATATAAATCAGCCATTAGAAATATCTTTAGATATCAAGGAAGATTATGGATGGTGATTATTTCAGTTTTAGGATCTTCAGCCTTAGTTATGGCTGGCCTTGGCATCTATGATGTCTCCGGTGCCGTTCTTGATATTGATGGCATTAAAGTAAACTTGACTTCGACTTTACAGCCGATTGCCTTAATTGTTATCTTCTTCGCTATGGCTTTATCAGTCCTAGTTCTTTTTAACCTTACCAATATGAATATCGGCGAAAGACAAAAAGAGATAGCTACCTTAAAAGTCTTAGGCTATAAGACCTTAGAAGTCGATAGTTATGTTTTTAGGGAAATCTTTGCGATGTCCCTGATGGGAATCATTTTAGGAATACCCACCGGATTAGGATTACTGTATTTTATCTTCAAATACCTCGATTTTGGCTCTATTGCTGATATTAAATGGTCTTCCTATCTCCTAGCCTTTGTTATTTCTTTATCCTTCATCGGAATAGTAGATCTCCTATTGAGTCGCAAAATACATAAAATCGATATGAACGACTCTTTAAAGTCAGTTGAGTAATTAAGGCTACCAAAAAGACTTTATATTCCCTATAATAGTTAAGTATCAATAATGAAAGATTTTGCAATCTGTATAAAGGCTACTCCGATAAAGATGTCCTTGGAAATGGAATTCCAATCGGTAACAAATCCGAGTGTTTTTTACCATGTCAGAAAAGATGTCTTAACTGTCTCTATTAAGAACATCTGCTTTAAGCCTAGTAATCCTCCCATTCTTATTGTTAAGACGAATAAAAAAGGTGTCGTTAGGGATATTAGGTATGGCTATAAGAGTATGGAAGATTATGAAAAAGAGAAGAGAGATCTTTTCTATAATAAGAATATAGCTTCCTATTCTGGGCAGATTTTCATTTGGTGCATTGCCCCAATCATTGTGGCTTTTCTTTTTATACTCATTCTCAACTGCTTCTACAATTGGTGGTGGGGCTGGGGTGAATGGTTTATTCCCTACCGTCCTAACCTTGATTATGCTTTTGCAGTGATTAAGATGCTAATTGAATAATTGCTTTCTTTAAATATCAAGAAAGCATTTTTTAATTTTAAAGGAATAATAAGAAAAAGCAGTTATTAAATAGTAAGTGCTTTATTAATCTTTTCATCTCATATTTTAGTTGTATGATATAGAAAGGTGGAGAAATAAAAAATGAAAACAGATAATCCAAAAGCCTCAAAGACTGATCTCAAAATAAAAGCCATCAGTGATTATTTGGTTACTAAAGGGATGTCGTTAAAAGGAATACTGAAATATAACTCTTTTAGTTTTCAGACTAACAATATCAAACATGTTGCCAAAGTTATTACCAAGTATTTCACTAAAATTACTCTCGATATGATACTTGATGATACTCTTACCTTACCAATTGACACTAAAGACTGGGGCTTAGAAAGACAGACTGAAAAGATCAGAACCTTAGATAATTATCTTACTAAGGAAAAGAATCTTCAGTTGTATCGATCTCTTTCTATTTCAGAAAGCTATTTTAAGAAAATCCTTGAAGGAAACCTCTTGCCTTCTAAAAGAATCTTGAAGATCGTTGCTGATTACTTTTATTTGGATGACACGACTTTGACTGATGATAGCGTTGAATTGCCTCAGCTTAAGCAAATCAAATTAGATGAGTAGCTTTTAGCCATTCAGAGAGATGACTATTTGGCTACCGCCAATAAAAACCAGCATAAGCATGTTATCAGAAGAAGCTGGAGAATCTTATCCCACAGCAAAAGAGTCTTAGTCGTCCTTTCAAGTTTAGCGTTGATTGTGCCGATGATGGCATTTACTGGTTATTGCGCCTATGTGGAGATCAACGATAGGAATGATACCATTGCTAAGTATTCTGACGATGAGATGTCATCCGAGGCTAAAAAGATTAAGACCTATGATGATAGCAATGCTAACAATACCGCTAGCAATATTAAGATTGGCTCATTAGGTAGCGATATCGTCTCAATAACAACTTCCTCTTATTCGGTAGACATGGGTCTATGGTTTGATTTTGATCAGCTTGACCTTCATCAAACTCTTTGCACCCTTAATAATGAAGTTAACGCTTATGAAAAGCGTTTAACAAGCCGAACTGATTGGGATGAGAACACTTTACGTTATACGGATGTTTTAACGTATAGCTCTAACAGTTCTTCCTTCTACAGTGAACCTGACGGCATCCCGGACTTCTTAGAAACCAATATGGTCAATATGGCTTCTCTTGATAACTTTTCTAATATCTATAGTGCTGCCACTCCTACCCAATTGGTTAGTCTTACATTAAGCCCCATCTTCAATATTGAACAGTCCTGCTATCCAGGACAGGTTCAGAGCAACAATTATAGCGACAATTCTAATATGTGGGGTGTTGAAAGAGGAGGCATCAATGCTGATTCCTTCACTTATGACTTTATGACTCCTTATACTTTGAAGAATGCCAATAAAACCTCCTTTAGGCTTTTCCAGAAATGTGCCTTTACGGCCACTATCAATAAGAAATTTGATTGCCCTAGATATCCTCTAGATAGTGCCCAGTTCCACATCTATTTCTATCCTAAATTTACCACGAGCTATTTTCGTTATGTTCCAATGGAGGTTGTTGATTTATCACTCAATCAGAAACTAGATGGACTTGATACTGTCTGTTCAACCTTTGGAACGGCTGAAGCTAATCTCTATAAGACTGGCTTATCCTCATCTTTTAGATTATCAAATGGCTATAAGCTGATTGAGTCTAAATCCGTTAAAGGCAATATCGCTAGACTCGATTATTCTGCAACCTGAAACGAGAATGGAACCTACAGCAATATTAAGACCCATTATGAAATAGTGGTTAGAGCCAATAGAGAAGGCATTTCTTTGTTCTTACAGGCTTTTGCTAATCTCTTTGCGGTAGTTGTTTGGATATTAATTGCCTTCTATGACCAATCTTATAACGGTGAGAATTCAATTGGCATGTTAGGAACTGGTATCTTCGGTGTTATTTCTTCAGTGCTAGTTGGTATCTCCATAATCAATGATTCCAATATCTTCTCTTTAATTACCATGCTCAACATCTTTGCCCTGGTAGTCATTATGATCATGACCTTTGAAGCTGTTATTTCCAAGAGAGCGATTATCAAGAAAGATAAAGTCAGCCAGGCTTATAACACTATTAAACTCAGAATAACTTTTGTCTCGGTTCTTATTTGTATCTTGATGATGTTCTTAGGCTTACCTTTAATCTCCTATATTCCCTTCTAATCAATTAGCTAAACTGTTTAATTGTTGAGAAAGTAGTCAATGTAAGCGTTTTTATTTGGCATTTAATTTACTTTGGCTAAAGATAAAACAATAATAAGACCAATTATTTTCCCCTAAAACCACTCATTTAATGGAGAAAAGCATAATGAAAAACAAGATTGTCCTAGAAGGAATTACTTTCGATGATGTTTTACTCTTACCCCGCTATTCCGAAGTCACCCCCGATATGGTTTCCTTAAAAACCAAGCTTACCAAGCATATCACTTTGAATATTCCGCTCATGTCTGCCGCTATGGATACCGTTACCGAATCGGATATGGCTATTGCCTTAGCTAGAGAAGGCGGTATCGGCATCATTCACAAGAATATGTCCATCGAGAAGCAGGCTGAAGAAGTCGATAAGGTCAAAAGAAGCGAAAACGGCGTCATCTCTGATCCTATTACCTTGACTGGCGATAAGACCCTTCTTGATGCTATGGACTTAATGGCTAAGTATCATATCTCCGGTATACCGATAGTCGATAAGGATGACAAACTTGTCGGTATTATCACTAACCGTGACTTGAAGTTTGAGACTAACCTCAGAAAGAAAATCTCTGAAGTTATGACTAAAGATAACTTAGTCGTCGGGAAAGTCGGGACTTCCTTGGATGAAGCCAAGAAAATTCTCTCTTCTGCCAAGAAAGAGAAGCTTCCTTTAGTTGACAAAGACTTCCATCTTAAAGGCCTCATCACAATCAAGGATATTGAAAAGATCCAAAAGTATCCTAATTCCGCTAAAGACAAATTAGGAAGACTGATCTGTGGAGCAGGAATAGGCATTACTGCCGATATGGAAAAAAGAGCAACGGCTCTTATCGATAAAGGCGTTGATGTCTTAGTTCTGGATTCCGCCCATGGCGATTCCAAGAACGTCATTGTCGCCTTGAAGAAGCTCAAGAAAGAATTCCCGCATACTGATATCATTGCCGGCAATGTCGCTACCTATGAAGGTGCCAGGGATTTGATGAAAGCCGGCGCTGATGCGGTGAAGGTTGGTATGGGACCTGGCTCCATCTGCACGACTAGAATTATCTCCGGTATGGGTGTCCCCCAGATTACTGCCGTTATGGAAGCTTATAAGGCCTCAGTCGAATACAAATGCCCTATCATAGCCGATGGCGGTATTAAATATTCCGGTGATATCACTAAAGCCTTAGCGGCTGGCGCTGATACGGTCATGCTAGGTGCTATCTTTGGCGGCTGTGAAGAAGCTCCCGGTGAGACCGAACTCTATATGGGAAGAAAATACAAAGTCTATCGCGGCATGGGCTCTTTAGCAGCTATGGAACAGGCTCATGGCAGCTCAGACAGATACTTCCAGTCCGGACATAAGAAACTGGTTCCGGAAGGCGTTGAAGGAAGAGTACCCTATCGTGGGAATGCCTCTGATGTCATCTTTGAATTATTAGGCGGCATCCGTTCAGGTATGGGTTATGTTGGAGTTAAGACCATTAAGGACTTACAAGAAAAAGGCCAGTTTGTGAAGATTACCCAAGCCTCCTTAAAAGAATCCCATCCTCATGATATCGACATCACTAAAGAAAGCCCTAACTATTCGATTTCTAAGTAAAGTAAAAGCCTCAGCTAATTAGCCGAGGCTTTTTTGCTTAAAAGAAACTACTTAGTATCTTTACATTCGGAAGCAGTGACTTGAGGTTTTGAATCACAAGCATAGGCTTTCATCATTAAACTGTTGAGCTTTTCGACAAAGTCCTTCTTATCTTCGACTTCAAATCCTTCAAGCATCATAGCTTCATCATATAAGACAGTTCCGCAGTTAGCAATTTCCTTATCATCAGTAATCTTGCTTAATGCCTTGAAGAGCGGATGGTCTGGATTGATTTCTAAGACCTTAACTGATTTAGCCTGCTCATTAGGATCTTTCTTGACGGGCTGCTCATCATTGATGACATGCTCCATATTCAAGGATAGACCTTCTTTAGTGGAGATGCAGACAGGTGAATCAACTAGTTTAGTCGAGAAGGAGACTTCATCGACTTTTCCGCTTAAGGAAGTCTTCACATCATCTAGGAACCTCTTATAGAGAGCCGTTAAAGTAGTGAGCTTATCTTTCTCTTCTTTAGGCAAGTCATCCTTGTTGTCGGAAGAAATATTCTTAAATTCACTTCCTTGGTAATCTTTCATCATCATGATAGTGAATTCATCGATGTTATCAGCAAAGAATAGGACATCAGTCTTATCCTTGCGGTATTTCTCTAATTCCGGAAGCATCTTGATGCTATCCAGAGTCTTTCCGGAAGCATAATAGATATTCTTCTGGTCTTTATTCATCTTTGCCTTATAGTCAGCAAAACTGATTTCTTTATCGCTGTTTAATGAAGGGAAGACTAATAAATCCTGCAAGGAATCTTTCTTCATTCCATAGCTAGAATAGATACCATACTTAATATGGTCACCATAGATCTTAAAGAACTTCAGGTATTTATCATAGTCACTCTTCTTTAAGTCCTTAAGCTTCTCAACGATCTTGTTTTCGATATTGGTAGCAATCTTTGAAAGAGTCGGGGATTTCTGCAGCATCTCTCTTGAAATGTTCAAAGAGAAATCATCGGAATCAACTAGGCCTCGGCAGAATTTGAGGTAGTCAGGAACTAGTTCCGGGCATCTTTCTTTGATGAAGATCCCTTTAGCATATAAAGCTAAGCCCTTTTCGTAGTTTTCAGAATAGAGATTGTAGGGAGCATGAGAAGGAATAAAGACTAAAGCATCATAGGTTAATAAGCCTTCGGCTTTTAAGTTTAAGGAAATCAGAGGATCCTCATAATCATTGAAGCGGTTCTTGTAGAACTCATTGAGGTCTTTGTCTGTGACATCGGCCTTAGCTTTCTTCCAGATAGGAACCATGGAATTGAGGGTCTTTAAAGTAATGACAGTGTCATACTTGCCTTCAATCTCTTTGCCGTCTTTATCTAACTTTGGCTTCTGCTCGGTGACATTCATCTTGATAGGATAACGGATGAAGTCAGAATATTTCTTAACTAGATCCTCAATCTTGCTATCCTCAAGGTAATCGGAATACTTAATAGCATCAGTATCATCCTTGAAGTAGACTCTAACAGCTGAACCAGAATCAGGAATCAGCTGATTCAAGTCGGCATCCTCGATGGAATACTTCTCGATACCATCAGAAGTGAAGAGATAGCCTTTTCCTTCAGAGCCCTTTGTCCTGACTTCGACTTTCTTAGCAACCATAAAGGCACTATAGAAGCCTACACCGAACTGACCGATAATATCAATATCCTTCTTATCTTTTGAATCTTTATATTTAGCAATGAATTCCTTAGAGCCGGATTTAGCAATGGTGCCTAAGTCTTTTTCAATATCATCCTTATTCATGCCGATACCGTTATCCTTGATTTCCAAGTAACGGTTCTTCTTATCCACAGTTATGAAAATCTCATAATTCTTTTGGTTAAGCTTTCCGTTAGACTGATAAGCCATGAACTTATACTTATCAATGGCATCGGAAGCATTAGAAATCAGTTCCCTTAGGAAAACATCCTTATCGGAATAGATGGAATTAATCATTAAACTCAGCAATTCTTTCGACTCAGTCTGAAACTCTTTTTCTTCTTTCATGTGTTACTCCTAGTGTATTTATTAAACGGCTAACAATAACATTATAGTAAAAGAATTAGCACTTTAAAGAGAAAGTGCTAATTTATTTTATAAAAAAGAAAAAAGGCCACTTTGAAGGCGGCCTTTCACTTAATTGTTCAGCTAGATACTACTTAGCGGCTTCTTTGACGCTTAAAGCTTTGATGGAATCTCTGATCTCAGTTAAGAGAACAATGTTCTCAGGCTTAGGGGCCGGAGCATTCTTCTTGGCTAATTCTTCAGCTTCTTTCTTAGCTAACTCAGGATCATCCTTTAAAGCATGATCGTGTTCACGTTTAGCGACTTCTGCTAAGAAGGCAACATGGTTAGCTTTGACGGAAGAGGCGACTTTGACAATTGTGAACAAGGTCAAAGCAATGATGAGGAAAGTGATGATGGCATTAAGGAAAGTGCCCCAATCAATGATGGCGGAGTTGTTATAGAAGTAGTTAGTTCCATGCAAAGTGTAGAGAGACTTAAGCTGTGTCTGCCACTGAACAAAAGTAGAATCGTCAGCAGTGATAGTAACGCCAGCAGAAGCCTTAGCATAATCGATAGTCTTCTGAGCGATATCGGCAGAAGCAAAGGACTGACCAACGACGCCAGCCTGAGCAGCATTAGCAGCCGGTAAAACGGTGACTAAGCCTTTTAAGCCGCCAGGGACTCCCCAAGTGCAGACACTTAAAAGAATTGAGGTGAAGGCAGAAACGATAGCGTTGAAAGCAGAGCCCATGATAACACCGACGGACATATCAAGGACATTGCCTTTATTAATAAATTTTTTGAAGTCAGTGGCAAGATTCTTCATCTTTTCGCCCTGATTATCTAACTTAGCTCTTTTCTTTAAGGTCTTTTTCTCTTCTTTATCCATAATTTAAAAATCTCCCGCCCTAAAATATAGAACAAAGGAGATTTATTTACAACATCAAAGTGAAGTAATTATCACGAAAGGGGTCTAGTGTTTAAAAAAGAGTGGTCTTTAGATACCAAAGGTATCTTTTAAGTCAGTTAAGAACTCTTCTTCATCACGGGCACCCAAGATGATATCGGTCTCTTCGCCTTTTTCCTTGAAGTTGATTCTCTTGCCGTCTTTATAGGCAACCAAAGTAGGAATAGAGACGACTCCGTATTTAGAGGCAATCTCCGGGAATTTGTCGGTATCGACCTTCAAGAATGTCACATCCTTTACCTGATCGCTGATTTCTTCCATGACTCTTCCCATCATACGGCAGGGTCCGCACCAAGTGGCGAAGAAATCGACGACTAAGTTCTTATCGGAAGCTAACTCTTCTTCGAAATCTAAGGAATTTTCTAAATGTTTAATCATTTGTTTTGGCTCCAATCTTGCCTATATGTTATCTTAAAGGAAGAAAGGTTGCAAATAATATGCTTGAGTTAATTTAAATGTAAAGGGAGAGGACACCAAAAGATAAAGAGATTAAACCTAAGATTATCAAATGGACTGGATAATAGGCATAGAAAGCATATTGAACAGCTTTGCTCCTAAACCCTCTTTCTCCATTATAGAGAAGGATAAAGACAAAGGCTAAAACACAGTATGTCCCAATGGGAACATATTCGTTTGGAATAAAAGTCGAAGTGTAGTCAAGACGGTAAATCAGATAGAAAAGCAGTCCCACAAAGAATAAGCCAACCGATTCAACGATTTTTCTATCTTTGGTTCCATAGAGATCAAGATAAGTATCTTCACTTAAGTTATCTTTGATGGCTTTGCTTTTAAGATAGTAGTCGGTTAATTCCCGGCAAAGGAAGAAAACAACGAATAAAACAATGGAAAAGGTTCCCCAATCCGTCTTAAAGAGGGTTCCATAGTTAACATCAATGACATAATTGCTCAAGATAGCATAAGTAATCGGAAGAGCAGCAAACAAAGAGTATTTATTCTTTTTCCTTAAAAGATAGACAGTTAGGACCCCCAAGAAGATATCACTGAAGGCATTGCCTATCAGCGGGTTAGAAGCAATTGTGATTTTTGTAGTGAAGGAGACAATATAGCCAAAAAGATCCATCAGGAGAGCAACAACACCGATTCGTAAAAGGTATTTCTTGATACTGGAAGTATGATAAACACCTTCTACGGCTAAGAAAGCAAAGATAGGAAAAGCCATCTTGCCGATAGCTCTTAAGGCGTAATACGAAGCCGGCATGACTCCTCCAGAGGCATCAATAAAAAGCAAAGCGATGTGGTCTAAAGTCATTAAGACTGTAGCAATGATCTTTAGCCAGAAGGCTGAGATCCCAAAAGGCTTCTTGCTTTCGTTCTCAATCATAGAAAATGAACCCACATATTCAAAAGGCTGGTGCTGTTACCGGAAGTAGCACTGAGGCTTTGTGCTAAAAGAATAATGAAACTTAAAAGATTGTTGGAGACATGCAATGTGATGCTAGCTGCAATCTTCCCGCTCTTAACATAGACAAAGGCCATTATGAAGCCATCAATCAGGTAAATAGGAAGATTCAGGAACTCATTGACCATAGTCTGATAGGCCGATTCGATTGCGGCGGCACTAGCTTCACTGCTAGCAGAAATTGTCAGATAATCAGTAATAGAAGTTAAAGAGGTATGAATCAGTCCGAAGATGATACTAGCTAGAATGATGCCTAGCCAAGTATTCTTGTCTTTATGGCCGATAGTATCAACTAAGCCAACCCGGTAAGCTAATTCTTCCACAAAGGGAGCGAAGAGAACCGTTGGAAAGAAGACTAAGGCAGGATATGACTGCATCATCTTGACAATGGTAGTCTGGTTTTCGTTGCTGGAATAGAAGGGTACCGTCTTCTGATAGAGCAACCCTAGAAGCTGTTCTACAGCAAAAATAGCCAATAAGCCACCTAAAGCATATAGATAGATTTTCTTATCAGCAAAGCCTTTAAACAGTGGTTTATAGGTTTTTCTTTTAATTAAGAAAATCATCAGCATATAGATAACAAAAATAATCAGGTAGCTGAAGAAATTAACTAAGGAATTAGCCAAAGGATCTGAGCCAGCAGTTTCTATACTGAAACGACCAAAAGCGATGACTAAAAGGGAAACAAAAATGCTGATGATGTTTAGACCTAGAAAGTCGGCAAAAAAGAAGACTAGCTTTTCCCATAAGGGGAGCAAATCATTCATATCACGCCTAGGGAAGAAACTCCTAGGACTTTTTTCTTCTTTTACGGCTTCTGTTTTTCCAGAATCTTGGTTAAATATTTCCATTTGATAATTATATCCTAAAGCTATCGAACACTTTGAGAAAATGAGGCTGGCTTAATTATAACTGAACCTATTTATTATTCTACAAAAACTTGATATAATTAAGGCAATATAAAAAGGAAATTAATATGGCGTCGCTAAACTTAACGGTGATTCTTAATGTAGTCTTTATACTTATATTAGTTATAGCTCTTTTAGGTGGACTTGCAGGCTTTTTGAAAGGAATCTACAAAACTACTTTAAAGACGATTATCAAAGCTATTCTGATAACTATTTTTGTCTTTACTACTCCAGCTATCTCTAACGGTATCGGAAATATTAATTTCTCTAAATTCAATATTTCTTTTTCTTTCAACAGTACGACCATTTCCTTTACAACTATTCAGCAGACCTTGGCCGATATCATTACCGCAACTGGATTTGTTTCTCCAATGAACGGGTTATCATTATATGAAACCTCCATTGCCCTAGCTAATTCTATTCTTTGCTATGTTGTCTTCTTCTTGATTATGTTATTGATTCAGATTTTTATCTCTTTGATTACCGCTATCTTCTATAACGGTATTTTCCGTTGGTTCTTGCCGGTTGAGACTAAAGCTGAACGAAAGAACAGAAAAGCGGCTCAGAAGGATAAGAAGAAAGCTGAAGTGGCTGAGAATCTTACCGATGATAAAGGGCAAGTAGCTACTACTGAAAAGGTCAAAAAGAAGTGGCCTTTATTGAAGCTTCCTGGCGCTGCCTTAGGAACTGTTCAGGAATTAATCTTTGTCTTTATTTTATTAGCTCCAGTCACTTCTTTATTAAGAACAGCTGTTACCGATAAAGATACGATAGTATCGGTAGCAAACATCAAGGATGCGAACTTAGGAAAAGAAATATCAACCTATATGGATCAGGCTTCCGATAGTATTCTTTATAAATTCTCTGGACTTGGCGAATATGACACTAAGCTGATGAATAAGGTTTCAGCCGTGCCCTTGAATGATACGACCGTTTCTTTCTCATCATTGTTCAATTCAACGATGGATATTGTCAAAACTGTCTTAAATACCAACTGCATCAGTTATGATTCGGGAAGCGGACAGATAATCATCAATCTATCAGTCTTGGTCAGCGTCGATACCATTGATACTCTGCTCACCGAATTGATCGGAAACAGCACTTTAATGGCTTTGCTTCCTCCTCTAATTGATATCGCCATCAATACGGTTTCAGGAAGCTCATTCCCTTTAGATAAGCTGGATTTCTCCAATGTTGATTGGACTAGCGACTTAGAGGGAATAAAAGAGATCTACAGTGATATTTATAGCACCGGAATCGTTTCAGAGTTTATTCCTGAAGGAACGACTACTTCCTCAAAGCTTTCTTTCGATAACTTTGAAATGGATTTCCGTGAACCTGTCTATGATACCGATGGCGTCACTAAGATTGGCGGCTTGACTGATACTGAATTCACCACCCAAGTCGATTATTATGCCTCCGCTGTTGCCGGCTTAGGAAAACTTGACATCGTCAAGAATAACATGTCTGTAATCTTATCCGGCTTAGGCTCCGCTTTATCGAGTAAAGGATTCACTATCTTCCCTACTGATAAATCAGTATATAAGGATATTGATTGGTCAACGGATTTGCCTCTCTTAGTCAAATCAGTCTTCAAATCGCTTAGAGCCTTAAATATTTTGGTAAATAAATCTTTGACGGCTTCTTCGATTACTTCATCCCTTCAGACTAGAATCTCTAACACTACTTACCGAACTGAATTAAAAAATGCTGTCTGCGGAAACACGACTGATAAAGGCTTACTTGATTCTAGCCTGTTCTCAGTCATCGATATCGGCCAGTTAGTTTCCTCTTCCTTAAACTCTATGGCTTCCATTTCCAAATATGTCGAGTCTATTGATTTAGAAAGTGCTTTATATTTAAGTGTCAGCGAATGGAAGGGAGAAATATCATCACTATTTGATATAGCCGGTGATGTCTTCTCTTCTGGTGCCATTGATTTCACTAAACTTGATTCTATCGATATTTCTGATCCGGCAGTAACGGAACTTTTGGTTAATGTTATTGATGAATCCAGTAATTCTATTATTCTAAAGAAACTTATTCCTCCGGTTCTTCAATCTTTCTTATATAACGGGAAATTCGATTTCTCTGATTACCTCTATGGGTTGACTCCCTATGACTTCAATTACGATGACAGCAATTTCTTAACTGATCTATCTGGCCTTTTAGAGAATCTCTCAAGCATTAGGACGATGGCCACTAATATCAGCAATGCCGATACTACTGAGGCTAAGATCAATGCTATCGATACTACGGTTGTCCGCAAAGTCCTAAACATCATTGCTAATTCCGATTTCTTCAATCCTGATCAGATAACTGGTGTTACTAGCACCTCACACAAGAATGCCAATATGTACACTTTCCTGAATAATTTCTTCTCTTCCGATGCTTTTGGCTCCTTTACTGTTTCATTGCCTTCTCTTGATGACTTTTCAGCCATCAATTGGGGAGCTGGAGTAGTTGGAGATGGCGGTGAAATCGATAAATTAGCTGTCATTCTTGATGATGCTAAATCAAATTCTTCTCTTTTGTCTTCTTCCACCCTGAATCTTTCATCTATCAATAATATCGATGGTCTTGTGGATATGGTTAAAGATGGTATGGATTCTACTATTCTTCATGATTCTATTCTTTCTATCATAACAAGTTCCATCAATGATTCTCTTTCACAGATGGGTATCCCTCTTTCTTTAAATGAGTTAAGAAATAACCTTTGGTACGATAGCGATGCCACTACCATTGATGATCTTGATAGAGTTGCCGCTATTCTTAAGCTTCTTAAGAGCCTCAATACCGATGGAAGCAATCTTGATCTTGAAACGATTGATGCTACTACCTTGAATTCCTTACTGACTAACATCGCCGATTCCCATTTCATTAATTGTGTTGATAGTGATGATCCTTTTGGAACCGCTATTTATTCCATCTTTGAAAAGCAAGGATTATTCACTTCTATTGGTGTTACGCCTAACTCCTCAATTTTCTCAGCCACTGTCAATGGTTATACCTGGGTTAAAGGCGAAACCAGTCATGATTTCTCCTATTCCTATGCTGAAAATGGTGAGACCAAGAAAGTCAACTTCAGTTCTGTTATTGATACTTCCGGTGAAGTCAGCTCTTTGATGACTTTGCTTGACGGCATCAAGACTACCGGATTTGATAACTTAAAGAAGGGAAATTTACCTACTTTTGAGTCTTCTTTCTATAATTCCAGTTTAATCAGAAATCTCTATAGCTTTATCATTGAGCAGATGGTTTCCAATATTGATTTAGGGACTGATTTCACTGCTGTATTTAAGGCTGTCGATTTCTCAATGATCCGTGATAAGACTAAATTATCAAATGATGACTTGAAAGCTGAAATCACCATTCTCCAGAATCTTTATTCTTTGTCTACTGCCGATAAGAACAATAATGGTACTGGTGATTTGCAGGAAATCTTTTCTAACTTCACTTCTCTTAAGAATGGCTCCGATACGACCTTGTTTGATGAATTCTCCGAGCTGATGGGCTATGTCGGTGATTCAAAGCTTCTGACCACGAAGAAAGATTATGAAGACCTTTCTCCTTTGGCTAAGCTGTTCTATCAAGTCGTTAAAACTCAGAACATTGAAAGCATGGTCACTTTAAAGGCCTCAACTGATCCTTTGATCGATGATACTCTTAAGGGCATTGTCGGAAACATCAAGCAAAGTGAATGGAGCGATGAGGCTAACCGCTTTGTCAATGTGGCCGATGCCTTACAGGGAATCGATATTAACAACATTACTTTAAATGGCTTAGGAAGAACTAAAGCCCTGTCCTTGTTTACTCAGATGAATAATTCTTTAGTCTTCCATCGTCTTCCTATCTCTGTTCTCAAGGATACCTTAAATACGGATGCTATCAATAAGCTTTTAACTGACCCCGATGATTCCACCAAGGTCCATAAATACTCTTGGAATGAAGGATTAGGAACCACTGCTAGCGATATCAGCTATTGGCAAAATGATTATGACTTAGCTGTTGGCTTATTCTTCAACGAAGACGGCACGGCCACTAAATTCAATACTTTGCTTTCTTCTTCCGCCGATTTCTCCACTATTTCCTTCAATGATATTGATACTTCCTTTATGTATTATCTAGGTGAGATGCATATCTTCGAAAACGGCCGTTCTTACATTCTCTATAATATTATGAAGACCACTGCCGGCACTTATATGACTTCCTTATTGAAGAGTGCCCAAGGCACTGTCCCTGTTGGAGAGAATGCTAAGGTTTACCGTCTTGAGGAGCTCTTCTTCTCTAATCCTAAACTTGTTGATGAGGATGCGACTAAGCAGAAAACCAAGATGCTAAACGATCTAAGCATCCTTAATACCGTTCTTTATACTTTGCTCAATAATGTTTCTAGCTTATCCACTGTCACGGATTTAAGCGACTTAACTTTAGCTACTGACTTCTTTGCCTCCATCAATGAGAAGGCTTGCTCAATGACTGGAGCTGACGGAACCCTTACTGGAACTTTCTACCGCTCTGACTTCACTAGTGAACTGCTAGCCGGTGCTGAAAGCGTCTTCTTCAGTAACCCTAACCTTACTTCTTACTTCTCTGCCTTAAGCACAGTTGATCTTTATGCCGATTCTTATGCTTTAGTTAATCCGATTGAAGGAAAAGCCATTGATGGCATTATTGCCTTTGCTAAGTCTCTTGCTACTGTTACTTCTGCTACACCATATAGTTTCACTAAAGAGCAGCTAAAGACTTTGTATTCCGCTTTCGGAAAAGGAAATGCGACCGTTGCCTCTGATGATGTCTATAACTACTTTATCGGGCTTTCTAACTATTCCACTACTGGAAACAGTATTTTAGGAATCAAGATGTCTTCTTATATCTTCTCCGCCTCCCTTGTTATCTCAACAAGCGTTGCCATTCCTGGAATTATCGATCCTTCTAATTCAATAGGCAGCAACGGCTACTACTATATCGACACTGTTAAAAACAAGTTATACTTCAAGAGCAATGACGCCTGGAGCGAAATCACCGGAACTTTGACGATTGGTACTTCTACCCCTACGACTGGATCAAACGGCGATTACTTCTATAATTCAACTTATGGAACCTTGTTGCAGAAGTTTAATGGAAATTGGCTGAATATCTCTGCCGGTATTACTACTCTTGTGGCTCTTTGCCAGAATTACAGCACGAGACTTAGCAGTGAATCCTTCTTAGCAATTGTCAGTTCTATCAATTATATCCAATAAAAAATAGCCTGACTTCATTTGAAGTCAGGCTTTTTGTATGAAAGCAATTTTTTAGAAGCTATTTAGGCTCTTTTAGCATATAGGCAAGTCCACAGGTGTTTCTTCCGCAGTGGCAGCAGATGATTCCTGAAGCATCGATTGGGAAGAGAATTTTATTTCCCACCTGATCTTCAAGGGTTCTTTTAATGTGCTTGACGCCACCTTCAGAATCCACATTCGGAATGAAGATAGGGTAGTTTAAGTCGATGTTCCCTTTGTTGAACTGAAGCAAGAATTCATCAGTCATAGTGGATAAGCCACGGTTGATGTCTTTACCTCTTGCAATCTTATGGACACCCATCTTCCCTTCCTTTAGTTCAATAATCGGATGAAGGTGGAAATGGTTTCCTAGCAAATAAGTTAAGCCTGAGCAGCGGCCGCCTTTATAAAGGAAGTCCATGGTATCAATAACAAAGGACATGGAGATACGTTTTTTCCTTTGTAAGTGGTTTGCTTCAATCTGGGAAGGGCTAAGCTTAGCTAAGATATCTTCTCCGATACCGATGGCCTCTAAAGCTGTACCGGAAGACAATTCCGAAGAATCCAAAATCGTGATTCGCGATTCCATTTTTAGCTCACTAGCAGCTAGGTGAGCGTTATTATTGATAGAGGAAATCTGGGAAGAAATAGGAAGATAGAAAATATGTTCGTATTCTTTCAGCTCTTTAGAAAAGACATCTATTAGGTCAGCAATATTCAAGGCTGAAGTCTTAGGATAGACCTTAGTCTTATCATAGGCTTTTAGAAGATCTTTAGCCGTAATCTCGGACCGGTCACGGTAGACTTTCTCACCTAAGTTGATTATTAAGTCGGTGACCCCGATATTGTATTTTTTATAGAATATATCCGGCATGTCACAGCTAGAGTCGACAATTAAGCGCATCTTTGACATATAGCTCGCCCCCGTTTATGATATATTCTAATTTAGCAACTTGAAATAGTCAAAAATTGCGTGATGAAACTATTAAAAAAATCAACATACGAAGAGAAAAGATCAAAATTCGTCACCTACTTGTTTGAAGTGACCTCCAAAGAGGAACTCAAAGAAGCTTTAAACCTGGTCAAAGAAGAAAACAAGAAGGCCAAGCATCTTCTAAGGTCGGCTTATTATCTTAATCCTTACGGGGTGAAGACTAATGAATTCAGCGAAGATAGAGAACCCATTTCCAGTATGAAGAAGCTAAGCTTGGAATTAGAAAGAAAAGATCTAATTGGGAAAGCCGTCTTTATTGTCCGCTATTATGGCGGAGTGAAGTTTGGCTCGAGCTATCTAGACAGGGTTTACTTCTCTTTAGGGCTACAGATTTTAAATAGTTAACAGCTTCTTTTTGCTGCTTTTTACTCCCTAGTTTCCTAAAAAAGCAAATAGCATTCTTTTACCTTAAAAAAAGAGTGAGAAGATGCTAAGATAAAAGAGCTGAATTCTGTCTTTGCTTGAACTATCATGAGTGAATTATTCCATAGTTTGCTTTAAAGGAGAAAATCTAAAATGGAAAACGATGAAAAGAAAGTTGATTCTTCAAAAGCGCCTTATCTTCCCAAGACTTCGCCGGCCCCTAGTGCCCACATTGGCGCTGCCGTTGCTGTTTTATCCGGTAAAGGCGGTGTTGGAAAATCCTTTACGGCTGCCTATTTAGCCGTTTTATTAAGAAGAAAAGGCTATAAAGTCGGTATTCTTGATGCTGATATCACTGGACCTAGCATTCCTTTTGCTTTTAATGTCAAAGGACCAGTTGATGCAACCAGTGAGAAGTTCTTTGTTCCGGTAACTACTAAGACTGGCATTCAGGTAATGTCATCTAACCTCCTATTGAATGACCCGAATCAACCTATTGTCTGGCGTGGGCCGATGATTTCTACTCTTTGCCAGCAGTTCTATACCGAAGTCCTTTGGGATGTCGATTTCTTGATTATCGATATGGCTCCAGGAACCGCTGATGTTTCTTTGACTGTCTTCCAGGACATTGCTCTATCTAGTGCCGTCATTGTCTCAACTCCTCAGAACCTCGTTTCCATGGTAGTAGAAAAGTCTGCTGCTATGGCTGATATGCTTTCAGTTCCCTTAATTTCCCTGGTTGAGAATATGGCTTATGTCAAATGCCCTAAATGCGGTGAAAGAATCGATATCTATGGCAAAGCTGATGACAAGATTGCTTCCGATCATGGTATTCCTCATTTTGATGAAGTACCCTTTGATGCGGAGATTGCTAGCCATATGGATAAAGGGACTATTGAAGATCTTCAGTGTGACTACTTGAAAGAAACCGCTGATGCTATTGTTGCGGCCGCTAAATTAAAAGAAGAGAAAATCTAGTGACTGACAAAGAGCGGATTGAAGAGTTCCTTTCAGCTTTCAAGGATCTCGAAAAGGAATTAGTCAGCATTGCTCATCTTAATGATGACTTTGTTTCTTTTTCACGTGCCCTTAACTATATCTACTATAATCAGCTTAATCCTGTTGTCTCTAATAGGGACAACTATGATTTCTTGAAGACGGCCTCTGATTTAAGAAATATCCTTTCACATGAGAACAATGTCTGTGCCCCCAGTGAAGAATTCCTTTCTAAGTTCCTCCATGTCTCTCAAGCAATCATTTCCCCTCTTAACTGCTATCAGCTAGCCAGTAAAGATATCACTTCCGTTCATGACTGTGATGAAGTCATGAAGGTTATCAGAATCATGGATGAAAAGAAGTTAACCCATATTCCGATAATTGATGAGAAGGGTTTGGTTAAGGGTATTTTCTCTCGCTCAACTTTCTTTGATTTTGCTATGATTCATGAAAGTGTATCGATTGACGATTCTTACCAGGTATCTGACTTTTCTTCGGTTACGGGTTTAGATAGTCATAGCAATGAATCTTTTTTCTTTGTCTCACGATACACAAATGTCTTAAAAGCCTTTTCGATGATTAGAAAGAACAAAGCCCATGATAAAGGCGTCGGTCTTTTGCTGGTTACGGAGCATGGCAAAGCCAATGAAAAGCTTCTAGGAATTATTACTGCTACTGATTTAGCTAAGGTTTCTTCCGAATTTAAATAAAAAGCTTCGCAATTTTCCAAAAATAGCTTTAAAAGATTAAAAAAGGTCTGGAATTATCCAGACCATTTTTATTAGATGGTGACCCAGGGGCGACTCGAACGCCCGGCCCTCTGCTTAGAAGGCAGATGCTCTATCCAACTGAGCTACTGGGCCATTAACCAAAACAGCTTAATAATATTATCTCAAATACTTTCATTCTTCAAGAGTTAAAGCAAATATCTCCCCGATAAATCATGATTATGAACTTTTCCTTAGAAGATTTGCTAAAATAAGATAGTTTAGAAGTGTTTATGGTTGCAATTCTTTCTTAGAGAAATGGATAGAGGGAAAACAATGAGAAAAATCATAATCGATTTAACCAAGACTAAACCTATTTTTACCGCTCAGGAATTGCTAGATAGTCCGGGATTCTCTTCCTTCCTGGAATCTTATTTTGCCGATTCCCTTAAAGATAACCGACCTAACTCCTCTTTCTTCTTAGCTTATCAGGCTACTACCTGTATTTTCTTTTTCCAAAAAGTCTTGGATAAAGAAGAAACCACTATTAGAAAAATCAGAGAACTTGATGACAAGAATCTCGATGATCTTCTTAACCTGATTGATTCTATTTATGATTATTGGAGAAAGACTGAAAGATATTTGGTCTTTATCAAGAAAGACGGCCAAGTAGCTTCTCACCGTGAATTTGTCATGGCCTTTACGGAATTCTCCAATTCTATAGTTGATGCTTACCGTGATTTGTATGAAACGGTCTTAGGACATGAACAGACTGTTTATCGTGTCTTGCCTTCTGGCGGTAATGCTGGAGTCTTACTGGCTAAAGAAAATCTACCCTTAGGGAATAACCTTGATTTCTTAAAGACAATTCCTTTAATGGAGAGTGTTGTTACTCAGCCACCGTTTATTATTAAGACTAAGCAGAATACCCGAAAAGGTTTCTTCTATGAGAAAAATAGTCCAGTAAAGGCTACTGATTTTGACTATCAGAATTCTTATGGTGTCCTAATTAGAATTTACGATGTTAAAGGCGTTGTTTATTTTGACAAGGATTATATGGGATTCCTTATTTCTTTAGGCAACCTCTTCCAGGTTGAGTCTTATGATCCTAAGAAAGACAAGGATATTTCCTTTATTGTTCTTTTTGGCTGCTCTAATCAGGGCAATACCTGCTTCTATTACAAGGAGAATGATAAATATATCGGTGTGCTTCCTAAGGATGCCAACATTGATTATTTTGGCTATGCCAAGAAAATGGTTCTGACTTTATTCAATCTCTTGATGATTGAAAGAAAGCTTCTCCCTATCCATGGCGCCGGTGTCAAAATCAGAATGAATGGCCGAGTTAAGAATCTCTTCCTTTTAGGGGATTCTGGTGCTGGTAAGAGCGAGACTTTAGAAACTATCAGGAATCTCTATGGCGATGATTACCAGGTTGATACAATCTTTGATGATATGGGTACTTTCCATCTTCTTGATGGCAAGGTTTATGCTTCTGGAACTGAGATTGGTGCCTTTGTCAGGTTGGATGATCTTGACCAAGGCTACTCATTAAGGTCAGCTGATAGAGCTGTCTACTTAAATATCGATGAAGCTAATTCCCGAGTCGTTATTCCGATTGAGGATTTCGAGATGACTTATACTCTTCATCCAGTTGATTGTCTGCTTCTTGCTGATAATTATACTGATAATCAGAAGGGAATCACTCTTTATTCTAATCCTCAGGAAGCCATGGCTGATTTCATTGCCGGCAAGAGAATGGCAATGAATACTACTAGCGAAAAAGGCTTAGTATCTACTTTCTTTGCTAATCCTTTTGGACCGATGCAAAAAGAAAAAGAAGTTAGAACTTTCTTACCTGATTACTTCAATGCCTTATTTAAGAATAACGTTCCTGTCGGTAAAATTTACACCCGTCTTTCTTTAGATCGTAAGGAAGGACCGGTCAATGGTGCTAAGAGCCTAATCGAATTATTTAAGAATTTATAGTGAGGTAAAACATGACTAACCAACAAATTAAAGCCTTTAGAACCCAATTCAAATATCTTCAAGAAAAGATTGAAGCCTACCAGGTTATTATCATTTACCGTCACGTTTCCCCGGATTTTGATGCCCTAGGTTCTCAGATGGGCTTATATACTTGGATTAAAGATAACTATCCTAACAAGGAAGTCCATTATTTAGGCGATAGGCATCCTACCATGATGCCTGATATTTTCCCATACCCTGAGGATTTATCCGAGGATGTCTTCAATAAGGAGCATTTAGCTATTACTGTCGATATCTCCGATAAGCCTAGAATATCTTTAGACCATCTTAGTAAGGCTAAAGAGGTTATTAAGATTGATCATCACCCCCTTCCTCAGATTGAGAAGCAGTTTGGGGATTACTTAATCGTCTGGCCTGATAGGCCCGCCGCTAGTGAGATCTTGGCTTTATTCTGCGAAACCAGGAAGAGAAAGCTTATCCTTTCTAAAAAGGCCGCTTCTTATTTTTATTGCGGTATTGTCGGTGACACGGGAAGATTCCTTTATCAGGATACCGATTCGGCTACTTTAAGGATTGCCGCTGACTTACTAAATACCGGCTTTGATAAAACGGCTCTTTATAACAAGATGTATGAAACGGATGTCAGAAGACTGAATATCCTGAGATTCTGCCTGAATAATTATCATCTTACTGCTAAAGGCACCTGCTATTATGTCCTTTCCGGAAAGGATATGGCTGATCTAAAGATGACCATTGATGAAGGAAACCTTCATATCAACACTTTCCGTAACTTGAAAGGCGTTCGGGTGGTTGCTTCAATCACGGAAGATGTCGAGAAGAAGAACTGGCGTGTATCTTTAAGATCAATTGGCATCCATGTCGCTAGTGTTGCTAGCAAGTTTGGTGGCGGAGGCCATGATTTTGCCGCTGGCTGCCAGCTTACCTCTCTAGATGAGCTACCAAGCTTCATCGAAGCCTGCGACGCTCTTTAATTAAAGAAGCTCGCTTAAAGCAGTAAAACTTGCAGATGACTTTGGAGAATAGCTTATCTGGTAGTAAGGGCTAGTCAATTCCAGATTGATATCTAAACCCAAGGCTACTTTAGTTGAATTGTCACTTAATGAAGAAGAAGAGAGGAAAAGCAGATTGGTTTCCTCTTTTTTTGTTTTCAGGAAATAAGAATCGACTTCAGCAAGATCCATTTTATCCATGTCAATCAAGAGAAGGCTTTTGCTGCTGGAGTTAAAAGTCTCCAGAGAGAAAGGAATACTGGTGGTATCATCATCCTTTAGTGAGTCTTTTAATTCAATCAGGGAAAAGGAAGGAGCATCAGCGATGCTTTGACAGGAATTATAAAGTGTGATAGAAGCATCAACGGTATTATTGGAAATGAGATTGGATAGTGCTTTTGAGGAATTAAAGTCAGCAGTCAGCAACTGGCTTTTTAGTAATTTCCCCTCACTATAAAAAAGAAAGGCGGATGAACCTAAACTATCGGTTCCTAAAGCCTGATTGTAAGAATCAAGATCTAAATAAGGGAGCAAGTAATTACCGCTTTCAAGAAAGCTTTTTATAACCGAGGGGAAAATATCGCAAGAAGAACAGCCAGAACCATAAACCAAGAGAGGAAAAGAGCTCTTTTTGTCTAATAAAGAAAGAAAATCATCTTCCTCTAAATTTAAAAGGCTACCCTGGTTATCTGTAGTAAAAGAATAATGCAGGATAGGGACTTCAACTTCGCTTTGCTGCTCACAGGAGAAAAGAAGAGTAATTGAAAGCAGAAAAGGAAAAACTATTTTATTCATTCAGCAGATAGGCTTTTAAGAAGGCATTGATTATAGACTTCTCATAAGTGGTTGCTTTACTTTCAAGCTCCTTAAGGGCCTTATCATAATCCTTGCCCGTTTCGTTAGCTTCTAGGCTAGTGGTGCTAGTAAGCTTCTTGACTTCATCATAGAAAGAAGTCTCATACTGGAGATAGCCAGCGGAATTGATATAGGGATTCAAATCGTTTTTATAGACTTTGGTTTCATGCCCTTTAGCAGAATAATAAACAAGGGTTGGAACACAGCCGGTTCTCTCGTTAAGTTCATCATGTAAGACATAATCCGATAGAAAGTATTTAATGGAGAAATTGGAAAATTTCTTTAAGCCTTCTTCTTTTTTACTCTCATTGCTGCTTTGCTTAAGAAGATAATAGCCATCTACTTCATAGTAATAGATTTTGATATCAGGATGCTCATTGAAGAAAGGATAGATAAGGTCCTCTTTTAAGTCTAGGCAGTCTTGGCATCTTCTCCAAGAGTAGATGATAAGACAGTTGCCTTCTGCGATTTTCTTATCTAAAGAAGTGGTGGAATAACCTAAGGTATCCTCTTCTTCGGAGATATCTTCGGTATAGTAGCCATAGAGTCCGTTTTTAATAAAAGTATTCAAGGAATAGTAATTGAGGTCATAGGTATGTTCAGAAAAGAATGTGGCTAGCTTTTCCTGAGAAACTGACTGAGCATAAGTATCAATTACTTTGCCGCTTTTAAAGAAAAGGAAAGTGGGGGTAACGGATATTCTAGGATAAAGAAGGGCATAGGAACCGTTTTCGTTATAATCGGAATTATATCCTTCTAAGTAGGTTGTAGCCTCAACGGTATAGATCAGGTAATGGTTAGAGGCAATATAGTCATCTAAGTAACCTAATAGAAGATTACAAGAAGAACAGCCCTCTTGAGTGATAATGACAACAGCGTCATCATATCTAGCAATGCTATTGAGCTCTTTGATATCCTGGATTTTGACATATGAATCTAAGTTTTCGGATTTAGTGATGATGACCTTATCAGAATATACCGATTCGTTTTGACAGCTAAGCAAAGAAAAAGAGGAGGCTAAGAGTGAAAGACAAAGACAGGCTTTACTTGATCTTTTCATTTTGGCCTCCTCAATAGTTGTTTAGTCTAAGACCGCTATTTTTCTAAAGCTTTAGAATTCTAGCAGTATCAAGAGCAATCATCAGCTCTTCATCAGTGGGGATGACGACGACAGGAATCTTAGAATTCTTAGCAGAGATGAAACCTTCTTTTCCTAATCTGATTTCCTGGTTCTTCTTCTCATCGATTTTGATTCCTAAACCCTTCTCGCAAAGCTTAAAAGTCAATGAACGATATAACGGAGCATTCTCAAAGACACCAGCGGAGCAAACGATCATATCGACTGAACCTAACTTTCCATAATACATGAAGATATAGTCAGCGATTCTAGAAGCATACATCTCAATAGCTAATTTAGCTTTCTTATCGCCTTTCCTATAGGCCTCTTCGACATCACGGGTATCATTAGAGATACCGGAGATTCCTAAGATGCCAGACTTATGGTTATAGATATCATAGATTTCATCGGCACTTTTACCAGTGCAATGGCATAAATATGGCATACAACTAGGATCGATATCACCAGTTCTTGAACCCATCATAACGCCAGCTAAGGGAGTAAGACCCATAGAAGTAGCAATGACTTTGCCATCCTTGATGGCAGCTAAAGAAGCACCGGAACCGATGTGGAGAGTAATGATATTGGTATGCTTCTTTCTGGGAAGGTATTTCTCTCTGACAACAGTAGAAAGGTACTTGTGGCTAGTGCCGTGAGCACCATAACGTCTGACACCATACTTTTCATAGTATTCATAGGGTAAGGCATACATGTATTCCTTAGGCTCCATGGTCTGGTGGAAAGCCGTATCAAAGACAGCTACTTCGCCAACTTTTGGAAGAGCCTTCTTGAAAGCTTCATAGCAGGTTAAATGAGCTTGGGCATGAAGAGGATCTAGAGGAATAAGACTCTTGATTTTTTCGGCCGTGTCTTTATCAAAGATATGGGAATCATTGAAATAACTTCCGCCTTGGACGATACGGTTTCCAATGCCGTCGATTTCGGATAAATCCTTGATAACGTGTTCTTCAATCAATCCTTTTAAGACAAGATCGACTGCTACGCCATGATCCTTGACCGGAAGAATCTTTGTGTTCTTATAGCCACCAGGTTTCTTGATTGTGAAGATAGCATCTTCATGGCCGATTCTTTCGACAATACCAGAGGTTAGGGTAGTCAGGTATTTGGCTTTATCGGATAGTTTCTTAGCAGAACTGGCTTTTTCATCCATTTCATAAAGCTTGAACTTTAAGGATGAGGAGCCGGCATTGACACACATAATCTTGAATTTCTTTGACATATTTTTCTCCCTTAATTTTAGTCTTTGATTATTTTAGTGTTGGCATGGAAAGTTTACAAGGCTTAAACGGCTCATAATTTTAATTATTTTATTTTTTTAAGTTTTAGGATACGTTAATCTAATATCAACATTGCTAGGAAAATCTTAAAAATATGGCAAAAATGGGCTTTTGTTTAAGTTCTAAATTAAACCGCTATTTTGAGAAAGTTATGGCTTTGTTAAAGGCTTCTTGTGTTATAATTTTCATATAATCTAGCATTATGGAGGCAAGCAGCATGAATAATTATGCCTTTTTCGAAAACTACCTTCAGGGACACTGTCCAGACGCTTATCAATATTTCGGTGCTCATAAGGCAACAATAGATGGTTCGGTCGGTTATGTCTTCCGCCTCTATGCTCCAATGGCTCGTGAAGTTATGGTTATTGGAGACTTTAATTCTTGGGATGGCTCCAAAGGCAGAATGAACCGAGTAGATGCTCGGGGATTATATGAAGTTTTCATTCCTGATGCTAAAGATGGCCAGAAATACAAATTTAGAATTTTTGGCTGTGATGGCTTTTGGAAAGATAAACAGGATCCTTTTGCTTTTGGCGATGAAGTTAGGGAAGGCGGGTGTTCTTTCCTGACTGATTACACTACTGTCCATATCGATGACGAGGATTTTCTTAATCACCGTGACCGTAATTTCAATAAGCCAGTTTCTATTTATGAGTTCCATGCTGGAACCTTTAAGAGAAAAGCTGATGGATCTGAATACAATTACTCAGAATTAGCTGACGTGATGATCCCCTATCTGAAAGAAATGGGGTTCACTCATGTAGAAGCTTTGCCTGTCAATTCTTATCCTAACGATAAGAGCTGGGGCTATCAGTCATTAGGCTATTTTTCAATTGATGGCCGCTGGGGAACTTTATTTGATTTTGCCCAGTTCGTTGAAAAAATGCATAAAGCCGGAATTGGTGTCATCATGGACTTCGTCCCCGTTCATTTTGCTGTTGATTCTTTTGGACTTGAGAAGTTTGATGGCTCCTGCGTCTTTGAATATTCAAACGAACATGAATTCTCCCAGTGGGGGACTAAGAACTTTGATTTAGGAAAAGATCCGGTCAGAAGCTTCTTAATCAGCTCCGTTATTTATTTTGCCAGGACTTTCCATCTTGATGGCTTCCGCTTTGACGCTGTCTCCAATATTATTTATTGGGACGGAAACACTGAAAAAGGTGTCAATACGGGCGCGGTAGAATTTGTTAAGAGAGTAAATGGCTACGTTCATGCACTTCTTCCTAATGTCATGATGATAGCTGAAGATTCTTCTGCTTATGGTCATGTCACTAAAGGCGGCTTTGATGATGGCTTAGGCTTTGACTATAAATGGGACTTAGGTTGGATGAATGATACTCTTAAGTATTATGCTAAAGACCCAGTTTACCGTAAATACTGCCACAATCAATTGACATTCTCTATGGCCTATTTCTATAGTGAAAACTTTATTCTTCCTCTTTCTCATGATGAAGTTGTTCACATGAAAGGCTCTATTGTCAATAAGATGTGGGGAAGCTATGACAATAAGTTTGCTAATGCTAGGAATCTTTTCGCTTATCAGTTCGCACATCCGGGCAAGAAACTAAATTTTATGGGAAACGATATCGGAACCTTTGATGAATGGAAGGAATTCCAACCCATTGCCTTTAATATTCTTGATTATCCTAAACATAAAGGCTTGAATAGGCTTTTCAAGGATTTGAATCATATATATACCAGCCATACTGCTATGTTTGAAGAAGAGTACAATCCGGAGCATTTCAGTTGGATTATGGCTGATAACGCTGACCAGAGTGTTTATGTCTTCAAACGTGAAAGCAACGATGAATGCTTAGTCTTTATTTTCAATATGACCCCTAATTTCTACTGGGATTACGATATCGGTGTCCCCTATGAAGGAACCTATGAAGAAATTCTTAATACGGATAAAGCTATTTATGGCGGATGGAACCAATTTAACCCTAATCCTCTTACAACCTATGGCAATGGAATCCATAACCAGAAATATAAGATTACCTTAAAGATTCCGTCATTTGGTGCTATCTATCTTTGTTATCGCAAGCCTAAGGTTAGCGATGATACTAAGCCTTATCTTTCTAAAGATGATCTAAAGCCGTCTAAGGATCAGAAAGCTTCTATATAAGTAACAATGTTTTTCAAAGGAGAAAAAACCCATGATTGAAGTTAAGCCTGGAAAAGAATTTCGAGATTATTTTAAGAATGTTTTTACTTCTCGCTGTGTGGAAAAATATGGCCGAGATCCCTCAAAACTTCATGCTCTTGAACAGTATGATATTTTAGGCACTATTGTTCGTGATTTAGCTAACATTTCCGGAAAGAACTGCAAGGAAGAAGTCGTTAAGAACAACCAGAAACAGCTCATCTATTTCTCTATGGAGTTCTTAATGGGCAGAATGCTTTCAACTAACCTTTATAATCTAGGCATCCTTGATGATGTTAAGGAAAGCCTTAAAGAAATGGGCATCAATTATGATGATCTGAAGAATCAGGAACCTGATGCCGGATTAGGCAATGGCGGCCTTGGCCGTTTAGCTGCCTGCTTTATGGATTCTATTGCTTCTTTAGGGTTGCCAGGACACGGAAACTGCATCCGTTATGAATATGGCTTTTTCCGTCAGAAGATCAGAAACGGTAAGCAGGAAGAATATCCGGATACTTGGCTTCTTAATGGCTTCCCTTGGGAAATCCGTAAACCCAAAGATGCTGTTACGGTTAGATTCTATGGCAATCCTGAAACTTATAAAGATGAAAAGACTGGTGATGTCAGATGGAGAACAACTAATGCTTATTCCGTCTTAGCTGTCCCTTATGATGTCCCGATGATTGGCTACAAGAACGATGTCACTAATACTTTAAGGCTTTGGTATGCTGAACCTAGCGATGAAGAAATCCCGACCAATGCCAATTTCACTTCCTATTTGAAATTCTGCCGTGATATCACCCATGGCTTATATCCTGATGATTCCACTGAGGACGGCAAGCTTCTCCGCTTACGTCAGCAGTATTTCTTGGTTTCTTCTGGTATTCAGTTTGCCACCAACAGAGAAAAGGCCTTATATGGTTCTTTGGATCATCTCTATGACCATTATGTTTTCCAGTTAAATGATACTCACCCTATCATGTCCATTCCGGAATTGATGAGAATTTTGATGGATGAGAATGGCTATGGCTGGGAACAGGCTATGTATATTTGCCAGAAGTGCTTTGCTTTTACTAACCATACCGTTATGCCTGAGGCTTTGGAGAAGTGGCCTTGCCGCTATATCGCTTCCGTGGCTCCTCGTGTCTATATGATCATTGAGGAAATCAACCGAAGACTTCTCCAGAAGTTCCGTGCGATGAATATTCCTGAAGATAAGATTCAGAACTGCATAATTATTAAAGACGGCAATGTCAATATGTGCCAGTTAGCCATCAATGTGGCTTTCTCTGTCAATGGTGTTGCTAATCTCCATACTGAGATCTTAAAGACTCAGACTTTCAAGGACCTTTATTCTTTATATCCGGAGAAGTTCAACAACAAGACTAACGGCATTTCTCACCGCCGTTTCCTTTTAGTCTCTAACCCTACTCTTTCTAGCTATATTACTTCCCTTATTGGCGATTCCTATATCACTAACCCGGAGGATCTAAAGAAGCTTCTTCCTTATTGCGATGATAGTGAAGAACATCAGAAGAATTATGATGATATCAACAAGATTAAACGCGAAAACAAATTGGCTTTAATTGATATGATCAAGAAGGAAAACGGCATGGTCGTTTCCCCTGATTCAATCTTTGATGTGCAGATTAAGAGACTTCACGCCTATAAGAGACAGTTGCTTAATATCTTCCGTATCATCCATCTTTACCAGAAGATGAAAGCTGATTCTAATTTCAGAATTTATCCTCATGCCTATATCTTTGGCGCTAAAGCTGCTCCTTCATATACCTATGCTAAAAAGATTATCGAGCTGATCTTAGCCGTCTCTAAGACTATTGATTCGGATCCGGAAATCTCTAAATACATGAAAGTAGTCTTCATTGAGAACTATGGTGTCTCCAAGGCTGAAGTCATTATTCCGGCTTCTGATATCTCTGAGCAGATTTCTTTGGCTGGCAAGGAAGCTAGCGGTACTAGCAATATGAAGTTCATGATGAATGGTGCTATTACTTTAGGCACCCTTGATGGCGCCAATGTTGAAATCAGCAATTTCGTTGGACCGGAAAATGCCGTAATCTTCGGTATGAAGGAAGATGAAGTCAAGAAACTTAAGTTCTCAAACGAGTACAATCCTTGGGATGTCTATAACGATGATCCTAACGTTAAATCCGTTATGGATAGCTTGATAGATGGCACTTTCTCTGAGGATAAGGCTCAGTTCCAAATGGTCTATGACGAAATCATGTACAAGAATGATGAGTTTATGGTCCTTAAGGATTTCCATAGCTACCTCCAGGCTTCTAAGAAGATTGAGGAACTCTATCTTGACCGCAGCGAATGGGGCCGTAAGTGCTTAACTAACATTGCCTATTCGGGCTGGTTTAGCTCTGATAGAACTATTTCCGAATACAACCATGACATCTGGCATTTGAAGAAAATCCATTAATGGAAAATTACGACTTAACCAAACTTATCAAGTCGATTAAAGAAGGCCCGGCTTTTTCTGAAAGCCCCGCCTTCTATTTGGATGTGATTGCCTCTTTATCTTCCATCAGTGTTTTCCTGTCCCTGAAAAGAGAAGGGAAGCCTTACGAAAAAGGTCTTCAGCAATCTCTTGATAGGACTTATTTCCAATATGCCGAATTGTTTTCCAAAAGATTTGATTCGATTTCTTTCTCCGCTTATCAGGAGAATGAAATCCTTGATTTCTCAGTAGAGAATCTTCTTATTTGTGCCATCCGGGATTTTGCAATCTTTGCTAAGGAAGATAAGAAACTTGCTTTAATGGACTTGATTTCCTCTTTCCGGTATTTCCTCACATTTATGGAAGAAATAAGGTTAGACCATCAATCTTAGTCGCTTTTTTGGTTTTTTTAGCAACTCAGGTGTCATTTTGCTTGAATTGGTCTTTGTCACTACTTATAATTAATAAGCTTGTTTATATAAAGGGAGTAAATATATATGAATCACACTTTCAAGAATGAGAATGGACATCTCGAGGCTGTTGTCACTTTCGGAGCTGATGAAGTTTCTAAGGCGAGCAAGAAAGCCGTCAATAAGCTTTGCTTGAACATTACTATTCCTGGTTTCAGAAAAGGTAAGGCCCCTGTTGAAAAGGCTAGCATGTATCTCAAGAACGAAGACGTCGCTAATGAGACGGTCGATGTTCTTTTAAGAGATGTCGATGATAACTTCAACAAGGATCCGGAATTTTCTTCTTACATTAAGGAAAACAAACTCGAAAGAAATCTTCGCCCTAATGTTAACCTTACCAAGTTCTCTAACACTGAAGCTGAGTTCAATATCACTTACGTCCTTAGACCTACTATCACTAAGTTAGGCTCCTATAAAGGCTTAAAGTCTTCCGTCACCAAGAAGGAAGTCACTGATAAGGATGTCGAAGCTGAGCTCAATCGTTTAGCTAAGGATAATGAAGAATTAGTCAACGTTGATAGACCCGCCAAGATGGGCGATACTACCAATATCGACTTTGTCGGTTTAATGGATGGCAAGGAATTTGAGGGTGGAAGCTCTAAGGGCTTCGATCTTGTCTTAGGCAGCAAGCATTTTGTCCCTGGCTTTGAGGAACAGGTCGTTAACCATAAGGCTGGTGAGAAGTTCGATATTTCTTTGACTATGCCTGACAATTATCCGGCTCCGCTTACTTCTAAGGCCGTTGTCTTCAAGGTGACTTTAAATGCCGTCAAGGAAGCTACTCTTCCTAAGATCGATGATGCTTTTGCTACCACTTTGACTGGCCAGTATGTCGCTAAGGATTTAAATGAACTTAAGTCTAAGATCAAGGATAACCTTACTAAGACTGCTGAGAGTTCTTATTTCACTAGCCGTGTCAATGACTATCTTGTCTCCTGCCGCAATGCTTCTGAATATGCTATTGCTGAGGAAGTTATTAAGTCTTTGACTGAGCAGAAGAAGAGCGAAGATGAGGCCCAGATTGAAAAGCAGGGTCTAAATCTTGAGCAGTACCTTAAGCTTATCAAGAAGACTGATGAGGAATATGAGAAGGAAATCAGAGATGGTATGACTAATGAACTTAAGTCTTCTTTAATCTATGATGCTATTGCCTCTGCTGAAAAGATTGCTATGCCTACCCAGGAAGATGTCGAAAAGAAATTAGGCTCTCCTATCAATAAATTCATCAGTGGCTTCACTTCTTATATGAAGGCTCAGAAACTTAGCGATGAAGAAATTCAGAACCAGATCAATAATTATATCAACCAGGTCTTCTCTTCTATTGTCACTGAAAGAGTCCAGGATAGAATCCTTGTCTTAAACGGCGATAAGAAGGAAGAGGTTAAGCCGGTTGCTGCCGAAAAGAAAGCTGAGGCCCCGAAGGCTGATGCCGAGGTTAAAGCTGATGCTAAAAAAGAGGAAGCCAAGTAGTTTCTTGATTTCTCAGAATATTCGTGCCGTTTTACGTGTGTGCTAATTTAAAAGGAGTCTTTTGAATGAATACATATTCAGAAAAGCGTTTGTCGATCTTACCTAATCATCGCGATGTCGGCTTACCCGATGTTGAGATGCATATTTTGGCTCAGAACAGCTATGACCAGCACCTTTTCTCACGCTTAAAAACCGGTGATGAATTTGTCATGGTTTTTGCCAATTCCGATAACGTCTATGGCGATTTTGACAATTTAGTTCTTCCTGCTGTTAAAACAGTTGGATGCTTATGCAGGATTATTTCTGTTACACCTGATGCCTCCGGCCTTAAAGTCGTCTGCTTAGGTAAAGCCGCCGTCGACTTAATGGATTTCAATGTTGATAGTCAATCCGGGACTGTTATGGCTACCGTTTCTTCCCGCCCCATTTACGAGAGGGAAGACAATAAAGTCTATGAGATGTTAGGAAAGTTCACTACTACCTATGCCTCTTTAAGAAAGAAATACCCGCAGCTTCCCGAAATGCCTGACTTTTCTCAGACTGTTCCCGATGTAAAGATGATTCCTTATCATCTTTGCGCTTTCCTTAATTCCAATAACTTTGTCAAACAGATGACCTTGGAAGAGAAGGATCCTATCGAGAGATTCAGGATTGTCACTTCTGATCTTGACCGATTCAACCTTGATTCCAAGATTGAATACGATATCCAGAAGCAGGTTTCCGATGCAATCGATAAGAATCAGCGTGAATACGTTTTAAGAGAGAAGATGAAGGCAGTCAAGAATCAGCTTAAAGAATTCGATGGTGATGACCCCGATGAAGTCTATGAGAAGAAAATCACCGAACATCCGGAACTCTATCCTGACAACATCCAGAAACGTGTCCGCTCCGAATTATCCCGAATGAAGGCTATGCCGGCGGGGTCCCAGGAATTAGGCGTCATTAACACCTATCTGGACTTGCTGGTTAATCTTCCTTGGAGAATTTCCTCTACTGATAATGAAAACCTTGACGATGTCAAGAAGGTTTTAGATGCTAACCATTATGGCCTTGAGAAACAGAAAGACCGTATTCTTCAGTATTTGGCGGTCAAGCAGCTGACTCATTCCTTGAAAGCTCCGATTCTTTGCTTCTATGGTGCTCCCGGTGTCGGCAAAACTTCTTTAGCTATTTCAATTGCGGAAGCTTTAGGCCGAAAGTTCACTAAGGTAGCTTTAGGCGGCATCTCCGATGAAGCTGAAATCCGTGGCCATCGTCGCACTTATGTCGGTGCTATGCCTGGCAAGATTATTTCTTCTATCAACAAATGCGGTTCCAATAACCCGGTTTTCCTACTCGATGAAATTGATAAGATTGATGGCGGCGGTTATCATGGCGATCCGGCTAGTGCTTTACTTGAGGTCCTTGACCCTGAGCAGAACAGTTTCTTCACGGATAATTATCTTGATGAGCCTTTCGATTTAAGCAAGGTTCTCTTCATTTGCACTGCTAACGATATTTCTAAGATTCCTCCGGCTCTCTTTGATCGTCTGGAAATGATTGAGCTTAATACTTATACCAAGTTTGAAAAGCTTACCATTGCCAAGACCCATCTAATTGAGCTTGAAGAGAAAGATAATGGCATCAAGCCTGGCATGATGACTTGGACCGATGAGGCTTTGGACTACATTGTTGAGTACTATACCAGAGAAGCCGGTGTCCGTGAATTAAGAAGAAAGATTGGTACTATCGACCGTAAATTCGCGGTTGAGTATCTAAGAGATCCTGAACACAATCAGAAAATTAATATCACTCCTAAAGAAGTCACCAAATATCTCGGAGCCGAAATCTTCCTTCACGACAAGGATGTCAATGATTCTCAGGTTGGTATCATCAATGGTTTAGCCTATACCGATGCTGGCGGAGAAGTACTGGAAATCGAAGTCAATACTTTCCCCGGCAAAGGACAGTTGATTCTTACTGGAAATCTCGGCGATGTGATGAAAGAAGCCTGCGAAACGGCTTTATCATATGTCAAGTCCATTGGACCTGAATTAGGAATCAATCCGGAATTCTTCTCTACCCATGATATCCATATTCATTTCCCTGAATCAGCTACTCCTAAGGATGGACCTTCTGCCGGTGTCGCTACCGTTATGTGCATAATCTCTGCTGTCTGCGGAGTTAGAATTCGTAATGATGTAGCTATGACCGGTGAAGTCGATCTCCGTGGTAATTCCATGCCAATTGGCGGCTTAAGAGAAAAATGCAATGCTGCTTCTAGGGAACATATCAAGACGGTTTTCATTCCTTTTGAGAACCACAAGGATATGCTTGAACTCCCGAAAGAGATTTCTTCAGCTCTCAATATCGTTGAAGTTAAGAAAGTACCTGATCTTTTCAAAGGTGTCTTCCTTGACGATATCACTAAGATGAAGAAAGATATCGAAAAGAGAACTACTCCTAAGAAACCTTCCAAAGCTTCCAAGAAAGATTAATTACCATGCCTAAAAAGATGTTTTACTCCGTTAAGTTCATCAAAAGCGCGACCGGCGCAAAGGAATTCCTTTACGACCGGCCGGTTTTTACGTTTATCGGCAGATCCAATGTCGGAAAAAGCTCCCTAATCAACGCTCTTCTTCGTATGAAAGGCTTTATGAAGACAAGTAAGACTCCGGGATTGACAAGGCTTGTCAACTACTGTCTTGTCGACAACAAATTCTATTTGGCTGATGTTCCTGGCTATGGTTTTGCCACTTTTGAAAGAAAATCTTTTACGGGCTTGATGAAGGACTTCATTGAAGACAATAGAGCCTTAAAGAAAGTCTATATTTTGGTGGATTCAAGAAGATTATTAATGCCCGCTGATGACCAGTTTGCCGATTATCTTGAAAGCATCGGAATGGATTATGCTTTTGTCTTCACTAAATGCGACAAGCTTAATACTTCCGATAAGCATTACTTGAAACTTCAGGAAGGAAAACTTGAAGGGGCTCAATTCTTTGAAACCTCAGCTAAGGAAAATAAAAGCCTTTTGCAGCTGAAAAATGACATCTACGCCAATGTCTAGTTTCCGTTGTTTATTTCTAAGAAAGTTCTATAATCATTTTGTAACGTTGATGGGAAGGGAAGAAAGTACTTTCTAAAAGCGAGCCCTGACGGTGATGAAAACGGGTTAGAAAAGTATTCTTCTGTCAGCCCGGAGTTAGGGAGGAATCCCCTGAGTGGCAGCTTAGCAAGTTTCTGCCTAAATAAGAGCGGCAATTCCGAAGAGGGGTGGTACCGCGCACACTGTGCGTCCCTTCAAAGTCATTCTTTGAATGGAGGCATTTTTTTATGAACGAAATGCAAAAAGCCTACGACCATAATGAAGTCGAAAAAGGCAAAGAAGAGTTTTGGGAGAAAGCCGGTTATTTCGAGGCTGGAAGAAAGGAAAATCTCGCTAAGAAACCTTTCTCCATGATTGTTCCACCTCCTAATGTCACTGGTATTCTTCACATTGGCCATGCTACCAATACCACAATTCTTGATATTATTGCTAGATATAAGAAATTGTCGGGATATGATGTCCTCTTTTTGGCTGATATGGATCATGCCGGTATTGCCACTCAAGCTAAAGTTGAAGCAAAACTTAAAGAAGAAGGTAAGAACAAGTATGAGTTAGGCCGGGAAGGCTTTTTAGCCGAAGCCTGGAAATGGAAAGAAGAACACGCTGATTATATTACCAAGCAATGGAAGGCTTTAGGACTTTCCATGGATTATTCCAAAGAGAGGTTTACCCTTGATCCGGGAATGTGCAAAGCAGTCAATCACGTCTTTAAAACCCTTTATGATGAAGGCTTGATCTATAGGGGAGAAAGAATCATTAACTGGGATCCTGAATTACGTACCGCTTTAAGCGATATTGAAGTTGTCTATAGTCAGGATAACGGCAAATTCTATTATTTCAAATACTGGTTCAAAGATCATTCCAAGTATCTAGAAGTCGCAACCACCCGTCCAGAAACCATGTTTGGTGATCAGGCAGTGGTCTTTAATCCGGAAGATAAACGGTATAAGGGACTGGAAGGACAGGAAGTAATCAATCCGGCAAACGGAGAGCTTCTTCCTTTAATCTCCGATAGGTATGTTGATCCGACTTTTGGAACTGGTGTCATGAAATGCACTCCGGCACACGATCCAAACGATTTTGCTATTGCTCAAAGACATAACTTAAAGCTGGTTAAGACTATGAACGAAGATGGCACTATGAACAGCAACTGCCCGAAAGAATATGTCGGACTTGATCGCTTTGCCTGCCGAAAAGCCGTTCTCAAACATATTCAGGACAATGGGGATGTAATCAAAATTGAGGATATCGTCCACAATGTCGGCCATTCTGAAAGAAGTCATGCGGTTGTTGAACCGATGCTCTCTAAACAGTGGTTTGTGAAGATGCAGCCTTTAAGCGAAGCCGTAATTAAGGAACAGGAAGGAAAAGGCCAGACCACCTTCTTCCCCGAAAGATATGCCAATATTTTTTCTCAATGGCTTTCTAAGACCAATGATTGGTGTATTTCCCGTCAACTTTGGTGGGGGCATCGAATACCTGTTTATACCAGCAAGAAGACTAAGGAAGTGGTTTGCTCTGAGACGCCTCTTGATCCCAACATCTATGATCAGGATCCCGATGTTTTAGATACTTGGTTTAGTTCGGCTTTAGCTCCCTTTGCCTTTTTGGGCTGGCCTAATACTTCTGACCCTCTCTATAAGCGTTACTATCCTCTTGATGTGATGGTCACCGCTTACGATATTATTTTCTTCTGGGTTGAGAGAATGGCTTTTGATGGCCTACATTTCACTGGTGTCATGCCTTTCAAGAAAGTCTATATTCATGGCTTAGTCCGCGACAGTCAAGGGCGAAAGATGTCTAAATCCCTAGGAAATGGCATTGATCCCTTTGATGTCATCAAGCAATACGGAACTGATTCGCTAAGGTATTCCTTAGCTACCGGTTCTACTCCCGGACTTGATATCAACTTCTCGATGAGCAAAGTCGAAAACGCCCATAATTTCCTGAACAAAGTCTGGAACGCTTCTCGATATATTCTTTCTTTGCTTCCGGAAGGCTTCAAGCCTAGAAAGCCAGAGCTTTCTGAATTATCATTTGTTGATAAATGGATTTACAGCGAGCTAGACAAGCTATTAGATTCTGTAAAGTCCAATATGGATAAATATGAACTAGGCCAGGCTGCCAACTATGTTTACGACTTTGTCTATGGAAAGTTCTGCTCCGATTATCTTGAATACACGAAGGTTACCTTCCAAGGCAATGATGAAAAACAGAAGACTGTCACTATCAATGTTCTTTACGATATCCTTAAACAGATTCTTATTGCTCTATTCCCTTTTGCCCCGTTCATTACCGAAGAAATCTATTCATACTTGCCAATGCATAAGAAATCCATCTATGAGGAAAATTATCCTTTAAGTTCCGGTATTTCTTATCCTTCTTCTGATATTCAGTTAGCGGAATCCTTAAATGACGCCATTAGGGCTATCCGAAATCACAAATCCGAGAATGGCTTAGCCCCCAATGCTCCGATCGACCTTGTCTTCTTCGGAAAAGAAGATTTCTTTGATAAAACCAGTCCTTACCTTACTAGATTCGGTTTCTGCAAGAACCTGACCATGACTAAGGAGAAGAGCTCGGATTTAATCTATTTTTCTAGCTTTGCATTAACTATCAAAGATGAAGACAATAACGAAACCAAGAAAGCTATCGAAAAACGAATTGAGTACCTTAAGAATGAGATTGAGCGTTCCAAGAAAATGCTCGCCAATCCCAATTTCATTTCTAAAGCCAAACCTGAAAAGGTTGCTGCCGAGAAGGATAAATACGAAAAGAATGTCGCTGAATTAAAGAAATATCAGAAATAGATCCTTCTATTGTAAAAAGTCTCTCTTCCGGACAAATAGTCTTTGAAGGGAGATTTTATTTTATGGAAATCACACCATTAGACGATGAAGAGATGAAAAAAATCAAAGGAGGAGAAGCCTTAACTCTGACAGCCGTTATGGCCTTGTTAGCAATTGGGCTAGTAACTATAATCTGCTATAAATTTTTCTTCTCTAAGGCAGGCAAAGCTACCCTGCCAGGTGGATTCACCTTCCAATGGTCATAAAGATCCACTATTTCAAAGATACCCTCCTAGAAAAGCCTCGAGAGAAAGCCAGCCGTTTAGGCATGTCCTCTTTAAGTGATGTCGAACTGTTAGCACTTCTTTTAGAAACAGGTGATAAACATGAGAATGTTCTCGAACTCTCCAATCGTTATCTTAAAGAAAAAGGGGGCTTGAGTGGTGTCTTCAGCAAAGAAGAAAAAGAGCTTTTAGCCTTTGGCGTAAAAAAGGCTAAAGTCTTTAGGCTTTTAGCCGTAAAGGAGGTTTTAGTTAGGCTTCCTCTTTCAAAAGGAAATAAAATCCCTGATTCTGATACCGCTTTTGAAAAATCGAAGTATTTTTTCCTTGGCAGAAAAACCGAATCCCTTTTGGTTTTCTATCTATCGGCCAATAAGAATTTAATCAAGCAAGAAAGCTTCAATTTTTGTGAAATCAGTCAAGTATATATTCCGATAAAGGCAATCATTAAAGAAGCCATGAAAGAAGAAGCAAATAGCGTAATTCTCTTACATAATCATACTTCAGGCTCATTAGTTCCTTCTCGTGATGATGAAAAAAACACCAAAGAAATTTCTTTTAAATTGAAGGGCTTAGGCATTCTATTACTTGATAGTTTAATAGTTTTTGAAAACGAATATGCTTCTCTTAGAAAGCTTCAGCCAAGTTTATTTGATCAGTAAAAGGATTTTATCTTGTTTTTTGCCTTGAAACTTACTTTCACGACCTATATAATATAATTTAGTTTTAATGGGGGAATACTAGTTATGTCTTATTCCATAGATAAAAATCTTGAAGCTGGTATGAATTTGCTTGCCGAAGGCAAAAAAATCGATACGGCCTTAAAGCTTGTTAATAAGTCTGCCCGTAAGGGAACAACTAAAGGCAAATCCTTTTTTGAAGTAGGCAAGATCATTCGTGAAGGTGTTCCGGGACTTGAACCTAATGTTGAAGAAAGCCGTAAGTATTATGATGCGGCTTTAAGTCATTTCTTTCGTGAGCCTTGCGATAGCCTAGATCATCGTGAAATGGGCGATTATTTCTATTATGGCTTAGGAACTGAAGCCGTCAATAAAAATCGTGCTTTAGAATACTACGATATGGGCGCTAGTGAAGGCGATGAAGTTTCCAAAGAACGTGCTGAACAGATCCGTAAGGAATTAGCTACCGGTTCTGCTAATACCGCTCCTGTTTTAAGTCCGACTACTATTGCTCAGGAAGAAAAGCCTGTCGAAGAGGCTAAACCTGTTGAAGAGGCTAAGCCTGTCGAAGAAGCTAAGCCCGTTGAGGAAGTTAAAC
>DLIM01000040.1:0-1107 GCA_002483745.1 Caryophanales bacterium UBA7642 | reverse complement strand
GAAGAAGCTAAGCCTGTTGAAGAGGCCAAGCCTGTTGAAGAAGCTAAACCTGTTGAAGAAGCTAAGCCTGTTGAAGAAAAGGCCGCTGATGAGGCTAAACCTATCATTGCTGTAGTACCAGTAGTAGAAAAAGCCCCGGTTGTTTCCGAGATTGAGAAACCGGCTGTTATTACCAATAGTAATGTTAAGGCTGCCGTTGACGCTGATCAGCTTTTGCTTAAAGCTATTCGTTTATTGGATTCTCCTGCTTCTTCTCAGCAAGACAAAATGGATGGCATCGAATATGCCAAGGCTAGTTGTGATGCTGGTTCAATGAGAGCTGCAACTTTATTGGGCTATTTGAATGAAGGCGACAATGAATTGCTTCCCTGCAACTATGAGGAAGCTAGGAAATATTATCAGTTGGGAGTTGATAGAGGTTCTTCCGTTTCTGAATATGGTTTAGGACGCCTCTATCTAAACCAGAATGTTGCTTTTTCCGATGAGAACAAAGGCAAGACTTTAATTCTTTCTTCTGCTAAGAAGGGCTGCACGCATGCTTTGGTATATTTAGGTGATTGCTTTAGAGAAAAGGTAACTGATCCTAAAAATCTTGATATTGCTTACCAATATTATTGCTTAGCTGGTGAAAGAGGCTATGGTTTAGGTTATCACTATATGGGTGAAATCGATGCTAGCCGTCAAGATGTTGAGTTAGCTCAAAAGCATGAAACTGCCGCTTCTATTAATGGCTACGATCCTGATTCTTCTTCCCAGAACGAACTTTTCAGCAATTTACATATCTAATTAGTACTTATATATATTTAGGCCCTGGCAAAATTTGCTAGGGCTTTTTTTGTTCCTGATTTTATTATCTATATAAATTTACTGATAAAAACTAACTTTTTCCTTGAATTAGACATTGATAAAGGTTATAATTCTTTTTGCTTTCGACAAAGCTGGAAAATAACCTAGAAATAAGTTTCCTAGGTCTTAGCTAGCTGAATCCAAAGTAGCCATGAAATTGTCAGCAAATAGATTAATAAATCTGTTGACACTGACACTTGGTCATGGTATATTCTTACTCGCGCCTAAAAGCGCATCTGAAAACAATACGGTCGCTCTTTG
>DLIM01000027.1:3706-3891 GCA_002483745.1 Caryophanales bacterium UBA7642 | reverse complement strand
CTTCTAGCTAATTTATAGGTTCCGCTTAAGATATTAGCTTCAGTAGGTTCAACTCCGCCATAGTTAAGGACTTTCACTCCTAAGTCGCTAGCATCTTTGATGGAATCGTGAGAGAAGTATCCGATTCCGTATTCGTTAGTAGAGAGAGCCTGAATCATAGCACCATTTGAGGCAACTTCCTGAAC
>DLIM01000027.1:0-3561 GCA_002483745.1 Caryophanales bacterium UBA7642 | reverse complement strand
CCATTTGAGGCAACTTCCTGAACAGTAGTCTTTAAGGGAGAATTATCTTTCTTAGCAGCTTCTAAACCGATTTTTTCCATAAAGCCTTCTCTAGTTCCAGAGTTAGTGTCTCTAGTATAGGGAACGACAGACTGGGTCTTATCGAAAGCCCGACCTGAAGAAGTAGAATCACCTTTAGTAGTGGTCGTAGAAGAACTACTTGTTGTTCCGCAGCTAGCTAATAATCCCATACTGGCTAAGGACAAAGCTAATACCATAATCTTTCTTTTCATTTTTTCTTTCCTCATTTTTATTTTTTAACCGGTAAGAGTTTAGAAAGAAAAATGTTTTGAATAAACCATGGACTAGTTAATAATTGTTAAGAAACTGTTAAGAGATTTTGTTTCTTAACAATTTGCTTCTCATTAAAAATCTTCAAATGCTGTATACTTTATTAGTAAATGGAGAACGAACATGAAAGAAGAAACTAAATTAATATTCAAACGTCCTAATAGTAAGAGCCGTCTTCCTTACTGGATTAGTATTCTCTTTGGAATTGTTTTTCTTCTTACTTTCATAGTTCCTTATTTCTATACCGTCTCTTCGGGAACAAGAACTGAAATCTTAGGCTATTCTTCCTTAGCTTATTTAGCAGATCAACAAGATATTCTTTATTATAGCGTAGCCATGTTCTTGATTTCTTTAGTCTGCTCTGTTGGTTTAATCATTGCTGGTATTATTGGAATATTTGCTAATGATGAACAATTAAAACAGATTTTTATTGGTAGTTTAATACTTTATATATTAAAGGTAGGATTTGATATTGCCGGCTGTGCTCTTTCTACTAGTACTGAAACTAATGTTAAGCTTAATTGGGGAGGCTATCTAGCACCTTGCTTAAGCTTTGCTATATTAGGAATCTTTATTGCTATATATATTAATTTCAAAGACAAAAAAGAGGCTCTTATCAAGCCTCATGAAGATAAAGCAACTACAAAGAAGTAGAAGAAAGTTGGTTTAGTTTAGCTGATAGATGAGAGCTTCGTAAGGACGAAGATCTTTTTGATAGTCGGTATCATAGTTTTGGAAAAGAAGAGTCTTCTTCATTGATTCGATTTCTTTCGAAAGCTTTCTCTTTTTGTAAGTCAGATTAATTATAACTAGATAGGTTTCTTTATCTAAGGTTCTTGTGTAAGCAAAGACATCTTTTTTAGTTTTTAAGAACTTAATGTCACCATAGCAAAGAACTGGATGCTCTCTTCTAAACTGATTGATCTTTTTAAAGTAAGCTAAAGTCGAATTACTATCTTTTTCTTCGTCAGCTACATTGATTGTCTTACTAAGTTCATTAAACTTCTGCCAAGGTTTAACTCCTTCTTCGGTAAAGCCATACCCTGGCTCTGAATTGAAAGCCATTGGAGCTCGGGCACAGTCTCTGCCATTATGGAGAGCTTTCTGAATACAGATCTTTTTAGGAAGGTGATAGTGTCTCATTAAGTTATAGATTCTTTCAGTGACGCAATCATGGCATTCATCTAGCTTTAAGTTTGGTTTATAGTCTCTTGATCCAATCTCTTCACCCATATAGATGAAAGGAACGCCTCTTAAGGTATAGATTAAAGTTAGAAGCATTTTGCTTCCGATTAAACTGTATTTCTTATCATCACAGAATCTACCAATAGAACGATGCTGATCATGGTTCTCTAAGTAATTGCCATTCCATGATACGGTAGTCTGCCAATTTACTAGGGTCTTCTTAAAGGCTTTAGGATTAACTTTAATTTTAAGTTTAGAGGAATCTAAAGTTACATGATCAAAAGTAAAGAAGGTATCTAATTCTTTATCTAAGAAAGCCTGTCCTTGATTGAGTTTAACTCCATAGCATTCACCGATTAAGACACCATGATGAGGATCGACCACTTCTTTTCTGATTCTCTTTAATATCTTATGGCAGCCATCAGTTGCGACATAATGGTCCATACCAATAGGATCCATTAACCTGATTCTTTTAGCATCATCTAAGTCATTCTTATAGATCTCAGAGATTACATCACATCTAAAGCCATAGACGCCTTTATCCATCCAGAAACCTATGATGTCTTCTACTTCTTTAATTACCTCTTCATTATGGAAGTTTAGATCCGGTTGCTTAGAAGAATAGATATGAAGATAGTAAGTCCCTTTTTCATTAGGTACTTCAGTCCAGGCCGGTCCCATAAAAGAAGAAGTCCAGTTATTAGGATATTTCTCATGGTTTTGACCTTTGCCTTGTCTAAAGTAATAATAATTACGGTATTTGGATTTAGGATCTTTTAAAGCTTCCTGAAACCAAGGACATTCATCGGAAGTGTGGTTTATAACTAAGTCCATGATGACTTTAATATCGCGTTTCTTAGCTTCTAACATGAGATTATCGAAGTCTTCCATGGTTCCAAACATCGGATTGATCTTACGGTAATCCTTGATGTCATAGCCCATATCGTACATGGGAGACTCATAAACAGGAGATAACCAGATGGCTTTAATGCCTAAAGACTGGATATAATCCAGTTTACTGATGATTCCCTTTAAATCACCGATGCCATCAGCATTGGAGTCTTTATAAGATATTGGATAGATCTGATAAACGGCGTTTTCTGCTAAAAAATTCTTTTCCATAGTTTTATTTTAAAACAATAGCATGACTAAGTCATTTCTTTTTTAAACAATTAGTCTAGATAACTGTTCGTCTTAGGAACTTTTTTAAAAAGCAAAGAAAAAGCTTCCTTAGCCTTAACTAAGGAAGCAAGTTTTTAGTAATCTTTAGTTACTTCTTGGTGTAAGTATAGGAAATCTTAGCTTCAGTAGAGAAGGAACCAACATCAGTGGAACCCATCTTAGCATTGGTATAGGAAATCTTAGAATAAGAATAGGTGGCTAGACCTTCTCCATTAGTAGTGAACTCAGCAGTGATAGCAGCAGTTCCAGAGATACCATAAGTATCTTCATCGATAGTTCCAGAATAGTTAGCCTTGACGGAAACAGCGGAACCGTTGATATAGTACTTGATGTACTGAGAATCATACTCAGCAGCAAATTCAGTAATATCAGCAGAAGTGATGACAACAATATCAGTAGAAATAGTAGTGGTAGTAGTCTTACCGGATTCAATTCCTAATAAAGTTAAGGCAGCCTTAACCTTTTCATTATCAGAAGTGATAGTCATCTCAGCTTTGGCCTGTCCGCCACTATACTTAGCAGAAGCATCATCCTGGCTATAAGTATCGGCTTGCTTCTTGGCTTCGGCAGCAGTGACTTCTTTGGAACAAGAAGCTAAAGACATAATCGAAACTAATCCTAAGGCTACAATTGCTAATCTTTTTTTCATTTGTCCCCCCCCAATTAGCTTGATATGGGTCTAGGACAATAAGTCTCTTTAACCATATCTTTTTAATACACTAAAAGTTTATAACAAATTCAATGAAAACTAAACTTAAAAGCTTCTACTAAAAAAGACCTAATTCAAAAAGTGCCAATATTTAAGCTAAATTGTTAAATTTTAAGTTATCAAAACAAATAAAACGTTCAAAAAATCTTCCCAGC
>DLIM01000013.1:7403-7559 GCA_002483745.1 Caryophanales bacterium UBA7642 | reverse complement strand
AAAGGATCAAATAGGAAGACTTGCTTATGTAGCCGGAGAAGAAAAAGACTCCCTGAATGAAAATAATGATTTAGTATCTTTAACTGATTCAGTAAATCGTGTATCTAAGACTCTAGATAAAAAGATTAATGATCTTGAAATAGAAAAATCAAAAAC
>DLIM01000013.1:6158-7074 GCA_002483745.1 Caryophanales bacterium UBA7642 | reverse complement strand
TTTAACAAAGAAAGAAGATGAGAAAGCCTTCGATTATGAAAGAGCTAGTCGTATCTACCAAGTAAAGATCATGTCTTTAAACTATTCTTGGACTTTAGATGATTCAACCGGCCTTGCTATCTTAATTATGGATGTCACTGAAGAAAGAAACCTTTCAAAGACTAAGTCTGATTTCTTTAGTAATGCTAGTCATGAATTAAAATCCCCTTTAACTTCAATATTAGGCTATCAAGAAATGATTGATGCTGGTATCTTCACCACTGAAGAAGATAAGAAGGATGCTGTTAAGAAAACAATTAAGGAAGCTAAGAGAATGAAAGCTATCTTAGCTGATATGTGTACAATCAATAAGTTAGAAAACGAGAAGCAAGAAGATATTCAGAAGATTGATTTAAAGGATTCAATAACACTAAGTTTAGAGTCATTAGATCCAGCTATTAAGAAGATGGGATTAACTGTCAATGCTGATTTAAAGGAATATCCAGTGGTTTCTAATCAAAGCGATATGGATAAACTATTTCAAAATCTGCTTTCTAATGCTGTCAAATATAATAGAAAAAAGGGATCAATTATTATAAAAATGGATCCCTTAAAGAAGTTTATCAGCATTAAAGATACTGGTATCGGAATCAAAGAAGAAAATCTGCCCCGTATCTTTGAAAGATTCTATCGAGTCGATAATTCTAGAGGCGAAAATAGCATTGAAGGAACGGGCTTAGGCCTAGCTATCGTTAAACACATCTGTAAGCTATATGACTTTAAAGTAGAAGTGAAGTCAGTATTTGGTGAAGGAACTGAATTCATAATCAGAACCAAATAATTAAGAAATTTCAATATTCATACTCAAAAAAGAGCAAACCGGTAATTTTGTAAAGAGAAAATTTAACATAAATTAGCTTCCTTTTTTCTTAAATTG
>DLIM01000013.1:4930-5969 GCA_002483745.1 Caryophanales bacterium UBA7642 | reverse complement strand
TTTTTCTTCTCTAAATAAAATCAATAGAAATCCTAAAATCATTTCGTTTATTTTTAGTCTCTAAAAGTTAAGTCGTAGTTTTGTTTAGCTTAGGATATTTTCAATTGATTTATTTTAATTGCCTAAAATATCATTTAGCTAACAAAATTTTTCTTTACCTAATTACTATTTTTAAGGCTAAAAATTGCAAATATAAGACTTGCCAATTTTTTCTTGTCTTTTGGTGTGTTAAGCGCTTACACAAAGCGATTGACTCTAATTTTTTACCTTTTTATAATTGGCTTAACAGGAGGATAAGTTAAGAATTCATAAGCAGGTCATTTTCTTAACTTAACAAAATTATGAAAAAACCTACGATTGTTGCCTTAGCTAGTTTGATGTTATTAGGTATGGGATTATCAGGATGTGGAACTCAGAAAGTATCTTCAAGTACTACAGCTCCCGTTTCTTCTACAAGTGAGACTACTAAAGTCAGTGTCACTTTAGATAAGACTACCCTTTCAGTAAGAGTTGACGAAGAAGCTACTTTAACTGCTACGACTAATCCTGCTGGAGGAACTGTTAAATTCTCTTCTTCAGATACAAGTATTGCTACTGTAACTAAAGCTGGTGTCGTTAAAGGCGTTAAGGAAGGCAAAGCTACTATTACTGCTACCACCAAAGATAACTTAACTGCTACTTGCGCCGTTACTGTTACTGCTCAGGCTGTTCCTAGTATTCCTACTACTGATACTCATGCTGTTGAGATTCCGCTTTCTTCTCCTTCCTTAGATACTGCCCATAAGGATGGTTTTGCCGTTAACTATAAAGATAGTTTAACTACTATTTCCTTTACAGCTGCTAGTCTTTCTTCCAGTTCTTGGAACAATACTGCTATCTTTAATCTTCCTACTACTGATGTAAGCCGAAAGACTGAGTTCCATCTCATTGCTAAAGGCAGTGAGGCTATGACTATCTACTATAAGATCTTAGCTAGTGAAGATATTGTCGGAGAAGGTCAGATTGCCTTTGGAGCTAGTTATACTGATGAAAAGGTTAC
>DLIM01000013.1:1374-4667 GCA_002483745.1 Caryophanales bacterium UBA7642 | reverse complement strand
ATGGCCCATGCCTATTTGACTGGCGATGATGAACCTGGTATTGCTCCTGGCGCTTATGATCCTTCAAAGTATGATGTTATCTATTCCTTCCCAGTCACTTCTGAAACCTCTTTGACTGCAGGTGGACTTATTCTTGATCAAATTACTGGAAAAGATTCAGTTGGTAATTGCACCGTCACTTATAGAGATAATGGAATCACCTTCACAAACAAGGATAACTTCAATGATTGGGGTGATTATTCTTTGAAGTGCCCTGAATATAACGGAGATACTAAGCTTGACTATTCTAAGGTAGCTAAACTTGTGGCTAAATTTTCTGCCTCTGAAGGAGCGGTTATCAAATACCGTGATAACTGGGATGGTACTTTACAAGAAAAGCATGTCAAAGCCGCTGATACCAAAGCTGATTTCTATCTGACTATTGATGAATCCACTATTACTCCTTGGTCGACAATCTTTGAGATTGCTCCTTTATATCGTGATTCTGGCTATACCGCTGACTTGACTATTACCCTTAAGTCTGTTCAAGTAGTCTCGCTAAAAGCTTAAATGAAAGCCACACTACTTAAAGCGGCTTCTTTAAGTCTAGCCTTTCTCTTTTCATCTGTTTTCTCATCTAACACTCAACTGATGAATTATAATGATACCCCTAAAGAAGCTATAAAGATGGAATCATCTTCAGATGATTATGTTTCAGTCAATGACGGACACTTTGAGCTTAACAGCTCAGAGTTCCGTTTCATTGGGACTAATAACTACTATCTCCACTATAAAGACAAGATCATGGTAAAAGATGCTATTGTCAGTGCCGCCAATGCTGGCTTCAACGTTATCAGGACTTGGGGCTTCTTTGATGGTATGGGTGATGACTACAATAAGAACCACGCATTCATGCAGCCGACTGCTGAATCCTATACTGCTCCAGTCGGTATGCCCTCTTACTATGTTAACTGCTGGGAAACATTAGATTATGCTCTTGATATAGCAAGACAGAACGATGTCAAACTCATCATTGTCTTTACTAATTACTGGACTGATTTCGGTGGTGTCACTCAATATGTGAAATGGTCGGATAAAGCTAACGGAATAGATACCACTTCTAAAAAATACAGTGCTGACTTATCTAAGTTCTATACCGATTCTCTTTGTAAACAATACTATAAATCCTATATCAATTATTTCCTCAATCGTACTAATTCAGTTAATGGATTAAGCTACAAAGATGATCCTACCGTTATGGCCTATGAATTAATGAATGAGCCTCGTAACCCTGGTAAGGATCCAAGCATTCTTACTTCCTGGGCCAGTGAAATGAGTGACTATGTTAGATCAATCGATAGTAATCATCTCATTGCCTTAGGAGATGAAGGCTTTTATTCCGGTAAAGAATCAGAAGCCTATGACGGGCAAAGCAAAGATAGCTACAATGGTAGTCAAGGAATCAGCTATGATGACATCATTAAGCTTAAGAATATTAATTTTGGTACTTACCATCTTTATCCTGAAGGCTGGGGTGCAACTGATGTTGCTCAGCTTTGGGGTGAGAAATGGATTTCTGACCATATCAATACTTCAACTGCTGCTAATAAGCCTTGTGTCTGTGAAGAATTTGGTATCAATGCCCAAAATGGCCAAAACCGTGAACTCATCTATTCTGATTGGTGTCAAAAGATCTATGACTTAAATGGAGCCGGCGGTTTGTTCTGGATGCTTGCGGGGAAAGATACCGGTACTAGTGCATTTGAAGGCTACTATCCTGACTATGATGGCTACCGACTGCTTTGGAAAGGTGAGACTGATTCTGACCCAGAAGTCATTGCATTACATGACTATGCTACCTTATTCACCTATGGAAAAGATTTTGTAGATTTTGAAGATAAGGTTTTCCTAATGGCTCCTTATCGTAGTAAACAAAATTATTCTGATTTCGGTCCTATCCTAGTTGATAGCGATACTACTCCCATCTATAACGTGAAAGTCTATATTAGAAGCAGTAAAAAAGTAGACCATGTCTCTCTATATACCAGTAACAAATATGCTGGGAAGATGGAACTGACTAATTCCGGATACTATACTCTCGGAGTAGAAATGAAGTACTATGTCCGTTCCGCTGTTATTGGTGTTTATGCTGTCTGCCATTTCGCTGATGGAACCACTTTGAAGAGTGATATCGGCAAACTAGAAAGACAGTTAAACTATTCAATGGAGTTAGATAAAACCTATGAATTCTCTGATTCGGAAACCGATTCTCCTAAGCTTGACTATTATGGAGACTGCAACGTTATAAGTTTCTCTGAGGTTAAAAAATCTACCTTCAATGGCGGAAGCTATGCTATTACTTGCTCAAGCAATCCCTCTACTTGGTGGAGTGAATTAAAAATTAAAGTCGAAGATCTAGGAAGTATCCTAACTAATCATCATGAAGTAGATTATGATGTCTACTACAAAAAAGACTTATGCATTCCTTATGACGGAACTATCTCTGCTAGTGCTGAAGCCACTAATACTACTTACGGCTTTAGAAACTATGCAGCCTTAGATCCTAATTGGACAAAACTATGTCTCAACCAGAACAATATCAAAGCTAAAGACTGCGATGTCGTTACAATTGACGGAGTTGACTACTATAAGCAGACTGTAAAGATACCCTATTCAGCTAGTACTTCTCAGACTCTTCTAGTTCTTGGTGTAGTCTTTAACTATATGGGCTATGAAGGTGATCTCTATATTGATAATCTAAAATTCTTCAACAAAATTGATCAAGGCACCATGTATGATGGAGTTGAAGAAAGACCTATTGTTGAAGATCCTGATGCTACTAATGATGACAGTACTAAAAAGAATTCGAATAACCTTCCTTTAATACTTTCATTAAGCATCGGTATTCCTGTTGCCTCTATCGGAATAGGAACACTCATCTATTTTCTTCTTAAGAACAAGAAGAAAAAGGCTTAGTAATTAGATTAAGATATAAAAGCGGACTTTTTGATTTAGAAGTCCGCTTTTTTAGTGCATGTCTTAAAAACTTTCCGTTTTAGGTATCTAAATAACTTAATGTTAGTAATATAATATATAGGCAAGCGAGAAATTATGGCTAAAGTAAACACTAACGAAGATAAAGGCTTCCTTAATCGAATAGTAAATCTGGTTCAGGGNNAAGGCTTAGTAATTAGATTAAGACATAAAAGCGGACTTTTTGATTTAAAAGTCTGCTTTTTTAGTGCATGTCTTAAAAACTTTCCGTTTTAGGTATCTAAATAACTTAATGTTAGTAATATAATATATAGGCAAGC
>DLIM01000013.1:0-1260 GCA_002483745.1 Caryophanales bacterium UBA7642 | reverse complement strand
TTAAGCCTGTCTATCAGAAAGATCTTACTATTGATCATAAATACCGATACTTCTTTAAAAAGAGATGGGCGACTTTATTAGGTATCTTAATCGGAATCATTCTTTTCTTTTTGATTCCTGTCAGTTATTTAACTACTAACTTCCCAGTTTCTACTTATTCAGCTATCTTAATCTTCTTAGTAGGATTTTCTATATTAACTATCTATAAGATGGTTAAAGCCAAAGATGAAAAGTGGCTATCTTTCTTAGTCGCTTTCTTAATTTCTTTTGCTGTCGGTATTTCTCTTTACTATATTAACTTCTCTAGAATCACTGATATCTATACTGGAGCTGGCTATGCAGCTATCATCTTCTTAATGGCTATTGCTTCTTTTGTTTGTACTTATAGCGGAGAATCAATAGGAAGTATCTTCCTTTTAGGATCATTCTATTTGACTACTTCTTCCGCTTTTGGCAATATCTCAAGACTGAAAGACTTAAAAGGTAATTTCCTTTTAGTGGCTTGCTTTATTTTAGGGGCTTTGATTGGTTGGATTGTTGGATATTATCTTAATAATAAGAATGCAAACTCTCTTAAAGCAAAAGGCGGAGTAAAACTAGGTATTAACTTATCCGGTATCATTGTTCTCTTTGCTTCTAGAATTAAAGGACCTTTCTTTAATGATATCTCTACCTTAACTGCTCAGTCAATTACCTTTGCCTGTGTGGTCTTTGGAAGCTTAATGGTTGTCTTAGGTTTAACTATCTATGGTTATCCAATGTTTAAGGATAGTGAAGAAAGAGAAGAAGAAACAAAGGCTGAAGTTGTTTCTAATTATCAGCTTTTGACTGAAGGACTTAGTTCTACTAATAGCACTGAAGAAAATGTTGAAGTTAAACAGCCTATCATAGTTAAAAGTTCTGTTTCTTCTACTAATACTGCTACTATTAAAAAAGAAGAAAATAAGACTGAAGTTAAAAAAGATACTGTCTCTGGTATTGATATCAGTAAGCTTAAAGCCTTACAGGAGGAACTAAAGAAATGAGATTAGACCGTTTTCTCTCCTTACAAGGTTTCGGAAGCAGGAAGTCAACGAAGAAGATAGTCCGTGATCACCGTATCAAGATTAATGGCGTAGTAGCTGCTTTCTATGATATGGATATTAAAGGCACTGATAAGATTGAATTAGATGATAAGGAGATTCCTAATCTTCCTTATGTCACTATCATGCTGAATAAGCCAGAAAACTATATGTGCTCAATGATTGATGAAGCTTATCC
>DLIM01000004.1:84481-85085 GCA_002483745.1 Caryophanales bacterium UBA7642 | reverse complement strand
TCGCCTGTAGCAGTAGGCAAATAATCAGTTGATGGTATTTCCATAGTGGAATAGCCATTGAGTACTCCATCCACATAGGAATTAGAAGAAGTAGTAAGCTTAGGATTAACTAAAACGCCATTGCTATCTTTAGCATCAGTAAGATCAAAGGAAATCTTAAAAAGAGGTTCAAATAATGGGTAGAAGGTAGTACTTCCATAAGGATAGTAATAACAGGATTTACCTTCATCATCAATATATTTCTTGATGCTTGTATAAGCACCAGAAGCTTTCTTTTCTCTCCAGCCGACAAAATAATAGTTTTCTTTAGAGGGGTCAGGAATATCGACAGCAACCGGAGTGTTAGCTTGGCCAGTCAAAAAAGAGTAGGTCGGATTACCACTATCATCCCAAGTAGTATTGTGACCAAAATCAGTTGGGAAAGTCTCACCTTTGCCTAAGGCAAAATAAATCGTTCCCTTCGAATATTTTTGGCACCCAGTCAATGATAAAACCGCAGTACCAGTCATCAAAGCTAAAACTATCTTTTTCTTTATCATAGTTGTTCCCGCTTACTCTAATTATACTAGGAAACTATCTAATTCCAAAATGAAAATAGAAAAAA
>DLIM01000004.1:66152-84251 GCA_002483745.1 Caryophanales bacterium UBA7642 | reverse complement strand
GGTTTAGTGAGTAAATCACGGTGAGAAACATCGATTCTGCCCTGGGCATCAATACCGGTGATAATAACCTTAAGGGTATCACCTAATTTGCAGACATCTTCGACCTTCTCGACACGATTCCAACCAAGCTTGGAAATGTGGCATAAGGCATCAGTGTTGCCATAAAGTCTAACAAAGGCACCATAGGTCTCAACTCTGACAACCTTGCCATCATAGACTTCACCAACGGCCGGAACCTTAGCAATGCCCATGATTTCATCATAGGCCTTCTCAATCATATCCTTATGGACAGAATAGAGAATTACTCTGCCATCATCGTTGATATCAATCTTGACATCATTGTTGCAATCCTTGACAATGCCGTTAATGACCTTGCCCTGAGAACCAATGACTTCTCTGATCTTATCAGGAATAATGTTGAATCTCTTCATCTTGAGAGCATAGTCAGATAATTCTTTTCTCGGCTCAGGGATAGCCTTAAGCATGACAGCTAAGATCTGCTTTCTGGCAGGCTTAGACTGAGCTAAAGCCTCAGCTAAGACATCACGGGTAATACCACGGATCTTGATATCCATCTGTAAGGCAGTGATACCATTAGGAGTTCCAGCAACCTTGAAATCCATATCTCCGAGATGGTCTTCCATACCCTGAATATCAGTAAGAATAGTGTAAGGATGCTTGCCATCTAAAGGTCCAGAAGTAATTAATCCCATAGCAATACCGGAAACAGGAGCCTTAATCGGAACACCAGCATCCATCAAAGCCATGCAGGAAGCACAGATAGAAGCCTGAGAAGAAGAACCATTTGATTCGCAGACATCAGCGACGCAGCGAATGGTATAAGGGAACTCATCCTCAGAAGGAATAACATAAGAAAGAGCTCTTTCGCCTAAAGCACCATGACCGATTTCACGACGGCCAGGAGTACCCATACGGCCAAGCTCACCAACTGAATAAGGCGGGAAGTTGTAATGATGCATCCATCTCTTAGTAGTATCACCAGTGATATTGTCTAAAATCTGAGCATCATCAAGCGAACCTAAAGTGCAGGCTGAAATAACCTGAGTCTGTCCACGGGTGAACATAGCAGAGCCATGGGCACGGGGGAGAATATGAACCTGAGCATCGAGAGGTCTGATTTCATCAATCTTTCTGCCATCAGGTCTAATTTTATCAACAGTAATAAGTCTTCTGACTTCGTTTCTGACTACGGTCTCTAAGACTTCCTTAGCTTCACTGACAGCAATATCGTGTAGCTGAGTGGTCTTATAGTCCTTCTGATCAACAATATCGATGACTTCTTTCTCTAAAGCATCAATGGTGTTCTGTCTTTCGAGCTTGTCGAAGATAGAAACAGCCTTGATGATTCTGTTTTCAGTAGTCTCACTCTGACCAGGAGCAACATAGTTACGGCAATTGGCAGCGAAGGTCTCATCAATCTTGTAGATGTTTAAAGGACGTTTAGGTTTGCCAATCTTAGCAACAATTTCCTTCTCGAACTGGCAAAGCTTCTTGATGGCTTCATGTCCGAACATGATAGCGTTAAGCATATCCTCTTCGGAAACTTCAGCAGCGCCAGCTTCGACCATATTGATAGCAGCTTCAGTGCCAGCTACAGTAAGGTTAATATCAGACTTACTAGCCTGCTCAACCGTCGGATCAATAATAAACTGTCCATCGACTCTGCCGACAACAACGCCAGCAATCGGTTCATCAAACGGAATATCAGAGATGCAAAGAGCTAAAGATGAGCCAAACATAGCAGCCATACTCGGAGAAGCATCAGGATCACAGGACATGACAGTAGCCGTAATCTGAGTCTCGTTGACATATCCATCAGGGAACATCGGACGGATAGGTCTATCAATTAAACGGGAAACCAAAGTCTCCTGAGTTGATTGTCTTCCTTCTCTTCTTAAGAACGATCCCGGAATCTTACCTGCAGCATACTGTCTTTCAAAATAGTTGACAGTAAGAGGGAAGAAATCCTGACCTAACTTAGCTTCTTTAGCACCGCAGACAGCACATAAGACGGCGGTGTCGTTGAATCTCACAAAGCAGCTACCATCAGCCTGCTTAGAGATTTCGCCACTCTCGACTTGGAGTTTCTTTCCGTAGAAGTCGAGTGTAAACACTTCTTTTGACATTTGTTTGTCCTCTTTCTATTTATTAAATATATAAATCTTGTTTATTTTAACATAACCAAAGAGCAAGGGAAGAAAGAAAATACTGAAAAAGAATCAACAAAAATCGCTTATAATTGTCTTTTTAGAAATCGAAAAGGATTTCCCGTAAGGGGTTTTCTAAATTCAATTACGTATTTAAATAATAAAAAGAAAGAAAGCAACCTTTTATGTTCTACTTCTTTTTTCTAACAATACCATGATACTTCTGATAGATTCTCTGATAGTAGTTTTTCCACATCAAATAAACGTTCTCACGAGAGTATTTCATCGCCATTTCTTGAGATAATGCACTAGTCTTCTTAAAGTACTCTGAGTCATCTTTAATCTTTCTTAGAATCAAAGAGAATTCTTCATTGTCTTTAGCTTTAGGATAGTCGCCAATTAAGATGTCTTTATATAAGTCCAAGTCTCTTACTACATAAGGATTACCAATGTTGCAGTTCTCTAATAAAGCCATTGGGAATAGCTCATTATAGGAAGGCAAAAGAAAACAATCAGAGGCATTGTAGATTTCCTGCATTTCTTTTCTTTCCCTAATACCTAGGAATTTTAAGTTGGCTCTTTTAGTCTCAACTTCTTTTTTCAGCTGGCTATAGCCTTCTGTGATGTTTCCAAAAGAGAAGCCACCAGCCCAAATGAAATACATATCCGGATTTCTTTTACTGATATCGATAAAATCAAGAATACCTTTTCTTGTCTGTACCTGTCCGACCCCTAAGACAACAAACTTATCAGCAGGTATCTGATACTTAGTTCTGAATTCTTTCTTCTTTTCTTCAGAGACTTTATAGAAATCCTCTTTAGAAACAAAGTTAGGAATATAAGTTATGTTTTCTTTCTTGATACCAAATTTTACTAAGTCGGGAATGAAAGCGGGATTGACAACAACAATCTCTTTAGCTGCCTTATAGAAAGAAGTCACATATTTCTTAAAGATTCTAAAAGCTAACTTAGGAAGTCTGATTGATCCTTCTAAAGTATCAGGAAGGAAATGGACAAAACAAATAGAGATGTTCTTCTTGCTCTTCATTAATTCATAATACTGAGGATTAACGGAATGAACATGGTAAAGATCATACTTATGGCTATGCTTGTTGTGATAGACAGTAAAATCATCTTTGCCTAATTCTTCTATAAGCCTAGTCTGTTCGATATAGACACTGCCTACTCCCTGAGCTTTTACGCTAGTTGCCTGAGAGAGCATATCAATGCTCAGTTTCTTATTTTCATTCATAATTAGATTAAGTATAAAGCTTTAAATAAGCATTTTCATTAATTTCAAAGACAAAAGACAACCATTTAATAAAAAACGGTTGTCTTTTTTTATTAAGTTAGGAATTTAGAATTATCCATTAAAATTAGTGCTTTTGTTTTTGCAAAAAAAATAAATATTGACTTTCTCCAATAAATGAAAAGCATTTCGTCCTTGATTTCCTCCCTTTTGTCATTTTTTAGGTACTTAGTCACAAAGTCAAAACAAGTTATCAATGAAAATGAAAGCCCTTTACAAGAAGTTTTAAAATTGTACCAAACGAGTTCAGGCCTGAACCTAGTTGGAGGAAAAATGAGAAACAAAGGAAAGTCAATTGCAACAGTAATCACATTTGCCATCGTCTCTCTTCTTGGATTGCAGAATTCATCTTTGTCAGGAAATTTGCAATCATGGGGAGATAAGAAAGAAGGTTTTCACACCGACTACAACACCTATGAAGAATGTTTGAATGAAGCTGGTGTTCTAAACAAGGAAGTTGCAGAAGAAGGTACGATTCTTTTAAAGAACGATGGCTCTTTACCTTTCAATGGAAATGAAAGAGTGTCTGTCTTTGGTGTTAGAAGTGATGCCATTGTCGGCGGTTCAGCCACCGGTGGGGCTTTCGATATGGGTGCAGCCGTTGATACTGAAAGCGTTCCTGAATCTTTAAGAAAGTCCGGTTTTAAGGTTAATCCTACACTAGAAAAGCTTTATAAAGCTGATTCTTCGTCTATTGGTTCAGAAATTACCGATTTTTCTGGTAAGGTTACCGATTCTTTAGATCTCTACAATGATGCAGCTTTCGTTGTGCTTTCTAGAGCTGGAGGTGAAGGAAGTGATCAAGCAACTGTTACTAACGAAACAGTTGGTGATGACGATACCCATAAGGCTCTTCTTAAGAAAACAACCACTGATGAAGCCGGGAACATTACCACTAAAACCTATAAGCATTCTTTAATGCTAACTGATTCTGAAGAAGATTTAGTAAGCTTTGTAAAATCAGTTGGTTTTAAACACATTGTTGTTGTTCTTAATACTTCTAATGCAATGGAAGTTGGACAATTAAATAATGACCCGCAGATTAATGCCATCATTGATATTTCTCGTCCTGGCAAGAGTGGTATCTTTGCTTTAGGTGAAATCCTTAATGGTGAAGTAAACCCTTCTGGAAGATTACAAGACGAATGGGATGCCGATCATACCGTTGATCCTACTTGGTACAACTTTGGAGACAATTCTCAAACCGGGACTGGTGCTACTATGTTGGATCCCGAAAAGAGAACAAAATCTAACACCACTAGTGCTTCAACCGATCCAAATGATTATCCTTATGATACTTCTTTCGATAATGCAAAATCTTATAATGGCGGTACCTTCTCAGAAAGTTACTATTCCATTGATTATGAAGAAGGTATCTATACTGGCTATAAATACTATGAGACAAAATATGCTGACCTTTATGATAGTAATGCCATTGATGGAGAATCTTGGTATAAGAAAAACGTTACCTATCCTTATGGATATGGCTTAAGTTACTCCACTTTCTCAATGAACATAACTGGTGTCTATTCTGATTCCAACTACAGCAATAATCTTACCGATGGTCAGGATGTTTCTGGTGCAGACCTAAGCAACAATGTCAACATTAAAGCTAACATAGATAAACTTTTTGTCAAGGTTAGAGTCACAAACACCGGTGGAGTAAAAGGAAAACAGTCAGTTCAGCTTTATGCTCACTCTCCCTACACTAAGGGTGGAATAGAAAAAGCCGAGCATGTTCTGGTCGGATATGGAAAAACCGATATTTTAAAACCTGGTGAAAGTCAGGAAATAACTATTACTGCAAATGTTCAGGATATGTCAAGCTGGGACACCAACTACAATGGTGGAGCTTATACCTTAGATAAAGGCAAGTATGTTCTCAGAGTAATGGATTCCTCTCATTTTAATCGTGGAACTGATATTGAAGATGTCAATGATGCTTACGATCAGTTTACTTTCAACCTTAAAGATGATGCTCATATGCTAGCAGATGATTATTCATTAGCTAAAGTTTCTAACCAGTTCACTGGCAATGGCGATTACGATAACTCTACAACCGATCATGAATACAATTTCAATACCGTAAGAACTAAAGATATGATGGCTGATGACTCTAGTTCAATGACGATTATGTCTAGATCAGACTTTGATGGAACCTTCCCTCAAGCTCCTACTACTGGTGATCGTACATTCAAAAAGAATTGGTATACCAACCAGATCTATCTCCAAAGCTTTGATCAGGATGAAGGCTATAAAGATAAAGAATCCTATCCTTGGTATATTGATAATTCAACTATTCCTTCTTCTTGGACGCAGTCAACTGATGACACAAACACCGCTGCTATTCAATTTAAGGATATGGAAGGTATTGATTACCAGGGAACTACTCCTATCACCTCTACTAATTCTGCTATCAATGGAAAAACTGGAACCGAAGCTTGGAATTTGTTCATGAACCAGTTGACCTGGGATCAAGTTGTCAAAGTAGTTGAATATGGCGGTTATGGTTCTCCGGAATTGGCTAATGTTGGAAAGTCTTCTGATATAGAAGCAGATGGCCCTACCAATATCAGTAGTAGTTTCCAATGGACTGATGAGCCTTTACTTACCGCAACTCTTAATACTGACTTGGTTGAAATGGTTGGTAAAGTTAAAGGTGATATTTGCATGTTCCTTGGAGTAACCGGTTGGTATGGTCCTGGAATGGATTATCATCGTTCTGCCTTCTCAGGTAGGAACTTTGAATATTATTCTCAGGATGGCTATGCCTCTGGAACTACCGCAGCTTCAGAAATAAAAGGAGTTCAGTCAAAAGGTATTGTTGCCTATGCTAAACACTTTGCTTTCAACGACCAGGAAACAAACCGTGGAGCTGACTTCCAATTCATGGATGAACAAACAATCCGTGAAAATGAACTCAAGTCTTTCCAAATTGCTTTTCAAGAAGGTGGCAGCAAGGCTAGCATGGTTGGCTATGGCCATATTGCTGGAATTCCTAATACTAACAATTACAATCTCTTAACTAATATTTGTAAGAAGGAATGGAAGTGGACCGGCGCTTTTGATACTGATGGCTACATCGGCTGGATTGATATTACTAGTCCTGATTTGATGAATAGAGCCGGTTGCGAAATTGAGCTCCGTACTCCACCGTGGAATGAAACTCCCAGTGGAACTTGGGATGCCTCATTAAGAAGCAATAAGGGTGGTGTTAAGGTCAAGACTGGAACAGATGGAGCCTTAGAAGAGTCTCCTAACCAGTATTATTACATTAGAAATTCTGCCACCCATCTACTCTACAATCGTGCAAATTCCATTAACAATCAGAATGGCTATTATTCTTTAGACTATACGATTAAGAGTCTATCAGCTACCCAATATGAAAAAGCAACTGGCCTCTATGTTGGTATCAATGCCAGTGATTTGAATTCTGATACTAGTGTCATCTATTCCATAACTAAAGGAACTTTGCCTGCTGGTTTAACCCTCAATTCTACAACTGGTGATATCACTGGCACTGCCACTGAAGATGGAATTTATGATTTAACTATCCAAGCTAATATCGATGGTTACATCAATAAAACTGCCGACTTTTCTCTTAATATCAATCCCGCCTTTACTCTTGATAAGGATGGTGATGACATTACTAATGCCCAAGTTGGTCAAACTTTCACGACCAAGATTAACTCTACTGTCTTTACTACAGATGGTGGTAAATACGATTCCGTCACTTACTCAGTTGCATCTGGATCTTTACCTGATGGTTTAGCTATAGCTGATGATGGAACTATCAATGGAACACCCACGACTGCTGGAACCTATACTACCATCATTGGAATCAACACCAAGAAGACGACAACTAGTTTCTTTGGTTCACAGATTGTTGAAGCAAACTATAGTTACCCATTAACTATCACTGTCAAAGGAACCACCACTCCAGTTGCACCTACTACTTATACCGTTAATTTTAATACAAATGGCGGAACAGCTATTGCTTCTCAAACTGTAGAAAAAGGTACTACCCCAACCATTCCGACTGCACCTACTAAAGAAGGCTATACCTTCAATGGCTGGTATCTTGATAGTGACTGCACTGCTGTGGCTTCCTTCCAGGCTCCCATCGATGGTGATATCACTTACTATGCCGGCTGGACCAAGAATGCAGAAACTACAACACCTACTACGGATGACACCACTTCCAAGGGCTGCGGTGGATCTATTGCTACCTTCTCTTCAATTATTGGTGCTGCTGCCCTTTTAGGAGTTGGATTAGGAGTTAAAAGACACAAAGACAAGAAGAATAAGAAGTAAAAACTGATGACTAGCCACCACCTTTGATGGTGGCTAGCCTATCTTTTATTAAATCGGGGGAATAAAAATGAAAAAATTAACATTAAAATCTTTAGCAATAATGGGATTAACTGTTTCCGCTCTATTCAGTTGTGGTCAAAATATATCATCAAACACTTCAACTCATCAAGATACTTCCACCTCTTCTTCAAAAAAAGAAGAAGAATTCACCATTACTTTTGATTATAACTATACCGGAAGTAGTTCAACCACTGTCAAAGTCACTAAAGAAGGCTTGGTTTCAAAGCCCACTGATCCGTTAAGAACAGGATATTTTTTCAATGGTTGGTGGTTAGATTCAGCAGCCACAACTAGCTATAACTTTTCAGCAAAGGTTACTAGTTCTTTTACCCTCTATGCCAATTGGATAGATTCCTCTTCAGCTTTAACGGCTACTTTTTATTGGAACTATGAAGGAGAAACCACTTCCATTTATAAAGCAGAATATTTCTCAACAAATGGTCGTGTAACTAAGCCTAGTGATCCAGAAAGAGAAGGATATTATTTTTCTGGTTGGTATGAAGAAAATAGTTGTACTACTGAATTCTCTTTTATGAAAAAAAGAAGTGAAAACACTTCTGCATATGCTTATTGGGTAAAATCCTATACGTTCGAGGCTGAATATACTCGGCTAACCGGACTCGATCCAAACACGGATGAAACTTGTAATTCTAGCGGTGATAAACTAGGCCAAGGATATTCAGGAAACGTCACTGGTAAAAGTTTAATTTGCGCCAATGGAAATAGTGGTGCAAATGCTAGCAATGGATACTATGTATCTAATCTTTATTACAACGGGGCTTTTCTAGAATACAAAATCGTTTCTGATAAAGCTGTTTCTAATGTTTATCTCCAGCTTAATCTTTCAGCAGAATTCTATAATATTTCTATTTCATCAGATGACTTTTTAGTTGAAGTTAATGGCATTGATTTAACCTATAACGATATTTCTTTTACTGATGTCATTACTGATATGAATAGTGAAAAAAAGAGATCTTTCTCAAAATATTACATAAATAAAACCACTTTAGTTGCAGGCGAGAATTCCATTAAATTGATTGTCAACAACGATGACACACCTCAAGTCGGTGCCGGTAGTATGGATAGCAAAGCCCCTATGATTGATTGCCTTTACTTAACAACAGAAGCAAGCCTTACTTGGTCTCCTTATACCTCAAATCTATGCTAGGAAGGAAATTTAGATGATGAAAGCAATCACAAGTTTTTTTAAAAATAGAAAAGCCAATTATTATTTGATTATTGCTTCTTTTTTGTTGGCATTATGTGGACTAATTGTTTACATAAAAACCGGAACTAATGACTTTTCTTTAAAAATAAATACTACTGTAATAGTCTCTTGCATCATTGGTTTAGTATTTTGCTTTATTCCCATTATTATTAATAAGTTCAGAATCTTATATTTCTTTCCTTGGTTTTGTTTCTTTTTTGCTTTTTTGAATTTTATTACTTCTCAAGTAAATTACATTGCTAATGTCTTAGTGAGTATTGATGGCTCTTCACTTTCTGCAGGATTCTTAGCTACTGCAATTCTTCTTTTACTATCCGCCATATGTTCTTTAATCAGTGGCTGTCTTACTAAAGAAAACTCTGTTTTAAAAGATAATACAAATAAGGAGAAGACTAATTATGTCAACTAGAAAAAGAAAATTTGAGATTGGGTTTGTTGCTTCTCTTTCCTTGTTCTTAACTTCATATGCGGTCTATGATGTGGCTCTAGCAAATAAAGCACTAATAAACAAAATCTTAAACATCACTAACTCTTCCAACAATAATGATAAGAATCAGTATTTTACTCGTGATTATAACGATATAGATTCTTTAAAATCGCATTTGATAGATGTATCTGAGCAAGTCGAAGGAGAAGGCGCAGTTTTATTAAAAAACGATAATAAAGCTCTTCCTTTAAGTAGGGGAGATAAGGTCAGTTGTCTTTTTAACGGTTCAGTTAATTTCAACTATGCTACTTCAGGTTCTTCTCAAGCTAACACTAGTGGTTATGCAAATCTAAAAGATTCTTTAACAAATAGCGGCTTGAAAGTTAATTCAAATATGTGGGACTTTGTTTCTAATAATTTAGCAAAATTTAAAAGAACCACTAAAGGTAAAAATTACAAAGTTAATGAAGCAGGTTGGGATTCCTATACTGAAGAAATTAAAAGTACCTTAAATGATTATCAAAATGTGATTGTTACCATTTCGCGTGATTCTGGCGAAGGCAAAGACATTAATATGAAAAATGCCGGAACTAAAGATGGTTCTTATCTATCTTTAAGCAGTCAGGAAGAAGATGTTCTTAAAGAATTATCAACTTTGAAGAAAAATAATAATATTAAGAAAATAATCGTTATTTTAAATTCATCTCAAATGATTCAAACGGATTTTATTCAAGAAGAAGGAATTGATGTAGATGCTCTTCTTTGGGTTGGAAATGTTGGATCATATGGAATTCAGTCTGTAGCTGATATTATTTCCGGAAAAATAAATCCAAGTGGAAAATTATCTGCTACCATGTGCAATGATAATCTATCTTCTCCAGCTGCCAAAAGTTGGAGCTTCAATAGCGGAACGACTTATTCAAGCGTCTATGGAAACAGCTCTTCTCTAAGCGATACTCAAAAGTATTATGGAGTAAATGTAGAAGGAATCTATGTTGGCTATCGCTATTATGAAACTAGATATTATGACTATGTGACTCAAAGAGAAAGCACCAGTGATTATTCCTATGCCCATGATGTTTCATATCCTTTTGGTTATGGCCTATCTTATTCAACTTTTTCCTATAGCAATTACCAAATTGAAGAAACCGAAAATGGTTATCAAGTTTCTCTAGATGTCACTAATACTTCGACTATTTCGGGAAAGAACACTGTTGAAATTTTTCTTAGTAAACCTTATACCGATTATGACATTACTAATAGCATAGAAAAAAGCTCAGTAGAATTAGTTGGATATGCCAAGACATCCGAATTACAGCCTTTAGCAAAAGAAACCGTAACCATTCTGGTAAACAAGAGCCAATTTAAATCTTATGATTCCAACAAAAGCAAAACTTATATCTTAGACAATGGTGATTATCAGATCATTGCTGCTAAAGATTCTCATAGTGCTACAAACAACCTTCTAGCTAAAAAAGGAAAAACTCCCTCTTCAACCTCAAACCGTATGGATGAATTAGGGCAAGCTGATTTAGTTAAAACGGTTAACGTTCCTAGTTTTGATGATAAAACCTTTTCAATTTCTACTCATACCAATAAAGCAATCACTAATCAGTTTGATGAATCAGACATCAACAAATGCTCTGATAGAGGCGAAAATAAAATAACTTATGTTTCAAGAAACAATTGGGAAGGAACTTATCCAGCAGCAGCTATTTCTTTAAATTTAAATGATCAACTAATAACAGATTTAAGTAGTAACAAAGAATATACTGAAACTGAAACAACAATGCCTTCCTATAATGAAGAAAACAATCTAACTTTAGCTTCTTTAAAATCAAGTACCAACAATAAAATTTCTTATGATGATTCTAAATGGGATTCTTTGCTAAATGAACTCTCTTATGAGGATGAATCCGAGCTTTTAACTTCGGCTCAATTTTCAACATCAGCGCTATCTTCAGTCAGTAAACCAGCCACCAGTGAAGACGATGGGCCAACAGGCATTTCTTCTACCAAAACTGGAACGTCTTTCCCCAGTGAAGGAATTTGGGCTAGTACTTTTAATGAAAATCTAGTTAAAGAATTAGGTGATGCTTTTGCCGAGGATGTTTTAGCAGCAAATAGAACTGGAATCTACGCAAGCGGTGTAAATATTCAAAGAACGCCTTTTGGTGGAAGAAACCATGAGTATTTTTCTGAAGATCCTCTTTTAACTGGCTACACTTCAAGAGCTGAAATTAAAGGCCTGCAAGGAAAAGGTGTCATTACTCATGTAAAGCATTTAGCTTTTAATGAGGAAGAAAGCAACCGTAATGGAATCTCTGTTTGGTTAAATGAGCAAGAAGCCAGAGAGATAATGTTGGTTCCTTTTGAATATTCTTTAGCTATTGATGAAGGTAATTCTCATGCGGCTATGTCTTCGTTTAACAGAATTGGAACAACATGGGCTGGCGCTTCAAATAGTCTTCAAAATAATGTTTTAAGAGATGAATTCGGATTCGATGGTTACATTATCACTGATATGGCTTCTTCTAATGGTGCCTCTTATATGACTTATCAGGATGGCTTTCTAAATGGAACTTCCTGTTTCTTAGGAAGTGGAAGTTCTTCAGCTTTAGATAGCTTTAAGGATTCTCCTACTTTTGCTAGTAAAATGAGAGAGGCCACTCACCGAATTCTCTATGTTGTTTGCAATTATTCTTATAGTATGAATGGCTTAGGAGAAGGAGATAATGTTTCACAATCAATGCCTTGGTGGCAAATTGTTTTAATTTCTTTAGAGTCAATAACTGGTACTACAAGTGCGGCGTTTTTAGCTTTCTATCTAGTGTCTTCTTATAAAGAGCATAAGGTGGATTGAGAATGAATGCGTTATAATTATTTTAATTTAAGGATTTAGAAAATGAATGCAATCTCAGATTTTTTTAATATAGTCTATAGTGTTTCCTTCATAATTCAGCTTTTTGTAATGTCCTTTTCCTTTACCTTAATATTCACCAATGTTGAGAAAAAAGCTAGATCTATCATCTACTTCATCTTAAGAATTGCTGCTTGTTTTACTATTTATACTGCATATACATTTTCTTTTTTTATGTTAGCTTATTACTGCAAGCCCCTGTTCTATTACAACTACTTCATTGCTTATTTTTTATCATTAGTTACTTGCTGTCTCATCTTCTCAAAGCTTGATAAGCGAAGTAATGTGATTTTAATAGCCACACTTTTTGGAATGGAAGTAACTGTTTCCCAATTAGAGCACTCTTTAATGTTCTTCTATGACACAAATATGGCATCGGATTTAAAAGCGTTTATTTCAATATGTCTATTCTCCCTGATTGGGGCTTTTGCCATCATTGTAAAATCTAATTCAATATCAAAAATTTCTAACATTACAGGGAATTCCATCTTTTTAGTAGTTTCAGTAAACAGTGTCTTCGTAACCTTAGTTTGTATTTACATTGGAATCACTAGTTATGTATTTGCGGCCTCGGCAAGTAGTGATATCTATTTTATATCGACATTATCTGCCTTCTATGTTCTAGAAATATTGGTTTATTTTTTAATCTATCTAGATTTAAAGCAAAATCAAGATAATAGCAATCTTAGAATTGAAAAGAAAATGTTAGAAGCAGATTTACAAGCTATGACTTTAACTAAGCAATCAGTAAAAGAAATCCATGATATTAAACATGACATCAAAAATCAATATCTTGTTATGCAAACCATGCTTGAGCAGAATAAAGAAAAAGAATTAGAAATATATTTAAGAAAAGCAGGTGCTGATATTGCAAACATTCCCTTGGCGGCTGATTATGGAAACAAAGATTTAAATACTATTATCAACATTGAAACTTTAAAAGCCCATTCCATGAATGTTACTTTGTCTGTTATAGCTAAAGTTCCTTCAATTCTTCCATTTGAATTAAATGACTTGTGTTCCTTAATATGTAACTTAATTGATAACGCAATTGAAGCCACTAAAGCTTCTGGTCAATTAGATATTCCAATCACTTGTATTTTTAATATAAAGCAAGACTATTTTTGTACTGTAATTAAGAACCCAGTTTTAAAATCATTGACTAGAGATGACATTCTTTCTTTTAAGAGTAGCAAAAAGGATTCAACTTCTCATGGCTTAGGACACAGTATCGTTGAAAAAACAGCCGTAAAGTATAATGGTTATGTTGAATATGAATTCGATAATGGATTTTTTATTGCTGAAGCTTTTCTAGACATGAAACACGGAGGGGAGAATCATGGCTAAAATTCTATTTGCCGTTTGTGATGATGATCAAGTGGTCTGTGAAGCCATCTATAGCCAAGTAAAGTCTTTCTTTTTTCTCAATGGTATAGATAGTGATGGTTCTACTTTCTACACTCCAAACAAACTGCTTAATGAATTCAATAATAAACCGTATAATCTTCTATTTTTAGATATTGATATGCCTGGGTTTGATGGCATTTCGACAGCTAAAAAAATAGGAGAAAGTGGGCTTCATCCAGTAATAATTTTTGTTTCTAATCTTGAAAATAGAGTCTTTGAAACTTTTTCTGTTCAACCTTTCAGTTTCATTAGAAAGGCTCACTTCAAAGAAGATTTTCAGCAAACTATGCAAAACTATATTGAGACTTATATCTCACAAGAGATGTCTTTGACTATTGAAACAAACTCCCAATTCAAGATTCAAAAATTACAAATAAATAATATTGTTTTTGTTGAAAGTTTTAAAAACATCCAGAGAATACATTTGAATGATAAACCGGAACCTTTAGATGTTCGAATCACTATGAATTCCATTGAGCAAGAACTAAAGAAATATGACTTTGTCCGTGTCCATAAAGGATATCTTGTTAATATGAGATACATTAAGAAAATAGAAAAGAACGAGATTGAATTATCAGATGGTAATAAAGCCTATATAAGCCGTGGAAAAGCCAATGACACAAAAGAAGCGTTTGCTCATTATCTTAGAAAAACTAGTTCGGTCTTATTTGAAAAATAGGTTTTCCTATCCATTTTAGTTAAGAGCTTTCTTAACAAAAGCTTAGTTATTATTCTTTCTTCAAGACTAACTAAACTGGCTTTGGTATATAATTTCTATAGTGAGGCAAATGAAATGAACAAGGATTTAGAGAAACTATATAAGCTTTTAGAAGAAATAGAAGTCTTCTCACATGCTAGTCAGATCATCAACTATGATTTTGAGACTGCCTGCCCTAAAGGCGGCATGAGTGATGATGCTAGAGACATGTCAGAATTCTCTGCTAAGGCTTTTAAAATAACCAAGAGCAAGGACTATATCAGCTTAGTGACTAAGCTATATAAAAAAGAATACGATAAATTAGGTGTCTACGATAAAAGGCTTGTAAAAGAATTATATAAGTCCATTCAAAAAGATAGATACGTCGATGCCAAAACTCAAAAAGAGGCTTCCACCTTATTTAATAACGCATATATTATCTGGACTAAAGCTAAGGAAGACAACAGCTATAAGGAGTTTGAGCCTACCTTAGAAAAAGTCTATAAGATGGATAAGAAGCTCCTTCTCTTAAGAAAGAACTGTGATAAAAAGAATCTTTATAACACTCTCTTTGATGATTATGAGGAGGGCTTTACTACTACAGACTTGGATAAATTCTTTGGCGACTTAGAAAAAGGAATTGTTCCTTTAGTTAAAAAAATCAGAGAAGCTAAATACACTCCACGTCATGACTTCCTTACAAGAAAAGTTCCTCTTAGCAAGCAAGAGGAATTCACTAAAGAAATCTTAAAGTTCAATGGCTTTGATTTTGATAGGGGATCTGTTTCTACTACTATCCATCCTTTCACCGAGCAATTTGGCCCTAATGATGTCAGAGTCACCACGCATTACTATGAAACCAATTTTATCTCAAATATGTATTCCATTATCCATGAAGGGGGTCATGCTCTATTTGGGCAGAATATTCCTAAGGAAGTCTATACTCACCATCTAGGGGAAGGCTTCTTATCAATGGCTAAGCATGAATCAGTATCAAGATTCTATGAAAATGTCATCGGCAGAAGCAAAGAATACATCACAGCTATTTATCCTTCCTTCCAAAAAATCTTCAAGGATGAAATGTCCGATGTATCTATTAATGACTTCTATGAAGGCGTCAATTATGTCGATTTGAACAATCCTCTTAGAACCGAAGCTGATGAACTTACCTATTCACTTCATATCATCATCAGATACAAGCTTGAAAGAGAGATTATGGCTGGAAAATGTGATTTTAAGAAGTTGAATTCTGAATGGAACCGACTCTATAAGGAAATTCTAGGAGTCGATAACAAGGATGATAAGACAGGTGTCCTTCAGGATGTCCATTGGTGTTCTGGCTTTGGTTACTTCCCTACCTATGCTTTAGGAAATGCCTTAAACTGCATCTATGTGAAAGCCTTAGATAAGGATGTGGATTTAAAGAAGACTCTCTTAGAAGGACATATGGATACTATCCTTGATTGGATGAAAAATCATGTCTTTAAGAAAGCGGCTCTCCTTAATACTAAGGATTGGATCAAAGAAATCAGCGGAGAAGAGTTCTCAGCTTTGCCTTATGTTGACTATCTCACTAAGAAATACACGGAAATCTATCATTTAAAGTAGTTTTGAAGCTTTGAAGTAACAATTGAAGTAATACTTCAATGAACTTCAAAAGGTATATTTAATTCTTATCCGTTCAAGCCTTTTCTCTTCTAAATTTAAAATAATCATTTATAATACTTATTAGTTTAATAAACCAAGAAAGGAAACACTCATGATTCAACATTTTAATGGGAAATTCGATAAGTTAGATGAAGTTAAGCTCGATAAGCCTGATAAGGAAAGCATTATTGCTGCCTTAAAAGACATTGATACGAAGTTAGTTTCCGCTAAAAGCGGAGAAGAAGCCATCAAAACAATTAAAGAATACTTTACTTTATCCGATGACTTATCCACAGTCTTTGCCTTAATCTACATCCGTCATACTATCAATACTAAAGATCCTACTTACATTGAGCTTAATAACCTTCTCGATGAGATTGGTCCTTCCATCAATGAAGCCTCTAACCAAGTCGACAAGGATATCTATAATTCCAAGTTCCGTCCGGAATTAGAAAAGAAGTTCGGTAAGCTCTACTTTGAAGAAGTGGCTTTATCAATGAAGACCTTCTCTCCGGAAATTGTTCCTGATTTAGTCGAAGAGAATAAGCTTACCAGTGAATATGTTAATTTAATCTCTGGCGCCCTAATTGAATATAAGGGGCAGAAGTACTCCATTCCTCAGATGGGCAAGTTTACTAACTCTTTAGATAGAAACACAAGAGCCGAGGCCAGCAAACTGACTTGGGCTTTCTATGCCGATAATGATGATAAAATCGGTGATATCTACGACCGCATGGTCAAAGTCAGAACAAAGATTGCTAAGAAGCTTGGCTATGCTAACTTCCTGCAGTTAGGCTATGACCGTATGGGAAGACTTGATTGGACCCCTAAGGATGCTGAAATCTACCGTAAGAAGATCTTAGATTACATTGTTCCTCTCTCTGAGAGCATCTGCAAAGCCCAGAAAGAAAGACTTGGCTATGGAGCTGATACAAAATACTATGATTACGCTATCTTCTATAAGACCGGTAACCCGACACCTAAGGGAACACCTGTCGAATTAGTCAATGATGCTAAGAAGATGTATTCTGAGCTTTCGCCAGTTGCTTCTAAGTACTTCAACTTCATGGTTGATCATAACTGCTTAGACTTAGTAGCAAAGCCTGGTAAAGCCGGTGGCGGCTATATGGATTACATCGCTGGCTTAAAGACTTCCTTCATCTTCGCCAATTTCAACGGAACCAGCGCTGATGTCGATACTCTTACTCATGAATTTGGTCATTCACTACAAGGCTTCTTAGGCGGGAAGCAAGATGTCCCTGCTTATCGAAATCCTGGTATGGAATGCTGTGAAATGCATTCTATGTCTATGGAATACTTAACCTATCCTTGGATGAACCTCTTCTTCAAGCAGGATACTGATAAATATAAATATCAGCATCTCTGCGATGCTATTACCTTTATTCCTTATGGCTGCATCGTTGATGGCTTCCAGACCTATGTCTATGAGCATCCGGAAATCACCCATAAAGAAAGAAAGGCCTACTGGAGAAGCTTAGAGAAATCCTATTTGCCTCATAAGACCTATGAAGGAAACGAATTCCTTGAATCAGGTGGCTGGTGGATGAGACAGCATCACATCTTCGAGAATCCTCTCTACTACCTTGATTACACCATTGCCCAAGTTGTCTCTCTTGAGTTCTTCAATGAATCTCGAATTGATAGAGATGCTGCCTTTAAGAAATACCTTAACTTCGATGAATTAGCCGGTACCTTACCCTTTAGATCTCTTTTGAAGAAAGCTGATATTAAGAACCCAATGGATGATGACACCTTAAAAGATGTCGCCACTTCCGTCATGGACTACTTAAAGCAGTTCAATCCTTCTGAATTAGATAAGTAAAAAAAGAAACAAAAAAATGGTAACTGCTAATATGCAGTTACCATTTCTATTTTTACTTAGTGACTCCGTCCCAACTGTA
>DLIM01000004.1:42575-65984 GCA_002483745.1 Caryophanales bacterium UBA7642 | reverse complement strand
TGGACCGTAATATTAGTTCCGCCACCATCTGTAGAATTCCATTTGGAATCAAAGCCTGAAGGTGCATCACCGCTAGCAAACTGAACATAGATATTAGCGCCATTATCATTGTTGAAAATCTGGGATCCGCAAGTAGAAAGGGTTTTAGGAAGATAGCAGGTCAAACCAGTATTATCAGCAAAGGAGTTTCCAGTCTTAACACCATATTCGCAAGTTCCGGTTCCTAATTTAGCTAACTTAGTATTGCTTAAATCAGCAAGAGTAATCTTATTTTTCACAAAAGCATACGCCTGTATTTCTTCTAAGCTATTAGGGAATTCAACTGTCTGAACTTTACCCTCACCAAAAGAACAAGCCCCGATAACTTTAAGGCTAGTAGCCGTGCTAAGGTTGACATCGCTCAGTTTACACTGGAAGAATGCTGAGTCTCCAATAGATTCAAGACTAGCAGGGAAATTAATGTCTGTAAGGGTATTGCAGCAATAGAAAGCATTATTACCAATAGTTTTAATATTGTTTCCAAGAACAACTTTAGTTATTGAAGGAGCTAAAGTAGACAAAGCCATATCATTAATAGAGGTATAAGAATCAGGAATAATTAAGGTAGTTAAAGAAGTATCAGGAGTCCAACCTAAATTCTTACTAGATCCATCACCAAATCCAGTGATTCGATAAGCAACCCCATTTTCATAATAAACACTAGGTAACTCTAGCTTGCCATTATCAGATTTGTAATTATAAGCAAGCGTAGCACTAGTAATAGTAGCAGTTCCGGTAGTTTTATCAATCACATTAGTAAATACTAAATCTGACCCAGTTTTATTTCCTTCATCATCGTAGTAACCATCTCCGCCAAAGTAGAAAGGCTTAACAATAATGTTGTCAACAGTGGCAGTAGCAGAGGATCCTTCATTAAATACCCATACACCAAAAGAAGTGCCTGTAACAATTAAGGCCCCTAGCGCAAATACCGGTAACGAAAATTTAAAACTAAGTTTCTTCATTTCGGTTTTTAATGCAAACAGCATAGTAAATATACTATCTTTCAAAAAAAGTTCAACCGAAATCGATTACTTTTCTCATTAAAGTGAAAGTCTCAAGAAAACAGATAAGGTCGAAACTATGTAGGTAAAGTAAATTTCAATAATCTTTATATATAAATCTAATGCGTTTTTAAGTATGACAAAACAGTAAGAATGTCAGCTGTGCCTTTTGACTGGGTCTCTTCACATTTTTTAGCCGCTGTATGAATCAAGAAGTCAGAAAAAGAAATGATTTCGCTAATTTCGAAACTTTTCGTACCATAACTAAGCAGACCAGAAAGCAAACCGGCCAGCCCATCACCAGACCCGGCTTTTCCTAAACAGGGTGTTTTAGGAGTGTCTAATATCCTAAATTCCTCTCTTGAGCAAATAGCAGAATGATAGCTCTTAAGCAAAATCGAAACTGAGAATTCTTTAGTAAAGGAGAGGGCTGCTTCTTGATAGTCTTGAGGATTCCTGGATTCTATTGAAGTCCCAAAGATCTTATTTGCTTCGCCTAAATGTGGAGTAAGAATAATATTTTCTTTATCTTTCTTTTCTTTCAAGATCTGGCAGCCATACTCAGATAGCAAAGTCAGTCCAGTAGCATCAATAACTAGATTTCCTTCATAATTTCTTATTAGATAGCAAAGAAATTCATAGTTTCTCTTATCATTTTTGATTCCGTTACCGAAAAGAATAGAAGAATAAGTTTTAAGGCAGTGATTTAAAAGATCTTCATTTCCATTGACCATGAAGCATTCATCTATTGTTTTAAAGTTTTCAAACACGCAGGTTAAGGGAGCTCTTGAAGCGGCAACAATATAAGTTTCTTCTGGTACAGCAATTCCAGTATACCCAACACCCGAGACAGATGAAAAAGAGGCAGCAATTATTGGAGCATTGGGGAAAGAAGTTGATCCACCGAAAATTAGATTGCGGCCATAATCTGATTTAATTGATTCATGATTACGGTTAACAAAGAGAGTCTGATAAATGTTTTCATTCTTAGTCATGGTCTTTGCCATCAGTGATTCTTTTAGTTTCATCGCCATTAAATATCTGAAGTAGACTTTCCTTGCAGCCTTTATAGAGCTTTCTTGTTGAGGTGTTCAATTTCTTATGGGAATAAGAACAATCATAAAAAATCTGTTCTTTGATAGCAAACCGAGGTTTAGCGAATAACTCTAAAGCAAAGTCTTTATCGTTATCCAAAGCAAAGTCTTTAGTTCTAGCTAAAGCCTTAAGATGAGGAGTAATAATCTCTTCCGACGATTCCATCAAGGAACCGGTTCTTTGACGGTAATAATACAAGGGTTTCTTCGTGAAAGCAACCTTCTCAGCCACAAATAGAGCTTTAAAGACAAAGACCCAGTCTTCGAATCTATTTAAGTCAGAATCAAAGGTTATCCGATAGTCTCTCAATAACTGTGTCTTGTATAGTCTTCCCCAGCAGAAAGTTCTAAATTTAAGAATTGGACTACTGTAAATCTTTTTAAGACAAGCCTTTCCACTTCCGGCAAACTTCTTCCTGGACCAGCCACGATGAGCTCTCTTATTTAGAATATAGTAGCCACCAGTGACAATCTCACTTTCAGTCTTCATGGCGAGATCGTATAAAGTGGTTAAATAATTTGGCTTTACCTTATCATCAGAATCTAGAAAGGTAACAAATTCTCCTCTAGCTGACATCAAGCCAGCATTTCTACTAGCTGAGACTCCATAATTTCTTTCAGAATGAATAACATAGATTCTTTCAGGATATTTGAATTCATACTTAGTACAAATTTCAGTACTCCCATCTTTAGAGCCAAAATCAGAAATAATAATCTCATAAGGATACTTAAAATCCTGATTCAAAATTGAATTAAGGCATTCTCCTAGATAATCCTTTACTTCGAAGACAGGGATAATAACTGAAATTTTGGTTCCGTTCATTGATTAATTGTTTCCTATATATAGTAATTATAAGTAAAACAATGTCTTTTTGAAATGGAATTAACTAAATCATTTTACGTTGGTATCTCTCTCTTAGTTCATCAACCATTAAACAAATTTCATATGAGACTGTTGAAACAGGAATATCAGCATAGAAACCAATTTCGGCAAAGGTGAATGACTTCAAATATAAGTCCAAGATTGTCTTTTCTTTATCGGTGAGATATTGGCGATAGTCCTCTAAGTCAAGCTTCAAACGAATGCTCTCTTCCCCAGAACTAACGGCTGGGGTGGAATCACAAAAGAAAGTATTACAGCAGGTATCTTCTTTCATCCTTTGGCCAAAGTACTTAAGTTCTCTAACATAGGAAACGGCATTGCTTTTAGTAGTAAAGTGAAGACAAATCTTAATCATTCTTCTAAGTAGATGAATAAACTTTCCTTTTATGGGATTAAATATTTTAACTGCTTCAACAGCTGTTTTCTGAAGCTTTGAATAAATCTCAGAAAAGTCTAAATATCGCTTAAACTTAATGAAAGAACGAGCACAGGAAAAAATAGTAGGATCAATCCTTTTTAGATATTCGTCCATAGCTAGAGGAATAGTCTTAGCTAATAAAACCAATTCATCTAAATCGTGTCCAATATAATCATAACTGATTGCCTCAAATTCCTTTTTAATACCATTGTTAAAAAACAAGTTATCAAAATAATCAGTTAAAAAAGCAGGGCTAGAGACTGCAAACTTGCATTCCCAAACAGCCATATAAAAACCTCCCAAAAGATTATTAATCTTTGATATGACTTAAAAACCAACTTACTTCTTTATATTTGTTTTCTTTCTACGATAAGAATTAATCTCTGATAAGAAAACGGCAGTTGCAATAGCAGCATTTAAAGCCTGAACTTTACCAGGAAGAGGAATAGAAGCAATGAAATCTGAATGCTTTCTTACTAATTCAGATACGCCAAAGCCTTCTGAGCCAATTACTAGAACAATCTTTCCCGAATAATTGATTTCATCATAGACATCTTTACCTTCACCAGCACTGGTAACAATCCAATAGCCTGCATCTTTTAATTTCTCAATCGACTGAGAAAGATTAGTGACTTGAACAATCGGAACAATTTCTTCTCCACCGGTAGCAATCTTAGAAACAGTTCCAGTCACAGGTACCTGACGGTTTTTCCCAATGACAATTGCATCAACATCGAAAGCACAGGAACTTCTTATAATTGAGCCGAAATTAACGGGATCTTCAATGCCATCTAACATAACAATAGTAGAATTTTGCTTTTCTTTTACTTCTTTTAGAATTGTATCTAATTCAGTGTATGAAAACCTAGGAAGGCTAGCAATCGCCCCTTGGTGATTGAGATTATCAGAGAGGTGGTCTAGCTCTTGACTAGACACCAGTTTTACAGCAACAGATTTATTCCTAGCCAAAGCTAGAATTTCTTTATCCGGATGAGCTGCATTAAGAAAGACTCTTATGGGTTTTCTCTTACCAGTCAAAGTATTAATAACCGGAATTCTTCCAAAGACAATATTGTCATCCATATTGATCACCTACTTTTCCTGATTAAAACTATAAACCGATAAAAGTTAAGAGTAAAGAAATAGTAGCCAAAGATTCAATAATCAGAAGACTGAGTAATCAATCGGATATAGATAATATCAGTTGAATGAGAGTGTAGTAACTCGAGTAAAATTATTCTACCAACGATATGTCTACTTGTCTACAGGAAACTTTAAAGTTGTTTTTAACTAATTTAATTTAAAAAATTATCTTTTCTTTTTATTTTATTTATCTTTTTTTCTTTATTCTTTCGACCACTTCTGAATAACTTTTATTTAATACCTATAAATAAGAAAATAAGCTCATTGGTTTCGGCCTTTTTAGATTACTTTAAAAAAAGAAGTGCTAAACATCAATTGCCAAAGACCCTTATTTTCTGTTTTCAAAGGAAAAGAGGTGACAAAATATTTTTATGATTTTGTTCAAAAAGCCTTTTTTGACAACTCTATAATCGCTAAAATGACTAATAAAAGAAAATTGACTATTTTTGTCTTCAAATATACAGGAAGCTAATAGTAAAATAAACTAGCAATTAAACACATATATAAAGGAGCCTTTATGCTAGAAGTAAAGCACTTAGTAAAAACATATTCAGTAAAAGGAAAAGATTCGACCGTTGTTCATGCTCTTAATGACGTTTCATTAAAATTCCCAGATACCGGACTAATCTTCATCTTAGGTAAATCCGGATCAGGTAAATCAACTCTTTTGAATGTCATGGGCGGATTAGATATTCCTGATAGTGGTGAAATCATCATCAAAGGAAAATCCAGTAAAGATTTCAAGGCTGGCGATTTCGATTCTTATAGAAACACTTACCTAGGCTTTATTTTTCAAGAATACAACATCCTTGATGAATTTACAGTAGGTAAAAACATTTCTTTGGCTATTGAACTTCAGGGAAAGAAGCCTGATCAAAAAGAAATTGATAGTATTCTTGATGAAGTTGATCTATCAGGACTGAACAATAGAAAGCCTAATGAATTATCAGGCGGTCAAAAGCAACGTGTTGCTATTGCTAGAGCCTTAGTAAAACATCCAGATATCATCTTTGCTGATGAACCTACTGGTGCCCTTGATTCAAAGACGGGTAAAGCTGTCTTTGATACCTTAAAGAAACTATCCACTAACCATCTGGTTGTCGTTGTTTCTCATGATAGAGACTTTGCTGAGCAATTCGGTGATCGAGTTATTGAGCTTAAAGATGGCCAGGTTATCTCTGATATTGAAAAGATTAAAGTAGAATCTAATAGCAGCAATAAGGGTCTCAATATTATTGATGATAAAGTCATTCAGATTAAAAAAGGTTATCAAGTCACTGATGACGATATAAAAGAAATTGTCAGTAAGATTAAATCCAACACTGATGAGAAATACATCGTTATGGATGATACAGTCGTTCCCCAAATAAGGAAGATTTCCAACATTAATGAAGAAGGCGAAAGAGAAGTCTTTGAAAAGACTGATGAAACTAAGATTAATAATAAGCCAGAAAAATTCCAACTTATTAAATCAAAGCTAGGCTTTAAGAATTCGTTTAAAATTGGTGCATCTGCTTTAAAAGTGAAACCTTTTAGACTATTTCTGACAGTCCTTTTGGCTTTTGCTTCCTTTTCGATGTTTGGAGTCGTGGCCTCTTTAGCTTCCTATAACCGCTATGATGCTTTAACTGATTCAATTGTTGATAGTAAAACACCAACATTGGCCTTTAATAAAAGCGTCTTTCAAAAAGAAGGGCACTCTTTTAGTCAGCTCAGAAACTGCTTTTCTGATTCTGAAGTCGCTAGTCTTTCTTCTGATTCAGGTCTTACTTTTACAGGAGTCAGCAATGCCGGAAACCTAGGATTAAGAACAACTGACTATTATTTAGATACCGATCAAATAAAAGAAATTCCTTATTATCAATATGCTTGTAACATTTCAGCCAATATTTGTCCTTCATCTACTACTCTCCTAACGGATAACGGCTTTACAATGCTATCAGGGAAACTCCCTTCTAAAGAGAATGAAATAGCCATCACCGATTATCAATTGGATGTCCTAAAAAGACTGGATATACTTATACTAATTCTTTAAATGTTAAAACCAAAATTGAAGGACAATCAATCACTGAATCAAATATCTTAGGCAACTATATTTCTATCACTGATAATAGCAATTTAAAAATTACCGGTGTCGTAAATACAGGTTTTGTTAATAACGATTTCTATTCAAGCCGTTATAAGATGCTGAAAACAGATTTGAATGAAAAAGATATTCCTCTTAGTTACAATTCAAGACAGTCGGAATTTTCATCGCTTCTTAGCACTAGTTATATCAACGTTTTCTTTGTAAATGAAGACTATTATAAATCATTAGTCAAAGACTATAGCTTTTCTGATTTTGGATCCATAACCGGTTCATTATCCCTAACGGATTCCTCTGGTAATCCTTTCTATTCCGTTTCTAAAGTCTTGCCTTCAGATACCACTCTTGAAGAGATGACTTACTTTGGAAGCAAGACTAGTCCAACCTCTGACTCTGATGTTCTAATCCCTTACTATGGGTTAATTAATTACATTTCACTTTATTCTGCCTCTTATACTGATTTATTCACTGAAGCAAAATTAACCGACTTAGACAACAAGGCAATCAATACCTATTTTTATGGCGATGACTATACCAATGTTGATACTTACACTATCGATAATGTCTTCAATAGCAGTACTATCTTCCCTCTTTATTCTTACCATCATAAAGACACTATTATCAATAATGGCTTTTCGCCTTCAGTTATCAACCAGATTTTAAAAGCCAGTTATGGTGCCACTGACGATACTTATAGTTCTACAGCCGATGGAAAGTTCAAGTCCGTTCAGGACTTCTTAAAAGCTTATGAGCAATATTTGAATTATTATCATGCTTTCCATTTATTAACTAACCCTTATGAACCTGATTTTACTTATTCCAAAACCGATGTATCTTATCTTTCTTTACTTCTCCTTGTTGAGTATCAAAAGAGCAATCTACTTACTCTTCCTGACATTAATATTCCCTTACTTTATAACAACTATAATGAAAAAGATTTAACAAAGACTTATCAAAGAAAAGTCGTTGGCTTTAATACAGGATACAAGGAGGCTTTAATCATCAATAGTTCTGATACCCTAAAAGGAGTTCTGACCTCGGGCTCCTTTGCAACTGACAATCTCAACAAATATGATCTGGTTCTAGCTAAGATGCCAACTAATAAATCCGAAATCAAAAAGCTAGTTGATTTCTACTATAAGAACTATGACGGTGCCGTTAATTTCTATGATGGTAATAGCAATGAATCTACTTTCTATTTGATGAATGGGCCCGTTATTTCCAGTATTCAATTCACTAACTCTCTTTTTAGCAATCTCAGTAAGATTCTTTTTTACTGTGCTTTAGCAGTTGCTGTTTTTACCTGTTTAATGCTCTTTAACTTCATTGCAACTTCTATCAGTTACAAGCGAAAAGAAATCGGTATTCTAAGAGCAGTTGGTGCTAGAGGCAACGATGTCTTTAATATCTTCTTTAATGAATCGCTGATTATTGTTATCTTTGATGTCATTCTTTCAATTATTGCCACCTTTGTAGTTTGCTTAGTATTAAACAATTTCTTACGTAATGATTTAGGCTTAGTAGTTACTCTCCTCCACCCTGGTATCATTCAGATTCTTCTTATCTTAGGAATCGGTCTATTGACAGCCTTTATCTCTAGCTTTATCCCCGTAATGAGAGCCGCTAAAAAGAAACCTATCGATGCTATCCACAATAAGTAAAGAAAAGAAATAGTATTAATTTCAAAAAGTTCCTTTCCGGCAAAGTAAATCCCTCCTCTTTGGTTTATAATTATGTTATGAATTATTATCAGCTGAATACACTCACCGGTTATTCCTTTGGCCAATCTGTCATTCTTCCTGATCTTTATGCCTCAAGAGCAAAAGAACTTGGCTACTTAGGTATTGCATCAAGTGATAGCAATACTTACGCTTTTCCTGCTCTTACTGATAGTGCCACTAATAATAATTTAAAGCCTATTTATGGCTATCGAATAAAACTCTATAGTTCAAGATCGTTGCCTTTTAATGCCGTTTTATATGTTCAAAACGAAAAAGGCTATCTAAACCTCTGCGGATTAATCTCTAAAAAGATTGATGTCCTAGGCACCGATATGCTTTCTCTCTTTCATGAGGGCTTAGCCTTAGTCATTGATGCCGATAATGATGATTATTATCAGTCTGTCTTTTTAACAGCTGTTGCTCCTGACTTATTAGCTTATAGCAAAATCTTTTTAGATGATTTCTACCTAGGCATTGATATTCAGAATGAAGAAGACAAAGAAGACGTCAAAGTTCTCTATGATTTCTGCTTAAACTGTTCCTATAAGACAATTGCCTTCCCTAAAGCTTCTTATATTTATAAAAGCGATGCCGGTAAGCAGTTCCTTTTCAGCAAAGCTCTGAATAAAGAAAAGATTACGACCGATTTACCAACTGGCGGTCCTTTTTTCTTACTGTCATTAAAAGCCTTGGAACAGGTTTACAGAGAAGAGGACATCAATGAAACCGAATCTTTCAGCAAGAAAATAGATTTTTCTCTCTTCACTAAGAGGGGTAAGTTCTTTTCTATCGATAACGCTGATGAGCTCTTAAAAGAGGCCAGCAATTCAGGATTAAAGAGAAGGCTCAATGATAAAGTGACTTCCTTATACCAAGAAAGACTTGATTACGAATTATCCATAATTAAGGAAATGCACTTCTCATCTTATTTCCTCTTGGTGTCTGACTATGTCAACTTTGCTAAGTCCTCTAATATCAAAGTCGGCCCGGGAAGAGGCTCTGCAGGTGGCTCTTTAGTTTCTTATAGTTTAAGTATCACCGAAGTCGACCCAATCAGATTCAATCTCTCCTTTGAAAGATTTTTGAATCCTAAAAGAAAGACCATGCCTGATATCGATATTGATTTCGAAGATGAAAGAAGAGATGAAGTCATTAGCTACTTAAAGAAAAAATATGGTGAAGAGCATGTCAGTAACATCATCACCTTCACCAAATTAAAGCCAAGAAGTGCCTTAAACCTCGTTGGTCCAGCTTTAGGATTCAATGAAGTAAGACTAAAAAAGCTCTCTGGTACTATCTCTGAAAAAGCCAAGACCTTTAAAGAAGCTGTCGATGACCGCTATTACGGCTATCGGCTGAAAAGATTATTAGAAGATCCTTACTATGAAGATATAGCTTCTAAGGCCTCTAGCTTAGTGGGGTTACCAGTCAATACATCCATCCATGCTCCAGGTGTCATTCTCTCCTCGGAAGAAATCTATAAGACTTGCCCTATAAGTGAGGGAACTAAAGGCGTAGTTGAATATGAGTATCCCAATATGGAAAGAATGGGATTCCTAAAATTTGATATTCTCTCTTTATCGAACCTAACCTTTATCAAGAACATCGAAGAAAGAATAGTTAAGAACAGAAAAGAAATACCTGATCTTTGGAATAACCTCAATGATGAGGAAACTTTCAAGACCTTAAATAGATTAGATTTAGCCTTCATCTTCCAGTTAGATAGTCCTTCAACTAGTGAAGGAATGAAAAGAACTGTGAAAGAGGTAAAGCCTACTTCTTTTGACGACTTAGCTTCAATCTTGGCTTTATATAGGCCAGGAACTATGAACTATATTTCTCTCTTTGCTAGAAGAAAGAATGGTCAAAGCCCTATTGTCTATAAAGATCCTCGCTTAGAGCCGATTCTAAAGAGCACTTATGGAATCATGCTCTATCAGGAACAGGTAATCGAAACTGTCAAAGCTATTGGTGGCTTTGATGCCGGAGATGCTGATATCTTTAGAAGAGCTATCTCCAAGAAAGACCTTAAAAAGATGGAAACCTACAAGGAGCAATTCCTTTTAGGAGCTAAAAAGCAAGGAATTAAGGATAGTGTGGCATTAGATATCTATTCCGATATTGAAAAGTTTGCCGGCTATGGTTTCAACAAGTCACATGCGTATTGCTACTCCTTCATCACTTATCAACTTCTTTACTATAAGACCCACTTCCCTGAGGAATTCTATTCCGTAGCCTTTAATGACTCTTCCCTTAGCGACAAAGAAGGAAAAGCTATCCGGGTAGAACTAGCCGAAAGAAGAATGAATGCCGCTAATCCAAACATAAACGAGTCCTTGGCTACTGAACTTGTTTATCAAAATGAAAAAGTATACCTTCCTTTTAAGTCAGTCAGCAACACCACTCCTAGCGTTATTGAAGCCATCATCCAAGAAAGAAAAGAAAAAGGAAAATATCTCTCCTTCTATGACTTCTGTAACCGAGCTAATAGCTTAGTCAATCAGAAGAACGAGAATACGGTTCTTTCCCTTATAAATGCTGGCGCCTTTGATACTCTTTGCATTAATAGAAGCGCTTTAAGAAACCACCTAGATGAATTCTTAGGCTTTGCCAGAATGGGGTTTGATGAAAAGAAACTACCTGATATCACTAAAGATGACGAAGATCTAGGAGAAAGACTATATCTTGAAAAGACTGCCTTAGGAATCATCCTCTCTTCAAAGCTATCCTCAATCGCTTCAAGAGATAACTATAAGACTCTTCTTGTCACCGATGACTCCTATGAAGAAATGGATCATGTCATCATTGCCTGTGACGAAGATAGAGATTACCGTCTAGAGTTAAATAGCAATCCCAATATCGCTAAAAACTCTTTCATCTTAGTAAAAGCTGACTTTACTAGGAAATGGCTTAAGCCTACTGAAGTAATTGACTTGAAAGGAAAACACCGAAATGTCTAAAACCTATATTGTTGATGGAAATTCTCTCTTATTTAGAGCCTACTATTCAACTGCCTATACTGGCAATATCATGACTACAACCAATAACATCCCGATAAACGCCATCTTTGCTTTTCATAACTTAATCAAGAAAATCAAGTCACAGCTTAAAACAGGTGATCATCTTTTTGTGGCTTTCGATACGGGAAAGCCCACCCTAAGAAAGAAAGAATTCCAGGACTATAAAGCTCAAAGAATAGCTCCTCCCGATGAGCTGATTGCCCAAATGCCGATTGCTAGAGAGATGCTGGAAGCTATGAATATCCATTGGAGTGAGCTTGAAGGCTATGAAGGCGATGATTTAGCCGGTTCTATGGCTAAATATGCTTCCGCTAAAGATGATGAAGTCCGTCTCTTTACTTCCGATAAGGATTTCTTACAGCTCTTAAGCATCAAAGATAATGTCGTAGTTGAAATGCTTAAGAAGGGACTTAGCGAAACTATTTCCTATACTTCCGCTAACCTGAAAGAAGGCTTTGGCTTGAATCCTGATCAGATTACTGACTATAAAGGAATGGCCGGAGATCCTTCTGATAACTATAAAGGCATCAAAGGCTGTGGCGAAAAGACTGCCATGAAGCTTCTGAATGAGCACGGCCATTTAGAAGATATCATTAAATACTGCAAAGAGAATCCGGGCCCTAAAATCAATCAACGAATCGTTGAAGGCGAAAAGGATGCTATCTTCTCCAAACAGTTAGCAACCATTATCACTGATATGGATATGAAGAAAGACTATGAAGAATCTATCTATAGGCCTTATGACAAGACGGTCTTAACTAGATTCTACCTTAAATATCAGTTAAGTCAGTTTTTAAGGAACATTGATAAATTACCAGATATAGTCGATTCCTCCTCTTCGACTCAGTTATCCCTCTTTGAAGAATCTGCCACTGTTCAAGAAGATGAAGCCAAGTCTTCTTCTTTCAATGAGAGAAAGACTATAAATATCGATTCACTTTCGGAAATCAAAGAAAAGATCCTAGGCATTACTTTTGATTCCTCTACGGATAATGAAAACATCGCTTCTCTATATGGCTTTGTTCTGGCTACTGAGAATTCTCTTTATTTTCTCAAGACCGAAAAAGCCAAAAACGATCAGGCGTTTAAAGACTTCCTCGCTAAAGAAAATCAGGATATTGCTGTTTATGATTTAAAGAGCTTAGATGTGCTTCTATATAGGAACGGATTCGGTTTCATTCAGTCAGCTTCTTTTGATTTGCTTTTAGCAACTTACTTAATTAACCCCGACTCTGGTCAGAAGAAAGAATCTTTGTTTCTTTCTTATGGGGTTTCACTTGATAAAGACAAAAATCAGGCTGGACAAGTGATTTCTAACACTGTTGATTTAAGAAAGCAGGTAGAAATTGATTTAGAGAAGAATGAAGAAACTAAGCTTTTCCAAGAAGTGGAGATGCCTTTAAGCGTAGTCTTAGCCAAGATGGAGATTGAAGGCTTCCCAATCGATAAAGACACCTTAGAAGAAATCAATATCGAATATCAGAATATCCTCAGTTCCTTAGAAAGAGAAATCTATCAGAAAGCCGGTGAGGAGTTCAATATCAATTCACCAAAGAAACTTGAAGAAGTTCTCTTCACTGATTTAAAGATTCCTAAGAACAAAGGTGAGAAAGGAACTGGCATCGATGTCTTATTGGCTCACCAAGAAGATCATCCCGTTATTCCTTTAATCATCAAATACCGTCTCTACAATAAACTAGTTTCTTCCTATACTTCCGCTTTGCCTAAGCATATTTCTTCCGATAACAAGATTCATGCTATCTATAACCAGGCCTTGACATCAACAGGAAGACTATCGATGAGTGAGCCTAACCTGCAGAATATTTCTATCAGGAACGAGGAAGGAAAGAATATCAGGAAAGCCTTCTTCTACCCTAATCATGAGTTCCTACTCTTGTCTTTGGATTATTCCCAGATTGAATTAAGAGTATTAGCTCATGTCGGAAATATCAAAGCTTTGCAGGAAATCTTCAAAGAAGGCAAAGATATTCATAAAGCTACCGCCAGCAAAGTCTTTGGAGTCCCTATTGATGAAGTGACTCCCGAAATGAGAAGAAGAGCTAAGGCCGTCAACTTTGGTATCGTCTATGGAATCTCCGCTTTTGGCCTATCAGAACAGCTCGATATTCCGCGTGCTGAGGCTAGCGACCTAATCAAGCAGTTTAAAGCCGCCTTTGAAGGCATTGATGAGTATCAGAACAAATGCATTGAAGATGCTAGAAAGCAAGGCTACGTCACTACTATCATGAATAGAAGAAGATATCTAAAGGATATTAATTCTTCAAACAGAGCTTTACGTTCTTTCTGTGAACGAGCCGCTGTTAATACCACTATCCAAGGCTCAGCCGCGGATTTAATAAAAGTCGCTATGGTAAAGTGTGACCAAGCCTTGAAAGGCTTTAAGACGAAGATTATTCTTCAAATCCATGATGAACTACTCTTTAAGGTTCCTAAAGACGAATTAGAGAAGGTGGAACCAATACTTAAAGATTGTATGGAGCATGCAATGAAACTATCGGTTCCGCTTAAAGTTGATGGCGATGCAAAAGACAATTGGTATGAGGCCCATTAAATATGCCCGAACTTCCAGAAGTCGAGACGGTAAAAAGAGAACTGACTAAGCACTTAATCGGTATCACTTTCGAAGAACCGATTATTTACTATGCCGGTATGATTAAGACTCCTCTAAAAGAATATCAGTCCGGTTTGAAAGCCAAGACAATTGAAAGCCTTGATCGGAAAGGCAAGTTCTTAATCTTCAATCTCAATGATGACCATAAAGTCATCTTCCATCTAAGAATGGAGGGAAAGCTTTTCATTGTTGATAAAAAGAATCATTCTTCAAGCCACCTATCGATGTTTATTCCTTTTAAGAACAAAAAGGAAGGATTAGCTTTCTATGATGTAAGAAAATTTGGCGTTTCCTACTACCTCAAAAAAGAAGACTTAGGACCTTTAGAAGAGTTAGGTCCGGAGCCTTTCGATATAAAAGATTCCTCTTACCTGTTTGATTCCTATTCAAAAAGCAATAAACCTATTAAAGAATTGCTTCTTGATCAGACTATCATGTCGGGATTAGGAAATATCTACGCTGATGAAGTTTGCTTTGCTAGTAGAATTTCTCCTTTCATGAAAGGTAATATGATAACTAAAGAAAATGCTAAATCTATATTGGATAATTCAATTAGCATCTTAAACTTAGCTATTAAAAGCCACGGTTCTACTGTTAGATCATATAAAGCTAGTCAGGAAGTCAGTGGCTCCTTCCAAAAGTATCTAAAAGTCTATTCTCATCAAGGAGATGAATGCTCGGTCTGCCACACTTTCAAAATTGAGAAAAGAAGGCTTAATGGAAGAGGTACTTCCTATTGTCCTAAATGCCAGCACACCGGCATAAGCTTAGGAATCACCGGTAAGATAGGTTCTGGTAAATCTTTAGCCACCTCTTATTTCAAAGACTTTGGCTATAAAGTATTTTCTTCTGATGATGAGATTCATCGTCTCTATCAGGATCCTGATTTTCTTCTCGGTCTGAAAAAGAAATTTCCTGCTATCTTCACTCCTTATTTAGATAAAACTTTACTTTCAAAAATGCTTTTAGAGGATAAGACCTTTAGAAGAAAGTTTGAAGGGTTCCTCTATCCTCTTATTAGAAAAGCCTGCAATGAATTCATCATCGAAAATGATGGCTTCAACAAAGCAGTAGAAGTCCCTCTTCTTTTTGATGCAAGGATGCAAAAAGACTTCACTTATCTAGTCGGGGTTGAAACCACCATTCAGGATACCCACTTAGAAGAAAGAGGCGACAAGAACATCTCTGACCGTCTTAAATTCAATAGCATTAATTCCTATGATAAGCATCGGCATGAACTGGATTTTGTTTTAACAACAAATGGCCCTAAGTCCGCTTTAAAGGATCAAGTCGAGAAGATAGTTAAGGAAATAGCAGTTAAACTTAATTGAAAAGCTTTAGATGTTACTATATTAAAGCGAATTGATAGCACTAACATTGTTCTTTTTGCTATACTATTTGTAGTTTGAACAAAGGTTCAAGGAAGGACTAGCTTATGGCTATTAAAAAAGTTGTTGTCGCTGGTGGCGGTGTCTTAGGAAGCCAGATTGCTTTCCAAGCTGCCTATTGCGGTTTTGATGTTACTATTTGGTTAAGAAGCAAGGGCTCTATTACCCGTACCCAGCCCAAGATTGATGCTATCAAGAAAGATTATCTTGATACTATCGCCAGAATGGATACTCCGGAAGGAAAAGATCCTCATGTCTTCGCTATGGGTATTGCCGATGTCGATACCTTCAACGCCGATGACTGCAGAAAGAAAGTTGAAGCTGCCTACAAGAATCTTAAGTTAGAGCTTGATATGGCCGCTGCTGTCAAAGATGCTGACTTAATCATTGAATCAATGAGTGAGAATAAGGACGCCAAGAAGGACTTCTACAAGGCTATTGCTCCTCTTCTTGAAGAGAAGACCATCATGGTTACCAACTCTTCCACTATGCTTCCTTCCCAGTTTGCTAAATACACTGGCCGTCCTAACAAGTATTTAGCTCTCCATTTTGCTAATGAAATCTGGAAGAACAATACCGCTGAAATCATGAGCCAGAAGTATACTGACAAGGCTAGTTATGATGCCGTTGTCAAATTTGCTTCCGACATTAGAATGGTTCCGCTTCAGCTTCACAAGGAAAAATCCGGATACATTCTTAACTCCATGCTCGTTCCCTTCCTCTTCTCCGCTCTTGATCTCTGGGTTGAAGGTGTCTCTGACCCGCAGACTATCGATAAAACTTGGGTCTTAGGAACTGGTGCCCCGAAGGGTCCTTTCCAGATCATCGATGTCGTCGGCTTAAAGACCGCTTATGAGATTGTTTCTATGTATACCAAGATTCCTTCCTTCTTAGCTCCTTATCACTTCAAGGATATGGCTAAAGCCTTGGATGAATACATCAAGGCTGGAAAGCTTGGTGTCTCTGCTGGTATTGGTTTCTACAACTACAAGAAGTAGAAATAAGAAAACACAAAAAGAGGGCTGCCTATAAGGCAGTCCTTTTTCTATTTGATTTCAGCTTTCTTATAGATGATTGGATCTTTGACTCCAATCCTTCTAGCCGTCTTCCTTAGCTTTCTTCTTTCTTTCATGTTAGTGTAGAAGACCTCCTTATTCAGATGATCTTCTTTATCGTCTTTGATGGCATCCTTAAACATCTTCTCTAGTTTAGATACACAATTATCAATATTAAAGTTCTTGGCATGCTCCACATACTTAGGAGCTAGCTTGTCTTTATACTCAGGGTTTTCAATAAAGAATTCCATGTGGCTTTGCAAAGAGTGATAATCACCGGCTTTGAATAGACAATGCTCATCTAAAGAGAAGTGATTAGTAGCGCTGACTGGTGAATCTGATATAATCGGTACCTTTCCACAGGCAAAAGATTCAATACAGGCAATGGCTTCGCTTTCCGCATCGGAAGCGTGGATATACAAATCCGTATAGTTGATTATTTTTAGCAATTCGCTCTGCTCAACAAATTCGAACCGGCAGGGATTGACTAGATATTTCTTTGAATATTTCTCATACTTCTTCTTCATCGGTCCTTGCCCGCAAAGGATCAGCTGAATCTGAGAATTATACTTGGAATTCCCAATAGCCTTGAAAATCAAATCCTGTCTTTTCTCTCTTGATAGTCTTCCTACCATCAAGATGACATACTTATCTTTTAAATCAGCTGGCTTAGGAGTAGGAATGGGAACAAACTTTGGTGAGACACCATTAGAGATAGGGTGAATGATATTTCGATAATGATGGATTTCCATCTGGTCTTTCATCATCTGGCTAGGAGTATGAACATGCTTAGTGTATTTAAACATCATACTGTTGAAGATCTTAAAGACAAGGGAGTTAGCCCATTTGAACTTTCCCAATTTAATATTGTAGGTAACATTCTCAGGCTGAACATGGAATGCGCTGGTTACCGGAATGTTTAAAATGTTAGCAACTCTTCTTACTCTGATTTCTAATCCAAAAGGTGTGAAAAGATGAACTATATCAGAGCCTTTTATGAACTCCGCAATTTTATTATCATCTCCAGTTGCAAACGTCATACCGTTTTTAGCAATAAGGGGTTGGAAAATAGGGAATTTAAACATCTTGCAATTTAAAATCTTGAACATGGAGACATCATCATGTTTTTCAGGTACATGCGCAATTATTCTAACTTCGTTACCGTGTTCCTGGAGAACTCGAGCCGTTCTCATGCAGGTGACTGTAGTTCCATTGTTGGTTGATCCAAACATATCTACAACTAAGGTGATTACCATAAATGCCCTTTCAGATAAAAACTAAAAGCCTACTTTGGAAATTATAGTTTCAATTATCTTGCTAAAGCAATTGTTATCTATGAAAACAATCATTCTTTCTCGCTTAACCATAAGGGCTTGACTGAAAAATTATGTTCTCTGACTTTCAAATAATCAGGAAGATCTATCTCATATTCATTAAGGAACATTCTCCGGCTTTTATCTTCCGCATATTTCTTATCGCCGATTAAAGTTAAGCCTAAGCTTTCAAGAGCAATACGGATCTGGTTTCTTCTACCAGTCAATATCTTAATATCAAGAACAGTTCCGATTTTATTTCTTTGATGAGCTTTAATCAAAGTAATGGCTTCTTTGCCTTCATTAGGATTATGGGTCACATAAACCTTCCCGGAATTCTCATCAAAGGCTAAGTATTGCCTTACTTCAAAATATTTGCCTTCAGGTATGTTCTCTCTGACAATAGCTTCATAGTAGCGGTCAACATCAGCGGAGGCAAAGGCATCCTGAAGATCTTCCTTCATATATGGTGTCTTAGCAAATAAAACAATACCAGAAGTATCTCTGTCAAGACGATGCACAACAAAGACCATCTGTTTCTTTCTATTAAGATAATCTCTTACATAATGGTAAAGGGTATGACGGTCATCTTTAGCTGTCGCAATAGTAAGCAGTCCGCTTTTTTTAGTAACTGCAATTATTTCTCTATCTTCATAGATGACTTCAAAAGAACGCTTATTTTTCGTTTTCATAGCCAATATTTTAAGCTTTCTAGAAAAGATAAGCAATTAAGCTAGACTAAATAGGAAAGGTTTGCTTATCAGATAACTGAGTCTTTGAAGATAACAGGATTTTCAATCCCGGCTAGTTTAGCAGTTTTTCTAAGCTGCCTTCTTTCTTTAGGTGAAGAATAGAAAGCTCTCTTGTTTGCTTGATCTTCTTTATCATCCGCAATTGCGGAAACAAACATTCTCTGAAGTTTTCTCACACAGTGATAGAGCTCAAAATGTTTACCAAATTCAAGATACTTCTGAGATAAAGAGTCTTTGAATTCCGGATGCTCAATGAAGTAATCGATACGATTACATAAAGAGTTATAGTCTCCGGCTTTAAAAAGGCATCTCTCATCTAAGGCAAAATGATTGGTGGCACTATAAGGTGAATCAGAAATAATCGGAACCTGACCGCAGCAAAAAGCTTCAATACAGGCAATAGCTTCGCTTTCAGCATCAGAGGCGTGGATATATAAATCACAGTAGTTAAGTACTTTCAGAAGTTCACTTTGAGAAAGGAATTCAAAAATGCAGGGATTCTTTAAGTACTTCTTAGAAAGTTTCTTTAAATAGTTGCCTTTAGGTCCTTGTCCGCAAAGAATCAGTTGAATCTTATCGTTGTACTTAGAATGACCGATGGCTTTAATGATCAGATCCTGTCTCTTCTCTCCTGAATATCTTCCAACCATCATAATGACATACTTGTCTTTAAGGTTTGCTGGCTTTTCAGTCTTTATTGGAACAAACTGAGGAGAAACACCATTAGAGATAGGATGGATTTCATTCTTGTAATGATTAAGTTCCATCTGGTCTTTCATCATTTCGCTTGGAGTATGAATATGACGGGTATAGCGATACATCCAACGATAGAAAAGACGATAAATAAAATTATTGAGTCCATGCCAATGACCCATATCAATGTTATAGGAAATATTCTCCGGCTGGCAGTGAAAGGCACTAGTTACCGGGATTCCCATGCACTTAGCAATCAGTCGAACTCTTTTTTCAATCCTGAAAGGAAGAATCATATGGACAACATCGCTGCCTTTAATGAATTCTCTGACTTTGGGATAGTCTTCTTTCTTGAAGTCAGCTATGAACATGCCGTTCTTTTCAATAAGAGGTTCAAAGATAGGGAAAACAAAATGAGAGCAATGATAGACTTTATACATTGAAATATCATCGTGCTCTTCAGGAATATAGCCAATAATTCTAACTTCATTACCCATTTCCTGAAGGATTTTAGCTTCACGCATAGCGGTAACTGTAGTTCCGTTATTAGGTTTGCCAAACATATCAACAACAATTGTAATAACCATAGTTGCCTTTCTTCTTGTAAAACAAAGCTATAAAAGTATATAAAAGTTAAAAGACTTTTGCAAATTTAGTCATAGATATTTACTAAATATAAGTATATATATATTAACCCCCTTCAATGATTAATATCCACTAAAAGGGCAAGCGTTCTTAAAGAATTTCTTTTTAACTATCGCTATTTTTTAAAAGTCATTTTTTAAGAGTTGTTAGAAAAAAAGTACCTAAAGCAAAAAAACCAAAAAATAGATAGTTTAATAAAGGGAAGAAGTTTATAATAGAACACTAGAAAAATGAAAGGAGCAGAAAATGGAATTCGATATTAAAAATTATCCGAATATTACCATCCTAAACCACCCCTTACTCACTCACAAGATTTCTCTATTAAGAGATGTCAACACAGGTACCAATGAATTCAGACATTTAGTTAAGGAAATCGCTGTTATGGAAGGCTATGAGGCCTTGAGAAACTTACCGACTGAGTTAGTGGAAGTTCAGACTCCTATTGAAAAGGCTAAGGTTCCGATGATTTCAGGCAAGAAGCTCTGTTTTGTTCCGATTCTTAGAGCCGGACTTGGTATGGTTGATGGAATGTTAGAACTTGTTCCTTCAGCTAAGGTCGGACACATCGGCCTCTACCGTGATGCTGTTACTCATAAGCCGCATGAATACTATTGCAAGTTGCCTTTCCACCTTGAAGAAAGAGATATTTATATTCTTGATCCGATGTTAGCTACCGGTGGTTCAGCTATTGATGCTGTTGCGTTACTCAAGAAGCATGGTGCTAAGAAGATTCACTTTATCTGCATCATCGCTGCACCTGAAGGACTTAAAGCCTTCGCTGAAGTCAATCCTGACATCAAGGTCTATGCTGGCGCTTTAGATAGATGCCTCAATGAGAACGCTTATATCTGCCCTGGCTTAGGTGATGCCGGCGATAGAATCTTCGGTACGGTTAGGTAAACTATTAATTTTAATGAAACTGAGGTCATCTTCTTGATGACCTCTTTTCTTGATTAAAAGTATTATTATATAAAGTATGGAAAACTATTCAGTCAAAGAAGTAAAAACCTATTTAGAAATGATTGATTGCTATGACATCAGAGCCGTTGTTTTTATTGAAGAGCAAAAAGTAACCCCCAAAGAAGAAATCGATGGTCTCGATAAAGAGGCTAGACACTTTCTGCTCTATAAAGATAAGGTAGCTATTGGTACTCTACGTTTATTTACTAATAGTGAAAAGAAAAGTTTCCATATAGGTAGAGTAGCTATCTTAAAAGAATACCGACATCAGGAAGCTGGCTATTATCTGATGAAAAGCGTGATTGATTTATTAAAGAAAGATCATACTGGTTACACAATTAATATTGAAGCTCAAGTTCATGCCATGGGATTTTATACAAAATTAGGTTTTAAACCAGTTGATGGCAAAGTCTTCCTAGATGCTAATATTCCTCACCAAAACATGTATTTGACACTATAAGCGACTAAAAATCAGAAAAAGTTTGACTTAATCGAATAATAAGTTTATATTATTAACGCGAAAAAATCGCGAATAGGAAAGAGAACACCCGTTCTCACCTGATTGGATAATGTTCCGATAGGTCAAATGCCTGATTATCATCCTTATCTATATAAGGATAATCAAACAGTGTATTTAAGCGGGTTTCTCCTAACGAGAGCCCGCTTTTTTCACAAAATATACACGGAGGAATAGTCTTATAAACGATTATCAGTCAGATAGGCAGTACCGTCCTAGAAGTAATTACGATCACGATTTAGTCAATGAGAGAATTCATTGCAAAGAAGTCTACCTCATTGGACCTGATGGAGCGAATCTTGGGGTTGTCCCGTTAAGAGTTGCGCTTCAAAAGTCTATTGATATGGGCATGGATCTCTTCTGCGTCTCACCTCAGCGTCAGCCTCCTGTCTGCAAGATCTTGGACTATGGTAAGTACAAGTTCGAGAAAGACAAGAAGGAAAGAGAAGCTAAGAAGAATCAGAAGAAGACGGTAATTAAGGAAATACGTTTCACTGCCACAACCGATAAACATGACTTAGAGACCAAGGCTAAGGCTACCATCAGTTATCTACAAAAAGGATGGAAAGTTAAGGTCGCCGTCTTTATCAAGGGCCGTATGATGCAAAGAATGGATATCGTCAAACAGACCTTATCTAGCTTCCTTGATATGGTTAAGGACTATGCCGTCGCCGAGAAGGAGCCGGAGCTATTAGGCAAAGACTACTTCGTAATGCTTAATCCAAAGAAATAGGAGGACAGAAAGATGCCTAAAATGAAGAGTAAGCGTGGTGCTGTCAAGAGATTTAAGATTACTGCTGATGGTAAGATGAAGAAATGGAATCAGAATACTTCCCACCTTTCACACAATAAGACCCATAAGATGATCAGACACAATCGCAAGGCCAGATATCTCAACGCCACCATGACGAAAAAGATGAAGACTTTGATCGTCAAGTAAACCTCGGAGGAAATGAATAAATGAGAGTCAAGGGTGGAACCGTTAGACACGCTAATAGAAAGCGTATAATGAAGAGAGCTGAAGGTTTCTTCAGTTCAAGACATAGATTATACAAGACTGCTAAGGAGTCCGTCTTAAGAGCTGATGCTTATGGCTTCAACGGACGTAAGGAACGTAAACAGGATTATCGTAAACTCTGGATCAGACGTATCTCTGCTGCCTGCAAGGCCAATGATACTTCTTATTCCCAGTTCATGTATGGTCTTAAGTTAGCTGATGTTGCTCTTAACAGAAAGATGCTCAGTGAAATCGCTGGCACCAATCCGGAAGAGTTCAAGAACCTCGTTGCTACTGCTAACAAGGCTATTGAAGAAAACAGCAAGAAGACTGCTGCTAAGTAGTTCTAAGCAAATAAAGGTCAGCTAGCAATAGTTGACCTTTTTTAGTGGATATTATTTAGATAACAACTTAATATATTATTAATATCATGGTCTAAATATATGAATAATCAAAAAGAAAGCAGTCTCATTGAGAGAAGTGATAAGACCACTATTGCCTTAAGCTTTGCTTTTATGGTCTTCAACTATTTTTGGGGAGTAACTAAAGTCATCATTGGCTTTACTTCTAAGACTTACTTTTACAGTGCCTCCGGATTCTGTGAAATTCTTTTAGGTGTCTGCAAGACTTTATTCCTTATAGGCAATAATAAAACTGACAAAAATCAGCAGATCAGAATTTATAAATCAATTTCTTTAATTATTGTGTTTGCTAACTTACTCTATTTAACCTATATGGTATCTTTATTCTTTGTTAAGGAAGAAAAGACTATCTTCCCTTTATGGGCCTTTATCCTCATCTGTGTCATTGCCTTTGCTGATCTAGTCTTATCAGTAATAGGAATAATTAAGAACATTAAAAGAAAAAGCTTAATGTTTGTGGCTAGAAAATGCCTATCCTTAGTTTGGTCTTTCCAAGCTATGGCTTTCACAGTCTCTTCTTTATTAGTGGCTATCAATGAGGAAATAAGTATCAAGAATCTTTCTAATGCTAATGCTATCTTAGGTTTAGTCTTTGGTTCCTTGTCCTTATTAGTAGGTGTCTTGATG
>DLIM01000004.1:41036-42369 GCA_002483745.1 Caryophanales bacterium UBA7642 | reverse complement strand
TTTATTTGCTTCCAATCCGATTAAGCTGAATCTTATTAAGCTTATGAATCAAGAAAATAGTAACACCTATAATCAAGACCATAAATAAAGCTAAGTAAAGCTGATTATAATGAGTAGGAATCATGATAGCCCCGACACATGGAATAACTAAGTCAATAATTCCTAAAAGCATGGAGAATAATAAAGAGCTGGAGCTTTTGACAACTTCGTTCTCGCTGTTCCAATCAAAACGGGGATAACGGATGTTGATTAATAGTCCTACTACAGCTGAAAAAACAATATAGATTAAGGGAACTAAGAATAAGAAGATATAGCCAGCGATGCTAAAAGGCATCACACAGGCTAAGACAATAGTTGAAATCAAATAACCAGGAAGTGAAACTATCACATCCATTAAGATCTTCGATTCATAGATTGTCTTATTGCTGACTGGAAGAGTTAACGATAACCACCAGTTCTTGCCTTCAAAAGACAGACTGATTGAGGTAGTCACTGACATCGTTAAAAGCAATCCAATAATGAAAGGAACTAGAGACTCAAAATTGAAAGTCAGTTTAGAGTAGTCATAGCCTTTCATCATGATGGCATAGACAATCACACCAACTATTGCTAATAAAGAGCCAAAGATGGTGTTAACCAAATAGGAGCGAGAATTAAGATACATTTTTAAGTCCTTAGCTAAGAAAGCTTTAACAGCTGAGGTTCTTTTCATCTTCTTAGAGTCGAAATGATACTGTTTCTTCGAGAAACTTCCTTTCAGCTTCTGGGAAATAGGAACAAATAAAGCCGTGCATATTAAAACAAAGATAACATAAGTACCAAGAGACACTAAAGCAAAATACAAGGCATCTAGCCAGGAAGAGGAAACAATTGCCGAAGAGAACCATCTACCCATGAAGTAGTATTTGTTGATCTGAGCAAAACTATTAGCAAGGTTTTGATAATAAGCATCGGTATTAGTGTTTGCCTGAGTGGAGGATAAAAAGAAAGAACCAACCACAATAGCTAACATCAAAAGCATCATAAAGATACTATTGATAAGATTCTGATGCTTAAGTCTTGCAAATAGGCCGGTTAATAGTGTTCCTAATAAGGATGCGACAGTCAAAGGGAATAGAGCCACTAATAAGGCTAAAAGTATAGTGATAAAGACCGCTGAAGCCGTCATTGAAGCATGAGTTCCATAGACAATAATAGCGGGCAAATAAATAGCTAACGCATAAAGCTCATTCTCTAAAAGCATCGCTAAGAATCTTGACTGAATAATTGAGCGGGGCTTAAGAGGTAAGACTATCAGTTTCTCATACGATTCAGTATTGAAGATTTCATTCCC
>DLIM01000004.1:0-40809 GCA_002483745.1 Caryophanales bacterium UBA7642 | reverse complement strand
AGGAATATATTGAATAGTCTTTTCGTTCAAAAGACTTACTGAATAATTAGCGGAATAGAAGACTAGTAAGAGAGTAAGAAAAACATAAGTAAAAATATTTCTTCTGAAATATCTTTTCTTGGTGTTGTCTTGACTGATTCGGGCTTCATTGATTCCTAGGTTGATAGAAAGATTCATCTTCGTCAGTTTGAGGACTTCCTTACTCATGCATATACTCCATGAAACAGGATTCTAAAGATTCACCATGAGTTAGTTCTTTAATATCACCGCTAGCAATCAGCTGACCTTTTTTAATAATAGCGATCTTGTTGCAAAGCTTCTCGGCTGTGTCAAGAACATGAGTTGAGAAAAAGATGGCATTTCCTTGAGAGACGAAATCTCTCATCATTTCTTTGAATTTAAAAGTAGATTCCGGATCTAACCCGACAAAAGGCTCATCCATAATAAATAGCTTTGGCGAATGAATCAAAGAAGCAATAATGGCTAGTTTTTGCTTCATGCCGTGAGAGTAAGTGGAAATCAAATCGCCTAAAGCATCCACTAGATTAAAAGCCTGGCTGTACTGTTGGATTTTCTTAGTTCTTTCATCCTGTGACAACGAAAAGACATCGGCGATGAAATTCAGATACTGAATACCGGTCAATTGATCAAAGAGGTCGGGGTTATCAGGAATATAGGAAAAGCTTCTTTTGCAGGAAATAGGGTCATGCTGAATATCATGTCCGCAGATAGTAATACTGCCAGATTCAAACTCTAAAATTCCGACTGAGCATTTAATAGTAGTTGTCTTACCGGCACCATTTGCGCCGATAAATCCATAGATATCACCAGGCTCTAAAGACAGAGAAAGATCCTTAACTGCCATCTCGCCACCTTTATAAGTCTTACAAAGATGAGAGATATTAAGGATTGATTCGTTATTAAAAGAATCCATAGGAATTAAAGTTCTTCTTCTGCTACTTTAGAAATATGTTCAGCCTTGACGTTTCTGATGCAGTCTTTGACCATAGTTTCATAATCGAAGCTAGCTTCAATCTCTTTGACTTTGTCAAGATGAGGGTTAGTAACCGGATCCTTAAGCTGGAAGATAGTGCAGCAATCCTCATATGGCCTAATAGAAATATCATAAGTGCCAATCTTCTTAGCTACATCAATAATATCAGTCTTATCAGAGCAGGCTAATGGTCTAATCATCGGAAGATGAGAGCATTCCTCAATGACTTTCATGGATGGAAGAGTCTGACTGGCCACTTGTCCTATCGATTCACCGCCCGAGAGAACTAAATCGTTGTGCTTAAAGGCAATACCTTCAGCAATACGGAGCATCATTCTTCTCATGACTGTGACACAATAGCTAGGCCCAGCTATTTCATAGACTTTCTTTTCTAAGTCGGTAAAGGGAACAACATAAAGCTTAATATCAGGTTGGTAATCATTTAAAACATGAAGAAGGTCATGAATCTTATCAATTACCTGAGCGGAAGTATAAGGCGGGGCAGCAAAATGGATGCATTCAATCTTAACGCCTCTTTTCATCATCAGATAGGCAGCGACTGGCGAATCAATGCCACCGCTTAATAAGACTAAAGACTTTCCGGCAATCCCTAAAGGATAGCCACCTAAGCCTTTTTCCTTGATGGCATAGATATAGCAGGCTTCCAATCTGACCATGATGTGAATCAGCAATTCCGGCTCATGGACATCGACTTTAGCATTTTGTTCGCTTCTTAAAATAAAGGAGCCGACTTCCCTATTGACCTCATCGGAATGATGAGGGAAAGTCTTATCGACTCTCTTGCAGTCAACCTTAAAGGTCTTCTTGCCGGATAACTTATAAAGACGTAAGGATTCTTCATTGATCTTATCCATATCCTTATCAATAGCCTTAGCTAAAGCAAAGGAAATAAGACCGGAGACCTTACTAAGTCCCTTTTTGACCTCTTCATAGTCTTCACCATTAAGAAGAATATAAATATGATCCTTCTTGATTTCATAAGTGAGCTTTTTAAAATCCCTTAAGGCATACTTGATGTTTCTGCCAAGCAGCCTGATAAAGTCCATGATGTTCTTGCCCTTGGTTGATAACTCACCAAAGAAGACGATGATCATATCTGTTTGCATTCTTGTTAGTCCTTTACTTTAATATCGGCTAAGCACTTCTTTAAAACCGTCATAAAGGTCTTAGCTTCTTCTAAGTCTTCTAAGCCTGAGAAAGACAATCTAATAGAATTATGAGAGATATTGTCATCATATCCAGCATTCTTTAAGACATAAGAGATACCTGGCTCATGAGAAGAGCAGGCACTCTTGGTTGAGACATAGATATTATTGTTGCTTAAAGCTTCCGCTATTACTGAACCTTTATGAAGAGTTAAAGCAAAATTAAGAATGAAAGGAGTAGCATCAAGAGGTGAGATAATCACTACTTCCTTAATCTTACTTAATTCAGTTCTTAAATACCGATTGATTAAAGTGGCTTGTTTCTTTCTGGTAGGCAAAGACTTAAAAGAGAGACGTAAAGCCGTTGCTAAAGAGCAATCCAAACCTAAAGGTGTAGTTCCCGAGCGGAGATTGAATTCCTGTCCGCCGCCAATCATCAGATCCTCTAAAATGGCATTCTTCTTTTTAACTAAGACTCCGCTTCCCTTTAAGCCGCCAATCTTATGGCCGGAAAAGGTCATTAAATCATAATAGGATGGATCTACTTCCTCTTTGCAGATAGCCTGAGTAGCATCCACATGAAGAAGAGCCTTCGAATTAGCGTGGACCAGTTCATAGACTTCCCTGATAGGGAAGATATAACCGGTCTCATTATTGACTGCCATCACTGAGACTAAAGAGGTCTTATCATTCAAAGACTTCTTGAGTTCATTTAAATCAAGTCTGCCTTCTTTATCGTAATCAAGATAGATAACCTCATAACCTTCTTTTTCTAGTTCTTTAAAGACTTCTAAAACACTAGGATGTTCAGCTTTAGTGGTAATGATTCGATTGGCCCAGCTCTTGTTGTGGTAGCAGACGCCTTTAATAGAAAGGTTATTACCCTCAGTAGCACCAGAAGTAAAGATGACTTCCTCTTCTAGGACGCCTAAGTATTTAGCTACTTGGCTTCTAGCCTTACCTAATAAGTTATTGGCTTGATATCCTAAGGCATGAGTAGAGGAAGCATTAGCAAAGTCGGTTAAAGAGACCTTATCAAAAGTATCAATTACTTCTGGATAAGGTTTAGTCGTCGCCGAACAATCGAAATAGATGTAACTTTTATTGTTCATTTTAAGCCTGGGAACTACTGGAATCAGATTGGAAGGTCTTCAATACCTGTAAAGCGTTGCTGGAAGCTCTTTGGAAATCGCCTTCATTAAAAGCTTTTTCGGCAGTATCCAATAAGGAACGGCTATCAGTGTATTCAACCCGATAGGCGTTAGCATAAACAATAGCGGCCTCGGCATTGCTGGCTTCATCCGCTTTCTTGTCAATGTCTTCAATCAAAGCAATTGAGGCTTCCTTAAAAGGATTAAAGAGTTCAACAGCCTGATTCACGTCAACCGGCTCTTTTAAGATGATGCCATCAATAGAAGCTATCTTCTTATAGAGATCAGCGAACTTGGGAGCAACAGAATTAGTAAAGGAATCAACTCCGATAACTACTTTCACCTTATGTTCGGTGCTCTTTAATTTGAAATAGTAGTCTCTCAATCCTTGATATACCATCTGAGAGGTATTCTTTAAGGAGTTAAGGTAATCAGTATAATCGGCCATTGTATGATTGACTTTATCCATCTCTAGCTGCATATCAGACATCTTTTTAGTGATGACTGTATACGGCTGCTTAGCTGAAGTATCTAAATAACTATCAAGTTCACGTTTAAGATAGCCAATAGCTTCAATATCATTCTTTAAGGCATACATCTGATCAATGTATTTCTTATCAAGGACATAAGTCTTCTGATAATCGGGAAGCTGATTCATTAAACGGCTATACTGCTTTTCGACCTCAAATGATGAACCGGATAAAGTGCTTTGGTTAGCAATAAACTTCTGCTTAGCCTGTCTTTCTCTTTCAAACTTGATTTTAGTATCAGTGATTCTTTCCTGAATCTTATCGAGTCTTTCTTTGACATCGGTAGTATCAAGAAGAATCAACTGCTGAGAGATCTGGGAAATTTCGTTCTCCATCTCCGCTATCTCATCGGGAATATTCAAATAATCAAGAGTGTATTCTTCTTTAATTAGCTGATCATATTCAGCTCTAAGGCTCTTAAGCTTTTCCGGGACTACAGAAGATACTAAGGTTTCCAGTAAGGGAAGCTCATCCATAATCTTCAGCAAGGCATCAAGAATCTTGTCAAGTTCAGGAAGAACAGCCTTAGCTTCGGTAAACTTAGCCTGATCGGTAAAAGTATTGAACTGAGCAAACTTCTTTTCCGAGTTAGTAAAGATGATATTGAAACTCTTCTCAAGAGGTTTCAGTTCTCCTTGGTGGATAGTATAGAAATCTTTAATCTTACGGAATTTTTCTTTTTCAGATAAAGAAGCTTCTCTAGTATCCGTATCTTCTCTCAGCAAGGAGGTTAAATCGACATTGAAGTTAGAGACTGACTGAATAAATTCGTTGATGGAAATATCGCATTGTTTCTCGACTTCCTTAACGGACTTATAGTTCTTAGCTTTGATTAAAGTATCCAAGGAATTCAAGGAGATAGCCATATCATTATCACGGATATTGAGAATATCGTTATACTTTTTGTCTCTTTCAAGATAAAGAGTGTGATAGTAGTCGGAATATTTACCTAAAGTCCCTAATCTTAAAACCATGGCCTTGCAGTCTGTGGTCAGTTGAGAATGATAGATATCGTAATCCTTGCGGATGCTATCAGAATTGTGACGATAACGTCTCTTGTAGATAAAGACAGCTAAAAAGACGATAGCAATTATAGCTACCACACCAACTGGAATGAAAATTTCCATTGCTAAGGTCGTCGTCATCAAAAACAATGAATGCATTTCAATTCTCCTCTAAAAGAAGGCACATCCAGCTAAAACTACTTAGTAGTATTTCTCTTGTTGTATTTAGCTCTGATCTTAAAGGTCTTCTGCCCGAGAGGCTCTCCATCATTCAAAAGCTTAGTCAGCATTCGGACAGCAATAGAGCCGACCTTGAACATATCAATAGAGAAAGAAGAAATCTCCGGACGGATGATATAGGAATATTTAGATCCGATTTCAGCCAAGACTTCAACATCATCAGGAACCTTAAGACCGCTTTCTAAGGCAGCGTTAACAACAGCAGCCGCTAAAGAATCACGAGGAGCAACAAAATAGCCGCTCTTATGGGTCATAAAGAATTCCTTCATGCCAGCATAGACAATGCCGTAAGAATCGTTGAAGGTCAAAGTCTGAATATGCTTGCCGTTAGCATTAGCAAATTCAACTAGACCATCTCTAATATCATCAACCATCTTACCTTCATTGACGATATCAAGAACATAGACATCATCCTTACCGGATAAGAGGTGCTCTTTAACAACATCCATAACAGGATCCTTATACTCAATGATAATTGAGCCTAAGGCATCGCCTTCCATATCATGTCCGATAACAATAAGCGGAATATGATAGTTCTGAATAGATCTGATTTCATCAGTACCTAATTCATCATCATAAATAACAGCGCCATCAACATGGGACTTGATTAAGGATTCGATAACCTGAGCGGCATCTTCCTTAGTTCTCTTAGTGATGAAAATAGAGGTGACATAGCCATAAATCTTAGCAATATCAATCATGCCATCGAGCATGTTAGAAACATATGCATAACCAGTAGAAGGAATCATGATACCGATATTAGTGCTTCTGGAATTAGCTAAACCCTGAGCTAAAGCAGAAGGCTTATAGCCCAATCTCTGAATAGCTTCATTGACAGCTTTCTTGGTTTTATCAGTGACATTAGGATGATTGTTGATAACACGTGAAACTGTCGCTAAAGATACACCGGCTACCTTAGCAACTTCGTAAATGGTTACACGATCCTTGTACATTTTCTTACTATCTTCCATAAAAAGCCTCCTGTGGCTACTCCACATACATAGATTTTATATATTAATATATATAAAGTCAAAGAAAATAGGGTACTTCATGAAAATATTTTCATGGATAAAAAGGCTAACTTGTCGCTAAATTTCCTTAATCATTCCCTCTTTTGCTTCTACTTAGACTATAATTTCAGTTAAGGAAAATTTAATTATGGAAAATGACAGCAACGAAAATAAGAATCTCAAAGCCTCTGATATATATGGTTTGACCTTAACAACTATTAGTTTCTTACTTCCAACAGCTATCTTCCTTGCATTAGGAACCATCATGCTAGTTTCATATATCCAGGGATTAGGAACTGCTTCTTCTAAGACCTATGACTTAGTAACTGTTATTCTCCTCTATGTCATCGGTGCTCTCTTTGCCTTCATCGATATCTTCATGGTTTTTTCTTCAGTGAAAAGATGGAAAGGTGAAGATGGCGAAATAGATCTAGCTAGGGTCTATCAATCCGAATATGGAGTAGTAGGCATTAGTTTCTTCAACAGTAAAGGGCAGATGATGACTGGAAGAGCTCAGGGATTTTTCTTAATTTTCTATAACACTGGCCTTTTTAGAAGAGGCCAAAGAGTCTTTATTTACTCCAGCAAGAAGAACACTCCCGTTCTCTTAACTGCTAAAGGCGTTAAAAGAATGATTGGAATAGAATCAGATGTTGAGGAGCAGGATCAATTCACTCGCATCAAAGCAAAAAGAATGGTTGGCTATTATTGGAGCAACTTCTTAACATCATTATATTTTGCTTTTATACTTTTAATTGGATTAGCACTAACAATCTTTGCTTCTATCACTAAAGAAACTGGTACCAATATCATCAGTCTATTAATATTAGGAATCTTTATTTCTGTTGCTGCCATTGGCTATATCATCTTTGGTTTAATCATCTCTAAAAATAGTATTGATAAGCTCTTTAAGAAAAAGGGAAAAGTCGTGAAGATGAAACTGACTCCGAATCTTGAAAAGAAACAGATTGATGGAACCTATATTGATAGCGAAGGGAAAAGTTCTACCTATCCCTTAATTGGTACCTTTACAAAAAAGTATATTAGAAGCCTGCAGTTTGATAAAGATTACCCCGTCTACTTGAATGACGATAAAGAAGCTATCCTCCTTACTGACGAAAAGAAATAATTATAAACCCATTGAAAAAGGCTGCCTTATAGCAGCCCTTTTTGGTTATTTACTTAGCCGTCCAATCGTAGTTGACTACTTCGGGTAAGAAGGAATTCTTATGTCCGCAGATAGGGCAGATTGAAGGGGCAACAGGTCCAACATGGATGTGTCCGCAAACCTGGCATTTCCAAACAATAACAGCTCCCTGTTTGATGACAGCCTTATTGGTATGAAGCTGATCAAGCATAGCTCTATATCTAGCTTCATGACGAGCTTCGACCTTGCCGACTAATTCCATCTTAGCAGCAATTTCAGGGAAGCCTTCTTCTCTGGCAGTCTTAGCAAACTCCGGATACATAACTGTAGTTTCGTAATGCTCGCCAGTAGCGGCATCTTCAATGTTCTTTTCAGTAGTAGGAATTCCGCCATCATGTAAGAACTTGAACCAAACTTCAGCATGTTCATTCTCGTTTCTAGAAGTCTCATTGAACAATTCAGCAAATTCAGTGTGTCCTTCTTTAGAAGCAACAGAGGCATAATAAGCATATTTGGTGTGAGCCTGACTCTCACCGGCAAAAGCGGCTTGAAGATTCTTCTCAGTCTGAGTACCTTTTAAATCTTTCATTTGATTTTACTCCTTATGATAAGTATAGCAATTCCGATTTCCATTTCAAATAAGACGCTCAAAGTATTTAACACAATAATGAAGACTTAAAAATAGACTTTTTGTTTTAAGTTAGTAGAATAAATATATGAATATTAATAACCAAAATGAAAAAAAATAAAACCCTATTTCTAAGATTCCTAAAGCCATACCGTAAATACTTTATCTTGGCAGTCATTGCAATCATTATTGAGTGTGGATTAGAGATCAGTATTCCTTTCCTGATGAATCAGCTTCTTGATAATGGTATGACTCCGACTTTTGATGAGAGCGGAAATATTGCTTCTTATACTTTAAATCTTCAATACACCCTAGGAATGGGCGGAATTATGGTAGGATTTGCAGTTGTGGCCTTTGGATTAGGAATCATAACTGCCAAATTCACTGCAAAAGCAGGCCGGGGTTTCGGCTATGAATTAAGAAAAGAAGAATTTAAGAAGATTCAGGACTTTTCCTTTAAGGAGCTGGACGAATTTAGAATAAATTCCTTAGTTACAAGAATGACTAACGATGTTCAGATTATCTCCGATACTTTCTGCCAAGTCTTAAGGCCTTTATTAAGAGCTCCTCTTCAATTAGTGTTTTCCTTTGTCTTTGCTATCATTATGTCAAAGCAGTTATCGATAGTTTTCGGTATCATCGTTCCTCTTCTTGCCGTGCTTCTAACGGTGGTGCTTTTAATATCTAAGCCTCTTTTTGTAAAAGTTCAGGGAGCCTTAGATGAAATCAACAGGACCACTCAGGAAAGCTTAGTCGCTATGAAGCTAGTTAGGGCTAACTCCAAGAAGGAATATGAGATTTCCAAATTCACTAAAGTAAATAATGAAGTTAAGGATATCGGGACTAAGTCCTTCTCTATTGGTGCTTGGAATATGGCGATTATGGAATTCATGACTTATGCCTGTATCTTAGGAATCCTCTTTGTCGGTGGAAAACTATCTTTATCTGATACCACCGGAAGAATGATTAACAATATTTCTTCCTTCTTAAGTTATGTCATGCAAGTCTTAGCTTCTTTGAATATGCTTTCTAATGTCTTTATGACTTTCACGAGATCTGAGGCTAGCACCTACCGTATTGCTCAAGTCTTTAATTCTCAGAATGAGATAGTAGATAAGAAAGACTCCAAATTAAAAATCACTGATGGTTCAGTCTCTTTTAATGATGTCTCTTTTAAATATAATGATTCAGCAAAAGAAAACGTCTTATCTGATATCTCCTTTAAAATCAATGATGGCGACTTTGTCGGTATCCTAGGGCAGACAGGTAGCTCAAAGACTACCTTAGTCTATCTTCTTGACCGCTTCTATGATGTCACAAGCGGTAGTATTGAAGTCTCTAATAACAACATTAAAGACTACTCCTTAGCAGAACTGAGAAAGAATATCGCAATTTCTTTTCAGAATCCGACTCTCTTTAGCGGAACCATCGAAGATAATCTCCGCTGGGGAAATCCTTTAGCCACCGAAGAAGAGATCATCAAAGCCTGTAAGATAGCCGGCTGCTATGACTTCATCATGGAAAAATTCCCGGCTGGCTTTAAGACTAAGATGGGACAGACTGGTTCAAACGTCTCGGGCGGTCAAAGACAGAGAATCTGTTTAGCAAGAGCAATTCTAAAGAAGCCAAAGATTCTTATTCTTGATGATTCTTTCTCGGCTCTTGATCGAATCACTGAGGCCGAAGTAAAACATAACTTGAAGTATGACCTGCCTCATATGACTAAGATTGTGATTTCTCAGAAGGTATCCACTATCGAAGATGCCGATAAGATTATTGTTCTTAATGAAGGAAAACTGAATTATATCGGAACCAGCGACGAGCTCATTAAGAAAGATCCTATTTATCAATCCATCTACAAGATTCAAACCGAGGGCTTAAAAGCATGAAAACCTTATCACACAGTAAGCCACAGCAACTAGGTCCTACAATAAAAAGGCTATTCTCCTATTTCAAAGGGAGAAGGATTATCTTTGCCTTCATTATTTTCTTAGTAGTCATCTGCGGTCTAGCTTCAGTCCTAGGTAACTTCTATACCAAGGATGTCATCAATGACTTAGCTTACAATAATGGCAGTAACTTAGTTAAATACTGCCTGATTGTTTTAACTATCTTTGCAACAGGAGTAGTAGCAAATATCATCTATGCTCAAAGCATGGTACGGCTTACTCAAAGAGTCCTCTTTGAAATCAGAGAAGATTTAATTGATAAGATGCAGTCACTTCCTATCTCTTATTTTGATACTCATACCCATGGCTCCATCATGACTTACTTCACCAACGATGTCGATACCTTAATCATCATGATGAACGATTCCTTAGCTAATATCTTCTTGTCACTAACCAAATTAGTCGGAACCATTGTTTGTCTCTTCCTCATCAATGTCTATCTGTCTTTAATTGTCATCTTCTTCTTAGTCATCATGTTCCTCTTTATGTTCTTTAATTCCAAAGCCGCTCGGAAATACTTTACTCAGCAGCAGGATGCTTTAGCCGAACTCAACTCCAAGATTGAAGAGGACATCTCAGGAATCAAAGTCGAGAAAGCCTTCAATCATGAGCAGGCCAGTTTGGATAGTTTCTTAGATTCCAACAAGAAATGGCAGATAGCTAGCGAAAATGCCTTCTATCATACTCAGCTCTCTATTCCTTTTAACGTGTCACTGAGCTACTTCAACTTTGCTATTTCCTCAGTCGTTGGCTGTATCTTCTTGACTCAAGGGCTTTTGACTAGCGGAATCGGAGGACTATCTTCCTATTTGGTCTTTGTCAGAACTGCCTGTCAGCCGTTCAACTACCTGACTATGCATATCAATAGTATTCTTTCTGGCCTTGCCGGCGCTGAAAGAATCTTCCATTTCCTGGATGAGAAGAATGAAGAAGATAGTGGAACTGTCACCTTAAAGAAAATAGATTCCACTCATGACAAAGTCTTTAAAGACAGATATGTCTGGGTGATACCTCAAAAAGATGGAACTGTTGTAAATAAACCTATCCACGGTGATATTGTCTTTAGTCATGTCAACTTTAGCTACATTAAGGGAAGGCAGATACTGAAAGATATTTCTTTTGAAGTCCATCCAGGAGAAAAAATTGCTTTTGTCGGATCAACTGGAGCTGGAAAGACAACCATTATGTCCTTACTGACTAGATTCTATAAGATTGATTCCGGCAGCATCACTTACGATGGAATTAATATCTATGATATGAAACTAGAATCACTAAGAAGAGCATTATCGATGGTGACTCAGGACACTCATCTCTTTACCGGAACTATTGATGATAATATCCGCTATGTCAGAAGGCATTCTACCGAAGAAGAAATCATAGAAGCCAGCAAAAACAGTTACGCTGACAGTTTCATTAAGAGAATGCCAAACGGCTATAAGACTATGCTTTACGATGATGGCGCTAACTTATCAGAGGGTCAAAGACAATTATTAGGTCTAACTAGAGCCACTTTAAATCAGCCTCCAGTATTAATCTTGGATGAGGCTACTTCTAATATTGATACTAGAAGTGAACAGCTTACCCATGAAGGCTTAAAGAAACTGATGAAAGAAAGAACAGTCATTGTGATTGCTCACCGCTTAAGCACGGTCAGGGATGCCGATGAAATCATGGTTCTTGATAATGGTAAAATCATCGAAAGAGGAACACAGACAGAATTGCTGAATAATAAAGGCCCTTACTATAATTTGTATACAGGTAAGACGGAATTAGCATAAAATATCTAAAAAGGAAGTCACTACTATGGAACTTAAAGAGCCTGATAGGAAGACAAAGAAGAATGTCTTAGGAAGAAAAATCTTCGCTCAGCAAAACGATATTCTTAATAAATATTTTGTCTTAGATGATAAAACTGGAACTGCCACTATTGAATTTCATTACACCCATTTAGAAGATATGCTTGATCAGACTATCGGTAATGGCAAAGCCAGATTCTTTTCTTCAGAGTTTAAGGATAAATTAAGTGGAATTGTAGCAATGATTCCTAATGTCTATAAGATAAAACTAGCTTTTGTCATCAAAGACTACGATGGCTATACGATAGAAGAAGCCAATCATATCTTTGCTGATAACCTAGATATTCAGTTCTTCAATTCAAGAGTGATTCTAAGAAGAAAAAGAAACGTTTCTTTCATCCTTCTATTATTTGGTCTCTTTTTCCTGATAGCTAACATCCTATTAAGCTTCTATTTCAAGAACCTAAATATGAATGAAATGACTCAAAGCATAATCAGCGAAGTCTTAGATATAGCTGCCTGGGTCTTCATCTGGGAAGCAGTAACTATCTACTTCATTGATAGAAGCGAAGTTAAAGTAAAGACCGAAGCCTTCCGTCTAAGAATCAAAGAAATTACTTTTGAATCTCCTGAAGAGTACCATCCAGTATCGATAGCAAGTAGCAATGAACCGGAAGAGAAGGATAAAGAGCCGAAATATTCCGAGAATAAGTAGCTAGCTGTTCTTGATATGCCTCGTCCGTTAAATTCTTAAGCTTGTAGTCGATGATATCTATATGGTCTTTTCTAACAATCAGGCAATCAATAAAGCCAGTCGTTTTAAGCTCCTGATCATAATATCCGTATTCGTGATAGACTTTAGCACTAGCTAAATCAGCAAATATCGGTAAGGCTAATACCTTATCGATATTTTTTCTTTCATTTAGGTCTTTGATGAAAGAAGTATCTTTAGTCTTAAAATCGGTTAGCTCTAAAAGACGATGATAGAGAAGACCGGTGTCCTTCTTCCTGACAGTTAAGGAATCGTTGCTGATAGAGAACTTCGAAGCTCGTTTCTTTTCATTCACTTGATAGGTTATATCTGAGTCATCAATATTGAATTTGTATTTTTTGTTATCTTGTTGATTAAGAGGTTCTATCTTAGTATCGGTAGAAAACACTTTAGTATTGAACTGATAAATAGTCGTAATTAATTCATCTTGCTTTCTATCAATAACATAAGCTAAATCAGCAACAAACATATTCGCTATTTTTATTTTAGGATCATCGAGATTCTTAATATCACTAGGACTCAAAAAGAAGGTCTCATCAATATTGATTAGCGCGGCTGAGAATCTAGAAAGATAGTTTTCTAAAGAGGTCTCGTTTGCATCAATATGAAGGCTATTAAGTTTGTCTTGATACTGTTTGCCCTCTAAAAGCGTCTTAGTTGAAATCTTTTCGGTCCCAAAATAATGATGCAGGAAAACCTGATAGATTTCCTCTTCCGTTCCATCAAGCTTTTCTAACTGCTTTTTAAAAAGCAGATAAGAAAGCTGATCTAAATCACTGTCAATATCAGCTTCAATCTTTTGATTGACGTTAATATCAAACCAGTCTTTCTTTTCAGGATCATCAATTTCGGTGAGATTTTCAAAGCTGGTCTTTTGAAGAGAAAGGCATTTCTGATAAGACTTATAAAAATCATTTTCTTCTAAAGCAGGAATATAGGAAGAATAATACTCTTTATCTAGTTTCTTATAGTGGTAGGAATGTTCTACCATATCAATCAAGCCTTCTTTAGGCTTGGCATTTCCAACTATATAAATAGATTCCTTAGCACGAGTCAAAGCTACATAGAAAAGACGGACATTCTCATTTATTTCTTCGTTTGAACTAGCAGAAGTGTTTTTGTTTAACTGATTAAGGAAGGTATGAATACTTTCACCTAATTGATAATTAGGAAGGAGAATACCTAATTCTTTAGAAAACTCATAATCAGGTTTATCCTTATTTCCGGCTTTTGATAAGCAATTATCAGTAGTAGGAAGATAAACAATTGGATATTCTAAGCCTTTTGATTTATGAATTGTCGTCAGTTCAACAGCATTCTCTATATCTAAGACCGTTTTAGAAGTCATATCGACTTTGTATTTGTTGATTGACTTAAAGAGGGTGACAAATTCTTTCAGTCCATCACCGACTTGCTCCTGAGAAAGAATCAAGTTATAGAAAGAATCTATTTTAGCAACATTGTTTTCAATATCTCCGACCCTATTTAGTTTCTTAATCACTCCAAAAGAATCTAGAAGATTAAGGAAGATAGTTGAGAAACTATTGCCTTGATTTTCTTTAATGAAGGCATTGATCTTTACCATGATGGGGTCATGATAGAGAAGACTATTTGAAGTATCAGACAGGATTTTATAGATTTTAGTATCATCATATCCCTCTAAAGAGCCATAGATGTAACTTCTAGCTACCGACATAAACAGATGCCTAACATTCTCATCAGTAAGTTTCATTTCAAAAGAAAGTAAAGCAATCAATGACTGTAACAAGGAAATAGCATCAATATCAGAAAGATGGCTTTCAATATCGTTGTTAAGAGGAATACCGGCCTTGTTAAAAGCCTCTTCATAAGGAGTGAAGTTTCTTTTCTTTCTGATCAGAATAGCAAAATCAGAGAAAGTGCAGTCTCTTAAAATGTGCTTTTCCTTGTCCAAGACCTGATAATGGTTTCTAATTTTAGTAATGATATCATTGATGATAGCTTGGCATTCCTCTTCTCCCTCAGATTTAGAAGAACTATCCATTCCTTTAATAGTTATAAGGTTGATACCATATTCTCCAGTTGGAGAAAGCTTATCAGGACTATAAAGATTAACTTTACTATCATAGTGAAGTCTTTCTTTTTCATCATAGCTAATGCCACCATGACTGGAAGTCATGTAATTTAAAAAAATTAAGTTGATATCATCAAGCACTTTCTTAAAGGATCGGTAGTTAGTATTCATCTCAATGACTTTTTCTTTATCGGGATTGTTATCTGCCCAATACTTCTCTTTTCTATTGATGAAAAGCTGGCAGTTGGAATTTCTAAAGCCATAAATGGATTGCTTAGCATCGCCAACACAAAATAAAGTCGCTTTTTCAGAGATACTGTTTAAGAAAAGCTCTTGGAAATCATTAGTATCCTGATATTCATCTACTAGAATGAACTTATAACGGTTCTTGATTTCATCTCCAGCCACTTTAAAATCATCATTGGTAAGCAAAGACAAGGCCATTCTAGAGATATCAGAGAAAGCAAAGCCACCGACACTCTTCTTATATTCCATCAGCCTTTTATCCAACTCATTAACAATGGTAAAGAGGAGCTTGATATCATCTTTAAAAGAAAGAAGGATTCTTTTTTGAGTTTCAAAGTCATCAGCTTTAGTTAAGTCATTTTTAGGATTAACCTTACCATACTCGATTGATTTGAAATCATCTACAAGGACCCCAACTAAAGCTTTATAAACCTCTTTATCTTTGGGATCTTCAAACTTTTTGGGTTTCCTTCTATTAAAGAGATCCTCTTCAATGGTTTCTTTAATCGAAGAAATAAACTTATCCTTAGGAACCTTAAGTAAATCCCTAATTTCATTTAAAACCTTTTCTAAAGTCTCCTCTTCAAAATCGCCATGAAGATAATAAGTATTTAAATCTATTTTATCTAAATCTTTATAAATGGCAGCGGGATCAGTAATATCTTTCCCATAAGCAAAAAGAATAAATGATAGCCTTTCTTTGATAATCTGATAATAGCTCTCAAGATAATCAGAATAAGCCTTATTCAGAAAGTCTTCGCTTAAGTATTTAGAATCATAGTTTTCAGTAAAATCTTTAACAGCACTAGGCAACAGGGATTGAAATTTCTTATCTATATCAAGGATAACATTTTTTGTTTTTTTATCATCGCAAATATTAAATTTCTTCAACGTATTAAAGAATCGCTTATCATTTTTAATATAGTATTCATCGAAGATATCATCAAGTATCTCATTTTTCTTAGTCTCAAGAATACTTTCATCCATAATATTGATGTTATCCGGTATTCCTAAATAAGTTGAATACTTCTTAACTAGATAAAGAGAGAAAGAATCAAAAGTCTGAATATGGCTAGAAAGTATCTTATCGGAATCTAAAGAGCCCCTATCATTCTTATCAAACTGTTCCAGGATCTTTTCCTTCATATCAAAAGCTGACTTGTTAGTGAAAGTTAAGACCAATAAAGAAGAAGGATCAATATGATCTTCATGGACTAGCTTATAAACCTTAGTTGATAGAATCTTGGTTTTCCCGCTTCCGGCTCCAGCTGAAATCAGGACATTAGTCTTATAGCTAGCATCAATAGCTTCTTGCTGCTGTGAATTGAAACCCATTAATCCTCGTCCTCGCTTTCATCGTCTTTATCATCTTTGGTTGGAGAATAGAAATGTTTATTGATCTGATCAATCAGGACTTTAATATCATCAATGGAACGATAACAGATATTCCTAAAGGAACAATACGAGCATTGAGATATACCGTTATTCTTAATGATAGTTGGGGCAATCGAGAAATCCTGACTAGTTATTTTGTCTAAAGTGTTAGAACAGGCTTCAATAGTATCGCTTTTTAAATTAGAAAAAGTATAGCCATCAACTAATTCTGATTTCTCATCTAAAAAGGTCTGACCAGGATAGAGATAATCGCCTTTCTTTTTTAAATCTCCATTGACTTTAATCATACTCTTATCAAAAACAGAGCAATAATCCTTAGAAGCTAAACCAATACCTCTGATTTTAAGGACACCTCTAAAAGCATTATCGGATAGTCTTCCGTTACTATCCTTAATCGTTCCCTTCTTGATGATATGCTGGATACCAAAGCCGGCAAAGTCACGATCAACTAGAGAATACTTCTCCTTATTGTCTTCTAATGCTAAAGCATATAAAGGGAGCTGCAAAGAGCCACCTAAGAAGACTTCAGGAAGTGAGAATTTCTCACTTCCAGTCTTATAGTCCACAATGGTGTAATACTTCTTATCGGATGAGCCAGATGTAAAAACGAGCTTATCAATACGGCCTTTTAGATGATAAGTGCTGTTAGTCTTATTAGACTTGACTATAAGCTTAATAGGATATTCGTGTTTTTCTTCTACTTTTGATAAATCAACAAACTGGAGTCTAGCGGTAAGAGTGTACTGATTTAACCAGTCATGAGAGATATCTAGAAACATCAATTCTCTATTAGTGGTAGGAATATTATTCTTTTTCCGGGATTCAATGAATTCGTTTCTGGCTTCTTGGAAGACTTTTTCAAAATCAAAATCGGCAGCATAGATATTTTCAAAAATATGATGGCAGAAGTTTCCGAAGTCTCTAGCATATGTGTCATCGTCAGGATCGTTATTATCTAACTTAAGGATGTTCTGCAGATAATATAAGAAAGGACAAGTGTAATAAGAATTTAAGGAGGTAATGGAATATTCATCAGGCTTCTTTATTTCAGCTGTAATAGTCTTATATGAATGATCAAAGTCCTTATATTCATTATCAGGTAAACTAAAGATGTCATCTTTGATTTTACTTGATAATAAAGCTTTTGCTTCACTTGTATATGAGCCGGTATCATTAATAGATTTACTAACAATGTCCCAATTCATCTCATCAATAAACTGTGATTCATAAATTTTTTCATCAAGATGAAGTTTTACTCTACTAGCTAAAGATATATTCAGATAAGAAAGATAATTAAGTTTCTTCCTTCGATCTAGTTTAGTTAAAACATAACTAGGATTAACACCTAAAAGAGAAAGCTTTGCATCAGTATAAATGTTAGTGTCATCATAAGTCTTATAGAAGACATCATGTTCAAAGTTAGTAACATAGATTAAAGAATCAGGGCTAAAATCAAAACTAGTGCTTCCCTTTATTCCTCCACTGTTATCCTGAAAGGAAATAGTATAAGCACTTAAGATCTCCTGGAGATTCAAGAAAGCAAATTTCCTATTAGGAAGCTTATCTAACTGATAGGTGTCGATGATATTCTTGATGATGAATTCTGGAGTGTCTTCTTTTAAGTCAGCGCTATAGACAATCGGTTCTCTCTTCTTGAACTGTTCGAGAATCTGTTTAACTTTAATATCACATATAAGAGGCTGTTCTCTTTTTAAATCAGTCTTCACTTTAAAAATATCAGCCATTAAGGAAGCATAGTAATAATCGGCACTATTGTTTAAAAGAAGGGTTATATTCTTAGGATCAACCTTATCAATAATTATTTTCTTTCTGATATCACTATAGATATACATAAACTGCATCATTTTATCGGAGAAAAGATAAAGGCTAGGCTGGCCTTTATAAGTAACTTGAAAATCAAGATCGCCAAAATGAACCAAACGATACGAATAGCCTTTCCTTTCAAGAAGATTTTTTAATTCAAAGTCTTCATCATCTTCAAAAAGAAGGATGCTGCTGTTATGGAGTTCATAAGAGGCTAGATCATCAGTCTCTAAATATCCCTTTTCATCTAAGTCAGCTTTAACTTGGAATAGTTCCTTTGATTTTGATAAATCGGCTACTCTAAGAACCTTAAGAAATTTTTTAAGTCTTGAATAATCAAGTTCTCCTTTAGTGAGTAGATAAGGAATAGGATCTTTACCATAGGTAAAAGAAAGCCTGTCAATGAGCTCTTCCCGACTTAAAAACTTAAAGTCAGCTTCAGGGTGTTTATTCTTAAACTGAAGTAAGAGTTTTTGATAGCATTGGTCAGCTATTAAAAGATAATGAGTATCAGAATTTAGATTAATCATGTCTTTCCTTTTTTAGGTTTCATCTATTCTAATATATCCGTTATGTCTTTTCATTAAATTATCGGTAAATGTAACCATAATTTAGAGCCTAAAAAGCCAATACTGCCTTTATATAAATAAAGTTCAAAAAATAATATCGATTTTTGAACCCATTTGCTAAATAGTTTGTTACAATGGTCGAGTATGAAAAAGAAGACTGTTCTAGCCTTTGATTTCGATGGGACTATCGGTAATAGTGTCAAGCTGGAAAGATATACGATGTATCAGGCTATCAAGAAGTTTGCAAATCCAACTTTCACAGAGCAAGACATTATTAAATATTATGGGCCAACGGAAAAAGGTATCATCGCGAAGTTTGTAGATGAAAAGAGCTTTAAAGAGGCTTGGTCTTACTTTTTAGATGTCTATAAAGAGCAATCAAAAATCTTATTAAAAGAACCATTTCCTGGAATGCGGGATTTATTAAAGAAATATAGTTCTGAGAAGAACTTATTAGTAGTAATGCTAACTGGAAGAAGCCAAGAAACTTTAGATATCTCCTTAAAAGATCTAGGTTTATCACAGTATTTTGTTAAAAACTATACTGGTGCTATGACTAAGAGCAACAAAGAAGAATCCATTATCAAATTACTTCATGATTATGGGCTTAATAAAGATGATGTAATTTATATTGGCGATACTATCGCTGATGTAAAGATGATGAGAGATGTCTCTGTTGACATTATCTCAGCTACTTATGGCTATCCTAACAACCGCTGTGAAGAGATTGAAAAAGCAAACCCTGGCTTAATTGCCCATACAGTAAAAGAACTGGATGAGTTAATAGCTAAGGTTACAAAATAGAACATATATTGGCCTAACCCTATTCTTCTTTAACTGCTATAGGTTAATATATAAAATAAACAGGCATTAAACATGACTGATAACCAGCAAGAAAATAAAGAAGAAAAGACCATCGATGAGCAGGATATTACTGACACTCATGTCAATAATCCCCTTTCAGCAGATGAATTACACCAGTCTTTAATCACTAATGATAAAGCCAGCGTTATTCAAATTAACAAGGAAAATTCCGATGTTAATATAGCTGAAGCTTTAAACGAGCTTTCTGATGAAGAAGCTAATATCTTCTTCTCAATGGTCGATGACTATGATTCCTTAGGAGAAATATTTTCCTATCTTTCTGTTGAGACTAGAGAGTACCTTTGCAATAACTTACCTCGTAAAATCTTAACTAATGTCTTAATTAATGTCCCTACTGATGATTTAGCAGATTTTGTTGAAGATCTCACCAAATCATTAAGAGATAAAGTACTTTTAGCTTTACCGGCTAAAAGAAGAGCAACGGTTGTAAAACTAGCCCGCTTCTCTGATGATACCATCGGTTCCATCATGACAACCGATTACTTGGTTGTACCTCCTACTGATACGATTAAGACTGTGTTTCAAAAGGTAAAGCTTCTCGGAAATACACTTGAAACTGTTAGAACCATCTTTATTACTGATAGTAATAACATTGTCTTGGGTATTCAAAATCTTGAAGACTTGATGTTTGAAGATGAAAATAAGCAAATAAGTGAAGTCATGCAAAAGGATTTCCCTTATATTTCACCTATTGCCGATAAGGAGGAAGCTATCCCTATCTGCAAAGAATATGATTTAGCTGTCCTTCCAGTTATCTCCAGAAAAGGTGAGATGTTAGGTATCATCACTTTCGATGATGTCTTGGATGTCATTGAAGAAGAGAACACTGAGGATGTCTTAAGACAAGGCGGTGTCGCCAAGATGGGCACTTCCTATATGAAGACTAAGACCTTTAAGTTGGCTCAGTCTTATGTTATCTGGCTTATTATTCTTTTAGTTCTCAATACCTTCTCAGCTATGATTATTTCTAGCTTTGAAAGAGCCCTAATGACTTTACCAATTTTGATTTCCTTTATTCCTGCTTTAGCTGATAGTTGTGGTGATGCCGGTGATCAAACCACTTCATCAGTAACTAGAGGATTAGCTACAGGAGAAATCAAGAACAAAGATTTCTTTAAGGTCGCCGGAAAAGAATTACTAGCTGGTTTCTTAACAGCTTTGTTGGTTGCCGTCTTTAACTTTGGCTGGGTGATGATGGAATTAAATACTCCTATTCTTAATACCACCGCTGAGATGGAAGCTAACTTAGCCACCTACTTTGGCACTACCCAGAACGGGTTTATGATTATCGCCGCTATTGTCTCAGTTTCCTTCCTCTTTGGTATTACCTTTGCTAAGCTCTTCGGCGTAATTTTACCTATGTTTGCTAAAGTCATCCATATTGATCCTGCTTTTATGAGCGGACCCTTGATTGCTTCCTTGATGGATATTCTTACTCTCTTGGTCTACTTTGGAACAGCTGAAGCCATCATCAATTCTATCGACCCTGGTTTATTGACCATGGCCGTTGGTTTAATTTAAAAGGAGGACATCATCATGAAAAAGAATGAAGACGAAAAGATGACTGATGAACTCCTCAAGGAGTTAAACGCCGATTCAGATAAAGAGATTGAGGTTGATAATTCGTTAACCGGAAAGGTCAACCATCCGCTTTATCCTGAGACTTTAAAGGCTATCGTAAAAAACCGCAACACTTCCTTGCTTCAGATGACTGTCTCTCAATATGATCCTCATAACGTTTCTATAGCTTTGAATGACCTAGAAGAAGAGGATTTGCTTTTCTTCTTTAAGTCCATAAAATCCGATGATGCTGCCCCTATCTTTACTTTCTTAAGTCAGGAAACCAAGCAAAGAGTCGTAGAGGCTTTTTCTTCCGCTGACTTGCAGAACATTGTTGACAGCATGGCTACTGATAACCTCGTCGATTTTGTCGATGACTTACCGGCTAATTTGGTTAACAAGGTTTTAAAAGCTACCAGCAATGAAGACCGAGCTAGAATTTCTACTTATTTGAGATTCAAAGACGATAGTGCCGGTACCATCATGACACCTGAGTATCTTTCAGTTAAGGATACCGATACTGTCAATGATGCTCTTCTAAAGATTAAGACTAACGGCAAAGGCCTAGAAACTGTCTGGGAAATCTTTGTCACTGATAACACTAGAAGACTAGTCGGCGTTATCACATTAGATAAGCTCTTAGAAGCAGATTCCACTGATATTCTCAAGTCTTTGATGAAGAATGACTTTGTCTCTGTTGAAGCTGATACTGATCAGGAAATCGTTCTTCAGGACTTTAGAAAATATGATATTTCCGTCATGCCTGTCACTAATAGCAGCAAAAGAATGCTAGGTATCATCACTTTCGATGATGTCATGGATGTCGCCAACGCTGAAAACACTGAGGATATTCAGCTTTCATCTGCTATGCTTCCTACTGAGCAGCCTTATTTAAAGACACCAGTCCTTAAGCTTGTTAAGAGTTACTCTTTCTGGATTATTATTCTCTTAGTTTTGAACACTTTCACTTCAATGGCAATGTCCTACCTTGATAGTGCTATTGCTACTATTCCGCTTTTAACGCCTTTCTTGACTTCAGTGATGGGAACTAACGGCAACGCCTCTGACCAGACGGCTACTGTAATTGTTAGAGAGTTAGCCTTAGGGAATATTTCCCCTAAGCAGTACTTTAAGACAGCCTTTAAGGAATTCAAAGCCGCGGCTATCACTGCTATTGTTATGGCTCTTTTCTCCTTTGGATGGATCTTGGTTGAATTATACTGCCATCTAGTCACTCCTTCAGCTGGCGATATTGAAGTAGTCAATACCCAGTATGGCGGAAACTATACTCCCTTCTATCTTAGTATTGCCGCTGTCGTCTCTTTGACTTTCTTAGTGGTAATCATCTTAGCTAAGTTCTTGGGTGTCTCTCTTCCGATGCTAGCTAAGAAGATTCATCTTGATCCGGCCGTCATGTCTCAGCCTTTGATTTCAAATATTCTTGATGTCATCTCCATTTGCTTCTACTTCCTCTTTGCCGCCACAATCATGAAAGGTTTAGTGCTTTAATGTGTCGTCACTATCAGATTGAAAGCGATGAATTCACTTCGCTTAAATCTGTATCCGGTTATTCAGATATTATCTTAAAGCAAAAAGATATTAAGGTCTTAAATAAGGCTCCTATTATTATGGCTATTGATAGGAAACCCTACTTAAGAGAAATGGGCTTTGGTTTTACTTTGTATGACAAGCCTGTCTATAATGCCAGGATTGAAACCGTTTCTGAAAGACCTCTTTTTGCTGACCTCTTTAAGAAGCAAAGATGCCTAATACCTATTACGGCTTTCTTTGAAGATGATGAATATCATGTCGAACATCGCTTCAAGGCTAAGGAAAAGCTTTTCTATTTGTTAGGCTTATATAGTCACAACGAGTTTGTCATTTTGACAAAGAAACCGAATGAAGAAGTAGCCTACTACCACTATCGGATGCCCTTTGCTATCAATCAAGACGAGGCTTCTTTCTATTTAGATGAAACTAAAACGCTCCTTGATATAGGTACTTTAAAAAGCCCTGATATCAAAGCCGATGATTCTTCTACTCAGCTTAGTCTTTTCTAGTTCTTTTTTAATTCATATAAAGCAACAGCAATTGAGGTAGTTAAGTTTAAAGAATCAACTTCATCCGATTGTTCAATCCGGACATTGTTTTCATTGTGGATAGAAGAGGGAAGCCCTGTAGCTTCATTTCCGAAGACTAAAGAGCAAGGCTTCTTAAATTTCACTTTACCTAAAGGATTAGAAGTATCGAGGACAAAAGGATAATAAGGGCGTTTGTATTCCTTAATGTAATCATCGAAGGTTTTAAATAATTGTACTCTGATTTTAAAGATAGCACCCATAGAGGCTCTTACTGCTTTAGGATTGAACATATCAGCGCAAGGCTCAATCAAAGCTAAATCGTGGTAGCCAAAAGCTAAAAGAGAACGCATGGCGTTGCCTAGGTTACCCATATCGCTAGGATTCACCATCACTAAATGGCAGGTGTTCTCATCAAGCTTAGAAGTGAATTTCTCAAAAACACCTAGGACATGAGAATTATCTTTGGATTTAACAATACTAAAAGGTTTATCAGAAATAATTATTTTCTTGGGGTCAACTAATTTAGTTAGTTTTAGATAGCCTTCACTATTGATAGCATCACTTGCGACATACAAGCATTTAAAATATTCTTTCTTGAAATTGATCATCTCAAAAGTCGGAAAGAATCCTTCCGTATAGGAGTAATCGGCGTCTTTACTGTATGCTTTAATCATATGGTTTATTTTATCTCTATTAGAGGAATAAAAAAAGCTCCGGTGATGCATCCGGAGCTAATTAGTTGCTGATTAGTCAGCGACAAACGGCAAGAGAGCCATATATCTAGCACGCTTAACAGCGACAGCAAGCATTCTCTGATACTTGGTGCAGGTGCCAGTGATTCTCTTAGCAGTAATCTTACCAGAAGGTGAGACATACTTCTTTAAGAGTTCAACATCCTTGTAATCGATATACTTGATATGATTCTTGGTGAAATAGCAAATCTTTTTACGAGGTTTCATTCTACGATACATATTCAGTTATCCTTTCCGCTTAACAGCAGAAACTGCTATTAGGCTTAGAACGGCAAATCGTCATCCGAGGAATCAATTCCCTCATGGGTGGCATGATTGCCATTATTAGAAGGTTGGCCATTAGTCTCGTTACCATCAGATCCAGATTCAGAATTTGCATTCTTTCTTTCGAGGAACTGAACCGACTCAGCGATTACTTCAACGACTGATCGTTTTTGTCCGTTTTTATCTTCGTAGCTTCTCTGATTAAGCCTGCCATCAATACCGACAAGCGAACCCTTAGCACAATACTTAGCGACATTTTCAGCCGTTTTATTCCAACTTGTGCAAGGAATGAAGCTTGTAGTCTTTTCGGCTCCAGCCTTGGTAACATTATCGACAGCGATAGTAAATGAAGTGACGGAAGTTCCAGAATTAGTTCTCTTGAGCTCCGGGTCTCTCACCATTCTACCGACTAAGACGACACGATTAAGTCCAGCCATACAACGTTCTCCTTTACTGTTTACTTATGAGCGACAGTGATCAGGAATCTAATAACTTTGGAATCAAGGCGAACGATTCTATCAAATTCATTGATAGCTTTCGGTTCGCAGGTGGCCTCGGTTACAACATAGTAACCCTTGGTCTGCTTCTTGATTTCATAAGCCAGGTCTCTCATACCCCACTCATTAACACCAGTGATCTTGCCACCGTTGTCTGAGATAATCTTGTGTAATGCAGCAATTTCAGTTTTAGTTGCATCAGCATCAAGATCCGGCATGAGAATGTACATGATTTCGTAATTCTTCATGTTTCCTATACCTCCCTATGGTCTTTCGGCCGGATCCTACATCAGGGACCGGCAAGAAAGTATATGCTCTTTCGGAAAAAAGAGCCTAGGGTTAGTATAGTGATTTACTAAATCTAAGTAAAGAATTATTTCACTATCCTCATCACTATATATTTAATCTATATAGCGTTTTTTTCTAAAACTAACTAATTTCTATACTGGAGAGACACTTAGTAAGTCACCTAAAGTCACACTAAGGCCTAAGAAAAAGGCTCGTCCTTCTAAAACATCACAGCGGACAAAAATCGCTTGCCTTTCATAGATTTCATGATCGTGGTAAAAAACAATTTTGGTATTATCGCCTTTTTTCAAATCATTCAAAGAACGGTTAAGGCTTTCAATCTCATCTTCTGAAAGCTCAGGCTTTGAAACCTCACTTCTTTTCTTCTTCATCTGATCAAGAACCTCATACTGACCGTTAAGTGATTTAAACGGCTGCCATTTCTTCATGCCTCTCATGCGTGATGTCCTCCAATCTGATTAGCTCTGGTTATAAATGTTGAAGAGAGAGTCAAAGCTGAACAGGGCAAAGCTTTGACAGTACCAAACTTTTCTCTTATTGAGACCAATGTCTGCTCCAAAGTACGGATTCGTTTCTCCCCTTCATAATCTTCGAATAAGGAGCCTTGATAGTTATCATTAGGCACTATATCTAAGGCCACAATACTGATTTGTCGGTAAAGATTTTTCGTATCAGGATCTGATAAGAAGGCTTCCACTAAACGTTTTCCTATATTCTCGGCTGAGTCAGTTGGAGTAAAGAAAGAAACCTTCTTTCCATAGCCGGTATGGTCTTTGTATCCAACGTAGAGAATAAAGTTGTTTGCTAAGGATTTGCATGTAAATAAGCGGTCAGATAATTCAATAGACATATCTCTAATGACTACTGGTATTTCACTATAGCAATAGTCTCTTAACAGCACTTGTCCAACTGATAAAGAATGATTATTGGAGACATATGTATCTTGAAGAAGAGCATCATCATAGCCTAATGAGTGATAATAGATTTCTTCTCCGATAACTCCTAGTTTCTCTTTCAGATAATTAGGGTCAGAGACAGCAATGTCACCGACTGTATAAAAGCCTAAATCATTCAGTCTCTTTTCTAGTCTTTGCCCGATTCCCCACATCTTGCTTAAAGGACTAATAGGCCAAAGATGCAAAGGAATATCAGAATAGTCCCAAGAAGCTAAGAAGTCTGTCTTATGTTTAGCTTCTATATCCATGGCGGCTTTAGCCATGAACATGTTCTTACCAATGCCACAGGTCACTGTTAAACCCGTCTTTGACTTAATAGTCTCAATGATCTTTTTAGCATAGCTTATGGGTGTATCGTGATGAATCTCCAAATATTCGCTGACATCAAGGAAGGATTCATCGATAGAGTAGACAAATAGATCCTGCTCAGCAACAAAATCAAGATAGATGGAATTAATATCGGCGCTGACCTCTAGATATCTTTTCATATGGGGCTTAGCAATGATTAAACCTTTGATGTTCTTGGGTACTTCATAGAGGCGACAACGCGATTTGACGCCATACTCTTTCTTAATGAATGGTGAAGCAGCTAGAACAATAGTGCCATCTCCCCTATCCTCATCAGCGACAACAAGAGGCGTAGTAAAGGGATCCATATCCCGGCCTAAGCATTCAACCGAGGCATAGAAAGACTTCAAATCGATAGCTAAGATTACCCGATCAGTTCTTTTCATATCCGTTTGCATTATATGATAAGAAATCCAGTCATTTAAGAACGAGTAAGCAACTTAGAGAGTAAGAGGCAATACAGTTAGAGTGGTTTCTATCAAGATTAAAGGAATTTCAAAAACCTCTTTGGCTTTCATTAAATAAATAATTTCTTTTCCTTGACTTTTGCTGTCATTGATAAGGTGATAAGGAGTGTAAAAAAAAAGAATGACTAAAATTTATTTATCAATAAAAATAGCGTATTTAAAGGCGTTTTAATAATTTTAACCGCTCTCATATTGAATAAGTATTTTAAAAGACTAAACTAGTCTAGCTTATTATGCAAAGATGATAATTGAAGGTAACAGCATGGCTAAGAAAATTGAGTTGGAAATGACTAACGGAAACTATGCTAAGAACATTATCCTTTTTGCCATCCCAGTAATTGTATCAAGTTGGCTTCAGTTATCTTTTAACCTAGCTGATTACATCGTCTGCAAAAATTTTGTCGGTGAGAATGCCGTTGGCGCAATTGGCGACACTGGTTCCCTTAGTGCCTTGATTGTTGATCTCTTCATTGGCTTTGCCGTTGGCGTCAATGTCGTTATCAGTAAAGCAGTCGGCTCTAAAAATAAAGAAAAAGCCGAAAGAGCTATTGGGACCTCAACAACTTTAGCCCTAATCTGCGGATTAGTCCTAGCTATCATTGGTGTCTTCATGTCAAAGATCTTCCTTGAATGGATGAATACACCTAGTGAATTGATTGATATGTCTAACTCCTATATGGTTATCTACTTCATTGGAGTACCATTCCTGCTTCTCTATAACTTTGGTGCTGCCTGCTTAAGAGGTATGGGAGATACTACCAAACCATTCATCTATCTGACTATCGGCGGAATCATCAATGTCGTCTTTAATATCATCTTCGTCAAATACTGTGGCTTAGGAGTATCAGGTCTTGCTATCGCTACTGTTATGTCAGAGGCTATCTCCTCAATCCTAACCATTATCAGCTTATATAGAAATAAGAAAGGCTTTGCTTCTTTACAGCTTAAGTATTTGAAACCTCATACTGAAGAACTGGTCGATATCATTAAAATCGGTATTCCGGCAGGGATTCAGTCTGCTATGTTTGATATCGCCAATGTCATCATTCAGACCAATATCAATTCTTTTGGAACAGCTATAATTGCCGGTGATTCAGCAGCTTCAAGAATCAACAACTTTACCTACTGTGGCATGGATGGCTTTGCTCAGGCTGGCATTGCCTTTATCGCTGCAAACTATGGTGCCAAAAACATCGATGGAATCAAGAAATCTTTTAAGTGGTCGATAATCTTCTGTTTAGCTACAGATGTCCTAATGAGCGCCATTGAAATCATCTTTAGGAAACAGTTAGTAGAATTAATCGTTATTAACGATGATGCCGTCAAAAACGGAGAACTCAATATCTTAGTCCTGATGTCGACTCATTCCTTAATGGCGCTTGTTGATATCTTAGCAGCCGGAGAAAGAGGCTTAGGTGATTCCTTGCTTCCAGCTGTTGTTTCCTTTATCGGAATCTGCGTCTTAAGAATCATCTACGTCTTTACTTTCTTTAAGATGGAGCAGTTCCATAGTATGTTCTACCTCTATTTGACTTACCCAATATCCTGGCTGATTACCTCAATTGCAAACGGTATCTGCTGTGCTGTCTTATTCAAAAAGAAATTCAAAGAGATTGAAAATGAAAAAGCAAAAGCTACAGTATCTAAAGAAGCAAATGAAGCCAATACTGTAAATAAATAGAAAATAAAAAGACCTCCTGCAAGCAACAATGCTTAATAACAGGAGGCCTTTTTATATATTTTTAGAGTCTTTTAATAACTTCGTGATAGTCGATATGGCGGGTTTTAAGAATTTCGATATACTTTTCAAAAATGTATTTAGCAGCTTCAGCAATATCCATTTCTTCCGTATCAACTACGCAGTCGATGATCTTCTTATCATCATCAGTCATATCAAAAGCCGTCTTATCGTTAGCTAATCGAGAGACAATCTTCTCAGGAGCATCGCCTCTTTCTTCCATTCTCATATGTCTTAAGCTTTCGTTAGCTTTCATGAAGAAGATAACAATATGGGAATCATGAAGTGAATAGTAGGTCTTAGCGCCGTTTAGTTCAACGGCCATGCATTTATCGATTCTAACTTCTTTTCTTGAAGTGCCGTAGAAGTTTCCGTTATAGGAAACCGTCTCAATAAAAGCATTGTCCTTCTTCAAATTCTCAAATTCATCCTTGCTCACGAAATGATAATCCACATCATTGAGCTCTCCGTCACGGATGGGCCTTGTGGTATGGGTAATTACTTTCTTGATTCCATAATGGGCTTGAAGATAAAGACAGGTAGCAGTCTTACCAGATGCAGACGGACCAGTCAGAATAATCATATAAGTCCCCCTTAGATATGAAACTGAAATATATATGTATAGTATTCTAAATAAGTACTAGCATGAAAGCAACTTTAAACCGCTTCAGATGAGATTATCCACAACTTTTTTGATTTCAAGAGGATTATTTAGGATTGCTTTAGGGTGAGGATTGAAGTTTTCTAAGAATTCTTTAGTCTTATAGCCCCAGCTAACAGAATAGATATTCTTAGTTCCTAAGTTAGTAGCTGTTAAGATATCGGTTCCTGAATCTCCAAAATAAGCTACTTTCTTCATATCAAGATGATATTCCTCAGTGGCTTTAAAGAAAGCCTGAGGATCTGGTTTAACTACACCACCTAAAGGAATGCCGACTAATTTAGTAAAGTAGTTCTTACCAAAGGACTTATCAGCAACATCAAAGGCTATCTTCTCAGGTTTGTTTGTATAGATAAAGAGGAGAATACCCTTTTCTTTAGCATAATTAAGAGCTTCAATTAATCCCTTAAATGGCTTAGTGGTGTCATTATAATGGACTTTATAATGATTATAGTAGTCAGCAAAGACTTTTTCATATTTATCTTGATGATCTTTTCCTAAGGCTCGCTGAACTAACTTAACTGAACCGTTTCCAATAAAACTGATATATTCTTCTCTAGTCCTACAAGGAAGGTTACTTAATCTTAGAGCATAGTTAACACTAGAGGCAATGTCGTTGACTGAATCAACGATTGTGCCATCCATATCGAAGACAAAAGCTTGGTAAAAACTGGTGTTCATCTTAGCCCTCCTAATTGATAGAAAAATCATACCACAAACACTATAAAAAAATAAGGCTGGTTTTTGTTGGGTAACATATTTGTTTTTTTAATCAAAGATTTTGAAGATTTTTTAGTGAGGATATAATGTACAACTTATATTTGCTTATTAAGGTTGAAGTGTTCTAATTTTTAATGTTTGTATCAAAACTAACTAAAGTTTTTTCGGTAGGGGGTCTTGGCTTTTAATTTTTGGTTTTTTACAAAAAGGTTTTGAAACAAATATTTATCAAAAAACTATTGTATTTTTACTCAAAATAATCTATAAATTTAAATCATAAATTGGAGGGGATATGAAACAAACCGAAATTCAAGGTGATTCTCAATATATTATTCAACTTAAAAACGTCACTAAAATCTTCGACGGCGTTACTGTCATTGACAAGATGAATTTGAACATCCGTAAGGGTGAGTTCGTTACAATCCTTGGGCCTTCTGGCTGTGGTAAGTCTACTACGCTTCGTATGATAGCTGGATTCGAGACTCCGACTTCTGGTGATATTCTCCTTGATGGCAAGGATATTACACCAGTTCCTCCGTATAAGAGACCTATTAATACTGTCTTCCAGCACTATGCTCTGTTCCCTAATCTTGATGTCTACGACAATGTCGCCTTCGGATTAAAGAACAAGAAGATTCCGATTCCTCTGAAGTCTAAGACTGGTGAACCGATTCTAAAGATTGATAAACCTAGAATTAGATTCTTAAAGTCTCAGATTAATAGAATTAAAAAAGATAAGATTATCAGTCAAGAAGAAAAGAGCACTCGTCTCGAGGATTTTGATTCTAAGCTCGATGAAACTTATAAGACTCCTGTCCAGGCTTTTAAATACAAACATTTATCAGAAGCCGAGATAGATGATAAAGTTGTCAGAGCTCTTTCAATCGTTGATCTTGATGAACTTGAGGATCGAGATATTTCTACTCTTTCAGGCGGTCAGCAGCAAAGAGTTGCTATCGCTAGAGCTATTATCTGCGAGCCGAAGATTCTACTTCTTGATGAACCTTTAGGTGCTCTTGACTTGAAGATGAGAAAAGATATGCAGCTAGAATTAAAGGAAATGCATAAGCGTTTAGGCATTACTTTTATTTATGTAACTCATGATCAGGAAGAAGCCTTAACTATGTCTGATACCATCATTGTCATGAACGATGGCATCATTCAGCAGATTGGTACTCCTGAAAAAATCTACAATGAGCCTCAAAATGCCTTTGTCGCTGATTTCATTGGTTCTTCCAACATCTACAATGCCACCGTTGTCGGCAAGAAGCAGGTTAAGTTCCTTAGCAAGACTTTCGAATGCGTGGATGATTTTGATCTTAATGAGCATGTGGATGTCGTGGTCCGTCCTGAAGATATCCATTTAGCTAATACTCCAAGCAGCAATTCTCTTGAAGGCAAGATTGATTCTAAGGTCTTCAAGGGTATTCATTACCAGTATGTCATTATGATCGGACACAATGAGGTCTTGGCTCAGTCTATTGATGATTATGATGTTTCTAAGTCGGTCTTCTTAACTATCTATCCTGATGGCATTCACCTGATGAAGAAACATGATGATAGCAATATCTATACTGATGCCTATATCGGTAAGGATCATAACTGCTACATCGATGACAAGCCTTTTGCCTGTGATCTATCTAAGCTGTTCCCTGGAGCTACGGTCGATCCTGATGGCATTGTCACCTATGATAAGAAGAAATATGACTTTGCTAACGCTGAAATTGTTGCAACGGTCTCTCCGGATGCTTTCCAGATTTCCGATGATACTAGTGAATCCGAGGATTCCGGTATTGTCATCAACTCAGTCTATAAGGGAAACTACTACACCATTCTTGTCAGATCTGAAACTGATGAAGACTTCTTCATCAATACTCCTTATACGTTCAACCCTGGTGATATTGTCGGTATCAAAGTCAAACGTGAAGATATCGCTATGCGCTTTACCGGAGAGTTAGACGACTATGCGATATAAAATTGCTAGACAGTCATTGGCACTGCCTTTCACTTTATTTCTTCTGCTTTTTGTCTTAGTTCCGATTCTCTTTATTGTTTACTACGCTTTTACTGATTCTGATGGCTATTTCACCTTTCAGGCCTTCACTTCCTTCTTTACTTCAACCACGAAATTAAATGTTCTCTTGGTATCCATCCTGATTGGTCTATTAAACACCGCCTTATGTTTATTGATTAGTTTTCCCTTAGCCTATATTCTTGCTAATCCTAAATACAATAAAAACTATGTCTTAGTCATGCTCTTTGTTATGCCGATGTGGATCAACTTCGTCTTAAGAACCGGAGCCTTAAGAGATTTGCTTTCAATCTTCTTAGGCTGGTGTAATACCACTACTGGTGAACATCCGCTCTTTTGCACGATGATTGGTCTAATCATCAACTATATTCCTTTCACTGTCTTACCTTTATATTCAACCATGCTTAAACTTGACCATTCCCAGATTGAAGCGGCTCAGGACTTAGGCTGTAACGGCATTCATACCTTTACTAGGTCTATCATTCCTCAGGCAATGCCGGGAATTGTTTCTGCTAGTATGATGGTTTTTATGCCTACTATCTCATCCTATGTTATCTCTGATACCTTAAGTGAAGGACAAATTATGCTCTTTGGCAACTCTATTTACTTATCCTTCTCTAACTCCGATTGGAATGGTGGTTCATTTATGTCTTTGATTATGTTGATCATCATCTTTGTTGTCATGCTCTCCACGAAGAAATTCCAGGGACATGATGACGAAAGGAGTGCAGCATGGTAGCCAAGAAAATATTTGCGTATACTTACATCTATCTAATTCTCTTATTCTTATATCTTCCTGTTCTCTATCTAATTGTCTTTTCTTTTACTGAAGCAACTTATGCTGGTCAATGGGCTGGCTGGTCTTGGAACCTTTATCCTCGTCTTTTCCAGGACAAGGAGATTATGACAGCTTTAGGCAATACTTTGATTATTGCCGCTATCTCTTCTTTGCTTTCTACTCTTATTGGTACTTTAGGTGCTATTGGTGTCTTCTACTGCAAAAAGGGCGTTAGACATTTCATTGAAGGACTCAATCAGATTAATGTCGTCAATGCCGAAATTGTCATTGCTATGTCTTTGACTGTTATGTTTGTTTTTGTCGGTCAGCATTTCTTTGGTAGCAATTCTATCTTTAGCTTCTGGACCTTATTAATCGGTCATTGCTGCTTATCTGTTCCCTTTGTCTATCTTAACGTCAAGCCGAAGATCCAGCAGATGGATCCTGCCTTATATGAAGCCGCTCTGGATTTAGGCTCTTCTCCTAACCAAGCTATTCATAAAGTCATTATTCCTCAGATTATCCCAGGAATCATGGCTGCTCTGCTTCTATCATTTACTTTATCTCTTGATGATTTCATCGTCACTGCCTTTACCAGAGGTTCAGGATTGCTATCCGGTGGCTCCCAGATTGAAACTTTGTCAACTTTAGTTCAGTCCAAGATCAAGAAGGGTGCTGTCCCTCCGGAATTAAGAGCTTTAACAACCATTATCTTCTTAATTGTCTTAACTATCGTTATTATCTATTCCATCAGAGTCAACTCCAAGTCTAAAGGCAAGAAGTCCTTTGGTAAGTCACATGCTGAAAGGAGAATCGGCTTCAATGCTAACCCGCTCAATTAAAAAAGTCAGTGTGCTTTTAGCTGTCTCTTTCTTAATAGGAAGCGACTGCACTGGCCTCTCCGATGCTGCCATTAAAGGCAGTAATGTTTTCTTTGCCAATCAGCAAGAAAGCGAATACTTAAACGTCTATAACTGCGAAGACTATATTGCCGAAGATGAAGAAAACGATGACGGAACAACCACCAAAGGCTTGATTTCTAAATTTGAAGATTACTGCTTAACTGACCTAGGAAGAAAAGTCCAAGTCAACTACTCTTGCTATGATACAAACGAGAATATGCTCTCCGAATATCAGACCGGCAAGACTAAATATGATTTGATCTGCTCTTCCGATTACATCATTCAGAAGATGATCGGCGAAGATGATTTAGTTAAATTCGATGATGGCTCTACTCCTAATTATGATGCCTATGTCTCACCTTATGTCAAATCCAAGATGGCTGCCATCAAAGTCAATAATGAAACTTTGACTGACTACTCTCGAGGCTATATGTGGGGAACCTTAGGTCTACTCTATAACAATGGTTTCAGCAAACTCGATTCTAAAGGCATAGCGGCCTCCGAGATGAATACGGATATGAAATCCTGGCTTTCCTTATGGGATAGCAAATACTCTAACCTCATTGCCATTAAGGATTCTATGCGTGATACCTATTCAGTTGGTGTCATGAAGACATTTGATAGTGACTTTGAATTAGATGGGGTCAGCTATCAAGGATTCTCAACCTTAAAGTCTCTTCATGATAGTGGTGAACTATCAGATGAAGACTACAACGCCAAAGTAACTAAGATTTTTAACTTCTGCGATGATGAATCAATCAGCCGAGTTCTTTCTTCCCTGACTAGTTTAAAGAACAATGCCTTTGGCTTTGAAGTCGATTCCGGTAAGACTGATATGGCTCGAGGCCAGTACTTTGCTATTGATTTAGCTTGGTCTGGTGATGCCGCCTATGCTATGGATCAGGCTGATGAATTCAATGAAGCTAAAGCTAATGATTCAACTTATAATCCTACCATCTTAAGATATTCTTTACCTGAGACCGGAGCTAACATCTGGTTTGATGGCTGGTTCATGCCTAAAGAGGTTCACGATAAAGGACTAGCCGAAGCCTTTGTTGATTTCATCTCTACTCCTGAAAATGTCTGCCAGAATATGGACTATATCGGCTATACTTCAGTTATTGCCGGCGATGATGTCCTTAATATGATTCAATCCTGGTACGACTTAAGATGGAATGAGGATCTTAATAACGGAGAAGGCGGAATCGATGAAACCAAGCTTGATGAACTTACTTTAGTAAAATCCAGCGAAGTCTATGACTTAAGCGATGAACAGCTAGAAAGTTCCTACTATTCTAAGAGCATAAATTACTTCTTTAAGGGAACACTTACTGATAAGACTGATGCGGATACGACTTTCTATGTCACTGCTGATCAAAAAGACCGCCAGTTTGATACGATGTATCCTGATGAAACCGTCTTACCTACTTTAGCTGTCATGGCTGATTTTGGAACTCAGAACTCCAAAATGGTTAAGATGTGGGAAAAGCTCAAGAACACGGCTCTTCCTACCTGGGCTTACTTCACTATCCTAGCTGCAGTAATCTTGATTATTATCTTAGCTATCTTAAACGAAATCAGAAAACATGCAGTCATGGCTAGAAGAAGACAAAGAAAGATTGACCGAGAAAACAAGATCAAGAAATCACAAGCTTTGATGAAAAGCTTAACTGAATCGCTCTTCAATAAAGCCGATACTCAGACTCCTCAAGCCAAATAAAAAAAGTCATGTCATCCACTTGGTGACATGATTTTTTTAGATTCCTAATTTTTTAACGATGTATTCAACTAATTTCTTAGTGACATTAACCTTCGTAATCTTCTCAATCTCCGTGAAGAAGGCATTGCCGTTAGCTTCTAAGAAGTAGGGTTCTCCCTTTTCGCCGATAGCCACATCAACACCGGCATAATCAAGCTTCAAAGCCTGACAGGCTTTGATGGCTAAAGAATTAAACTTCGGGTCAATCGTGGAAGTGACATCATAACCTTTGCCGCCTAGAGCAATGTTGGATCTGAAGTCATGCTCGTTAACTCTTTCCATCACGGCAACTGGCTTACCTCCGATGATCATTACTCGGTAATCGTGACCTTGATGCTTAGAAAGGAACTTCTCATATAGATGAGGGACTTTATAGAATTCCTGATAGGTCTTTTCTAACTCTTCCCGGTTGTTAATAAGTCTGACCTGTTTTCCTAAAGAGCCATGGCATTCCTTAAAGACTAAGGGGTAGCCTAGAGAGGATTCTACTTGATTTAGAAAAGAAGCCACCTTCTTGCTGTCGGGGTTATCGATATAGCATAAAGGAGCTGAGACGGTTAAGGGTGCCTTAATACCGCTTTTTGTTAGAGCCAATAAAGAAGCCATCTTATCATCCGATAACTCTAAGGACTCATAGGAATTAAACATCGGCATTTTTAAGGAAATGGCTTTTGCTAGATACTTATCCTTATCCATATTGATACAGAAAGAGTAATCATCCGTATCCTTAATATTAACTTCATCGCCAGCTGAAAAAGCTAAAAGAGACAAAGCATCTCTGATATCAAAAGTAACTCCATAAGGAAGGAACTCCTCTTGAAGTCTTTTGGCTTTATAGTCATTGTTCTTATTCTCAAAATATCCGTTGATGACAATCAGTGCTTTCATGTTTTCCCCAAAAATATAATGATATTCTATCACTTTAAAAGAGTCTTTTAAGAGGCAAGTAGTAAAACTAAAGAAAGTCAGTTTACTAGCTACTAAAAATGTAAAGACATAAAAGAAATTTTATCAAATTTAAAAGTATTTGCCTTATTTTAGGCAATAATTGAATGTTTTTTGACCATTTTAATATCATCTTATAAATAAAACTTGCAAAAACAGGTTTTACTCTCTATACTTATTAAGCTGATTTATATCGCGGGGTAGAGCAGTGGTAGCTCGTCAGGCTCATAACCTGGAGGCCGCAAGTCCGAATCTTGCCCCCGCTACCAAGTTAAATATGAGAGACAGTCTTCTGCCTCTTTTTTTATTTTCTTAATTAAAAAGCGGACCGCTTCTTGTAGTAAGAGGTCCGCTGTTTTGTTTTTGCTTTGCTTAGTTAGAACGCTTCTTGCCCCAGAAGAATAAAGCTAATGTTCCAGGTCCAGTATGAGCACCAATAGTAGTGCCAACAGAATAGATTTCTACCGGTCCATTAAGCTTTTTGAACTGTGCTTCAACCAAAGCTTTAACTTCATTAGCATAGTTCATGCAATCAGCTTCAGAAATATAGCATTTTCCGGAATAGTTGATGCCATCATCGGCGTTTTCGACCATCTTATGGACAATGGTCTCTTCAACTCTCTTGACGGTTCTGACTTTCTCACGGGGAATTAGATGTCCATCTTCATCCACGTTGAGAAGCGGGCAGATATGAAGAAGGTTACCAAAGAAACCGCTAGTCTTAGAGATTCTTCCACCACGGACATAATACTTTAAGTCAGTTGAGAAGAACCAATGATGGAGATTAAGCTTATGATCTTCGGCAAAGGTTCTTACTTCTTCGATGCTCTTGCCTTCATCTCTTAAATCAGCAAGTTTATCCATGATTAAACCATATCCTGATGAAGCACCTAAGGAATCAACAATATAGATTTTTCGATCCGGATACTTCTCTTTAAGCATACTAGCAGCAGTAGTGGCGGAATTATAGACTCCGCTCAAACCGGAAGAAAGGGAGACATGTATGATGTCTTTTCCTTCTTTTAAGAAAGGTTCGAAATAAGTTAAGAATTCACCAGCTGAAACTTGACTAGTCTTGGTAATGGCACCATTAGCCATTTCCTGATAGAAGGTATGGAAGGGGATTGACTGACCTAAATCATCTTCATATTCTTTTCCATCAATAGAAAAATGAAAACAGATATAGTGAATATCTCTTTTCTCATAATGCTCTTTCGTTAAATCACTAGTTGAGCAGCAACTGATAATATAACTAGCCATAAACAAATCTCCTTGTTATTACTATATAATCTTATTCTACAATTAATAGTTCGGTTATTGAATTAAAAGATGAACAAAGTTTTAAATACCAGTTTTTGCGTTTCCTTGATTTTGTCCTACTAAAAAATAAAGTTGCTTTCATTAAGTAGTGCGATTAATTGTTAAAATGACTAGGCTGAGAAACTAAAAAAATATACTTTTACCCCTTTTTATAAGCGTTTAGCAAAAACTTTAAGTCTTTCTTTGCTACTATTGACTAAAATTAATACTTGGGAATAGGGGGAAACATAACTATGAGTCAAAACAATACTGCCTGGACAGGATTTAAAGGTAACCTTTGGAAAAGCGAAATCAATATTAGAGATTTCATTCAGAATAACTACACTCCTTATTCGGGAGATGAGTCATTCTTAGAAGGGCCTACTAAAGCTACTGATACCTTATGGAAAGAAGTTTCCGCTCTTCAAAAAGAAGAAAGAAGAAAAGGCGGAGTCTTGGATATGGAGACTAAGGTGGTCTCTTCTTTGACTTCCTATAAAGCAGGCTATATCAGCGATAAAACTAAAGGTCTCGAACAAATAGTCGGACTGCAGACTGATAAGCCTTTAAAGAGGGCTTTTATGCCTTATGGTGGCATTAAGATGGCTGAAGAAGCCTTGACTACCTATGGCTATAAGCCAGATCCGGAACTACATAAGGTTTTTACTGAATATACAAAGACTCATAACGATGGTGTTTTTGATGTCTATACTCCTGAAATTCTTAAATGCCGTCACAATAAGATCATCACCGGTCTTCCGGATACTTATGGGCGAGGAAGAATAGTTGGTGACTATCGCCGTATTGCTCTTTATGGCATTGATTACCTTATTCAAGAAAAGGAAAAAGACTTCTCTAACTGTGGAAGCAGTTCCTTAACTGAAGAAGATATTAGGCTAAGAGAAGAAATTCAGATGCAGATTAAAGCCTTAAAAGAAATGAAAATTATGGCCAAAGAATATGGCTTTGATATTTCACTCCCGGCTAATAATGCTAAAGAAGCCATTCAATGGACTTACTTTGGTTACTTAGCCGCCATTAAGACCCAAAACGGTGCTGCTATGTCAGTTGGTAGAATTTCTACCTTCATTGACATCTATATTGAAAGAGATCTAAAGAACAAAGTTATCACCGAAAAAGAAGCTCAGGAACTAATTGATCATCTAGTCATGAAATTCAGAATGGTCAAGTTTGCCCGTATCCCTTCCTATAACCAGTTATTCTCCGGTGATCCAGTCTGGGCCACCTTAGAAGTAGCCGGTATGGGAGATGATGGCAGAAACATGGTCACTAAGAATGACTTTAGATTCCTCCATACCCTTGAAAATATGGGTCCTGCTCCAGAACCTAACCTTACTATCCTTTGGTCCACCAGGCTTCCTGAAGGCTTTAAAAAATATGCCTCTTTAATCTCAGTTAAGACTTCATCTATCCAATACGAGAATGATGACTTGATGAGGCCTATCTGGGGAGATGACTATTCTATCTGCTGCTGTGTCTCTGCTACTCAGACTGGTAAATCTATGCAGTTCTTTGGGGCAAGAGCTAACTTAGCTAAATGTCTTTTATATGCCATCAATGGCGGGAAAGATGAAATCACCCATGAACAAGTCGGACCTAACTATGAACCTATCACTAGCGAATACTTAAATTATGATGAGGTCTTAGCTAAATACGACAAAATGATGGATTGGTTAGCTTCTGTCTATGTCAATGCCTTAAACATCATCCACTACATGCATGATAAGTACTATTATGAAGCCGCTGAAATGGCTTTGATCGATACTAACTGCAAGAGGACTTTTGCAACTGGTATTGCTGGCTTTAGCCATGTGGCTGATTCTTTAAGTGCTATTAAATATGCTAAAGTTAAAGCTATCCGTGATAAAGATGGCGTTACTACTGACTTTAAAATTGAAGGTGACTTCCCGAAGTACGGAAACGATGATGATAGAGTTGATGGTATAGCCATCAACCTTCTCAAGACTTTCATTGCCAAGATCAAAAAATTCCACACTTATCGAAACAGCGAACCCACCACTTCAATTTTAACCATTACTTCCAATGTCGTTTATGGAAAGGCTACTGGCACTCTACCAGATGGCAGAGTTCAGGGTAAGCCTCTATCTCCTGGAGCTAACCCTAGTTATGGAGCGGAGCAAAACGGCTTACTAGCTTCCCTTAATTCCGTTGCTAAAGTCCCTTATGAGTATGCTCTTGATGGTATTTCTAATACCCAGACTATCAATACCGGCGCTTTAGGACATACCGATAATGAAAGAAAGACTAACTTAGCTCAAGTACTAGATGGCTACTTTAGCCAAGGCGCCCATCATCTTAATGTCAATGTTTTTGGGAAAGAAAAGCTAATTGATGCTATGAATCATCCAGAGAAAGAAGAATACGCTAACTTCACCATTAGAGTCTCTGGTTATGCTGTCAAATTCATTGATCTCACCCGTGAGCAACAGGAAGATGTTTTAGCAAGAACTTGCCATGATCACCTCTAAAGAAACTATTGGATATTATCAGTCAATCGAATCTTTTGCTTTAGTAGACGGACCTGGAGTCAGGTCCGTCCTCTTTTTACAAGGCTGTAATATGCGTTGCCTTTTTTGCCACAATCCTGATACCTGGTTTCTAACTAAGACTAATCCAATTACTCCTGATGAGGCTTTCAATAAACTGATTAGATATAAGCCTTATTGGCAGAACCATGGCGGTATTACTATCTCGGGAGGGGAGCCTTTAATTCAATTGGATTTTCTCATTGAATTCACTGCTCTTTGTAAAAAGGCTGGCATTAAGACTGCCATCGACACTGCTGGTCAACCTTTCACTAGAGAGGAGCCTTTCTTTTCTAAGTTTAATAAATTACTAGCTAACACTGATTTATTCCTTCTTGATATTAAGGCTATTAACCCTATTGTCCATAAGAAGTTAACTGGAAAAGATAATACTAATATTATTGATCTTTTCCATTATCTTTCTGATATTGGTTTTCCTATTTGGATTAGACAGGTTCTAGTTCCTGGTATCAATGATAAAGAAGAAGACTTAAAAGAAACCGGTGAATTTATTTCTTCTTTAACTAATGTTAAAAGAGTAGAAATCTTTCCCTATCATACTTTAGGTGTACCGAAATATAGAAAGCTTGGGATTCCTTACAAATTAGAAGGAATCTTGCCTCCAACTACTGAAGAAATAAAGAAAGCTGAGGATCTTCTAAGGGTTGAAAAATACCAAGAATATTTAAAAGACTGATAATCTTAAAGTAAAAAAACAGTAATCAAAAGATTTTTTAAGTTTTTAGAATAAATTTTGATATTTTATATAATTTAAAATTCTTAATTTATTTTTGAGAAGGATAAACTAAAGTGTT
>DLIM01000021.1 GCA_002483745.1 Caryophanales bacterium UBA7642 | reverse complement strand
AAAAGCAGGTTAGTGGAATCACGGAAAGTCTCTAGTCCAGAGCAGACGATATTGAAATCAGCCCCTGAGTTAATTAACTCAACAGCTTTACGGACATCAAGTTCCATGGCTCCGCAGACTAACTTACTATCTAAGACCAAAACATTTTCAGGATGAGAATAGGTGGTTTTAGCAATGCAGGCACTGTTATATGATCCGGATAATTTTGATGAGATAGTGATGATAATGTAATAAGTGGCGTCAGTCATTCTTGAAGAATAGTCGTAAGGAGAAGGACAGCTAGAAGTAGCTTTTTCTTTAGTGGAATGAATAAGATCTAACATTTCTTTAGTATTAACTGTACCATCATCGATGAAATCCTTATCTCCGACTTTAACAATCAAAGGAGCCACATCAAAACCAATATCACCATTAAGCTTGTAATCCTTCTTTAGGTTAGAAGAGCTATCGACTATAATTTTATATTTCATCAAAAATGACGTCCTTTCCATGAGCACACATTGTTCTAAACCATTTAGGTTTAGCTGAATATATCACAAATGGGTCAATATCTAAATGCTTTTTAATCTCATCTTAATCTTACTGCGATCCTTGCTATCCTGCCATTGCTCTTAATTTATAATAGTAATAATATATATACGCTTATAAATAAACCTTTACTAAATAGGTTAAAATAAGTAAAATTTTAGAGATTGGTTTCTAATTATTCATCTATTCTGGACTATTTGTGTGCAATCAAAAAGGTTATTAAAGGAGAATTGTCATGAGTTTTCTCGATAAATTATTCCGCATCGACGCTAGAGCTTTCAAAAAGATTGAAAAGAAGTCAAAGCATGTTTTTGATTATGAAGATGACTTTGCTAAGTTATCTGATGATCAATTAAAGTCAATGACTCCCTACTTAAAGAAACGTCTTAAGGATGGAGAGACCATTGATGATATTCTCCCGGAAGCTTTTGCTACCGCTAGAGAAGCTGCTAGACGTGTATTAGGACAATATCCTTACCCGGTTCAGGTTTTTGGCGCTACTGTTCTTAATGAAGGCGATGTCGCCGAAATGAAGACTGGTGAAGGTAAGACTTTAACAGCTACTATGGCTGTCTATCTTAATGCCCTTGAAGGCAAGGGTGTACATGTTGTCACTGTCAATGAATACTTAGCTCAGCGTGATGCTGACTGGATGGGTAATATTTATCGTTTCTTAGGATTGACTGTTGGCTGCAACTTAAGAGAAAAGTCTGCTAAAGAAAAGCAGGAAGCTTTTAACTGCGATATCACTTATACGACTAACTCTGAAGTCGGCTTCGATTACTTAAGAGATAACATGGCTAAGTCGGTTCAAAACCGTGTCTTAAGAGGACTTCACTATGCCATCATCGATGAAGCTGATTCTATTTTAATTGATGAATCAAGAACGCCTTTGATTATTTCCGGTGGCAGTGGTATCACCGCTTCTTCCTATGTCACTGCTGATAGAGCAGTCAAGATGATGAGAAAAGATCGTGATTATACTATCGATATTGAAAAGAAAGCCTGCTCTTTGACTGATAAAGGTGTGGCTTTAGTTGAAAAAGCTTTCTCCATTGATAATTTATTTGATGCTCAGTGGTCTGATCTTACTCACCGTATTCAGCAGGCCTTAAAAGCTAACTACATTATGAAGAAGGATATTGAATACATGGTTTCTAATGATGAAATCATGCTGATTGATTCCTTCACTGGCCGTGTTATGAAAGGCCGTGAATATTCTGATGGCTTACAGCAGGCTTTACAGGCTAAGGAACATGTTTCTATCAAGCCTGAAACTGTTACTTTGGCCACCATCACTTATCAGAACTTCTTCCGTTTATATGATAAGTTAGCTGGTATGACTGGTACAGCTAAGACTGAGGAAGAAGAATTCCGTAAAGTCTACAACATGCGTGTTATCTGCATTCCGACTAACCGTCCGGTTATCCGTCAGGATGCTAAGGATATGATCTTCGGCAATGAAAAAGCTAAATATGCAGCTCTTGTTGCTGATGTCAAAGCCCGTCACGATAAGGGACAGCCGATTTTAATCGGTACTCCTTCAGTCGAAAAGTCCGAGATTGTTGATAATCTCCTCAATGATTTAAAGATTCCTCATCAGGTTCTTAATGCTAAGAACAATGCTAAGGAAGCTACCATCATTGCTCAAGCTGGTCAAAAAGGTGCCGTCACTATTGCAACTAATATGGCTGGCCGTGGTACTGATATTAAATTAGGTGAAGGCGTTAAGGATTTAGGCGGCTTAGCAGTTATTGCCTCTGAAAGAAATGAATCCAGACGTATTGATAACCAGTTAAAGGGTCGTTCTGGCCGTCAAGGTGATCCTGGCTATTCACGTTTCTATGTATCCCTTGAGGATGAAATCTTTGTCCGTTTTGCTCCGCAGTCTTATAAGAACCTCTATCAGAAGTTAGGTGATGATGCCTTTGAGAGTAAGATGATGTCTAAAGCTATCACCCAGGCTCAAAAGCGTGTTGAAGGTCTTAACTTCGATACTCGTAAGCAGTTACTTAACTATGATGATGTTCTCTCCCGTCAGAGAAAGATTATGTACGAGAGAAGAGACCACATCTTATATTCCAAGACTATTTCCGAGACTATCCCTGGCTACTTTGATTTAGCTGCTAAGACTATCTGCTCTAAATCAACTTTAGTTAAGGATCAGGAAACTGTTATTGATGGCAAGAAGATGGTTGATGAAGCTACTAAGCTTCTTGTCATTGATCCTTCTTCTATTCCGGTTGCTGCCTTTGATGGTGCTAACTATAAGGATGCCTGGGTCTTATTATCAGCTAGACTTCAGAAGATCTATAAGGATCATTCTAAAGACTGGACTCCTGATATGAAGAATTTTGCCGAAAAGACTGTCACCCTTGATTGTATTGATAGAAAGTGGACTAAGCATATTGACCAGATGGCTAAACTTCGTGATGCTATTTGGCTTAGATCATATGCTCAGACTGATCCGCTTCAGGCTTATACTAATGAAGGCTTCGATATGTTCAACAAGATGAATGAGACTATTGCCTGTGATGCCTCTAGAACTCTTCTCCATGTTGCCTTCCAGGTCAAGCC
>DLIM01000026.1:2946-14353 GCA_002483745.1 Caryophanales bacterium UBA7642 | reverse complement strand
GGTTCCCGGAAGAATGGTGACATGGATGTGCTTGCAGTATCCGGCTAGAGCCTCATCAATGCCGTTATCGACAGCTTCTCTGACCAAATGGTGAAGACCTTTGGCGGAAGTAGTTCCAATATACATGCCAGGACGCTGACGGATAGCCTCAAGTCCCTGAAGAATTTCAATATCCTTGCCAGTGTATTCTTCCTTGGCCTTCATCTCTTTAGCTTCAAGAGTGGTATTTAAAGTGACATGGTCAACATGTTCCTCGGAAAAATTCTCTTTTGGGGCTTCTTCAACGGCCTTAACTTCTTCTACTGGCTTTTTATCTCCGCCTTCGGCTTTGGCGACTTCTTCGACTTTGCGCTTCTGCCTTTCGGTTTCTTCTTTTAATTTTTCATCATCAGTCATTTTCGATTCCTCCATACTAATTGATTTCCATCTGTGACATAAATGTCGTAATCCTTAAACTGCTCACTGACTTTAGTACCTGTAACAAAGACCTGGCCTTTTTCATTGATGGTATGAAGAAGATTTGAGCAACGGGTCTCATCTAAGTCGCTAGTTACATCATCGAGAAGTAGGATAGGTTCTTGGCCTAGCTTTTTAGCTAATAAGTCTTTGATGGCTAGTTTTAGGCTCAAGGAGGCTAAGCGGTTCTCCCCTTGGCTTCCATAACTAGCCAGGTCCTTATCGTTCAAATTAGCGGTTAGATTGTCGCGGTGAGGGCCGATAAGCGTCATCTTCCTGATATTCTCAAGCGACTGATTCTTTTTGAACAGCTCCTGGGAATTCTTCACAAAGCTTGTCTGATCATCGTCAAGGGGGCAGGTAGTGATATAGGTTAAGGCAAGGTTCTTATCTTCTCCAAAGAGCTTCTTATAGTAGTCAGAGACCGGATTAGATAATGAGGAGATTAATTCTTTTCGGTCTTTAACAATGCGGTAGGAGAGATTAATGAGTTCATTCTTCAAGACAGCAATGATGTCGGTGTCGTATCCTTGGATTAAGGCAGCATTTCTTTCTTTAAGAAGCTTCTTGTAGCGAGAGATGGCATAAAGGTATTCAGGGCTTAACTGGCTTAAGGTGGCATCGAGCAGTTTTCTTCTTTCCTGAGGTTCGTCTTTGAAGAAGAAGACTAAGGAAGGATCATAGTAGACGGCGGTTAGCAGTCCTAAGATCTTAGATAAGCTTCTTACCTTCTCATTATCATAGGCAAAGGCCTTATAGCCTTGCCCAATGACACAAGAAAGTGTGTGGTCCTTGTCATCCTTCTCGGTGTGAAAGACTAAGTAGATGCTAGCTTCCTTCTCGCCTTTCCGAATCAATTCACTATCCTCTGCTTTTCTAAACGATCTTCCTAAGGTTAGATAGTAGATGGCTTCTAGGATGGTGGTTTTCCCAATGCCGTTAGCTCCATTGATGAAGATTCTGGTATCAGTGAATTTGCAGTCTAGGTGTGAATAATTGCGGAAGTTTGTGAGGGTTAGGCTTTTAACGAACATACCTGATAGTTCTTCCCATCAATGACGATTTGATCATTAGGACGCAATTTACGTCCTCTTCTGATTTCCTTTTCGCCATTAACAGTAATATCATGAGTGGTTAAGAAAGCTTTCTCTTCGCCGCCGGTTTTAATCAAATGAAAATGCTTCACGAATTGTCCTAAGGTGATATAGTCATCCTTAATAGTCATAGTCAATGCTTTTTCTGTCATAGAAACCCTCTTTTATTTAGAGAACATAAACATTATTATTATATATAATATATATATTATTTGCTATGTTTTTCTTAATCTATAATCAGGTTCTTTCTTATGGACATTTTTTACATTGAAAACTATGTCAAGTTAGAATATACTTCTCTTAATTTACGGAGGCCTTATGGCAATTGCTTTACTACTGGTAATTTATATTATTTTTATCTCACTTGGCCTTCCTGATTCTATGTTAGGCAGTTCCTTTCCGGCCATTGCCCAGAATTTGAATCTAGCTAAAGACTTAGGCGGATATATTAGTCTTGTCGTATCTGGCTTTACGATTCTTTCTTCCTTGCTTTCAAATTATTTCATTAAGAAGTTTTCAACTAAGTGGGTAGTAATTGTTTCTATCCTTTTAACAGCTTTAGGATTAGTTTCTTTTTCTTTTGTGACTCAGGATTACTGGTGGGTCTTCTTTATTATTGCTATACCGATGGGCTTTGGAGCTGGAGGCATTGATTCAGCCTTAAATAACTATGTAGCTTTACACTACAAAGCTATTCATATGAACTGGCTTCACTGCAGCTGGGGAGTAGGTGCTTCTATTGGGCCTCTTGTTATTGGCTCTTTTATTGATTCCAATAACAACTCTGCTGGTTGGAACAAAGGAATTCTGACTATTGCTATCATTCAGCTTTCTATATTTGTGATTGCTCTTGCATCCTTGCCTTTATGGAACAAATTGGAGCTAAAAGATAGAAAGCTAGAAAAAGATGAAGAAGCTGTTGAAAACAATGACTTCAGTAGGAAAACGCTTTTTAAGAATCCCGTCTTTTGGATGGCTATGCTTGGCTTTTTCTGCTATTGCTCTTTAGAGACTACTACTGGCTTTTGGAACAGCAGCTATTTCTGCTATGCTAAAGGCATGACTACTTCCCAGGCGGCTTCTTTAGCATCGCTATTCTATATTGGTATCACGGCTGGGAGATTCATCTGTGGTCCTTTATCTTTAAAGGTTAAAGAGAAGAATATGATTAGATTAGGTGAAGGTATTCTTTTAGTGGGAGCTATTGTTACTTGCTTACCTTTGAATATCTATGGAGCCGGTGTTGGTATGGTACTTATAGGAGCAGGCTGTGCTCCTATTTATCCAGCAATCATTAGATCTACCCCTTACCGTTTCTCAAGAGCCTCTTCTCAGAAAGCGTTAGGATTAGAGATGGCTTTTGCCTATTGTGGAAATATTATTATTCCTCCTTTGTTTGGCTTAACCTGTAAAAGCTTAGGAGAGAATTATTCTTTCTTGCCTTATTTAGATATCATTCTTTTAGGGCTGATGATTTTTGCTCATGAGATTATAAACGCCAAGTTAAAGGCTAGGGACAAGAACTTAAGTACTGAAGAAATGAAAAAGTACCAGACAGTTTAAAGAGTAAAAACTTTAAATTTTGTCCTGTCTCTCTTAAAATAGAGATATATGAAAAGTAAATATGCTTATAGCAGTACGGAATTAGAAGATATCAAGAAGAAGCTTCTTTCTGGAGAAACCTTTTATAAATTAGCTAATTTCTATTCTCTTTTCGGTGATTCTACAAGATTGAGAATCATCTCTCTCCTTTTTGAACATGAGCTTTGTGTTAACGACATAGCTACTATCTTAGATATGTCTCAGTCAGCTGTCTCCCATCAGTTAGCAGTCTTAAGAAAGCAGGATATTGTTGATTATTACCGCAAAGGAAAACAGGTTCTTTATAATTTAAGCGACAACCATATTAAGGATCTTTTTAAGACAGGACTTGAACACACTTCCGAAAAGGATGAAGAGATTTATAAGGATAAGAAAAAGCAGGGCTTTTAATCCCTGCTGTAAAGCTGGAGAAAAGCAATTATCAAAGCAAGCTTACTTGCTTCGATATTTTCTTTTGTAGAGGAGCATTTGCATTGCATAAAGAGTACAGATAGCCATCACTCCAGTATCAGCTAAAGATGAGACAATCATAGCGTAGTTTCCTAAGACTCCTGTAGTGACTAAGATCATCACTAAGATTTTTAAGCCTAAGGCTAAAGCAATACCTTCATAGACAACCCTCATTGTTTTCTTGGCTAGCCTTTTAGCTTCTGCTACTTTTCTTAAGTCATCATTGAGTATGACAATGTCGCTTGCTTCAATGGCGGCATCCGAGCCTAAGGCACCCATAGCAACCCCAACGTTTGCTGCTAATATTGCCGGTGAATCGTTGATACCATCTCCAACATAGCAAAGAATGCCTTTCTTAGAATATTCTTGGACTTTCTTAAGCTTCTCATCCGGTAGAAGATCTCCGTATGAGGCATCACAGCCAACTTTGTTGCCGACTTCCTGAGCAATACTTTTGTCATCTCCGGAGAGCATAATGTTTTCAGCAACACCTTCTTCTTTTAGATCTTTTAAGGCTTCCTTTGAAGTCTCCTTTATTTCATCACTGACAATGAAATAAGCTAATTGCTTATCATTCTTCTTAGCTAAGTAAAGAACCTTATAAGGAGTAGAGGGTTCTTCAATGTCTTTGATTCCGTTTTGAATTAGTAGGTCTTTCTTTCCAATCAGGTATTCCTCGTTATTGATTCTGCCTGAGATTCCATATCCAATAAGATTCTTAAAGTCTTCAACTGGATAGACTCCTTCTTTATTGGCTTTAACGATGGCTTTTCCTAATGGATGAGAAGTCTTGCTTTCAAGACTGGCCGCTATTTTTAAGGCTTCTTTATCTACTTGATTTTCAAGTATTGGCTCTCCTTTAGTGAGAGTTCCGGTTTTATCGAAAACAAACTCTTTAGCCTTAGCAATGGTCTCTAAAGAATTAGACCCTTTGATTAAGACACCAAAGCGGCTAGCTGATCCGATTCCGGCAAAGAAAGCTAGAGGAACTGATACTAATAAGGCACAAGGACAGGAAACTAACAGTATTGATAAAGACTTATAAAGCCATTCCTCTCCCCCGTTATCTCCAGCCCAAACAAAGCCATTTAATCCATAGCCGATAATAAAGACTAAGAAAGCAATAAAGATTACTAACGGAGTATAGAACTTAGAGAAACGAGTAATGAACTTCTCTGAAGAAGACTTCCTTGACTGCTCACTTTCTACTAGATTCATAATCTTGGTTAAAGTGGAATCCTTATAAAGCTTAGAAGTCTTAATAACTAAAAGAGTATCCAGGTTAATTGAACCGGAATAGACTTTATCTCCCTGATGTACTTCTTTAGGAAGAGATTCTCCATTGATGGAAGATAAATCCATTGAACCAGATCCAGTTTCAATTATTCCATCAATACTAAGCTTTTCTCCAGGTCTGATTTCCATACTTTGACCAACTTCCACAAGGCTAGGATCTAAGTCTTTAATAGAACCGTCTTCTTGCACGACATGAGCTAATAACGGCATGTTATTGACTAATTTCTTAATAGATTTCTTTGATTGCGAGTTAGCATAGTTTTCAAGCAGTTCACCTAAGATTCCAAAAAGAACAACCAATAAGGCTTCAGGATACTCATTGATTCCATAAGCCCCTAAGGTAGCAATAATCATCAGAAGGAATTCATTAATATGATTGCCTTCTTTAAATTCACTGATAAAACTGATAATCAGTTTAACAAATAGTATTAGATATCCAACTGTATAAAGAACAAAGGCAACAAAAGATCTAGAGGAAAAGAACGCTGATTCCTTAAAGTAATCCCAAGTAATTGAAGAATAGGTAGGATCAAGCTTATTTAGGACAAGTCCTGCTATTAGAAAGATAGTACCAGCAACAAGAAAAGCGATGTCACTGAGGAGCTCAGTATTCTTTTCTTCGACTTTGCAAGTGCTACACGATTTCTTCATATTGATGTCCTTTCATATGAACCAGTATTCATATGATAGTACATTCATATTGTGTATTCAATAGTTATTGCTTTAAATTTCACTAGAATTAGGAGCTTTTGGCATATGGAAATTTCTTATTTAATTAAATTGCTAAGGGCTTACATTTAATAAAAAGCCGTAATTTAAAGGGCAAAATTTAAAAATTGAAAGCGATTTCTCTTTTCTTTTCATGAAAGGTACTTTATAATAGGGTCATATCAGCGAATTGTATAAATCGCTGACCAACAGTTTCTACCATAATTTCTGAATTTGGGTAGGGATGTAAAAAGCAAAATGGATTCGGATGTTGGAATTTAGGGATGAGATTTTTGTTGTAGAGCAAAAGGAATGTTGTTCCATTTATTCAGCTTAATTTGACTTAAAAATATAGCTTATCAGTAGCTAATTTTATTAGGGCGGAACAAATATCCGTCTTTTTTTAATTACTTGTTTATATGTAACCCATTTTTGTTCTATAATAATCAAACGGAGAATATCTAAAAATTGGAGGATGTGTATGGAAAAAGAAAAATTCTCGTTCAAGTCTGTTGATGGTAACACCGCTGCTGCCATAGGTTCCTACAAATTCACTGAGGTTGCTGCAATCTTCCCGATTACTCCTTCTAGCCCGATGGCTGAGCATGTTGATGAATATGCTTCCCAGGGTATGAAGAACGCCTTTGGTGATGTTGTCAAAGTTGCCGAAATGCAGTCTGAAGCTGGCGCTTCTGGTGCTGTTCATGGTGCTTTACAGGGTGGCTCTTTAGCTACTACTTACACTGCTTCTCAGGGTCTTTTATTAATGATCCCGAACATCTATAAGTGGGTTGGCGAGGAATTACCGGCTGTTTTGCATGTTGCAGCTAGAGCTTTAGCTTCAAGATCACTTTCTATTTTTGGTGATCAGGCTGATATCTATGCCTGCCGTCAGACTGGAGCCTGCATGATTTGCTCTCATTCCGTACAGGAAATTGCTGATCTTGCTCCTTTAGCCCATCTTGTTGCTATTAAGGCTTCTACTCCGGTTATTCATTTCTTTGATGGTTTCAGAACTTCTCATGAAATCCAGAACGTTGAATTTATCAACGATGAATTCTGGAAGAACCTTCTTGATAAGGATGCTGTTGCTAACTTCAAGAAGAGAGCTCTTAATCCGCATGGTCATGCTGTGACTCGCGGTGGTGCTGAAAACGATGATATTTGCTTCCAGGGCCGTGAAGCTCAGAACTTACATGAAGAAAAGATTGTCGATGTAGCTTGCGAATACTTCCAGAAGGTTTCCGAAGCTACTGGACGTCCTTATGCTCCGTTTGTCTACTTTGGTGATCCTAATGCTACCAAGGTTATCATTGCTATGGGCTCAGTCACTGAGACCGCTATTGAAGTCGTTACTGATTTAATGAAGAAGGGTGAGAAGGTTGGTCTTATCAAGGTCCACCTCTATCGTCCTTTCTCTGTTAAGCATTTAATGGCTACTATTCCTGCTTCCGTTAAGAAGATTGCTGTTCTTGATCGTACCAAGGAACCTGGTTCTGATGGTGAGCCTTTGTATCTTGATGTTGTTGCTGCTCTTAGACAGGGCGGTAGAGAAGACATCGAGGTTCTTGGTGGAAGATATGGTATTTCTTCCAGAGATACTCAGCCTAAACACATCAAGTCAGTCTTTGATTTCCTTGATGCTTCTAAGACTTGGACTGGATTCACTGTTGGCATCGATGATGATGTCACTCATCTTTCCATTCCTGTCGATGAAAATTATGCTATTGCCCACAGCTATACTTCCTGCTTATTCTATGGCTTAGGTTCTGATGGAACTGTTTCTGCCAATAAGTCCTCTATTAAGATTATTGGTGATGAGACTCATCAGTATGCTCAGGCTTACTTTGCTTATGATTCTAGAAAGTCCGGTGGTGTTACTAGATCTCACTTAAGATTTGGTAAACAGCCGATTCATTCTACTTACTATGTTGAGAACGCTGATTTCGTCAGCTGCTCTCTTGATTCCTATATCTTTAAGTTCGATATGATTAAGAACTTAAAGCAGGGCGGAACCTTCTTACTCAACACTGATATGAGTGATGCTGCTCTTGCAGCTGCTATGCCTAACAGAATGAAGAAGGAATTAGCTGATAAACACGCTAAGTTCTACGTCATTGATGCTAACAAGATTGCTTTAAGCATTGGCATGGGCCGTCATACTAATACTATTCTTCAGGCTTCCTTCTTCTATCTTAACCAGCAGATCATGCCTTATGATCAGGCTAATGATTGGATGAAGAAGTTTGCTGCTAAGTCTTATGCTAAGAAGGGTCAGGATGTTGTTGATATGAACTACAAGGCTATTGATCAGGGTACTTCTGGCTTAAGACAGGTCACTATTGATCCTGAATGGTCTAAGTTAAACATTAACAACAACGTTAAGCTCACTGGTGATGAATATTGGGATTCCTATGTTGCTATCATCAATAACCTCGAAGGTTATGATTTACCTGTCTCTAAGTTCCGTGAATGGGAACTCGAAGATGGAACTATGGAGAACAATGTCACCTACTATGAGAAGCGTTCCATTGCTGACCGTGTCCCTGTCTGGAACAAGGCTAATTGCATCCAGTGCAATCAGTGCGCCTTTGTCTGCCCTCATGCTACTATTCGTCCGTTCTTACTTTCTGACGAAGATATCAAGAAGTTACCTGCAGATGAACAGGGCGATGTCATTCCTGCCATTGGTGGTGCCAATGTCAAGGATCTCAAGTTCCGTATTCAGGTTTCTCCGATGAACTGCGTTGGCTGCGGACTCTGTGTTAATCAGTGCCCCGGCAAGCCTAAGAAGGATGAGAATGGTAAGTTAGTCATGGATCCTAAGACTGGTAAACCGGTCATGGAGAAGGCTTTGTCTCTTGCTGAAGCTAAATCTCAGTTCCATCATGAAGATGCTGCTCAGATTCTTTACAAGGATATTGAACCTAAGACTGGTTACTATCCGGCTGGAACCGTTAAGGAAGTTGCTTTCCATAAGCCGTATCAGGAAATCTCTGGTGCTTGCGCCGGCTGTGGTGAGACTCCTTACTATCGTTTAACTTCTCAGCTCTTCGGACCTGATATGTTAGTTGCTAACGCTACTGGCTGCTCTTCTATTTATAGCGGCTCTACTCCTCTTACTCCTTTCGTTACTGATAAGAATGGCAACGGTATTGCTTGGGCTAACTCCTTATTCGAGGATAATGCTGAATATGGTTATGGTATGAGAATCGCTACTGATTTCAAACTTGGTCAGATTGTCACTATAATCAACAACAATATCGACAAGGTTGAACCTGAACTTAAGGATGTCTTAAATGACTATGTCCTTAACATCAAGAACAAGAAGCATGTAAGAGAGATCTTACCTAAGATGCTTCACCTTATCGAAGCTAGTGCCAATTCCGGAATCAAGGCTCTCTTACCGATGAAGAATGATCTTCTTGATAAGTCTGTTTGGATCATCGGCGGTGATGGCTGGTCTTATGATATCGGCTACGGCGGATTAGATCATGTCATTGCTAGTGAAGATGATGTCAATATCTTGGTACTTGATACTGAGGTCTACTCCAATACTGGCGGTCAGGCTTCTAAGTCCTCTCAGACTGGTCAGATCTGCAAATTTGCTGCCTCTGGTAAGAAGACCGCTAAGAAGAATCTTGCTTTAATGGCTATGACTTATGATCACGTCTATGTTGCTCAGATCTCCTTAGGTTCCAATCCTTCTCAGGCTATCAAGGCCTTAACTGATGCTGAAAGCTATGATGGACCTTCACTTGTTATCTGCTATGCTCCTTGCCAGGAACATGGTATCAAGGGCGGTCTTGCTAATGCTATGAAGCAGGAGAAGATGGCCGTTGATTGCGGTTACTTCCTTACCTTCACTTATGATCCTAGACTTGTTGCTGCTGGTAAGACTGGTCTTACGATGTATGGCAAACCTGATTTCACTAAGTTCCGTGACTTTGTCATGACTCAGACCAGATACAACCTTTTAGGCAAGGTCAATCCGGATCATGCTGAAGAATTACTTACTAAGAGTGAGAAGTACGCTGAACAGAGATACAACGATATCTTAAGATACGGCGGACTCGATAAGTAATTAGTCGCTTCTAGATGAAAATAGCCTGTTCCTTAATTGGAGCAGGCTTTTTTAGATTAAATAAGGTTTTAAATAAAAAGGAGCTTAGTTATAAACATAAGCTAAGCTCTTTTTTGCGAAATATCTAAGGAGATACAGAAATTAATGTCTAGAGATCGTTAGTATAGACTTTGACGTTAGCATGAGCATCTTTACCAAGATGACAGTCGTTGTTGCCAGAAGAGGTCAGGAACATATCAAGGAAAGTCATAGCATCGTTGTAATCACCGTTCCAGCCATCACGAGCAACATCGAACTCACCGGCTTTTCTAGTATCAAGGAAGGTAGCCCATTCCTGAGTCTTCTGATTCATAGTGATACCATACTGAGCAAAGACACTTTGGATGTAGGAAGCAACGGCGACATGTCCGGAACTGTTGTTTAAGAGATAATCAAAGCTGGGGAAGTCAGTGAAGACACCCTTAGAGGTGTTATAGGTGTAACCGCCGGCCTGAATATCAGCAATAGCCTCAGCAATGTTAGCAGATCGATCAGCAGTAGCAACAGAATAGTAGCCTTTTCCATCACGGTTCTTACCATTCTTAGCAGTGAAATCAGTGGTGCCATCAGATTCAAGAGTTCCCTGAGGAACAAAGGAATTAGCCGGAATCTGATCACCTTTAGTAATGGAATTAACTAGATAGTTACGATCAATGAGTAAGCCTAAACCTTTTCTGATACTAGCTCTCTTAGCTTCAGTATCAGCCTTGGTGAAGACGGTGGAGTTGACGTTGAAGGCAATATAGTAAGTACCAAGCAAAGCCTTGTTGTAATACTCGTTAGTATCATCAGTCTTGTAGTATTTTTCCTTAATCTGAGTAATGGATTCAGTCGGGAAAGAATCAGCTAAATCAATAGTGCCAGTCTGATACATACTGTAAATTGTCGTATCGTTATCACTTAAGGTGAAATCAAGTTCATCAAGGTTGACGCTAGCAACATCATAGTAGTAAGGGTTCTTGACGTAAGTCATCGAGCCTTTATGAGTCCAAGCAGAAAGCTTGAAGGCACCATTAGAGACATAAGTATCCGGACTAGTAGCCCAGCCACCTTTAGTAGCAACTGATTCGACAGCAGACTGTTTGACAGGAGCATAAGTAGGGAAGGCTAAAAGCTGAGTGAAATAGGAAACATAAGAGGTGGTAGTGCAATAGAAGTGCTTACCATCTTCAGAAGCAGAGATATTGAGCTTCTTAGTTCCAGTAGTATCAGCTTCGCATTCAGCAGCCCCATCAATGACATCAAAGATGTAGGCGTAATCACTGGCAGTAGCACCAGAAGCGGCACGGTTCCAGGAATAGACGAAATCGTTAGCAGTTAAAGCAGTGCCATCTGACCACTTACTGTCCTTCAAAGTGAAATCATAAGTGACCTTTCCATCAGGAGCAGTTGTCGTTTTAGGAGCACCATCAGAAAGAGCCGGAACAGAAGTAGTAGTGCCGTTAACATTATCGAACTTATAAAGACCGACAAAAGAGTTAGCAATATAAGTAGCACCATCGACTGAGCTATTTAAAGCCGGATCAATAGTGGAAGGCTCTGAAGCGATGCAAGCCTTGATCTTCTTAGAGGTTCCATTAGAGGCATTGTAGAAGAACTTGTAGCCAAGAGGAGAATCAAAGAAGCCCTTGACCGTACTCTTCATGAGATACTGATCAGTATAGACATAAAGCGGGCA
>DLIM01000026.1:0-2703 GCA_002483745.1 Caryophanales bacterium UBA7642 | reverse complement strand
TTCTGATCTCCTTCAGCCTGAATCGTATAAGAAGAAGTAGTACCGCAGCCAGCTAATAACATAGCGGCAGCGAATAATGAAGTAAGTGAAATAATTGACTTTTTCATAATAAATTTGTAATCCTTTCTATGACCCTTTTTTGGTATCAATAGTCTGCTCTTATTGACAAATCGTTCCGAGTCAACACTGGCATAAAGATTTATTTTTTGGCTTTATTTGATTCTTCAATTTTTTCCTCCACATCTTTTATCTTCTCAGCTGTCGTTTCCGGAGCTGAGGCATTAACACCACCATTGTCATCAAGAAGATGGCAAGCAGCGAAATGTCCTGGCTTAACTTCTCGTAAATCTGGTCTAACCTTAGCACAGATGTCTTTAGCAAACGGACATCTAGTTCTGAAGGCACAGCCTGAAGGAGCGTTAAGAGGTGAAGGAATATCTCCTTTTAAGGCTATACGCTTGTTGTTCCTAGCTTTCTCGGGATCAGGTTCAGGAATAGCTGATAAGAGGGAAACAGTATAGGGGTGAAGAGGATTAGCAAAAATTTCCTTATCAGAAGCTAATTCAACAATTCTTCCTAAGTACATAACGGCAATTCTATCGGATATATGTTTAACGACTAATAAGTTGTGGGCGACAAAGAGATAAGTAAGATGGAACTTCTGCTGTAGTTCCTTGAAAGTATTAAGGACCTGTGCCTGAATAGAGACATCAAGAGCTGACACTGGTTCATCGCAGACAACGAATTCTGGTCGCATAGCTAGAGCTCTAGCAATACCGATACGCTGACGTTGGCCGCCAGAGAATTCATGGGCGTAACGGTTAGCCTGTTCTTCTGTTAAACCGACAGTCTTCATAAGGTCAATGACCTTTTGATGACGTTCGGCTTTGCTCTTGTAGGCATGATGAATATCCAAAGGCTCAGCAATGATGTCTTCGACGGTCTTTCTTGGATCAAGAGAAGAATACGGATCCTGGAAAACAATGTTGGTCTTAGTTCTAAAGTCTTTCATATCTTCTTTCGTCTTAATCTCTTTGCCATCTAACCAGATTCTTCCAGCAGTCGGTTTATATAGATGAAGAATAGCTCGGCCCGCTGTGGTTTTACCGCAGCCGGATTCACCGACTAAACCTAAGGTTTCACCACGCTTGATATCGAAGGAGATATCGTCGACAGCCTTCAAGTCTTTGGTACGAAGGAAACCGACATTGATAGGAAAGTACATTTTCAGATTACGGACACGTAAAATGACATCATCCGGGATGGGTTCGTCCTTAATTTCCTCTGTATTCTGTTTATCTTTCTTTTTCATATCGCCTTTTCCTTTCGGTTATAGAAACACCTAAACATGCTTGATGAGGCTTTTCATCTCTTTGATGGTATTTGGAGTAAGTGGATCAGGGCAGGTGAAGTCATTAGGTTTGATAGTAGCAATTGGTTTCATTTCAGGTTTCTGAGTGATGTCAATCACTCCCTGTTCTTGAAGCAAACGTACGGTTTCCCAGCAGGAAGCGTAGTGGTTCTTATCGATTTCTAACTGCTGTGGGACTTCATCAATGCAGATCTTCATGCATTTATCGCAACGTGGAGCAAAGGCACAGCCTTTAGGAAGACAGGTAAGATTGACGGGATTGCCTTTAATAGGCTTCAGGTCATGATCATCAGCTAAAGTAGGAACAGAATTAAGTAAACCTTTGGTGTATTCATGGGCGGGATGATAGAAGATTTCATCCGAAGTTCCTCTTTCTACGATCTTACCGGCATACATGACATCAACTTCATCGCAGATAGTGGCAACAACACCTAAGTCATGAGTGATGAGAATGATTGCCATACCCATCTTCTGCTGAATCTCTTTTAGAAGCTCAAGAATCTGAGCCTGAATGGTGACATCCAAAGCCGTAGTAGGTTCATCAGCAATTAAGAGATCAGGTTTGCAGATAAGGGCCATAGCGATAACAATTCTTTGGAGCATGCCGCCGGAGAACTCAAACGGATACTGCTTCATTCTTTTCTCAGGTTCATTGATGCCAACGAGGTTAAGCATATCGATTGAACGCTTATAGGCTTCTTTCTTGGAGACGTTTTCATGGGTTCTAATAGCTTCGAATAGTTGGTTTCCAATGGTATAGACCGGATCAAGAGCAGTCATCGGATCCTGGAAGATCATGGCAATACGATTGCCACGTATCTGTCTTAACTGGGATTCAGGCATTTTAAGCATATTCTGTCCATCAAAGTAGATGGAGCCGGAATCAATATGACCGTTCTTATCAATTAATCTCATGATGGAGTAGGAAGTAACGGATTTTCCGGAGCCTGATTCACCGACAATACCGAGGATTTTTCCTCTATCGAGAGTGAAGGAGACACCATTGATGGCTTCAACTGTTCCATTCATGATTTTGAAGGATACATGTAAGTCTTTTACTTCTAGGAGCGGCTTATGATCTGTGTTGTCCATAAGTCACCTCTATTTCTGCAACTTAGGATCGAAGGCATCACGTAAGCCATCTCCTAAGAGGTTGAAAGCTAATATGATTAATGAAATGATGGCAGCAGGGATGATTAGACGATATGGATAACTTTGGATTGAACCTAAGGCATCATCAGCTAAGGAACCTAAGGAGGGCATTGGGGCTGAGACACCTAAGCCAATGAAGGAAAGGAAGGATTCAGTGAAGATAGCTGAAGGAATCTGCA
>DLIM01000019.1:123814-130197 GCA_002483745.1 Caryophanales bacterium UBA7642 | reverse complement strand
ACTTTGGTTTATCCTTCTCAAAAATAATAATTTTTATACAATATTTGACTTGTTAGAAAATATATATATATAAATCAAATATAGCTGACCTTCTTTGAAAACTAAATAATTTAGCCATCAAATTATTCATCAAAACTTTAACTTAAATCAGTTTATAAAACCATTGCAATAATAGTCACTAAACTAAATGCTCCTTAAAAAAGAACAGGTTTAGGCCCGTTCTTCTTTTAATTACTAATTCTATCTTATTAATTGTTAGCAGGAAGAGAATGGCGGCCATAAATGACTTTAAGATTAGTTATATTCCATTCAATATCCCACTTTAAGTAATCAGGTGATTCAGCACCAAGGAAGACCACTAGATCAGTGCAATTGTAGAAAATACCAATACTTTAATATTCAACGGTAGAAGGAATAAAGATCTCATTAAGTTTGCAGTCTTCGAAAGCATATGGGCTGATACTAGCAAATTTAGTGGGGACCGAATAGGTATCACTGGTTTTACCTAACGGGTAAAGTTGTAAGCTAGGAACATCTAGGAAGATATTACCTAAGACGCCATCGATATCAAAAAGTGTTTCATTATCATCAGCAACATTGATGTTGATTAAGTTGGTGCATTTATAGAAGGAATATTGTCCCACCTGACTAGTAGCTTTAGGGATATTCACTTCGGTCAAAGCCTTAGTTTCAGCAAAAGCAGAAGTTCCGATTGAATCGACAGGATCAGGAACAGTAAAGGAAGTAGCAGTTAAACCGGAGGGATAAGCTAATAAAACAGTAGTAGTCTCATCATCAACAGTATTTATTGAACAAAGAATTCCGTCAGTTGACTTAAAGAGGGTATTATCAGCTGAGACATTAATAGAAGTAAGCTTGGATGCTCCATCAAAGACATGATAATCTGAAAGACCTATTGAAGTAACAGTTGAAGGAATCGTAATTGAAGTTAAAGAGGAATGATAGAAGGCATAATCTGAAATGGAAACTGTATTATCAGAAACGGTATAGTTTCCAGTCTTACCTGAAGGATAGAACAATAAAGTTAATTCCTTACTGGCTTCATCAATTGAATATAAGCCGCTATCTACTAACTCATAAGCAGTACATCCAGTTCCTAAAGCAATATCGGTAAGAGCATCACAGCTCACAAAATCGTTATTGCCTAAAGTAATATCAGAAGGAAGACTAAGTGAAGCTAAAGAGGTGCAGTAACCAAAAGAATAGTCTCCTAAAGTGATACTAGAGGGCAATACAAGAGAACTAAGTTTGGAGCAATGTAAGAAAGCATAGCTATCAATATTAGTAAGAGTGCTAGGAAGAGAAATAGTAGCTAAAGAAAAGCAGTAAGAGAAAGCATATTGGCCAATAGTATCGATGGATAAACCTAAATCAAGATCAGCAAGCTTATAGCAATTGGCAAAGCAAAGCTAGCAATCCAGATACTAGTAATTGTCTCAGCCAAAGAAACACTAGTTAAAGAAGTACAGTTAAGGAAGACATAAGGATTAATAGTTTCAATGTTAGCTTCTAAAGAAACTGTTTCTAAGTTGCTAGCACCGGAAGAGGCCCCAATTCCCAAATAAGAAACACTTTTAGGAATAGTGACATTTTTGATCGTCTCATTGTTATAGAAAGCATAATCGGCAATGCCCTTAATCTGATTGTTAGAAGCTGAAGATGGAATAGTCAAAGTAGAAGCTGAGCCACTGTAGCCTGTAACAATAGCAGATGTTCCTTCATCTGTAGAATAGGAAACAATCTCAAAGCCATCATCATTGGTGCTTTTAACGGCATCAAAGTAATAGGAGCAATTAGAGAAGTTCCAATCATTGTCAAAGCCGTCTTGAATCTCGCTAGCTTCAAAATAGATATTCAGAAGGTTGCAGAAAGCGAATGCATGAGCACCAATAGTTGTTACTGATTCAGGAACAATAAGGCTTCTTAAGCTAGTGCAGAAATAGAAAGCATTATTACTGATAGTAGTTAAAGAAGCAGGTAAAACAACCGCGGCTATTTTATCGCAGTAAAAGAAGGCAAATTCAGCTATTGAAGTTACCATGTTAGGAATACTAACCACACCTGACTTTCCAGCCGGACAGGCAAGAAGAGTAGTAAAGTCTTTGTTATAAAGTATTCCGTCTTTCGAAGCATAGTTTTTATTATCGGCGACAACATCAATTTCTTTCAAAGAGTCGCAGTTATCAAAAACAGAGGTGCCAATAAAAGTGACATTCTTAGGAATGGTTATAGTTTCTAATGATTGACAGGAAGAAAAGGCCCCTTCCCCCAATAGAGGTTAACGAATCAGGTAAGGAAATTGAAGTTAACTCCTGACAAGAATAGAAAGCATTATTACCAATCGAAAGAATACTATCCTGAACTTTTACAGCTACTAAATCGCTTGCTAAAAAGAAGGCTTCATCAGCAATGGAAGTCACTGGAAGATCATCATAGGTTCTTAAAATAATAGTAGCTGGTTTTATGGTATCTTCATCATATCCAGTTACTGAATAAACATTTTTTTCTTCATATAAAGTGTAAGTAACACCCCGTATCCGAATAATTATAGGAAACATCATATAGAGCAAATGTTTCAAAGCTTTCTTTGACGTCAGTTAAATCGTGATCCCAGCCATGGAAAGTATAATTGAACTCAGTACCAGTCTTAGTAGGTGTGGAGCCAGAATAGCTAGCGGTTTCACCTTCTTTGACTGTGACTTTCTCTAGAAGAGTATAATCATAGTTCATAAAGGTAATGGTATATTCTTCCTTAGTCTCACTTGTGCTAGATGAAGTGACTGGAGAAGAAGAATTATCAGCCTTCTTGCAACTTCCTAATGAGAAGATTAAAGACAGACCAATAAGAGCAAAAAAAAGTAGAAGACTTTTTCTTTGATAGCATAATTTTTTCCTTTCAGATAGTTTTAACATCAAAGTTTCAAATAATTGCTTACTTAAACAATAACTAACATAATACAAATAAAAACAAAATCAACCTTTATATTTAAATTTAAAGGTCTACTAAAAAGCTATGAAAGAAAATATAATTCTAAATATCATTAAATGTATTTACAATTAAGAAGCTTCACTTATTAACACTTGCATTATATTTAAAAATTTGCTTTATCTATTAAGTATCAGTTCTTAAATTAAATTAATCTATTTTTCTAAAGCAGGCACTACAAATTCTACTGAGGAAGGCAGGATAGAAACACTTAACTTTTTATCCTTAAAAACCTCACCATCAATTGCATAAGCTAGTTTCTTATTTGATTCCAATTCAACAGTTTTGCCCCTTACATATGTGACTGTCTTACTTAGTTTAGGATTGTTAACATGTTTACCGGCTTTGAAGACTTTAACTAGAGGTGCTGCTTTAAATCTAGAAATCTTATTAAGAAGGCAAATATCAATTAAGCCATCATCCACTTTAGCTTCCGGGCAGCAGTAAAAACCGCCACCATAGCAATAGCCGTTTGCAATAGCTATCAGCATTGCCTTACTATCATGGATGACTTTACCATCCACTTTTACCTTCATGTACTGGTTAACCTTGAACAATAATGCCGTAAAAGCACTGAGATAATAGCAGAATGGTCCTGACATTAAAGGAAGTTTCTTAAACTTTTGCATCAAATAGGTTACTTCGCCATCAAAGCCACAATTAGCAATATTCATACATATACGGCCATTGACTCTTAAGCAGTCAACTAACTTAGGAGTACCATTAATCAATTTATCTAAGTTTTTAAAATTCTCTAAATCGCCAAAATTCTTACTGAAATCATTTCCGCTGCCAATTGCATAACTAGCAAGCTCAACATTCTTATGAGAGAAGCAGCCATTGACTACTTCATTCATGGTTCCATCTCCGCCGCAGGCATAGAATCTTATTTTCTCATCTGCTGAAGCTTTAGAAAGATAGTCTTTAACAAATCTTTCGCCATCCCCTTTGTATTTTGTAACATAGACTTCATAGTCGATAATTCCATCATATTTTTTTAAAAAAGAAATAGTTTCTTTCTCATGATCTGACTTTCCGGCTTTAGGATTTATGATAAATATATGTTTCATGAAATGCCTTAGTTTTTTATTCTTTAATTATTATCTTACTCGAGAGGTTCTTTTTAAACCTCTTTTTTGCAAATAGTTAAAGAATCATAAGCAAATTTTTAAAATTGTTGTGCTTCCTTTTTTTGAAATTCCTAGGTTAATGTCCTCATAATATAATTTTAAAGAAACAAAAAGGAGCACTTTTTGCAGTGCCCCCTTTAAGAAGTCAATTAACTACTTGTTCTTAACAGCCTTAGGCTTATGTCTTTCGGGATGATTCTTAGAATCAAGGAGATAGTAAACCGAGAAGCCGATTCCGGTCGCGGCAGCAACAGAGAAGACACCAGAGAGGCAATAGAGTAAGACTCTCCATCCAGAGATATCACGATATGAAGTTGATCCATGAGCAATGCCGTTATAGGCGTTGGAATTAACAACGGTGTAGCAGATATTCTTAACAGACTGTCTTAAAGTGTGCTTAGCAGTATTGGAAGTGTAATCAGTTAAGAAGGTAATCTTAGCCGGCTCACCTGTCCAACTGGCATTGAGAAGGAAATCATTTCCGGATCTAATCATGGCATCATAGTTGACAGCGGGACCAAAGTCAGTAATGACCATACCTTCAAAGCCCCATTCATCTCTTAAGACACTATTAGTCAAAGAATAGTTAGAAGCAGACATTTTAGTTCCAATCATGGTGTAGGAAGTCATGACAGCTGAACAGCCACGGACAACCTTAGAAGACTTAGTTCCTTTAGAATCAGAGGTGTAATTTAAAGTAGATCTAGCTTCCTTGACACAGATTTCAAACGGCTTGAGATAAGTTTCACGGATAGCCTGTTCGTTAGCCCACATACTGCTTAAATTACGGCGAGTTTCCTGCTCATTCATGGCAAAGTGTTTGATGTAAGCATAGCAGCCTTGATCAGCAGAACCAGAGACAACATTGGCAGAAATCTTTCCAGCTAAGACGCCATCTTCAGAATAATACTCGAAGTTACGTCCGCCAAATGCCGTACGATGAGTATCTAATCCTGGAGCATACCACCCAGAAAGGCCATAAGTAATAGCTTCCTGACCAACTGAATTACCCATTTCCTTAGCTAAATCCTTGTTCCAAGTGGAAGCAATGACAACTTCGGAGCAGTAGTCATTCATTAAGAAAGAGGAGCTGATATCCATAAATGAAGAGAAACCGGCAGGACCATCATAATCCTTAGTGGAAACCTTGCCAACACAATTAAGAACAGCGGTGTTATAAGCTCCATAATAGAGCATGGTAGCTAATTCAGTCTGAACAGTAGAATCAGAATAATCAATCTGATTGAGCAAAGTATCCCATTCAGAATCATAGTAGCTCTTGCCTCTTAAGTTAGAAAGAGTATAGCCACTGTCTTCGACTGTGACATCGCTATTGTCATAGGCCTTAGAAGTAGAGACATTGCCAATATCAGCATTAGTCTCAACATTGAAACCAGCAGAGCTCATATTGTTGTAGTTAGTAACATAAGTAGATCCTAAATCCTTTGAGGTAGAAGTCGGTTTAGTAGGCTGAGTAGTAGAGAAACTAGAGCGAGATAAATTAGTAATATCTGACTGCTCCATATAAGAATTCGATTCCTCAAATTGATTAGTGGCAGCAACAAATTTAGCACTAGAATCAGCTTTAGCTTTTTCAGGAGTATCAGAAGCAGTGCCATCGTCATTCAAGATAGACTGACTATCCTTTTCGGACTGACGAGGATTATCGTTGTCATAGACTTCAGTAGTTCCAATCTTGACAGTATCATTGCCCCAACTATCATGGGAGTCTTTACCAGCATAGATAGTGTAGTCACCTGCTTCAAGGATATAGCAGCCCTTGGTGCCATCACCATTATCATGCTTATAGGAATAAGATGCCATTTCATCTTTGCCAAAGGTGACAGAAACATCTTCGCTGGCACCAGCTTCTAAAGTTGAGGTTTTGCCAAAATCAATCAAGTTCTTAGAAGACTTTTCAATGCTGTTTTCTTTATCGTAGGAAGTATAAGGAGCAGCATAATAAATCTCAACAACATCCTTGCCGGCGACAGTGCCAGTATTAGTGACCTTAACAGTGACAGTGATATCGTTACCCTTTTGAGTGACATTAGTCAATTCCTGATTGAAGGTGGTGTAGCTTAAACCATAGCCAAAAGGATAGACAACAGTATCATCGTAATTAAGGTAGGATTCAGCACTAGCAGTCTCATAGTACTTATAGCCAACATAGATTCCTTCTTCATATTCGAAGTAACCAACTTTAGTAGTTCCATCTGAGCCAGTGACATTATTGTAGGTGAAAT
>DLIM01000019.1:88101-123611 GCA_002483745.1 Caryophanales bacterium UBA7642 | reverse complement strand
GGAAGTTCTTCCGCTAGGGTTGATCTTTCCGCAAAGAATATCAGCCATCGACTGGAAACCAGTAGAACCAGGACCGCCAACCCAAAGGATGGCATCAACGCTATCCTTTAAATCGCCATCTTCGAGTTCACCTAATTCCATAACATTGGAAGAGTTGATAATGACAACAACTTTCTCACAATTGTTGTGAGCAAACTTGATGGTGTTTCTTTCATAATCAGATAAAGCTAATTGATGTTTAGTTCCATCCGAATAAGCATCAGATTTTAAATCCTGACCTTCCTGACCGCCTCTAGAAATCATCACTACAGCAGTAGAACCGCTGCAGGCACTTTCATGTCCTGAATAGACTGAAGGATTGATGTAATAGATAGTGTTTCTTCCGCCAAAAGAATCACTGATAGCCGTAGTTCCCTCAGCCGCAGTTAACTGTTCAATAGTGGCACCAGAAGTCAATCCATCAATAGCAGTATTTAAAGCGAAATCATTGGATAAAGCTTCTTTAGGAGTAACAATATAGTCATCGCTGGTGTTGACGTTTCCAGAACCTGATCCGCCATAGACAGGAGACTGATAGCCGGCTCCAAAGGGAGCAATAGTAGTTGTAGTAGCTAAAGGCAAAGTCTTATTGCTGTTCTTTAGAAGAACAAAACCGTCGTCACAGAGCTTTTCAGTAGTAGAAGCGCCGGCAGCTCTTGAATCAGTAGTGTTGGAATACTTAGAAGTGTTGTATTCAGTATCCCAGTCTTCACTGCCTTCAGCTTTGACAACATGTAACTGACCTTGTCCTAAGATGGTTTTACCCATGGCGGTATCAATAGAGACATGGAATCTATCTCCTAAAACAGGAAGAGCAATAGCTAAAGCAATTGCTAAGGTAGATAAAGGCAAAACAATTCCAGCAAACTTCCCGCCACGCATTCTTAACTTCTTAGGCTTTTGGGTGGTTGATTGAGTCTTAACTTCTTCTTTTTCGTCCATTTAAGTGTTTCCTCCTTATAGGAAACTGTTTAAAAAATAATCGGTTTCCCTGTAAGCGGTAACATCTTATCATTCATCAAAAAAGGCTGAGCAATTCAGCCCTATGTGGTCTTAAACCTGCCGTAACTTGCAAAGGGTTATTCAGGAATAGGAATAGCAATATTTACGCTGAAAATGTTGTCTTTTTGGTTAAATACTGGTTTTCCTTTATACTTTTCGACAATGAAAGCAATAGACTTAGTGACATAACCATGAAGGTCTTTTTTATCCTTAGTTGTCTGAGGTAAACCATCGACAAATTCGACAAGGGTTTCACAATAATTATCAAAACGGATAATAATAAAATTGTTGCTGGATTTGACATTGATAGTAATGTTTCTTTTCTCAATTGGAGCCTGTTCTACCGCATCAATTGCATTATCAATAGCATTGCCAAACAAAGAAAGAATATCGCCATCACTGATAAAGGAAAGCTTAGCGCCATCAGCCATGCAAGAGAAGGTAATATTATTTTGAGAGCAATATAATGACCGATCAGAAAGAACAGAATCCAAAGCGCTGTTACCAGTCTTTACCGAAGTATTAAAGAAATGAGCATCTTTCTCTAAAGAATCCAACGAAGCTTTAATCTCTTCGGAATCGGTTTTGGTTTTAAGAACACGTATCTGATGACGGAGGTCATGAATCTTCATGCTGAGTAATTCATAGTTCTTCTGATTTCTTAAGTTGTTGTCGTTCTCGGTCTCTATGACTTGTTCAAGACTCTTCTTTTCAACTTCTAGGGAAGTGTTATTAAAGACATTAAACTGCAGTAATAGCGACAGACCGCAAGCAATGATAGCATACATTCTCAAAGAAATATTATCATCGGAAGTCCCAAAGATTAAAGGTGAAATCAAAGTAGCATACATACTAAGCAAATAGACTAATCCTACTACAATTGAAAAAATGGCCACAAACTTCCAGTTGTCCATGATATCAGAACACTTTGAGTTAATCTTTCTAACAAAGAAAAAGTAATAGCAAGGATAAGTAACTAAATAAGGAAGCAAGAATATCAGCCAATTAAATACCATTGAAGAGGGCTTTCCGGCTTGGAAGAAGATAAGACAATTAAAGTTATCGGTTAAATTTTGGATATTGTAAGCTGCCACGATAAAGAACAAAGACTCCTTGATAGAGATTTTGTTTGTAAACCAAATAAATAAGGAGCCAATAACCATAACCAGGAAGAAATGAATATAAAACCAAGAACCTATTTTTAAGTATTCTGAAAACCCGCAAACTAGAATTCCTAATCCAGCAAAGCCAATTAATCCTGAGATTAAGCGCAAAACAAAATGATCTCTCTTTTCAGTCTTAAGCATAAACATAATTGCCGCTACAAAGAAAGGAATAACAAAGCGGACAAAGTTATAGCCAGTTGCTGACCAATTAATCATAAATATTCCCCCGCAAAGCTAATGAAATCTTTTTCAAAATCACGCTTTTTGCCTCTGCTCAAAGGCAGCTCTTCATTACCGACAAGAATCGAATCTTTCTTAATCATCTTAACAAACTTGAGATTAATCAAATAGCAGTTATTGCATTTAGAAAACCCTTTATTTTTTATCTTTTCTTCCAAAGAAGAAAGAGGAGTTCTTTTATTGCAATAAGTGTTATTGTCATCAAGATGGTAATACAAATCATGGTCTCTTACTTCAATGAAAACAATAGATGGAATTGAAATCTTTCTAAGACCATTACCGTCATAAAAAAACAATATAGTCATCTTCTAAGATAGAAAGCTTCTTGATAGCTTTATTCAAAAGTTCAGAAACAGTAAAGAAAGAGACAGGCTTCAAAGCATAACCAACTGCATCTACTTCATAGCCACGGACTGCATACTGAGCAGCCTTAGAAACAAAGATTATCTGAACCTTCTTATCAAACTCTCTAATTTTCTTAGCAGCATCAAGACCATTCATATAAGGCATTTCGATATCGGTAAAGATAATATCAAAACTTGCTTCATAATTACTATAGAATTTCAAGCCATCATCAAAACAAGTAATAGAAAGCCCTATAGAGTTTTCTTTTTAATACTGTGAAAGCTTTTTCAATAGTTCTTCCCGATCAGTTGCCAAATCTTCTACTAGTGCAAGTTTGTACATAATTTTTTCTATTCTATCATGGATTTAGGAAAAATCCTTTTTTTCTTTTAAACATTTCATGTTAGATAAGCAATTTTTGAAATAGAAAAGTCTCAGTCATTCATTCCTGACCAAGTTACTAATCGATTTAGAATCATTAATAATTGCAAGTTACGACACAAAAATGACAAGTTGTGTCAATTTCATAGTAAGCGCTTTTAAATTTTAATAGACTATGTTTATCTTTTTTTGATTTTAAAAGTAGGGGAAACTATGAAAAACAAAGAAACTATTGATTCCATGACACTAGAAGAAAAGGCTAACCTGACTTCCGGTAAAGACTTTTGGCAGAGCCAGGGAAACGAAGAAAAGAACATTCCATCGATGTTCCTTTCCGATGGCCCTCATGGTATTAGAAAACAGATGGCTGCAGCTGATCATCTTGGATTAAATGAATCAGTTAAGGCTACTTGCTTTCCTACAGCTGCCACAATGGCCTCGAGCTGGGATCTAAGTTTAGGCGAAGAGTTAGGTAAGGCTTTAGGAGAAGAGGCAGTGGCTCAGAAAGTCAATGTTCTTTTAGGGCCTGGTATGAATATGAAACGAAATCCTCGCTGCGGAAGAAACTTCGAATATTTCTCCGAAGATCCCTATCTTGCTGGAAAGATGGCTGCTTCTTATGTCAAGGGCATTCAATCTAATGGCGTCTCAGCCTGTATTAAGCATTTCTGCTGCAACAACCAAGAGTTAAGTCGTATGACTATAGATACGGTTGTCGATGAAAGAACCTTAAGAGAAATCTATCTTACCGGTTTTGAAATCGCAGTCAAAGAAGGACATCCTAAGGCACTGATGTCTTCTTATAATATGGTTAATGGCACCCACACTAATGAGAATATGCACCTTATGCGTGATATTCTCAGAAATGAGTGGAGCTATCAAGGAGTAGTCGTTACTGATTGGGGCGGAGAAAATGACCGTATCAAAGGTTTAGTCGCCGGCAATGAACTAGAAATGCCTGGCAACAACGGCGATACCGTCAAAGAAGTTATTAAAGCTGTTCAAAATGGCACATTAGCTGAAATTGTCTTGGATGAAGATGTTGATCGCTATATTTCTTTAGCTAGAGATACTAATAAAGTCTTTAGTGACGGAAAGAAACATGACTTTAATGTTGATGCCCATAATTTAGTAGCTCAGAAATGTGCTGAACAAAGTATGGTCCTTTTAAAGAACCAAGGCAGCATTCTTCCTTTAAAGCCTGGAACTAAGATTGCAATCATTGGTGATTTTGCTAAAAAGCCCCGATATCAAGGTGCCGGTTCCTCAGTTGTCAATCCGACAAGACTTGAGAATACCCTTGATTCCATGAAGTATTTCCCTGAATTGGATTTCATCGGATATGAAGCCGGTTACGACCGTTACGGAAAAAAAGACAAGAAAGCTTTAAAGAGAGCTTTAGAATTAGCCTCTAAAGCCGATGTGGTTCTTCTTTATTTGGGATTAGATGAATTAACTGAGGCTGAAGGACTTGATAGAGCTAATCTTAATCTCCCTGAGAATCAGGTTAACTGTGTTAAAGAATTAGCTAAAGCTGGAAATAAAATTGTTGCTGTCTTAGCCTGTGGTGCTCCGGTAAAATTAGGATGGGCTGATGAATGTGAAGCCTTGCTCCATACCTACTTAGGTGGTCAGGCAGTAGCTAGAGCCACTTTGAATGTTATTACTGGAAGAGTCAATCCTAGCGGAAAATTAGCTGAAACTTATCCTAATAAGTATCACGATTGCTCCTCCGCTTCTCACTTCCCTGGAAAAGAAAAGACTGTTGAATACCGTGAAGGGTTATATATCGGTTATCGTTATTACGATACTGCTCTCCTTCAAGTTAAATATCCTTTCGGATACGGATTAAGCTATACCAAGTTTTCTTATTCTGATTATAAGATTGATGAAAAGGGTGTCACCTTCAAGATTTCAAACATTGGATCAAGAGATGGCGCTGAAGTTGCTCAATTATACGTGGCTGGAGTCAACCTCAAAATCTTCCGTCCGAAGAAAGAACTAAAAGGCTTTGCTAAAGTCTTCCTGAAGAAAGGCGAGACTAAGGAAGTTAGAATCAATTTCGATGATAAGACATTCCGTTATTTCAATGTCCGTACCAACAAATGGGAGATTGAAGGCGGTATCTATAACATCATGATTGGAGCTTCGGTAATTGATATCAAGCTATCTCAGACAATGGATGTTAAAGGAACTACTGAAATCAATCCCTATGATCCTACTAAACTTCCTTCTTATTATTCCGGTGAGGCTGCTAATGTCTCTGATGAGGAATTCACTACCTTATTGGGAAGAAAGATACCAAATAGCCACTATGATTTCTTTAAGAAGAACAGAATCAAAGTCACCTATAACACCACCGTCAATGAATTACGATATTCAAGAGGATGGACTGGAAGATTCTTTAGCTGGGCTATTAGATTTGCTATTAAATTCCTAAGAGGAATCGGAAACGTCAATCTCTCTAATACCTTAATCATGGGTGTGGAATTCCAGCCGATGAGAGGAATCTCCAGAATGACAGGTGGCGCAATCTGCTGGTATCAGCTTGATGGCATGATCACCATGTTCAATGGACATCTCTTCAAGGGTCTTCACCAAATGATTAAAGGAAAGAAGAGAAACAAGAAGGAACTTAAGGCTTTAAAAAAGAGCTTAGCTGATGAAAAGAAGAATGAAAAAGCAGCTAAACCAACTGATAGCAATCAAACCGAAAAGCCAGTTTATCCTTCCCAAGTCCACGTGGTTGAAAAAGCTAGTGACAAGAAGTTAGATACTAACGATAAGTTAGCTAAATAAAGGAGCCTATAAACATGGCTAGAGCTAAAATCAGTAAAGAAGAGAAGAAGAAAATCATTGCTGAGTACAAGGCAAGAGAAAAAGAGCTTTTCCTAAAAGAAAAAGCTGAAGAGAAGGAAAGAGCCGCCTTTGAAAAGGCTAAGACTCCTGAGCAGAAGAAAGAAGAAGCTGAGGCAAAGAAAAAAGCTGATGAAGAAAATAAAAGAAACGATAAAGCTAAAGCCTTAGCTGATAAGCAGGCTAAAAAAGAAGCTAAGTATAAAGCAACTGCTTATTTAGCAACTCTTTCGGAAGATGATAAGAAAAATTATTTAGCTGATAAGAAGACTAAAGAAAAGGCTCGTATTGAAACCGAGTTTGAAAACTATCGGGTAAAACATCAGGCCGAAGTCTCCGAAAAGCGTACTGCTTTAGAATCGCGTTACGATTTAGGTGCCATTATTCATCTCTTCTTCTTCAACATCGGTCAGTCAAAATTCTGCCAAGGCTATATGAACTGGTGGAGAAAACTTCAAATATCTCATCCGGGTTTATCTAAATGGCTCTATCAGATTTTCTTCTTCATTGTCTTCTCAGAAGGTGTCACTATCTGGCAGTTCCTCTTAATGCTTTTCCTTCCTAATGCTTTCAGCAGCCTTTCTGGAACAGCCTTTGTCTGGCCTCAGGTTCATCTTTGGACTTGGAATCAGGTTGGATTCGATGGTGCTACTGATATGATTTGGGGCATATTCAATGAGCCTGTTGTCTATAAAAATGGTGTCATACAGGTTAATGGTGGGCTTGGAAACTTCATCGCCTATGAAATAGCTGTCTTCACTGCCCAATGCATTAACTTCCCCTTACAGAGAAACATTACCTATAAGTCTCATGGCAATCCTTGGTATCAGGCTATGTGGTACTTCATCGGTTGGGTCTTAATTTCCCTATTCTGCAATGCTATCTGGGGCTTCATCAATCCTATGCTTCTTCATTCGATGGATTATAACGGCGGTGCTGCTGCTTTATATTCACTCATTAAGACTGTTCTTACTGGCGGTATCTCCATGATTATCTTCTTCTTCATCTTCCGTATTATCTTCCCTGCCGGAGCTGATACAACTGCTAAGAACAATAATCCTAAAGCCACAGTTTCTCCTGCTGCTTAGTAGTATAGTATTAGTTTCGTTAAAAACCTGGTTACCCCCTAGCCAGGTTTTTTAAATTTGATTTTTTTCTAACTGGAAAGCAATTAACCTCTTTCATCATTAGTTTTATTGAAAAGTATTTCAAACAAAAAGCTCTCGTGTTAAACTACCACAAACGAGGTAAAGGGTATGACATGGACTTGGGATTACATAACAATAGTTTATGTGGCAATTTTGCTTATTTTCATCATAATCGGTTATTTTAAGGGCTTCTCTAAAGGTATTATTGGCTTGATTGGAACAGCAGTTTCCTTGATTGCTGCTTTCCTATTAGCTAAGCCACTTGGCAATCTAACCTATGGAAAGTGGGGAGGAGGACTGACTACTTCTATTGATACAACAATCGTCTCTAAGGTCCCAGCTTTAGGTCAACCAATCTCTGATAATGTTGATTCTGTTTTAAGTTCAGCTCTTACAAGTATTGGTATTCCTTCCTCTATTCAGGGAATGATTACTCCTTCTATAGAAAAGCTTATTCCTTCTGGCGCCACTGATATTGTCTTATCAACCTATATTGCTCAGACGCTCTCTAATTTAGTCTTCATCATTGGATCATTCTTGGTTCTCTTTATTGTCTTCATGATAGTCTTTGCTATTCTTAAGGGAGTAATTGGAAAGCTAGCTAAATCCATCAAGTTAGTCAAATGGCTTGATAAGCTTCTAGGTGTAGTCTCTTATGCTTGTATTGCCTTACTGTTAATTGCTGTTGCTTCTTATTGCTTCACCTTTGTAGTCACCTTAAACAATGGTGCCAGCGACTGGGTGATATCTCAGATGCATCTTGATGATGACACAGTTATGACTCCAGCTAAATGGGTTTATGAATATAACCTGATTCAGAGACTCTTTAATCTTTACTTGTAGAAGCTGCTTAATTTCATAATTTAAAGCCTTTGATCAATACTCAAGGGCTTTTTTAATCTTCTTGATTTTCTTTCCCGATGTTTAATTTCTTTTAATGACAGGTATAATGGTTTAAACGATTGAACCATTAGGAGCGCATAGCATGGATAAACAAAAAGATATTGAAGAACTAAGACAAGAATTCTTAAACTCCAAAGATGTCTTAGTGGCACTAGGTGATGAAAACAGGCAGTATATGATTCTAGGAATGCTGAAAAAGGTCCTTGTAAAGGAATAAGAGTAGGCGAAATAACTAAAGAGACCAATCTTTCCCGCCCAGCTGTATCTCATCATCTTAAAGTGCTTAAAGATGCCCATATTGTCAAAGTAAGAAGAGAAGGTACTAAGAATTACTATTACTTTGATGCTGATGAAGAAGCTATGAATAATCTTCTCTTGATGCTTACTCATGCTAAAAAATTGATGGCTGAACGTCCAGAAAAGGTCAGCCAAGATGATTAAGATTCATGTTCTAAGAGTTGGCTCTACTCAAGTTGATGAAGCTCTTCCCTTCAGTAACAAATCGAAAAACAAATTGGCTTTTACTGGTATCTTTAGAGGGAAGAAACATCAAATCAATGTTCCAGTAACTTCCTACCTGATAGAGCATCCCAAAGGATTGATACTTATCGATACTGGCTGGGATACTGAAATCAGGACTCATCCTCTCAAGTATGAGGGAATCGCAAACTATTTTGCCTCGCCTGGAAAGCTACCTGCTAATGAAGCGGTTAGTGAGCAATTAGAAAAGCTTGGCTATCAATCCTCAGATATCGATTATGTTATCCTCACCCATATGGACATAGATCATGTAGGAGGCATTCGGCTTGTCAAAGATGCTAAGCACATTCTAGCTAGTCAGAAAGAGCTACAAGCCGCCTCTAAACTTAATCCCCGTTACTTAAGAAGACTCTATAAGAACATTAAAATAGAAACCTTTCCGAATACTGAATATGATCTCTTCGATGATGTCAGTGTGATTCTTCTTCCTCTTCCTGGCCATTCAGAAGGAATGACCGGAATCAAAATAACCGGTGATTGGAATAAATTCGTAGTGATAGCAGGTGACTGCGGGTATGGAAGAGATTCCTATGAAAAGCTCATTCTACCTGGAATTACTTGGAACAAGAAAGCAGAATTGGCCTCTTTGAAGAAACTTCAGAATCTGGCTTTGGATAAGAACTGTCAATACGTCTATTTGACCCATGATGAAGAGCAGTATCAACATAAAGAGGTAATCTTATGACAACACTAGAAGCTATTAAATCTAGACATGCAGTACGTTCATTTCTAAGATTCCTATCAAGGAAGAGACCAAAGCTACCCTTAATCAAGTAATCGCTGAATGCAACAAAGAAGGCGGCTTAAACATTCAATTAGTCACTGATGAGCCTAAAGCCTTTGATTGCTTTAAGGCCCACTATGGAAAGTTTGTTAACGTCAATAACTACTTAGCCATCGTTGGTAAGAAAGGCTTTGATGAAAAAGCTGGATACTATGGAGAAAAAATCGTCCTAGAAGCTCAGAAACTAGGATTAAATTCCTGCTGTGTATTAATGACATATAAGAAAATCCCCAATGCTTTTACCATTAATAAAGGGGAAAGGATCTATATTGTTGTTCCTTTAGGGTATGGAACAGTTCAAGGCATACAGCATAAATCCAAAGACCTAAAAGCCGTCTCTAATATAGGCGATGACTCTCCTTCTTGGTTCAAAGACAGAGTAAATGCAGCTTTATTAGCCCCAACTGCAATGAATCGGCAGAAATTCTATTTCAGATACAATAACGGAAAAGTTATCGCTAAACCTGGGCTTGCTATGTATTCCAAAATTGATTTAGGTATTGCTAAATACCATTTTGAGGTCGGAGCCGATAAAGATTCTTCTATTTTTGAAAACTAAGTTGATTTAAGTCTTATTTAGAAACGGCCTTAATTCTGAATAAGGCTTTTTCAGATTAATTTAAATACTTAATTCCACCCAATAACCTGTTATAGTATTAACAGATTATTTTTAAATGCAAAGAGGAAACTATGTATAAAACCGAAATAGAAAATTATGTTCCTTCAAATGAAGAAGAAGCACAGGATAAGAAAGCTATTCTTCAGTTCATTGAAAGAAACCCGGATTGCCTATTAAGAGATAATCTTATGGCCCATATGACTACTAGTGCCTGGATAGTAAATGAGAAACATGACAAGATTCTTATGTGTTTTCATAATATTTATAATTCCTGGTCCTGGATTGGCGGACATGCTGACGGAGATGATAATCTTTTAAGAGTCGCCCTTAAAGAAGCTAAAGAAGAATCCGGAATCAGCAATTTCAAAGCCCTTGATGATAAGGTCTTTTCAATTGAATGCCTTTACGTATTAGGACATTATAAAAGAGGTAAGTATGTTAACTGCCACCAGCATCTTAACGTGACCTATCTTTTGGAAGCCAATGAAGAAGACACCTTAAAAATAAAGCCTGATGAAAACAAGGGATTAGCCTGGTTCAGTTTCGATGAAGTCTTAACTAAACCAACTGAGCCATGGATGATTGAGCATGTCTATAAGAAGCTCATTGAAAAGACTAAACATTTTTTTAAAGAAAAGTAATTTGGTAAGTATTATAAAGTAAAGGCTTTGCTTTTTTAAGTGCAGATTTTCCTTTTCCTTTTTATCAATAAAGCACTTTCAAATCAAAAATAGGCTTCTATTAATCTTTAAATAATCCAGCTAATTGAAACTGAATTTCTAAGGTACTAGAATGGCAGCATGTACAAAAGCAAATTAAATCTTATTGAAACGGAGAAAGGCATCAAGATAGTTAAAGACTATTTTGAAAAAGTTTTAGCCAATGAACTATCCTTGATGAGAGTTAGTTCTCCTTTGTTTGTTAAAAAAGATAGTGGTCTTAACGATAACCTCAATGGTATCGAAAGACCCGTTAGTTTTGTTCCCAATGATTTTAATGATGAATTAGAGATTGTCCATTCCCTAGCAAAATGGAAGAGATATGCCCTTGCCAAATATAAAATTCCTCTTAACCAAGGCATCTACTGTGATATGAATGCTATTCGTAAAGATGAATCCCTAGATAACATCCATTCCCTTTATGTTGATCAATGGGATTGGGAAAAGCATATAAACAGAAAAGAAAGAACTATTTCATACCTTACAGAAACCGTCAATGAGATCAATAAAGTTATTCTCAAAACTCAAAGGAAGATTATTTTAGAGTATCCTCGTCTTTCCAAAGTCTTTTCTAGGAAAGTCACCTTCATAACTAGCGAAGACCTCTTAAAGAAATATCCTAATCTTACTCAGAAAGAAAGAGAGACCTCTTTTAGCAAAGCGCATGGAACTATCTTCATTATGCAGATAGGTGGAAGGCTTTCAAATGGTATCCCTCATGACTTAAGGGCCCCTGATTATGATGACTGGTCTTTAAACGGTGATCTTCTTGTTTATTATCCCCCTCTTAAAGAAGCCGTTGAGATCTCTTCAATGGGTATTAGAGTCGATAAAGATTCTTTAATCAAACAGCTTAGTATTACCAATAACATGGATAGGCTTTCTTTGCCTTTCCACAAGGCTCTTATCAATGATGAACTGCCATTATCAATAGGTGGTGGAATCGGTCAGTCAAGGCTTTGCCTAATCTTGCTCAACAAAATTCATATCGGAGAAGTTCAGGCTTCTGTTTGGAGTCAAGAAGAAACCGACAACGCCAAAAAAGAAGGCATTAATTTGCTATAATTTTTCAAAAAGTTACTTATTCTTTCATCTTTAACCTATAATCTTAATAGTATATTGAAAATGAAAGAAAAAAATTCTAGTTCGGATTCTCTAAAGACAAAAAAAGAAATCGGAATACCGATTTTTCTTTTGTGTTTATCCTCCCTGTTATTGATTCTTCTTTTTATTCCCTTCATTAAAGTAAATGGTATTGTTCCTTCTACTAATGCTGACGAGTATTATAAGTTCACTCTTTGGTATTCGATTTTTAAAGGTCTAACCAATAGCGGTTCTGCGATTTTTGTTGCTATCTTTTATTTTGAAATAGCTCTTTTGGTTTCAGTCATTGTCTTAATCATCATTAATTTAATTAAAGAAAACAGAAAAGTTCTTTTATCATCGAAAATAATCCAGGTTGTAGCGACTTTCTTTTATTTTCTATGTTTGTTTCTGACTTTCACTTGTCTTCCTACCTTTTAAAATCCTGTTATTTTAGATTAGCGCTTAATATCATTAACATTTGGTTTCTTTTTAAAAAAATACGAGTACAATAATCAACGCTTACAACATGAAAAGTATCAATTTAGGCAGTGAAAATACCTTCAAGTCCATCATCGAATTAGCGATTCCGGCAATGATTGCCCAACTTGTTAGTGTCTTATATAACATCGTTGATCGAATCTATGTCGGTAATATTGAAACTTATGGTTCAATCTCTCTTGTAGGTTTAGGTGTTTGCTCACCTATCACTACTTTAATATCTTCCTTTGCTTTCTTAGTCGGCCTAGGTGGAGCCCCTTTATTTTCTATTGCCTTAGGAGAAAAGAATGAGGAGCGATCAAAACAGATTCTCAGCAATGCCTTTCTGATGCTGATAGTTCTCTCTGCCCTGATCATGCTTGTCTTCTATCTAGCTCTTGATCCAATGCTTTATGCTTTTGGTGCCTCTGCTGAATCTTTCCCTTATGCTAAAAAATACATGATGATTTACCTAATTGGTACTTTCTTCTCCATAATATCTTTAGGATTAAATCAGTTTCTAACTGCTCAAGGTAATTCCTTCTTTGCCATGATGACTACATCTATTTCCTGTCTTCTAAATGTGGGTCTTGATCCTCTTTTCCTTTTTGCCTTCCATATGGGAGTAGAGGGAGCTGCTATTGCTACTGTTATCTGCCTATTTATTTCCTTTGGCTTAACTATGTTCTTTATCTTAAGAAAATCAAGGATAAAGCTATCCTTAGGCAATTATAATCTAAAACTCATGGGTGAAATCCTTAAACTAGGTTTTTCTCCTTTTATTATTACTGCTACTGATTCAGTCGTTATTATTCTTCTTAACTCCACTCTTCAAAAGTATGGTGAAAAAGATGGGGACTTCTATATAGAGGTAGCTACCATTGTTCAGGCCTTTGAAACTTTAGTTACTGGACCTTTATTAGGTATATCTTCTGGTACTCAACCAGTTCTTGGCTTTAACTACGGTGCTAAAAACATTCCTTTAATCAAGAAAGCCGAGAAACAGATTCTCTTAATGGCTGTTGTCTTTACTACCCTTTGCTTTGGTTTCTCTTTCCTTCTAAGTAAGCCTTTTGCCCAGCTGTTCTTAGGCTTTTCCACTAGTGACTACAGTGAGCAGATAATCATAGCCTCTGTAAAGTATATTCAAATCTATATGTATGGAATCATACCCTTAGCTTTCCAATATGTCTTTGTCGATGGACTAACAGGAATGGGACAGGCTAAATACTCTATTTGGTTATCTTTAAATAGAAAGGTAATACTTCTAATTCCAGCAATGATTCTTTTACCTTATTTAACCCATGAAGCTTCTTCTTGCTTTTATGCAGAATTAATAGCGGATGTTGTCTCTGGTGTTGTCACCTCCTTAGTTTATTTGATGCTTATTAAGAAGATACTGAAGAAAAGACTTGAAGAGCCTATCAATCCTGCTATTACTAAAACAAGTAATTAATAATCTCAGCTTTTTTCCCTAAATCCCTTTATTAGTCAAGTTTTTAAATGAAAACTATTAATAATAGAGTTAGAATATGAATTAGAGAAAAGCGAGTGAATTATATGGATTTCAATGACAACTGGTATTTTTATAAAGAAAGCCAAGAAGACAAGAAGATAATAGTAACCTTACCTTATGATGCGATGATCAAAGAAAAAAGAAATATCAGCAATCCCGGGGGAGTAAATATCTCCTATTTTGCTGGTGGAAAATACATCTATGAAAAAGAATTCACTTTAGATTCCAAACCTGATTCCATTGTTTATCTTGAATTTGAAGGTGTGTATAGGAAAGCACATATCTATATCAACTATAAAGAAGCCTGCTATCGTTCCTATGGATATACGGATTTTATCTTTGAAGCTACAAAGTATCTAAATCTTAACGGTAAAAACAGAATTAAAGTAACTGTCGATAATTCTGAACAACCTAATTCCCGTTGGTATTCAGGGTCAGGAATCTTTCGCCCAGTCAGCATCTACATTCTTCCTAAGAATCACATCATCCCCAATAGCATTAAAGTCACGACTCTTGATTACCAAAAAGGCTTAATCAATATCAAAGCCAAATTATCTGATATCACTAGTACTAAGATTGATATATTCAATTATAAAAATGAGATTGTTTATACCGAGAAAATAGATAGTACTGCCAATATTGATAGCAATATTACTGTTTCTAATCCAGAATTATGGTCAGCTAATAATCCAAGACTCTACCATCTAAGAATTACAATTCCTAACGAGGAAGAAAATCTAGAATTTGGAATCAGAAAAATAACTCTTGATAAAGAAAAAGGTCTTCTAATTAATGGCCGTAGAGTGATTTTATTAGGTGGCTGTATTCATCACGACAACGGCATCTTAGGTGCCAACACTTTCGAGTTCAGTGAAAGAAGAAAAGTAAGACTATTAAAAGCAGCTGGTTACAATGCTTTAAGAATGGCTCATAATCCCTGCAGCAAAGCTTTATTAAAAGCCTGTGATGAATTAGGCATGTACGTTCTCGATGAGTATGTTGATTGCTGGTATATTCATAAAACTAAATATGATTATGCTGATGAAGTCAGCACCAATTATCAAAATGATTTAAAAGAAATGGTCGACAAAGACTATTCCCACCCCTCAGTCATTATGTATTCAATCGGTAATGAAGTCTCCGAAACCGAATCAAAGAAAGGCGCTGCTTTTACTAAGATGCTAACTGATGCCCTTCATTCCTTGGATTCAACAAGACCAGTCACCTGTGGAGTCAACATTTCCATGAACTTCATGGCTAGACTTCATTTAGGTGTCTATTCCAACAAGAAAGCCAGCCAAGGGACTAAAGAGAAGCAAAGAAGCATTGGCTCAGAACACTTCAACAAGCTCGTCAATGTCTTCGGTGCCAAAATGATGGAAAAAATAGCCAGGACACACTTAGCCGATGTCACCACCAAAGAGTCTTTTAGCCACCTAGATATTGCCGGTTACAACTATGGTTTAAGCCGATATAAGCATGATTTAAAAAAATACCCAAACCGTTTTGTCCTAGGAACTGAGACCTTCTGCTTTGAAGAAGGCAAGTTCATGGCTTTAGCTAAGAAGAATAACCGCTTAGTCGGGGATTTTGTTTGGGCTGCTTTAGATTATTTAGGTGAAGCCGGAATAGGATCCTGGGTCAGTGCCAAAGATAAGTCGATCTTCACTGATAAAGCTAGCTGGATTTCAGCCGGGTCAGGAAGACTAGATCTTCTCGGAGATGAGAATAGGGAAATGGCCTATTCAAGAACCGCTTGGAATCAGGAAGTGATTTCAATGGGTGTAGTCTCTCCTTTAGATTACCGTCTTAAACATTCGCCTTCCGCCTGGAAGATGTCACAGGCTTTGGATTCTTACTCATTTGAGGGAGAAGAGAATCATAAAACTAGGGTAGAGATCTATTCCCAGGCTAATTATATTCAGCTTTATCAGAATGGAAAGCTCCTAACTACTAGGAAAAAGAAAAACGATAATGGTTTCTATTCCATCAAGATCAATTATCTTCCGGGCACTTTAAAAGCCGTGGCTCTAGGGTCAGACAAAAAAGAAATCAGTTCCTATGAGCTAAAGACCGCTGGAAAAGAAACAATCCTACAAGCTGTTGCTGAAACAGATGAAATTGGAAAAGATGGCTTATCCTATATTCATTTATATATCACTGATTCACAGGGAACTATCAAGCCTTTAGAAGATACTTCCGTAAAAATGGATTCTCTTGAAGGTGGCCAGCTCTTAGCTTTAGGAAACGCCTGTCCCTTCAATAAAGATGGCTATAGCAATTCTAAGACTGATACTTATTATGGGAAAGCCTTAGCTATCATCAAACCAGATTCAATAGGTAGTATCAAAGCAAGCTTTTCTTCATCGTATGGAAAAGCCCAGGTTTTAGTCAAAGTTAGTTAACTGTCCTAATTTAGGTATACAATATTACAAGCAGGAGCAAAAGTAATGCAAGAAACTAAAAAGAAAACATTAGGTGGCCGTCTCTGGCTAGTCTTTATTTTGATTGGCTTAGCTGGTCAGTTCGCTTGGTCAATCGAAAATATGTATTTAAACACTTATATCACCTATCTAAACTTCACCGACCCTAGCGGGGCTGGATTCAACTACTCTTTGATGATTGCAATCACTACCGCTTTATCGGCAATCGTTGCTACCTTGACCACCATTGTCATTGGATCTTTGATAGATAAAGTTGGTCATCGCAAATGGTTCATCTCGATAGGTTATATCATCTGGGGAATTACAACAGCCTGCTTCGGATTACTTAATGTCAATTCTTCAAGTGAATTGATTCCGATTAAAATGGCTGCAAGTACTGCAGCAATCTTAGTTATTGTTCTTGACTGTGTGATGACTTTCTTCGGCTCTACTAGCAACGATGCTTCCTTTAATTCTTATGTCACCAGTAAGACTGATGATGAAAACAGAGGAAAAGTAGAGGGAGTCTTATCTATTCTTCCTCTTATTGCTATGCTGATTGTCTTTGTGGGACTTAATGGCTTAACGACAAAGGAAAGCGGGTATCGCTGGGACCTCTTCTTCTATATTGTTGGCGGCATTGTTCTGTTAGTTGGCGTAGTAGCTATTTTCTTGATTCCTAACGAAAAAGAAACTATTAAAGATAAATCTATCCTAAAGCTTATGGTTACTGGCTTTAAGCCTACTACGGTCAAGAAGAACCCTCTTCTATACTGGGTCTTGTTAATCTACTTTATCTATTCCGTTGCCTGTCAGGTCTACTTCCCTTATTTGATGGTCTATATTGAAAGAACTTGTGCAATCTCCAATTCGGGAACCAGTTTCCTTTCAAGCTTCGCTATTGTAATGGCTGTAGCTTTATTAGGCGGCTCTTTATTAAGCCTGATAGTTGGATTCTTAGCTGATAAATTCGGTAAAGACAAGATGATTATTCCCTCAATTGCTATTCTCATGGCTGGACTGCTCTTGATGTACTTTATTCCTTCAATAGGTAGTGGAAATACTAGAACTGGTTATGCGGCCTTTAGTTGCCTAATTATGATTTTTGGCTATGTAGCTATACCGACTGTCATCAATGCCTTAGTAAGACAATATATTCCTAAAGGAGAAGAAGGAACCTTTATGGGTGTCAGAATGATCTTTGTAGTAGCTTTACCGATGTGCATAGGGCCATTTATCGGTGATGCTTTTAACCAAGCCTATGGACAAACCTATAAGAGCGAATACAATGTCACCAGCGTGACGCCTAGTAAATTCGGTTATCTGATGGCTTTAGCAATACTGGCTCTCGCATTAATTCCAACCTTCTTCTATTTGAATTCTGTGAAGAAAGGAAATACCAGCAATGAAGAAAAGCAGCCTAAATAAAGGTACTCTTTATGCCTCTTTAAAAGACTATCCTTTGAACACTGAAGACGTTCCATTAAAAGAATATCCACGTCCAAACCTAAGAAGAGCTTCTTATCTTACTTTAAACGGAGCTTGGGATTATTTAATTACAACAGAAGAGTGGGTGCCTACCGCTTTCGAAAAGAAGATTATTGTCCCTTATGCTGTTGAAAGTGTCTTAAGCGGAGTCAATCATCTCCTAGAGCCTAATGAAAAAATAGTTTACCATAAAAAGGTTACTATCCCGCTAGGCTTTAACAGAGGAAGAATTCTCCTTCATTTTGATGGCGTTGATCAAGAAGCTACTGTCTTGATCAACGGAAAGAAGATTGGCTATCATTTAGGGGGATATACAAAATTCACTATTGAACTAGCTAATGATCTTCCAAGCACTTTTGATTTGACTGTCATTGTAAGAGATGTCAGTGATACCTCATATCATTCAAGAGGAAAACAGACACTTAATACTACCGGATGGTTTTATACTACTTCTTCAGGAATCTACAAACCCGTTTGGCTTGAAAGCGTTCCTAAAGACTATGTTCAGGACGTGAGATTCTATCCTGATTTTGATTCTAAATCAGTAGATTTTATTGTTGGTTCTAATGTTGATACTAAAGCAAAGGTCACCATCTTAGATAAGACTTATGAAGTAAACACTAATACTTTATCTAGAGTTGTTTTAAATAAGTTCTATCCTTGGTCACCTGATAATCCTTATCTCTATCAAGTAAAGATTGAACTTAATGATGATATAGTTTCTTCTTATTTTGGTGTCCGCAAATTTGAAATCAAGGAAAGTAACGGAGTTAAATACACCTACTTAAACAATCAAAGAATTTTCTTAACTGGCTTATTGGATCAAGGCTATTATTTTTTAGGAAACCTTACCCCTAGGTCTTATCAGGATTATGAGAATGATATCGATAATGCTAAGTCCTTAGGCTTCAATTGCTTAAGAGTGCATATTAAAACCGAGAATGATTATTTCTATTACTATGCCGATACCAAAGGGATGCTTTTAATTCAGGATTTTCCAAATGGTGGAACTAAAAACAGTTTCTTCTATACGATTTTTCCAAGAATATCCACTTCTTTTGGTACTGAAAAACATCTAACTTATAAAAGAGAAAGTCGTTTAGATAAAGAAGGCAGGGATGAATTTGAAAAAGAAGCCAAGGAGTACTTGAATTGGTTCAATAACTATCCTTCTATCATCATCTATACTATTTTCAATGAAGGCTGGGGTGAATTCGATCCTTCAAGGATTTACCATGAGCTTAAGAACATCGAGCATTACCGCTTATTCGATACAGCTTCTGGCTGGTATGATGCTGATTCCGATTTCTATTCTATCCATACCTATTCAATTCCTGGAAAAGATCGAAAAGACAAGCAAAGGCGTCCTTTCATTATCTCTGAAGCCGGCGGTACTTCTTTAAAGATAGACGGGCATAGCTTTTTTAAAGGCTTCTTTGGACATGGAAAAGTTAAGGATAAGAAAAAACTGACTAGGAGATACCAAGATCTTTACCAAAAGAAGCTCCTTCCATTAATAAAGAAGAACGGTCTTAATATGATTATCTATACCGAATTATGTGACTGTGAAATCGAATACAATGGTCTCTATACTTTCGATCGAAAGGTCTTAAAACTAGATGCTGATTTAATCAGAAATATCAATGAATCATTAAAGAAAGAAGTGAACGCATAAGTTTCTCTTAGAATTGATATAAAAGATTAAAAAAGAACCATAATAAGCGGAATTTGTTTGTTTTTTAGTCTCAAAGACACTACACTATTAATATATTTATGAAAAAGGGATTAATTTTTGATTTAGATGGTACCTTATGGAATGCTTTAGTTCCTCTCTGTGAGAGTTGGAACTTGGCAATGAAGGATAACAAACTACCTTATCGTTTTGATATTAAAACGATGACTTCTTTTATGGGTCTGACACCTGAAGAAACTGTTCCTTTAGCCTTCAAAGGAGTTGATTTTAAGACCGGTCTTAGCTACTTTGAAATTTGTCTTCATAGGGAAATCGAATACTTAGCCATCCATCCTGGAACTCTCTATCCCCACGAGGAAGAAGTTTTAGCTGATTTAGCTAAATCATATCCTCTTTATATTGTTTCTAATAGTGGCAAAGGCTATGTCGAGAATTATCTTAATGCCTTACATATGGGTAAGTATTTTTCTGGCCATCTATGTGTCGGAGATACTAATTTAGTTAAATATCAGAATATTCTCTATTTTAAAGAAAAAGAAAAGCTCGATGAGATCATCTATATAGGTGATACTCAAAAAGATAAAGATGAAAGCGAAAGAGCCGGAGTTAATTTTATCCATGCCAATTATGGCTTTGGAAAGATTCCTCATGAGCTTCATTACATCGATTCTTTATTAGATTTGAAGAAAGAGGTAAAAGCTATCTTCAAAGATTAGTCTTTTAGGTTTCCTTACAATCCTTTACTGTTTATTAATCAGCAAACTGAGGCTGATTAGATAAAACCAAAACGAAAGGACTTTTTTATGAAAAAACCTTCAAATCTGTCTAAGACGCCAGGAGCAGTGCAAACAACAACACAAGCAGCACCACTAAAACTCAACTACAAAAGAACCTTTATCATCGGCTTTGCTTTCTTCGGAATTCTCTTATTATGGCAGGTCTATGATTCTTGGTGTCCAACTTTCCTAACTGAGCTTTTTAAGGAAGCTTTGAATGCTGATACTACTGAAGAAGTCCAGTATCTTGTCGGTATCATGATGGCTATTGATAATCTAGCTGCCTTAATCATGCTTCCAATATTTGGAAGACTATCAGATAAGACACATACTAAAATCGGAAAACGAATGCCTTTTATTTTGATAGGCACCTTCTGCTGCGCTATAGCATTCCCTTTCATTCCAGTCTGCTTCCATTATCATCAATTGGCTGGAACTATCATCATGATGGCTATAGTCGTCTTCTTTGCCATGATATACCGTAATCCGGCTGTTGCCTTAATGCCTGATATCACTCCTAAGCCCTTAAGAAGTAAGGCCAATGGTATCATCAATATCATGGGTTATGTCGGTGGTGCCTGTGCGACTGTCTTAGGAATCATCTTTGTTCTATCTACTTACTTAGGTGGCAGTAATGCTGATAACTGGGTTAATAGAACAGGTAGTATTTGGATTATTGAAGCTCCTTTCTTTATCGGCTCAGTCCTGATGATTATCTCGGCCTTAGTCTTGTTCTTCACTATTGATGAAAATAAGCTAGAAAAAGAGATGGAGCCGGAGATGAAACGCGGTGAAGAGATGGCTGCTGTCGAAGACAGTGTCTCTAACGATGAAGAAAAACCTATGAGCAAAGCCAACAAGACCATGCTAATCATGATTCTCGTTGCTGAATTCTTCTGGTTCATGGCTGATAACGGCATTGGAACCTTTATGGGCAACTACACTCTCTATTATCTGAAATGCGGAACTCGCTCTAATATGATCAATACCATTGTCGGTGGTGTCGGTTCAGTCTTAGGATTCGTGGTTGGAGGCATCTTAGCTGGTAAAATCGGTAGAAAATGGACGATCTTCTCAGGATTAGGATTAACTACAATTGTCCTTTTGGTCTGGATTATCCTTTCTTATGCAATACAGGTTCCTGCTGTTGCTGATGGCGAATACAACAAGTTCCCTTTCTATATCTATATTATTTGGCTAGTAAAAGGTTTCGGTATGTCCTTAGTCCATGTCAATTCCTTCCCGATGGTCGTAGAGCTCTGCTCTTCTAAGAAAATCGGTAAATTCACTGGCTACTACTATGCTTCTTCCATGCTTGCCCAGACTATCACTCCTTGCTTATTAGGCCTCTTACTATTAAACGAAAACTTCTCCTTCAGAGAATTACCAGTCTATGCCTGTGCCTGTGCTCTTATCAGTATCATTGTTTTTGCTTTTGTTAAGAACGTCAAGACTAAAAAGACTACAATAAAGAAAGGCATCGAAGCCATCGGAGGAGACGACTAAATCAATGAATAAAGCTACTGTAATCAATAATCTAAATCCGTTATTTATGAAGGCTATTGCTCATCGTGGGTACTTCAATGATCAAGACACTGAGAATGGACTCCACGCTTTTAAGAATGCTATCGACCATAATTTTGCTATTGAACTTGATGTTCATCTGACTAAAGACAATCAATTGATGGTTTGCCATGATGAACAGCTTAAAAGAACAACTGGCAAGGAAGGTATCATCGAAGATTTAACTGTCGATGAAATAAAGAAAGGTTACCATCTTCTTGATGGAGAAGAAGTGCCTACCTTCCAAGAAGTCTTGAATTTGGTTAAAGAACAAGTACCAATTGTCGTAGAGTTAAAAGTCTTTAGAAAAAACTATAAGCCTTTAGCTAAAAGACTAAAAGAAGAACTTGAAAATATTAAGGATAAGAAGAATATCATGCTGATATCCTTTGATCCTAGGTCCTTGCTTCCTTTTAGGAAGTCTGGCTATATGAGATCCCTTTTGGTGGCTAAGTCTCATCTCTATACCTATATGTTCAGACATCTCTTCGAATCAGTAGATTTAGAGTATGTGCTTTTCGAGAAGAAGAGAATTGCAAACTACCATAAGAGACATCTAGTTAACTGCTGGACTATCCAAGACGAGAAGACTTTAGACTTTGTCTTACCTTATACTGATACCATAACTTTCCAAAAGATGGACTGTGATTTAGTCCGCAATAAACTATTAAGCAAAAACAGTTAAGCAAAGTCTTTTAGAAAGAGCATTTGATAAGATATAATAATTAAATTAAGGAGAAAAACTCATGAAACGTTTAGAAGGAAAAGTTGCTATCATCACTGGTAGTAATTCCGGTGTCGGTGAAGAGACTGCTAAGCTTTTTGCCAAAGAATGAGCCAAGATTGTTATTTGCGCTAGAAGAAAAGAGGCCCTTGAGAAGGCTGAAGAACAGATCAAAGCTTTAGGCGGAGAAGTCTTAGCTATTCCTACTGATATTTCCAAGAAGGAAGATGTCGAGAATCTCTTCAAGGCCGCTAATGAACATTTCGGAAAGATTGATATCCTCATCAACAATGCAGGTGTTCTTGATCATAACCTCAACGCTATCAATCAGTTCGATGATGCTGATTTCGATAGAGTTATTGCCATCAATGAAAAAGGCACCATGGATTGCATCAGAGAAGCTTTAAAGTATATGATGCCTAAGAATTACGGCTCAATCGTCAATGTCGCCTCCGTTGCTGGTATGTTTGGCTGTGGCGGAGCTGTCTATGTTGCCTCTAAGGGTGCTATTATCGGTATCACTAAGCATACTGCCATGCGTTTCACTGGCACTGGCATCCGTTGCAACTCAGTCTGCCCTGGCACTATCATCACACCTATGACTACCACTATCGATCAGAAGGCTATGGATATGGGTATGATGGGCGCTATGATGAGACATGCTGATATTCAGCATGCTAAGCCTTGCATGCCTATCGATGTTGCCAATGTCTTATTGTTCTTAGCTTCCGATGAAGCTCAGTGCATCAACGGTCAGAACGTTGTTACTGACTATGGTGCTGATCTCTAGAATCCTAGTTCAATAAGAAAAGCTGCCGATTTGAAGTAGTAAGTATCTGATTCGTTACCGTAATCAAGAGGAAGTTTCTCGCCAAGAGGGACTTCCTTTTTATAATCAAGTTTTATCTTCTTAAGCTCATGATTCTTCAGGTAAGAGACAGGTATTAGGTCTTCAGCGATATCAAGGTAAGAAGTGTTGTTAAGATGACCATTTAAATCGCATTCAGAAAACTTGGCTTCTATTTCAGTACGTTTATCTAAGGACTTAGGAACAATCGATAAGGGAAAGAACTGTTCTCTTCCATAAGAAAGGTCAGGAATATAAATTCCTTTCTTATCTGGTTCGATAATCTTTCTGGTCTTTTTATCAATCAAAGCCCACATAGCCGAGCAAGAGACTAGAAGATTTCCTTTTAAGTCATGAATGAAACACATTCTGGGAAAAACAGTAAACATCGTCTTACTTGGAAAAGTACTGACTTCAACAGTTTCATCATATCTAGGCATTCTTGTAATATCAATTTCTTGTTTGCCAACGACCCAAAGAAGACCTCTATCAAGAGTCTTGTCTTTAGTCATTCCTAAAGATTCTGTATGAGCGATAGAAATCTCCTGAAAGAACTTTAGAAGTGTGGAAGCCCTTAGTCTTTCAAAAGGGGTGACATGTTCAGTGAGGATCTTGATAGTAGTAGAAAAGTCTTTCATTTAGCTTTTTTAAGTTCACGCATGATTGAATCAACTACGTCCTTGACGGTCTTCATACGATCCCATTTCTTTTGAGGAACCGAAATATGAAACTCAGATTCAATCTTTACCATGACATAAATGAATTCCATTGAATCAACATTCATATCAGTATTGATAATAGAATCTTCATTAATATTCTGATCAGCTAGTTTAGGAACATAGGTTTTTACTAATTTGATAGTCCTTTTAATGACCTCTTCCCTTGAGGGCATTTGGATAGAATTGTTCATAAATGATCTCTCTTTCTTTACTTACGTATCTTAGCTAAAGCCCAGCGCTTAACTTTACCAGTTTGAGTTCTAGGCAAGGATTTAGAAGTAAAGACAATATCAGTGATTTGATGGCTTCTCTGATAATGGAGATTAAAGTCATAAACAACATCCTTAACCCAACTGTCAGGACTGGACTTTCCAATGTAAAGGACAACTTTTCCTTCACGAAGTCCAACCGCCAAGTCCTTACCAGGTAAGACTTTCATCAAAGCTTCTTCATACTCAGGACAGAATATTTTAGTTCCATCATCTAAAACTAATACATCATTTTTTCTACCAATGATTTCAAGTAAGCCATCTTTATCAATCTTTCCTAAATCACCTGAATGGAAGAAACCATCAATAATAGCTTTCTTAGTATCTTTTTCTTCTTTATAGTATCCTTCCATCAAACAAGTGGATGAAGAAATTAATACTTCATTATCAGGGGCAATCTTAATTACATCATCGGGGCAAATAGTCATCTTTAAGGGATTAGATCCTAATGATAAAGCCACACCAGAAGAAGTCTCTGTCAGTCCATAGCCGAAATGAACTTCAACACCACGTTTCTTCATAGCATTAAGAACAACGGCTGGGCAAACACCACCACCGACTAAAGCTAATCTAATCTCAGGATTAATAACTTGCTGATAAGAAGTTAAGAAAATGGCTTGCTGTGGAACAAGACTCACAGCCGTAGGATTGAAATAATGGAAGTCATCCATCATATAGGTCAATCCTCTGCTTAAAGCAACGGTAGCACCACAATTAAAAGCCCACAATAAGGAACAAACAAATCCATAGACATGATTTAGAGGAAGCAAACCTAAAAGTAAATCTTCTTGCTTTAAAGGCAGTAAAGCTGAGCCATTGTAACTAGAAGCACATAAAGACTGCTCAGTTAGAACTACTGCCTTATTTGAGGAAGTGGTTCCGGAAGTAAAGAACAATATTTTATCGGAATTTTCTTTTAATCCCTTAGTCAAATGAGTGCTAAGCTCATGAAGATAAGGACCATTGCCTATTAAATAGTCAACATCTGATTTTTCAATTTGGGAAATCAAATTAGCTTCTGAATCATAAGGATTAAGTAAAACAATCTGCTTGTGGTTTTTAGCTAAAGCAAAAATTGAAATTAAGGTATCAATAGAGCCATCAGGAAAAACACCAAAACAGGTTTTATCCTTGATTTTAGTATTATTGATTTTTTCAATTAACTCAGAATAAGTTAATTCTTTTTTAAATTTTCCGTCCGAAAAAATCAAAGCGGTATTATTAGGCTCTTGGTCAGTTAACATTCCTAAAAAAGTCTTATAGCGTTTAATTTGCATATTTCAATTATTTTAACCTTGATTTGTGCTAAGGTCAATTAATACCATAATTTTCATAAATTGTTTTGAAAGCACAAATGTAAGTGCTATCATAAAAAGGTTACAAGGGAGAACTATTATGGATAAAAACTTAAAAATTGCCATCATCGGTGGCGGTCCTGCTGGCTTAAGTGCTGCTATGTACTTAGAAAAGAAAGGCTACGACAATTATGTAGTCTTTGAAAAAAGTGATCACGTAGGTGGCAAATGCCATTCTCCTCATTACAATGGAAAAAGATATGAAATGGGCGCTATTATGGGTGTCCCTTCATATCATGCTGTCCATGATATTGAATTATTTGCTGGTGTCCAACACGATGGACCGGCTTTAAAACATGCTTATAAGAAAGCTAATGGTAAGAGAGATTACCAGTTTGATCCTAAACACATCATCCATATTCCTCATCTTCTCAAGGTAAAGAGTCAAGTCAAGAAATTCGGTGAGCTTCTTGAAACTAAATATAAGGGATATGACGTCACTGGCCATATCGGTGTGGCAAATGGTCATTATGATGGCTTTGCCTGCACTCCTGAAAGAGAACACATCTCTGGCGACAACCCTAACTTAAAAGATTTAAGTATGCCTTTCGATGATTTCCTAAAAAAGAATAACCTTCCTTTAGTCAAAGAGGTTTGGGTCCAGCCTTTTACTTCCTTTGGTTATGGCTACTTTGACGAGATTCCAACTGGCTACGTCCTTAAGTATCTTGATTTCACTACTACTCTTCAATTCGTTGGTGGACAAATCTGGACTTGGAAAGATGGTACCCAGTCTATTTATGAAGCCTTAAACAATAAACTAAAACATGCCGCCACTTTAAACTCTGATATCACCAAGATTGTCCGTAAAGACAATAAAGTCTATATTACCGTCAATGGCAAAGAAGAAGTCTTCGATAAACTGATTGTGACTGCTCCTTTACAGTACTTCCCTGAATATGCTGATTGCTCCGATGAAGAAAAGACTTTGTTCTCTAAGATTGATTACGAAAGATATGATACCGAAGCCTGCATCATTGAGAAAGACAAGTATCCGGATCAGTCCTACTATGTCATGGAGAACATGGAGCCCCAGAACTTAGGACACGTCATGATCTACTATCATAGATGGTTCAACGAACCTGATCAGCCAATCATCAATTATGTCTTACGCCATCGTAAAGGCGGAGAAGAACTTAATTATGATCAGTGCTGCGCCAATACTATTGATGATATGAAGAAGTTAGGCTGCCCTGTCAGAGAAGAAAACGGCAAGCCAATGATCATCAACAAAGGCAAGTGGTATTACTTCCCTCATGTCTATTCTGAAGATTATGCTGCTGGCTGGTATGATAAAGTCGAAGCCATGCAGGGTAAGAACAGTACCTTCTATGCCGGTGAAATCATGTCATTCGGTGATATGGATGAAACCGTTGAGTTCTCTCACGACTTAGTCGAAAGATACTTCTAATAGGAAAAAGAAAGCCTTGGAATTAATCCAAGGCTTTTTTTAATACTAATATAAGTTGCTAATTAAAAATATAATCTAATTTAAATCTTATCATCTTTTTCGTCTTTAAGATGAACCTTATGGCAAATAGGACAGATAACATTACCTTTGTTATCAATTTTAGTAATATTCCGATAATACAATAATGACTCGACTTTTCTCGAATACACCCACTCCTCTTCCTTGTTATAAAGAGTTTTAGTGACTTCCTTAGGCTTAAGCATAGAGATGCCTGTAATGTAGTAAGGCTTATCAGTATCAGGACAGGTGGTTCTCTTAATAGTGGTTCGGCAGCTATGGCACTCATATAAGCCTTCTTCGGCATTATAATGGAGCTTATCTTCACAGAAGGGACAGTCAGTAAATTTCCTGTCAGCATAAACCATTCCTTTTAAGAACAGCTGCTGAAGCCTTCTAAAGGAATCGACATTTTCTATTGATAGCCAGACAGTTTTTCTTTTATCATAGCTTTCTTCAAAAGGCGTAGCCACTATGTATTCATCGGATGGATATTTCATCTTTAGTTCATCAATATTGACTTCAAGGTTAAAGCTTAATGAAGGGACAAGGATTATTCGATAAACGGTATCTTTAACAACCGATATCAGTAAAGCATCACCGCCAAGATTCTCCAGTCTGATTTTCCAGTTCTTAAAAGAGAATTTTGAATTCAATTCTTTCAGGTTCATCTTCTCATTAGGATCAATTTCAAAATTAAAATGTCCTAAGCTGAATATTGCTAGAATCTGAATAAAGTAGAAATAGTTAACCTTCATCTCTGACAAATCATAAGTCTTATCTTCTTTTTCCTGAACAAGCTTGTTATCTAAAAGATACTTATAGGTCAAATAGACTTGATGATAATCTTTCTGCATCAAGAAAATATTGCTCTTCTTCAGTTCACTTCTCGAAGGGCGTTTAAGGTTTCTTTGATACACCGGACGGTTAAGTCTAGCTTGAAGAGCATCAATAATGCCACTACCTTGAGCATAAAGGTCTTTGGAGATTCCATAATATCTATTGAAGTCACGGATGTAGCCAGTATGGAGCTTACCTAAAGCCAAAAAATAATCGAGATGGTTAACTCGTTCAAGAAGATTGAATTCCATAGTTGAACTAGAATAGAAAAGATTCATCAAAGCTCTGATGTTCTTTCGGCAGTAGCTTAAAACTTCATCAATGAAGTCACAGAAGACCCGATTCTCATAGATGCTATAGTCGTCTTCGGAGAACAAAGTCAAAAGTCTTCTAGGCTTAATGCCTCGATCAGTGAAGTTATCAATATCATTGAGATGATTCCCTAAATACGAATAGGTGTTCTGATTGATTTTGTTGACGATTTCAACAGGTAATACATCGCTGGTATCCTTTAAGGAAATGATAGGCTTGGAAAAGATTCTTTTGATAGCAGGAAGGCAATCAGTAATCTTATCAAGTGTCATTTTAAAAGAAGCATAATTAAAATCAGGTTCAACAGAAAAAAGCGTCAAATCATGAACGGTATAGTAATCAAAATCGATATAGTTCATCTCCGGATGGGTATCAACAAATCTAGGGATATCCTTTAATACCGTCTTGAGATGAAAGTATTCCTCTTGGAACTCCTCCTTCAGCTTTTCAGCCATTATTAATCCTCATTAAGTTTGCTGATAAATTCAGCACAGCGGTGAAGACCGATTTTTTCAAAGGACTGAACTAAGTCAGCCTTATTCTCAATAGTCTTAAGCTCAAGTTTAGCTACAACCTTGCTGAGAAGAATTGTTTCAACTGCTTCTTTCTCGACATCTTTATCCGGGAAACAAGCAGTATAGATATCGACAAAGTCTTCAATCTGGTTGAGAATACGGTTACCAAAGGAAATATTGTAAGGTGAAAGAAGTTCTTCAGTGCTCTTGATCAAATCACTCTTCTCGGCATCAAAAGTGCCTTGCTTCTTAGCAGTGGCAAAAAGAGTATGTAAGCTATCGTAGTCGTAAAACTTCTTAGGTATCGGATCAGAATAGTCTTTAACCTTAGGAGCACGTCGATCAAAGTTCATCGTATGAGCACGGTCATAAACCTTATCGGAAATAACAAACGTTGATTCATCACGGTTAGCAGTACCAATAAACCAAACATTAGTCGGTACTTTTAGGGTATGACCCTCTTCCAAGGCCAAGTAAGAAGATTCCTGACCGCCTTTAGTCTTCTTTAGTTCAACATTTAGAAGCTTAATCTCACGTTTATCTTCTTCGTTTTCCATCAAAGAAAGGAAATCAGAGAAATAGTATTCAATTCGTGACAAGTTCATTTCATCAAGGACAATAAAAGTAGGAATATCCTTGTTTAATGCCGACTTATATAAAGCCTGAGTAAACTTCTTAGGAGTATACATATTAGAAAATTCATTATAGTAGCCTAATAATTCATTCTTATCCTTCCAAGAAGACTCAACCTCAATCAATTCGCAGTTGCCATAAATAGCTTCAGCAAAAATCTTTGGAAGCGAAGTCTTACCAGTACCAGACATACCTTGAAGAATACTAAGCCTGCAAGCCCCTAAGCCGGAGACAAATGTTGCAATGGTCTGTGGAGTATAAGATAGATGCAATCTGCTATCTTTAGCATAATCGACTACAAAATTAACTAAGCCATTGAGAGAAATATCTTGAGCCAAAGACTTTTGCCTAACAGCTAAATCATTCTTATAGTCATTCTCTTTAGCATCAATCTCACTGAAAGCCGGGCAAGGATCAAAGTCAGGTAAATTAGTCGAAGAAGGCAATCCTCCTCCAACACTAGCGGAACCGCTATTGCTCTTAGACTCATTAGAAAGAGCAGGTTCTTTCTTAAATTTACCAAGTCCCTCATCCTTATCAAGAGCACTTCTAATCAGCATCAGAACTAAAATCAGAACATCGGCAATTAAAGCATAAATAGCTTCTGTCTGAATCTTATATTCATAACTGACATCATAAGAGACATTATATAAAGCAAGTAAAGTCTTTAAGTTGTCCTTATTGATTTCCTGAGCGATAGTAAAGTAAAGGCCTGAAATTCCCAGCATGAAAACAAAAAGGATATTGGCATAAACAGTAGCTTTTGCTACCTTAGAGAAATTCTTATAGCGAGTAAAGTAACTGGCAAGAGTCCAAATCAAGCTGACAAAAGAAACTAAAACCATAACAACTAGATAAAAAGCCAAAACCTGATATCCTGAGCCTAGAGTCTGATAGTCTTGAAGTAGCTTAATTCCAGTCAAAGAGACATTGATAGTCGTACCGCCATAAACGACCGTTACTTTTATGATATTAAGCAAAAGAGAAGCAAAGGTGATAACTGTAAAGACAATAGCAAAGATAAGAGGTTCAACCTTCAAAGACTTCTTTTCCTTAGTTACTTCGACATTACCGGACCTGACATCATATAGTCCTTTAAATATTGAGAATATTAAGAAACAAACAGCCTGAGCAATCAAAGGAATATAAGAAATGGTAGAAGTAGTAGAACCATTCTTTGATACATAGAAACTAGTAAGGAATCCCATTAAGAAGAAAGCAATCGCACTAATCAAGTCAAAAGCAATCAAAGTCTGGATCTTTGAGACAAAAGAATTCTTGTTGCTGAAAAAAGAAGAAATAGAGCCTGTGAAATAAAGAAGACTTCCCAGTAGCATCACAAAGCAAATAATAAAGTAGACAATATCCTGGGTCTCATAATTTTCGGATGAAATAAGAACATTGAATAAAATAACATTTCCGCTTATGTCAGTATAAATAGGGATAATAAACATTAGGAAAGAAAGAAGTGTAGAGATGATTCCAATTATTAGGGTGCAAATAACTAAACCCTTAGTCTTAGTAGAAACTGGCTTATTAGATTCAGCAGTACTAGAAGGCTCAGCTAAAGCAGCATTCTTCTTCAATAAAGCTTTTCTCCAAGCAAAGAAGCCAAAGCCAATTAAAAGAATTAAAAGATTAACCACGCAAAGAATTAAAGTAGAAGACGAAAGAACTTTATAGATTACTCTAAAAGCGCCAAAAGCAATCTGGTAAGCAGCTAAGAAAATAAACGAGATAGTAAATCCAAAGTTGTTTTTCTTAATAAAGCTGATAATTGCAAGTAAAGGAGGAAGCAAGCAGGCAAAATAGCAAATGATTAGAATCAAAGAAAAGGCATAGACTTCATCATTATAGGAATAATTCCTTTTTGCCAAATCCCAAAGGTTATATTCAGAGGCTACCGCAAGGCCCTGCTTAGAAGCTATCAAATCGATAATAAGGACAGCAACAAAACTAACAATGATTCCTAGTGCAATAAACTGTGACTTAGCCCAAAATGATTTCTGCTTTTTTTCAGTTTTCATAGTAATGCCTTTCACTTTCTATATCTTTAAAAATAACTTACTTTAAAATGTAAAAAACGTAGCTATTAGAAGTAATATAACAAAGCAATAATAGTCCAAGCAATGTGTAATTTCAATGATATTCTATTTAGGTTATGCTCTTTTAGAAATTCTTTAAACTAAAAGAAAAAGATATTAGAAAAATGTATAATAGCTTTTCATTCCACAGTAAAAAATTTCTGGAATTCATCTAAATTGGTAGTCTTAACCTGACCTTTATAGGTGTTAAGACCAATAATATCATTAGTCTTATCAGTATTAATAAAATCCCTCATAATAACGTTGGTTAAAGATAGATTAGAAGAATTCTTCAAGCTGACTATATAGTCATGCATATTACCTTGATGCTTATTTTCTTTAGACCAAGGTCCAAAAATCAATTGACCATCAGTAAGCTGTCCTTGAAGGACAAAGATTCCTTTATATTTCTCAATTGAAATCTTATTTTTTATATTGTCGTAGTAAAAAGGTAAGCCTTTTTCAATATATTCACTGGAACTGCTCTTGTTGTAAGAAGAAACATAACAGGAATTCAAAGACATACCGCTTTTAGTGCATTCATCATTGTTTCTAGCAAAAATATAAGTTTCCGATACTAAATCAGAATCATCCCCAAAGAAAACAACGCATTTTCCTCTAACCTCTTTTAATGTCAAAGAAGAGATATAAGCTAAGTCACTGAGTGTTGTCTTATTCTCAACTAGCAGATTATTTTTATATAGGGAAGAATAGACAAAGCTTTTAACATCACCAGCTGACCCATTTTTGAAATGCTGGAAATCTAATAGCAAAGTCTCGCTAGGATGAGCAACAATGAAGCTTTTAATATCACTCAGTATAGGTAAAAAGTCGACACCGTTAGAAGAAGAATGATACATCACATACTGATTGTCTTTCTTCTTGTTGACCCTTAAATCAAAATATCTTACACCACTTTCTAATTGCTGTTTTATCGTATCAGTCTGAGTCTCACTGACCCACTTCATATTGATAGTCCCTGAATCATGAGATCCAGGAATAATTGTATTGCTTAAAAGAGTATCATCAGAAAGATACTGCATCCAGTTGCTATATTTGGTATCAGCTTTTACATACTCTTCTTTGCAGGTGCCGTTCAAGGCTAAAACACCAGCAAAAGTCCCTAAAGCCACTAGAACACCTAAGCAAACAGACAGAGTTACTTTAATTCCTTTTTTCATGATAATAAAATTATAACATGAAGAATCGATTATTTTTTACTTCAATGGTATTTATATCGCTAAAGAGACATCTATGACTCATAATAATAACGACAATAATGATAAGCCAAAGCTTAGAAAAAGTGCTAAAGAAAAAAACTTTGAAAACATAGTCTTTATAATTTACTTTGTTGATAACCATAAACTAAAGACTGCTCGAAATGTGGTGAAGCCGATGAGACTGATTAAAGTCCTATTGTAAATACAACAATCAGCTTAATAAACTAAACCAAAGAAATAAAAAAGGATTGCCTCTTTCAAAGCAATCCTTTTTGAGTCCTAGTTATTAGGCGTTCTTAGTGATATTAATCGAAACAGCATTATCAGCATCAGGATAACCAATAACTAGAGTATAGGTATCTCCTTTGTATTTGACATGCCCCTCTTCAGTATAGGTAGCATCTTTAGTGTAGCCGGCTTTTTCAACAATAGCTATGTACTGATCAAGCGTCTGGCCTTCACCTAAAACGTTAGTCATTGAAATAATTCCCGTATCTTCATCCTTGCTAACAGCCCACTCATCACTAATACTATGAATGAAAGGAATCTTTTCATAGTTTTCTTTAGTCCCAAAAGCTAAAAGCAAGCTAGTTTCAAGAGAATTATCCGTAACAAACTCTTCATCCCAGGAAGAAGCATAGTGAATAGAAGTTAAGTCAGTAGCAATGGATGCTGTTCCGATTTCAGTGATGGCACCAGTAACACTACCGGTTTCAAAGCCCATATCTAAGGAATCATAATAATAAGTAAAGGAGGAAATATTGCCATCAGCACCTAAAGCGATTGATAAACCATCATTGATGCTGCAATAAGCATCTCCTCTTCCGGTATTGCAATCAAGCTGATAGGCTAAGCCATCAACTAGACCAACATTATCAAGAATATAAGTATTGGGATCAGTAGAAGAGACTGTGAAGAGATAAGGCGAGAAATTAAAGGTCGGCAAGTAAGATGTGCCAGTATCCGAGACATCGCCTTCCTCGGCTTCGTTTTTAGTGACGCCTTCTATGATAGCCTGATCAGTTCCATTGATATTAGCAATCACATATTGTTTAGTTTCCGTATCTCCTATAGCCCAACCCTCGACTTTGGTTTTAGTGATGGTTTCACCAGTTTCATCATTCGTTTCAGAATAAGTTAGTGATCTTTCAGCAGCCTTTTTCTTCCTATCGATAGTATAAATGCCATGGTTTTGGATATCTTCTTCGTTATCCATCTTTTCTTTATAGTTGACTTTATAATTATTGGTCTGGATCTTAGTTAAAGCTGTACTTAGTTTTGACAAGGAAGAAGATTCTTCGTGAGGGGAGAGGGTTTCAGCAACGGCGGTATTCTTTTCCGAAAAGACAATATTGAAATCATAATAAGAACTTTCGCCATTATCATCTTCAGTCGCCTTAGACTTAATAGTTATAGAAGAGATTTCATTATTAGTGACATTAAGGGTAAAGGTATCAAAACCGTTAACTGAATGCCCGGTGATAACAGCCATGAAGACAGTAAGGTTATCATAAGAATCAAGAAGCTTATAGGTGGCACCTTTATCATTAGTTCCAAAGTACTTGCAAGAAAGATAGTTAAAAACGGAGGGACTATAGTAGCCATCATAGGGATTAGTAGTCTGACTTGAGGTTATTTTATTATCAAACCCAATCTGATTAAGATAGGCATAGGAATCAGCTCCGCAGGTTAAAGAAAGGAAGCCAAATTCAACATCAGAAATGGAGAGGCGGCTAGAATAAGCAGAGCTAGTAATTACTGTAGTAACAACACCATTGGTAGTCTTGTCTCCTAAATGGTAGGAAATATTAGAAGTAGCTTTAATATTATGTCTTAAAGTTCCAACTAAAGTATCCGTTAGATAAGAGTCATAAGCAATCGAAGGCACATAAGAAGAAGCATAGTTTTCAGCTAATTCATTAACAGTAGTGCCGACCTCAGAGATAGTGAAATAAATGTCAGTAGAAGTAATACCTAAAGTAGGATCGGCTGCCTTCATAACAGAAGGGTTACCAGTGTTGATAACATTATCATCATCTCCGCCGGTATCGGAATTCAGGTTTCTTAAAACAATAGTCAAAGTAGAACCATCATCGGAAAGATTCATATCTACTGAAGTCATGCCATCAGCATACTCAGCTAGCCTTCCACTCATTCCCATGAAGCAGGACTTGGTATCAGCATCTTTAGAAGTGAAATAGCCAGCCTCAGTCTCCGTAAATCCTAAAGAATCGAACTGAGTAGAGGCATAATCATAGTCAGTAACATAGATATTCGATGATTCGTAATTAGGCTTATAAGCATTTTTAACAATGGCATCATTCTCTACAGAATAAGAATAGACTCGATCTTTAAGCTGAATATACCCGCTATTCTGATAATCTGACCAGAAGGCGTTAGCCGTATAACGGTCTTTTGGGCCTTCTCCATATTCAGAATCAAAGATAGTGAAGTTATTATCGGTAGAACAAGAAGAGAAAATATCATTAATCTTTTCTATTCGGTTTTCGGTTTAGACGTAGTATAAGAAGAAATCTGAGTTGATGAAGAAGTTGAGCTCACTGATGGTGATGATGAATTAGAAGGAGTCGAAGAGCTGGTCTTAGTACAAGAACCTAAAACAGCAATAGAAACTATCAAAGATAGTGAGAGAATAATCTTTTTATGCATAAAAGCCCCTTTCGATATGTAATAAAAATCTTATCACGAAAGTAAGACTTTTAAAAGGAATGTGTCAAATCTTAAGGACAGCTTAAAAAA
>DLIM01000019.1:82618-87932 GCA_002483745.1 Caryophanales bacterium UBA7642 | reverse complement strand
ATTTATTGTTTTTTATCTATTTAAAATAACCTGGTTTTTCATCATTTTTGAATTTTTCTTTATTTTTTTGTATAAAAAAAGCACCTAGAATTTTTTATTTTTCTAAGGTCTTTACAATTGTCTAGTGCAGAACTAGCTGTCGAATAGTTATTATAGTATAATTATTTGAGCCAAACAGAAGAGGGACTCAACAATGGATAAAAAAATCCGAATTATTGAAATTAAAGAAAGCGTCTTTGCTAAAAACAACATCGATGCTAATGCTTTGAGAAAATCATTAAAGGAAAAGAAAACTTTTTTGATGAACGTCATGTCATCACCGGGAAGTGGAAAGACTACTCTCCTAAATGCCTTAATCAACCAGTTAAAAGATAAACTCAAAATTGGTGTCATGGAAGCAGATATTGACAGTGATGTCGATGCAAGAAGCATCATGGAGAATACCGGAGTAGAAGCCATCCAGCTTCATACTGGCGGAATGTGCCATCTCGATGCTGAAATGACTAAGCAAGGATTAGACAATATTGAAACCAAAGGCCTAGATCTAATCTTCCTAGAGAATGTTGGTAATCTTGTTTGCCCGGCTGAGTTTGATACCGGTGCCAGCATGAATATGACGATACTGTCAGTCCCTGAAGGGGATGATAAGCCGTTAAAGTATCCACTTATGTATCAGGTTTGCAACTTAGTTGTTGTCTCCAAAATAGATACTTTACCCGTCTTTGACTTCAACAAGAAGAAAGTTGAAGAGAATATCCATCGCCGCAATCCAAAAGCTAAGATTATGTATGTCTCAGCTAAGACAAAAGAAGGAATCAGTGATTTAGCAGAATATATCTATCAGCAAGTCAGAAACTGGCAAGGAGAATAACATATGCCTGAAATGTCAAAAGCCTACACTCCTAAATACATGGGAGATAAGAATCCGGATAAGAAAATCTTAAAGCTTGGTCAGAAAATCACTGACCGTATCGGCCACAAAGTAACATCTGATGATCCTGAATACTGGGGACTTAAATGTGTTACCACTGATGATATGGCTGATATTGCTTTAGCCATGAAAGTCAGGACTCCTTATACTTTTGAGCAACTTTGCAAAAAGAACAAGGATAAGACACCTGAACAGATTCAAAAGCTATTGGATCAGATGTCCTACATTGGCTTATTGGAGTACAACTATGGTGACCACTACGATGATAATGGCCCGATTAAGGGTGCACCTCATACCCGCTACTATGTTTTACCTTTATTTGTTCCAGGCTCTGCTGAATTCACCAACATGCGTAAGGAAGCAATTGATGCCCATCCTGAATTACCGGCTTTCTTTGAGAGAATGACCTTCTTGCCGCTTGAGAAGATTACACACATGGTTCCTATGGGCGGTGCCGGTATCGGTATGCATGTCATCCCGGTCGAAAAAGCTATCAAGATGGAGAACACCTCCATTGATATCGAACATATTTCCTATTGGTTAAAGAAATATGCCGGACATATTTCTGCTGGTATCTGCTCCTGCCGTTATGGAAGAGCCAAGCAAGGAGAAGGCTGCGGAGATAGCTGCGAAGATTGGTGTCTAGGACTTGGAGATATGGCCGACTACTGCGTTGAAACCAAAAAAGGCCACTATGTAACTTATGATGAAGCCATGGCTATCTTAAAGAGAGCTGAGGATAACGGCTTTGTCCATCAGATTACTAACATCGATGGAAAGAACAAGATTTTTGCTATCTGCAACTGCGATATCAATATCTGCAACGCTTTAAGAACTTCTCAGTTATTCAATACTCCTAATATGTCCCGTTCCTCCTATGTGGCTAAAGTTGATCCGAAGAACTGTGTAGCCTGCGGAAGATGTGTTGAATACTGCCCTGCAGGTGCTGTCAAATTAGGTCAGAAACTTTGCACGAAGAATGGTCCTATCAATTATCCTAAACATGAATTACCTGATAACCTCCATTGGGGAGTTGATAAATGGACTGAAGATTACCGTGACAAGAACAGAATCAACTGTTATGAAACTGGTACATCACCTTGTAAAGCAGCTTGCCCAGCCCATATTGCTGTCCAAGGTTATTTGAAGTTAGCCGCTCAAGGAAAATACCAGGATGCTTTAGCTTTAATCAAGTTAGAGAATCCGCTTCCTGCTATCTGTGGACGTGTCTGCAACCGTAAATGCGAAGATGCCTGCACTAGAGGCAAATTCGATAGTCCAGTCGCTATCGATGCCGTCAAAAAGTTTATTGCCGATAAGGATCTTGATGCTAAGACCCGCTTCATTCCAACTCCGGTCATCGCTTCTAATGTTGGCAAATGGAAAGAAAAGATTGCTATCATCGGCGCTGGCCCGGCTGGCTTAAGCTGTGCCTATTATCTAGCTATGCAAGGATATGAGCCTACCATCTTTGAAAAGGCTCAACAACCTGGCGGTATGTTAAGATACGGAATTCCTTCATACAAATTAGAAAAGAATGTCATTGATGCTGAAATTGAAGTAATCAAGGCTATTGGTGTCACCATCAAATGTGGAGTAGAAGTCGGAAAAGACATTACTATTGATCAGTTAAGAAAAGAAGGCTATAAGGCTTTCTATATCGCTATTGGCTGCCAAGGTGGCAAACTTCCTAATATCCCTGGTCAGGACGGAAAGAATGTCTTTACAGCTGTTGACTTCTTAAGAGAGATTCAGGAAGACAAGGCTCCTAAGTTCAATGGACCTGTTGTTGTCATCGGTGGCGGTAATGTCGCTATTGATGCTGCTAGAAGTTCCACTCGTCTTGGCGCCACTAAAGTCTCTATGTTCTGTCTTGAAAGCCGTGACATTATGCCTGCCACTAAGCAGGAAATCAGAGAAGCAGAAGAAGAGCATGTTGAAGTCAATTGTTCTTATGCTCCTAAAGAAGTGCTTCTTGATGAAAACAAGAATGTTAAGGGCATTGTCGTTATGAAATGTCTTCGTGTATTTGATGAAAACCATCACTTTGCACCTCAGTACGATGAAAATGATACCAAGACCATTGACTGCACTGCCGTCATCTTCTCTATCGGTCAGGCTATTGTCTGGAATGACTTACTTAAAGGAACTAAGGTTGAGTTCAATAGAGCTCATGGCCCGGTTGCCGATAAGGTTTCTTATCAGACTAAAGAGCCTGATATCTTCGTGGGCGGAGATGTCTACACCGGTCCTAAGTTTGCAATTGACGCTATCGCTGAAGGTAAGGAAGCTAGTGTCTCTATTCATCGTTTTGTAAGACCTGGTGCTTCAATGACTATTGGCAGAAACCTCAGAGAATTCATTCCGCTTGATAAGGATAACATTGCTGATATTTCTTACGATAAGGCTGGAAGACAAGAAGCCGGAATGGATGAATCAGTTGACTATCATCATACTTTCCAAGATGCCCATAAGACTTTAACTGAGGAACAGGTCAAGATTGAAACTGCCCGCTGCTTAGGCTGCGGTGCCTCAGTCGTTGATGAGAATAAGTGTATCGGCTGCGGTATCTGCACCACTAAGTGCAACTTCGATGCTATCCATCTCTTCAGAGTCCATCCGGAAGCTAGCACCATGTATAAGGCCGAGGATAAGATGAAAGCTATTCTTCCTTATATGGTTAAACGTGCCTTCAAGGTTACCTTTGGTAAGAAGACTCCGGCTGAAAAGGTCTCCGAGAAGCAGCATAAGGCTTATAAGAAGGCTAGTAAGAAAGCGAAGAAAGCCAGCAAAAATGCATGAGTTAGGCGTTGCCTTTGAAATCATCAAAACCATTGAAGACTTTGCTAAAGACAAGGACATTACTAAAGTCACTAAGACCGTCCTAGAAATCGGAGAAGTCTCTTCTATTGTTACTTCTTATTTTGAAGATGTCTGGAAATGGGCCTGCTCAAAAAGCAAGATCATGACTGGCTCTAAACTTCAAATCATTCCCATCAAAGCCATCACTATCTGTGAGGACTGCGGCAAGACTTACGATACTATCAAGTATGGTAAAATCTGCCCTTTCTGCAAGAGCGAACATACTCATCTTCTTCAAGGCAATGAGATGAACATCAAAGAAATCCAAGTCGAATAAGTTCTGCATTAAGTGAACAAAGCCAAGTGAATTTATCACTTGGCTTTTTGCTTTGTTATTGACTACTATCTTAATTTTAAGGATGAATCAGTCAACAAGTTAGCAATTATAATACAAAAGCTAACTTTTTGTATTATTTTACTATGTTTTTTTTCTATTACTATCTATAATTCAAAAAGAAAGGTAAAATTCAAAAAATGAAAGATTTATTGTTGATGAGAGCTCCTCTTAAGTACATCCAAGGAAAAGGAGCTTTAGAACATTTCTATGAGAACTGCAAGTTCTTCGGAGATCATTTCCTTTTTGTTTGCTCCCACTCGGCTTATGAAGCTACCCATGATGAGATTGAGAAATCCTTTGAAGGTAGTAAGACTATTAGAAGATATGAAATCTTCAGTGGCATCTCCTCAGTCGGAGAAATCAAGAAGATGGAAGAGATTGTCAAGAAAGACCATATCGATGTTGTTATCGGAGTCGGTGGAGGCAGTGCTATTGATACTGCTAAAGCCACAGCTTTCTATACTAATAAGAGAATAGCCATCATTCCGACTGTCGTTGCAACTGATGCCCCCTGCACCGGATTAAGCGTCATCTACAATGATGATCATTCCTTCAACTCTTATCTTTTCTATCCTAATAACCCGGATTTAGTCATTGTTGACAGTGGTGTTATTGCTAATGCTCCTACTAAGTTCTTAGTGGCTGGCATGGGTGATGCTTTAGGAACCTATTTTGAAGCTAGAGCTTCCTATAAGACCCATTCTTTATCATTAGAAATGGGTGGAATTACCCTTTCTTCTTTAGCTTTATGTGAGCTTTGCTACAAGACTCTCCTTAAAGACGGTGTCAAAGCTATGATTTCTAACGATAACCATTTGGTCACTCCTGAACTTGATTCCATCATTGAAGCTAACGTCTATCTCAGCGGTGTTGGCGCCGATAACGGCGGTTTATGTGTCGCTCATTCTTTCTATAATGGTGTTACTTCTCTCCATAAGAAGACCGCTATGCACGGAAACTGTGTCGCTTATGGCACCTTAGTCCAGCTTTTATTAGAAGATAGCCCGGTTGAGGAATATAACCAAGTCAGAGACTTCGTCTATTCAGTCGGACTTCCTCTCACTCTTGAAGACCTTGGCTGCACCAAAGACGATGCCATGAACATTGCCTTAGCAAGCTGCGTCAAAGGCGAATCTATTCACTCCTTATCCGGAGACTGCAAGCCTGAAGAATTAAGAGATGCT
>DLIM01000019.1:79673-82326 GCA_002483745.1 Caryophanales bacterium UBA7642 | reverse complement strand
ACTTCCGGATACTGTTCACGATGAGCATCGTAAGTAGTATGGAGAAGCTTCTCAGCAAGAGGTGAGCCAGGGCGTTTAAGGTAATCAGCATAGAGTTTCTGAATATCAGGATTCAAATGACTTCTTCTAATCGGTTTGCCTTTATCTTCGTCATAAAGGACCTGAGCACGCTTAGAAGCATAAGTGTACCAAATATCGGTATCTTCATTAGGTAAGAAGACAGGGAAGACATAAGGTTGACCGCCGCCGTTAATACAGCCGCCTGGGCATCCCATAACTTCGATGAAATCGTATTTGCAGGTTCCATCCTTGATCTGATCAAGAAGAATCTTGGCATTCTTCATACCAGAGCAGATAGCAATATTGATAGTCGTTCCGCTGATAGAGAGGGAAGCATCCTTGATTCCAGCTAAGCCACGGCAAGGCTGGAAGACAATAGGTTCCATCTCCTCATTAGTCAGAATATGGTAAGCCGTTCTGATAGCAGCTTCCATAACACCGCCAGTGACACCAAAGATGACACCAGCACCTGTGTTCTCACCGATGAAATCATGATCAAAGTCCTCATTAGGAAGACGAGACCAGACAAGACCGGATCTTCTGATGAGCTGACCTAATTCACGGGTAGTTAAGACAACATCGATATCTTCGATGCCATCAACCTGTTCTTCCTTACGGGCACGCTCATACTTCTTAGCGGTGCAAGGAACAACAGAGACAACACAGATCTTACTTCTATCGATATTATGCTTTTCAGCATAGTAGGACTTGATAATAGCTCCCATCATCTGCTGCGGAGATTTGCAAGATGAAAGATGCGGTAAGAGTGAAGGATAGTAAAGCTCAATATAGTTAATCCAGCCCGGAGAGCAGGAAGTAATCATCGGATTAGCAGAATGAGAAGAGAATCTCTTAACAAATTCGGTAGCTTCTTCCATGATGGTTAAATCAGCGCCGAAGTTGTTATCAAAGACACGATAGAATCCAAGACGATGCAAAGCAGAAGCTAATTTTCCCGTGCAGTTAGTGCCAACTTTATCACCAAACTCCTCACCGATAGATGCTCTAACGGCCGGAGCGACAATGCAGATGACAGTCTTCTGATCAGCAAAAGCCTGATCAAGCTTAGGAATATCGTTATGCTCCATCAAAGCGCCAGTGGGGCAAACTAAAGTGCATTGTCCGCACTGAATGCAAGGAACAGTAGCAAAAGATCTATTGGCAACCGGACCAACAATGGTCTTGAAGCCACGGTTTTCAAATCCTAAGATACCAATTCCCTGAGCCTGTTTGCAGGCTTCGATACATCTACCGCAAAGAATGCATTTAGAAGTATCACGGACAATACCAGGAGCAATTTCATCTAAAGTAGTAGGAGTCTTGCTTCCAACATACATCTCTGGACGGGCACCGACTTCTCTAGCAGCTTCTAATAACTCACAGTGTCCATTCTTACGGCAAGACTGGCAGTTGTAGTAGTGATTAGAAAGTAAGAGTTCAACAGAAGTTCTTCTAGCAGCAACAGCTGCGGGATCATTGATAGAGATATGAAGTCCATCTCTAACAGGGTAAGCACAGCTAGGAATCAGTCTTCTTTCACCATCAACGTGAACGAGACAGACACGGCAGGAAGCTAAAGAGCAAGCATGGTCTCTCCAGTTGCAAAGGTTAGGAATATTGAAACCGCAAGTCTTAGCAGCCTCAAGAATAGAAAGTCCTTCATCAACTAAATAAGGACGGTTCTCAATATAGATTGTAATTTTCTTTGGCATTTTGATTACTCCTTGTAAATAGCATTAAAGTGGCAGCCTGCCATACAGGTACCGCACTTGATGCACTTCTTCTCATCAATGACAAAGGCTTCTTTGCCGACCACACCAGTAATAGCACCAACAGGGCAATTACGTGCACAAAGAGAGCATTTACGGCATTTGTTCGGATCAATATGATAGGAGATGAGTTTCTTGCAGACGCCGGCATCGCACTTCTTGTCGACAATATGTCTGATGTAGACATCATGGAACTTAGAAAGAGTAGAGAGAATCGGGTTAGCAGCCGTCTGGCCTAAGCCGCAAAGAGCACCAACCTTGATAGACTGAGACAAAGCCTCAAGCTTGTCTAAGTCTTCCATGGTTCCTTTACCATCAGTAATACGAGTCATAATCTCTAAGAGTCTCTTAGTACCGATACGGCACTGAGAGCATTTACCACAGGATTCATCGCAGATGAACTGCATATAGAACTTAGCGACATCAACCATGCAGTTATCTTCATCCATGACAATAGCACCGCCAGAACCCATCATTGAGCCATGGGCGATTAAAGAATCATAATCAATCGGGACATCAAGTTCATCGGTAGTTAAGCAACCGCCAGAAGGACCACCAGTCTGAATAGCCTGGAACTTCTTATCGTTCTGGATACCACCGCCGATATCAAAAATCAAAGTTCTTAAGGTAGTTCCCATCGGAACTTCGACAAGTCCGACATTCTTGACCTTGCCACCTAAAGCAAAGACCTTAGTGCCCTTAGACTTCTCAGTACCGATCTTAGCGTATTCTTCAGGTCCGACACGGACAATATAAGGAACGTTAGCTAAAGTCTCAACGTTGTTGATGACAGTAGGTTTGCCCCAAAGACCTGAAATAGCCGG
>DLIM01000019.1:76960-79422 GCA_002483745.1 Caryophanales bacterium UBA7642 | reverse complement strand
AAGTCCGATACGGAAGCTGAAACCAGTTCCTAAGATATTGTCACCTAATAACCCACACTTTTCCATCTCGTCTAAGCAGATCTTGATTCTCTGGCAGGCAATAGGATACTCAGCACGGATATAGAAGTATCCTTGCTTAGCGCCGATAGCATAACCAGCAATCATCATACCTTCGATGACACTGACAGGGTTGCCTTCAAGAATAGAACGATCCATAAAGGCACCCGGATCGCCTTCATCACCATTGCAGATGATGTACTTAGTATCATTGACCTGATTTAAAGCAAACTGCCACTTTCTTCCAGTAGGGAAGCCGGCACCGCCTCTTCCTCTTAAGCCAGAAGCAGAGATTAAATCAATAACTTCCTGCTGCTTCATACCTAAGACTTTCTTTAAAGCCTTGAAGGCTTCAAAGCCGATAGCTTCATCTAAGTCTTCAGGATTAATCATTCCGCAGCCGTGTAAGGCAATACGGACCTGCTTCTTATAGAAGTTGATATCATCCTGTTTAGTGATCTTCTTATGAGTGTTAGGATCTTCATAAAGAAGAGCCTCAACAATCTTGCCACCCATGATATCAGTCTTGATGATGGTTTCAGCATCAGCTGGCTTAACACCATGATATAAGGTATCTTCAGGATAGATTTTAACGAAAGGTCCCTGAGAGCAGAAACCAAAGCAGCCGACTTGGTTAACAGTAACCTTGTCTTCAAGATGATTGTCAACAATCAGCTTTTTGAAATTCTCATAAATAAGCTGAGAATCGGATGATAAGCAGCCAGTACCTCCGCAGACGACAATATGTCTCTTGCCATCCTTGCCAGAGAACTTCTTGCCTAAGCATTCGGTGCAGTTAGCCATTCTCTTTTCAAGAGCAGCTATTGTCTTAATCGGATCAACCTTAGTGGTTTTAGCTGAACTAGCAGCCTTAATAGTTGACTTAGCCATTATTTCATCTCCTTGTCACGATATTCTTTAATAATATTAGGAATCTCACCTAAAGTGACTTTAGGATAGACCTTTCCATTAATGCTGATAGCCGGAGCAATACCGCAGGCTCCTAAGCAACGGATAGCATCCAATGAGAAGAGACCATCGGTAGTAGTCTGACCAGGTTTAATCTTGAGAAGCTCAGAGAACTTATCAAGAACATTCTGACCGCCCTTTACATAACAGGCAGTACCAATGCAGCAGCCAATTACGTATTTGCCCTTTGGTACAAGTGAGAAAAAATTGTAGAAAGTAACAACTCCGTAGATTTCACTTACAGGAATACCAGTCTTAGCAGCAATCACTTCCTGAACTTCAAGAGGAATATATCCATATTCCCTTTGAACATCAGCAAGGATAAGCATAAGAGGAGATGGTTCATTCTTGTAACGATTGCAGATATCCACAATCATGGTGACAGCTTCGGTTCTAAGTGTCATAAAATAGCCTCCCTTAAACCATTACAATCGTTACTATTATATTCAAAAGAAAGTATAAGAAAGAACGATATTTTTTAAAAAAGGGAAGAAAAAACGCCTAAGTTTCTTGGATTTTTTAGTCCAAATGCTTGATTTAAAATGGTCGAGCAATTGCGCAATAGCATAGAAGTCTTTTGCCTTAAGCTAAAAAAGTAATCGTTATTTTTAAAAAGAAACCATTTTTTAATAATTTGAATAAATAGAATGCGCAAAAGATAGGCTTCCATACAATTAATTTGCACGTTTTACGAACCGGCCATCATTTTTTGTGCGTGTTTTGCGTGTTTGCCTTTTAAAGTCTTATTTTTTACAAACTATTTTATTTGTCCTAGAGGCATATCAGCTTTTTGTGCTGTAAGAATATAAACCAGCTTTTAAGAACAGTATTTACCAGCCTACCTATTTGTATAGTGAAAAGACAGTTTAATAACGAATCTAGTGTCATTAAAAAATAAATGACTTAATTAAAATCTTTCTTCTAAAAAAGACCTTGGGGGAGTAATCACACCTTGCTTGTAAATTTCATGACTTAGATAGTTAATATCAATCTTTTTGAATATCCTCTATTTTATGGGTTTTAATTAATTATGTAAGGGGTTTCTTAAATAATATTGAATTTTAAACAGCTGTTCGAAATGAAGAAAAAACAAAAAAGTTGAACATATGACCAGTATTTTAACAAAAGAATTTCTCAATTAGTAAACGCTTTCACAAAACTTTGTTTTACTTTGGCTTCGATAAAAATATGTTCGTTTTCGAATTGCCTTTTTCTTTAATTTTTAACTATGAATTTCTTATAAAAAACTCTTCTGTTTTTGATTGTAAATTTTTTGATTATTTTTTAGTTAAAAAAATTAAAAAAGCATTCCTTGTCTTTTTCTTTTTTTCTATATATCAGCTTTTGTTTTAGGCTCATGGCATAGTTTAACTGTACGAGCATTGAAAAGAACTAGAATTATTAATATCAGACTCATCATTCAACTGCTAACTGTA
>DLIM01000019.1:49326-76740 GCA_002483745.1 Caryophanales bacterium UBA7642 | reverse complement strand
CTTCTTTTATTAATCACGGCTGCCATAAAAATTTCTCCTTTTCGAAAAATGTTGAAAGGTATGGGTCTTTTAGCTATTATCAATGTATGAAATTAATCAAGTATATTTTAGAAGACCCCCTCTATTCCAAAATAGTCAAATGGGTTCTTTCAGCTCTTGTAGCTACAAGCATTTTTTTAGCCATTTATTTCACCTCGGATCGGTCCATTATCAGTGCTTGTAATTCCACTTTCATACCCGGTGTTATCATGATTGGTATTGCATTCTTTTCCTTTATAAATTACTTCGGCGGTTTCGACTTTGCTGAATATGGTTTTATCTCCGGCATCAATTCCTTGAAGAAAGGTTCACCTATTGAATATGATGACCTGATTGATTACAAAACAAAGAAAAAAATCAGCCGAAAAAATAACCCCTTTGTCTTCCTTCCTTATGCGGTCTATGGTATCATTTATTTAATAGCAGCTCTTGTCCTTTTTCTCATTTATAAGTCTTCCATCTAGTATTGACTTCAAAAAGCTTCTTCATTAAAATTCTTTGCAAACCTAGCAAAAGTATTTGTAATAAGACTTTGTTGGGTAACCATTTAATGGGGGTATTAAGTATGAAGTTATCCAAAAAACTGTTTTTGCCGTTAGTTGTTGTGGCTGCTTTAGGGATGACAGGTTGTAATGTGAATAAAACTTCTTCAACTTCTGGTGGGACTCAGACCTCAAGTACTAGTGGTACTAAAGAGGTAACTAAGGCTAATGGCGTCAAAAACCTTACTGGTATTAGTTACGATGACAAGGTTGATATCCTTGCTCAAATGGAAGGCTATGCCAATAAGAACCATTTGACTGGTGTTCCGCTATATGGTTCAGGCGGTTATACTTTAATCAATGACCGTTGCGATCTTCCTTTAGATAAAGGAACCGATGGCAAGGGTGACTATGTCACTAACTATGGCTTTGGACTTTTACGTGAAGGCAATATTACTACTGCTATGAGCGCTGCTAATGAGCCCAATAGCAATTGGGGATTGTATTATCACACCGCTACCTCTCAGGCCAGAAATAAGATGAACCCAATGGATGCTGATGATAATTCTTTAGCAACTATGACCGGCTATATCACTTCAACCTTCTGGTCAACCAGATTAAAGACTGATACAGCTGGCAAATACACTAATGATTATGAATTCTATCCCTCTTATGCTGATTGCGACGCTCCTACTATGGTCGATGATGGCGATAGTGATACAAATAGCTCCACTACCTGGACTTTCAAAGTCAAGACTGGTGCTAATAGTGGCTTAAAGTTCAAGACTAAATCTACCAAGACTGTAAACGGCGTTGCCATTAATACCTTTAATGATAAGGCTGTTACTGTTGAGGACTATATCTTTGCTATGAAGATGTTGCTGACTAAGTCTAACGGCTACTCCTATTCGTCACAGTATTCTTCCGATGTCTCCAATATTGTTGGAGCCACTGATTACTACGACTCCACTGAAAAAACCATCGGAACTGCTGACAATGAAGAAAAGTGGAACAATGTTGGCTACACCAAGGTCGATGATGAAACAATTAAGGTTAAGTTTGTTTATCCTACTGATGCCTTTGGCTGTATGTATCGTATGGATAACAACCTAATTGCTCCTTGCAACAAAGACTTCTATCAGACTATTTGCGGAACTATCGGCAGTGAGAACTTTAACCCTGCTCTCTATGGAACTTATAATTCTGATCAGACTATCACACCTGCTGATTCTATCCTTTCCTGCGGGCCTTATACTCTCTCCGAGTATGATTCCGTCACTAACAACGAGATCGTCTTCGACAAGAACCCCGATTGGTTAGCAGCTGAAGAACCTACCAAGGTCGATAAATACTATCGTATTCCTGGTGTCAAGATTAGCATTAACTCTGCCATGAAGACTGATCCTTCAGCCAATTACAAGAATTTCAAGGCTGGCTCTGTTGATGTCTCCAGTATTCCGGCTTCTGAAGCCACCAATGAATCTTCTGATTCAACCTATAAGCACTTCGAAGTTGGTGATTCTGTTTGGAAACTTCAGGTCAATAATTGCACCCAGACTGAATGGGATGGATTATTCGGAACTGAAGGTACTGTCGATCAGGCCAAGTCTACTGATGATTACTATAAGTGCAAACCTATTATGGCTAACGACAACTTCATCAATGGTGTCTATGCTTCTATCAACCGTTCTGCCTTAGCTACTTTGATGAACGCCGATGTCGCTAATTCCTTCTTCTCCGACGCTTATGAAACTGCTGGTATGAACGCTGATGGTACTATTTCCCACAAGGTCTACAACGACACTGATGCCCACAAGAAAGTCATGGAAGATTACTTCCCTGATACTTATGGTTATTCTCTTGAAGGTGCTAAGACCCTCTTCGGAAAAGCTATTGATGAAGAATTAGCTAATGGCGATTACACTGCTGGAACTGCTGATACTCCTACCGAAATCCATGTTCAGGTTGCCTACCAGGCTAATTCTCAGTTGACTGATGAAGGTGCTTACGTCAAGAAGAACATTGAAGATGCCTTCAATGCCGTCGGCACTGCTAAGGGAGTCAAACTTGTCATTGATCTCTTTGCTCCTGCCAACTGGTATGATGTCTACTATTCAATGTGCTTAGTTGGACAATTTGATTTCTGCTTTGCCTCTATCAGCGGCGGAACTCTTGATCCGTTCAACTTCTTAAACACTCTCAGATCTGATAACCAGTCTACTTTCACTCTTAGCTGGGGATGCGATACCAATGAATGCACTGGCGAAATCGTCTACAACAATGAATCTTATTCATACAATGCCATGTATGATGCTGTAGAATATGGTAACGTCAACATTGTCGATGGCTGTGAAGCTGCCAACTAATTTCCGCCTTATTAATCTTCTTCGCCTAAGAAGTCATTTCTTAGGCGAAGAATTATTATTAAATGCATAAAGGGTTTCTCTTTATGCTTTTATCTTCTTAAGACTTTATTTCAAAAATTGCAATTTTCTAGGGGGACTAAATGACAAAGTATGTTATTAAACGAATCCTACTCGCTTTCGTAACACTGTTCATCATTCTTTCACTGACATTTATTTTAATGAAGCTTTTACCATTCACAAAACCACTTGGAACTACCTCGGCTCAGATAGCTTATTATGCTAAGCAAGTTAGTTTAGGATATGTTCTTGAATCCTCAAGTGTGATTGATGGTATCGGAGAACTGTTATATAAATATACTGATTCTGTAAATATGGTCCATTACTATTATCAGAGACCTATTATGGAACAATATGGGAACTGGTTAGTAAATGTATTTACTAAATGGGATTGGGGTGTTTCAACAGTCATTATGGAGAATGTTGATGTCGGAATTATTATTTCGACAAAGCTTCCTACCACCATTGAAGTAAACGTTATTTCAGTTTTGATTTCTGTTCCTCTTGGTGTCGCTTTAGGTGTCTGGGCGGCTTTAAAGAAAAACAAACCGACTGATACAGTCATTTCGACTTTGGTAATGGTCCTAATTTCTGTTCCGTCATTTGTTATTATTTCATTCTTGATTATGACTTTAGGATATTCAGCCAAGGTCCTTCCCACTTCTTGGCCATCAACTAGAGCTCCTATGAATACTAGAGTCCTAGGTTTTATCATACCGGTTGTTTCCTTATCCTGCGGATCCATCTGCGGATATTGCCGTTTCACAAGAGCTGAATTATGTGAAGTCCTTGATTCTGATTACCTCTTATTAGCTAGAACCAAAGGTTTAACTAAAAGACAAGCAGTTATGAGACATGCTTTAAGAAATGCCATGGTTCCTATTCTTCCTTCAATCTTAGCCGAAATCGTCGGTGTCTTATCAGGATCAATGATTCTTGAAACTTTGTATGGCATTCCTGGAATCGGCTCTCTCTTCTATACCGCTGTAACTGCTAAAGACTACAATGTCTTAATGGTTGATATGGCTTTATTTACTTTGATTGGATTACTAGCTGGCATCATCTTGGATTTATCATACGGTTTTCTTGATCCTCGTATTAGAATGGGGGAAAAGAAATAATGGCTAACGAAGAAACAATTAAATACTCCTATACCGATAGCGCTAATATTCATCATGATGCTGTCCTTAATAAGGACATGTTTAAGTTTAACCAGGCTGATAAAACTATTCATGATGTCAAGTTGAATGGTAAGCCTACCACTTTTGCCCGTGATGCGCTCAAGAGATTCTCAAAGAATAAGTCTTCCATCGTTGCTACTATTATTTTAGGAATCATGGTAGTCTTAGCTTTGCTATTGCCAGTATGTATTTCCTATGACACTAATACTGTCCATGCTGATGAAACTTTCCTTGAGCCAAAGCTTTTCAGCGCTGGAACGGGATTCTGGGATGGCTGCAAGACCTATAGCGATCAGACTTATGATCCATCTACAAATCTTCCTACTGGAAGCTTTGATGCTAATGCTATTGTTAAGGGTTCTTTGACTACCTATGAAGGAACTACTAATAAAGCTAACAAATATGCCTCCGGCGGCTATTACCGTATTGGTGATTCCAGCACTTCAGGAACCTTGACTTCTCCTACCTTCACTTACGATTCCACAAAACAATATGTCTTAAATTATGACATGGAAGTGGCTTTGGAGCCGGAAGATTATGATGACTCTGCTTATGGAATCAATCTTACCTATACTGATGCTTCTTCTATCAGTCAGACAATCGAAGTCTTAGCTGATTCTACTAAATATGGTGAACAGACTATTCCCTTAAATGCTATTATCGATGGAGCAAGTGTTAGTGGCGTCAGTGATTTCTCAATTCAGTATTTCACCCCATCAAACGAAAACAACTTAGGAACTGTCTACCTTAAGAAATCGCTCTTAACTGAAGCTGGAACTACTCTTAGTGCTGTTTCCTTTACTGATGCTAATGCTATGGTCTTAGGTGGAACCTGGTCAGGAGTCGGAACTCTTGATTCGTTATATGGTGCCTCTCAGACTTCCTGCTCTTTCAGATACGACACTTATGAAGCTGCCTATGGCAAGAAAGATATGACTATTGGTGCCTCTATTCTTGATACCTATATCGCTAATGGCTATATGACTTATGATTTCGATGTCGGCATAACCTCTTTTGAAATTCTTTCAGACAAATGCCCTATCACTCAAGTCTATAGTCAAAAAGTAACTTCTGGATTAGGCGTTGTCGTTAAAGAAATCGTTTGCCAGGTACAGTATTACCGTTACTTAGGCTATACCAGTATGCCTATACACCTTCTTGGCACTGATAATACTGGGAAAGACTTACTTAAGTACCTTTGTGAAGGAACAAGAAACTCTTTAGGATTAGGTATCATCATCTTCTTGATTACTTTCTCATTTGGCTTAATCTTTGGAGCTATTGAAGGTTACTTTGGTGGTGCTGTTGATATGGTCATGGAAAGATTAGTTGATATCTTAGGAAACATTCCTTGGATTATTGTTGTCACTCTTTGTGTCTTAAACCTTGGTAATTCCTTTGGTGTCTTTATCTTAGCTATGTCCCTAACTGGCTGGATTGGCACCTCTTCATTGACAAGAACTCAGTTCTACCGATTCAAGAGACGAGAATATGTTTTAGCCTCTCGATCTTTAGGTGCTAGTGATAACCGTTTAATTTTCAAGCATATTCTTCCTAACTCTATCGGTACTATTGTTACTTCTGCTGTCTTAATTATTCCTTCAGTCATCTTTGCTGAAGCCGCAGTATCATACTTAGGCCTTGGTTTAAAAGGAACCGCATCCTTAGGTGTTATTCTTTCTAATAACCAAGTTTACTTAGGCTCTTATAATTTCTTGCTGTTGATTCCTTCATTAGTCATGGCTCTCCTAATGATTTCTTTTAACCTCTTTGGCAATGGCTTACGTGATGCCTTTAACCCGTCACTGAAAGGAGCTGACTAACTTATGGCACTAGACCCCAACAAATATAATCGAATCGACTATAAAAACACTCCTAAGATTCTTGAAGTTAAAGACCTGCAAGTCTCATTCAAGTCTGATACGGGTATTGTCCACGCTGTGAGAGGAGTCTCCTTTGACTTATACAAAGGAGAAACTCTTTGTATTGTCGGAGAATCAGGATGCGGAAAATCAGCTACCTGCAAAACTTTAATGGGAATTCTTTCTAATGAGGCTCTCATTGAAGGCGGCAGCGCTATGTTTGAAGGCGAAGACTTAACCAAAATCTCTGAAGAAGACTTCCATCGAATCAGAGGAAATAAGATTGGTATGATTTTCCAGGATCCTCTTTCATCATTGAATCCGATTATGAAAATCGGTAAGCAGATTACCGAAGCCACGATGATCAACAGGAACATTCTGAAGAAGAGATATGATAATCTCATCTCTAAAGAACTAATTGCCTACAAGAATGCTTCAACTGAAAGAGATTATCAGAAACAGAAGCTTTACGCTGAAGCTGATTTCTTTAAGACAGATGCTACTAAGAAGATGAAGGATGCTATCTACGATATGAAGAACAGAAGCCTTCCTGCTAAGGATATCAAAGATTATCAAAGCAAAGAAAAGGCCCGCATCCAAAAAGCTTATAAGGAAATTAAAGAAAAGAACAAGCCCCTTATCAAGCAAGTGGATAAAGACTTTAAGGCTAAAATACCGGCTCTTAAAAAGGCTTTGAATGCCAGAAGGAAAGTTGCCAAAAAAGACAACAAAGCTTATTCTTTAGCTTTAAAGAAGCAGCATGAACAGGCCTTAAAGAAAGTCGATGCTGAAATCAAAGATTTAGGTACTAACCCTGATGAAAAGAAGCTTAAAGAGTTAGAAGCTTACAAGAATAAAATTAACGAAGAATATATCTCCTTAACAAAGATTACTAAGAAGCAAGCTAAAGAGATGGCTTTAAATGTCATGAAAGAAGTTGGTATTCCTCAACCTGAAGCAAGATATAAGCAGTATCCGTTTGAATTCTCTGGCGGTATGAGACAGCGTATTGTTATCGCTATCGCCTTAACCGCTAATCCGGAAGTTCTTATATGTGATGAGCCGACTACTGCTCTTGATGTAACTATTCAGGCTCAGATTCTTGAGCTGATCAACAAGTTAAAAGCCGAACGTCATATGTCCATCATCTTCATCACCCATGACTTAGGCGTCGTAGCAAATATGGCTGATCGAGTCGCCGTTATGTATGCTGGCAAGATTGTGGAAGTCGGTACTGCCTATGAAATTTTCTTCGAGCCTAAGCATCCTTATACCTGGGCTCTACTTTCTTCAATCCCGGATGTTGATTCCAAAGAAAAACTAGAATCCATTCCTGGCACACCTCCAAACCTTGTCAATCCTCCTAAAGGCGATGCCTTTGCTGCTAGAAACAAATATGCTTTAGGTGTTGATTATCAGTATGAGCCACCGGTTTTTAAAATCAGTGACACCCATTATGCATCTACTTGGCTTCTCTATGAGAAGTTTGCTCCTAAAGCCGTCCCACCTAAGATTGTTACTACTAGAATTGAAAAAGCCATAGAAGAGGAGGAACAGTATGAACGACAGCATCAATAATGAAAAGAACGACAATACCGATAACTTAAAAGACAGTGAAATTGCTACTGCAAAGCTTCCTGCCTCTAGCAACGATGATTTAATAGACAATAAACTTGATGCCTCTCCCGATAATGCCTTTGGTGAAAAGAGAGTTACTTCTTCTTCCATTGAAAAAGCCAATGATCAGGAAGAGCATACTTTTAACTATGATTCAAAATCCTTTAATCTTCCGCCTCATAAAGGCCACGTAAAAACCAAACCCGAATATGTCGACAAAAACATTATTCTTTCAGTTAACCATCTAAAGCAGTTCTTCCCTATGGGACATGGAACGAATAAATATTGGCTTAAAGCTGTCCATGGTATCTCCTTCCAGATTCATAAAGGCGAATGCGTAGGCTTGGTCGGTGAATCCGGCTGCGGTAAAACCACTACTGGAAGAAGTATCATGCGTCTTTACGATATCACTTCCGGAAGTGTCTACTACAAAGGTGTCCGTATCAATGCCGGTGATCGCTGGAACGAAAAGGAAATCAAATGGGTCAGAATCAAAGGAAAGAAGAAGATCAAGCAGTTAAAGGCTGATACTTCCATTCCGGTTGATAAAAGAAACCAAGAGATTGAGAAAATCAAACGTCACATCTATATCACCGTTAAAACCCAAAAATCCAAAATCAGACAAATCAAATACGATAACCGCCATGTCGATAAAGCTTTGCTCTCCCAAATTCAGATGATCTTCCAGGATCCGATAGATTCTCTAGATCCGAGAATGACGGTCGAAGAAATCATTCAGGAAGGCTTACTGATTCAAAGAAGAACCATGAAGAAGGAAGCCGGTGAAGAATGTGATCGACAGATAAAGCAAATTAAGGCTAATAATAAATTAAGTGAGGAAGATAAAAAGACTCAGATTGCCGTTCTTAAAAAGAAGTACCATAGCCTTGGCTCTGATATTGGAGAAAAGAACCATCAGAAAGTCTGTGACGTCTTAAATGAAGTCGGTTTAATTCCTGATTACTGCTCCCGTTATCCTCATGAGTTCTCTGGCGGTCAACGTCAGCGTATCGGTATCGCTAGGGCCTTAGTTATGAATCCTGAACTTCTTATCTGCGATGAACCAATTTCAGCCTTGGATGTCTCTATTAGAGCACAGATTATTAACCTTCTTAATGAATTGAAGCTATCTAGAAACCTTTCCATGCTCTTCATTGCCCATGACTTATCAGTCGTCAAATACTTCTGTGATACCATCTGCGTCATGTACTTTGGCGATATGGTTGAAAAAGCTTCCTCCGATGAACTCTTCCGTCATCCGCTCCACCCCTATACAAAGTCACTTCTATCAGCTATACCTAAGCCTAACCCGCTCTCAGAAAGAAGAAGAAAACGTATTAAGTATGATCCTAGAAAAACCCATGATTACTCTAAAGAGAAACCTACCTTCCAGGAAATCATACCTGGTCATTGGATCTTAGCTAATTCAGTTGAGATGGTTAAGTACCGTGAAGAAATCAAAGAAGAAGATGCGAAGAGCAAATATGACAATAACCCTAACTATAAATCTTTAACTGATCATATCTTTGATCCTGAAGACGAATCTAAGTAGAGTCAATAAAAAAGAGGACTATCGATTGATGGTCCTCTTTTTGTTTACTTTTTTACTTCACTGTTAGAATTAACAACTTTCTTTTCATTATGGGGAAGCAAGCTAATATCAAGTGCTTTTTGGGGAGTAGATAGAACATATATTAGTAACCCAATACCAGCAACAAATAGAATAATGGACCAAAACTGGGAAGGCGAAATTCCAGGAATAAAGCTGCCTCTATCATCCCCTCTTAAATACTCGATTCCAAATCTCCAAGCTCCATAAGAAATCATATAGATGGGAAAACATAATCTGGTGTTCTTATTTAAAGCTAGAAGCAGAAGGACAACCGACAAAGCCAAAAGGAAAATAACCTCCCAAAGATTAGTAGGCCAGACCTTTACCCCATTAGTCGTTCTAAAAACTAGGCCTAAAGGAGAATCAGTTGGTAAACCGTAGCAGCAGCCATCAAGGAAGCAGCCGATTCTTCCAATTCCATGAGCTACTGTGATTGAAGCGGGAGCAATAATATAAATAGCTTTAATAGTATGCGGGTATTTCTTATGGAAAATAGCATAAAGAGCAAAGAAACAAACTACACCACCCATAATTCCGCCATAGAAAGTCATCGCCCAAGTCCAGGTATAAGTAGAAGGATTCTCTATATAGTCATAAAGGTTCTGCAGTAGAACCGCAGAAAGAGCTCCAAAGGCAACTGAGCCAGAAGCGATGATTTCATAAAAGGTTGCTACCCCTCTTTTCATATTTAGCTTATGAAAATAAATCTCAACATACACAAAAGCCATGATGACACCAATCGTCACAATGATGGGGTAAACATCAAAAGACATTTCAGGAAGCATGACTTTCTTTTCTCCTTGATAGCAGACTAAGTATCAGGCAGTATAGCAAAAGAATGACTCCTAATACCACTGAAAAGATTAGATATTGCGAATCATAATCAAAATTATAGAAAACGTTGAAAAGATTCTGATTAAGGAAGTTGAAAAGAAAATGACCGATTATTGGTAGAATTGGAGATTCAAAATAGATTGCCACAAACCCTAAAATCAAGCCTAAAACTAAAGTATAGGCTAACTGAATTAAGACTGAGATTGGAGAATTGCCATAAAAATTGACACAATGCATTAATGAGAAAGTCAATGCAGAATAAAGAATTGCCAATAATTCTTTATGGGAGCCTTTTTGAATTTTTAAGAAAAAGACTAGTAAGAAAAGACGGAAAAGCATTTCTTCAAGATAGACACTAACTAGGGTAATAAAAACATCAATACTGAAATTCAAGGGAAAAATATTAATGCTGATAGTTTCATTAAAAGACAATCCATAGAGAAAGTTAGATAAAGGACCTAAGACTAAAGGAACAAGAAACAGATAAGGAAGTCTTTTCTCTTTTTTAGGGCAGATTACCTTTGCTTTGATCTTTTCAAAAGTGATTAAAAAAGCCACTACAAGAAGCAAGGCTAACTTAACTAACCTATAACCATACTCTGAGGCTATCCAGCTACTTAAAGGAAGCAACTGGATTGCTAAATAAAAGCAAAGAAGGTAAATAAAAGAAAAGAGCAAGTTTTTAGATTCTTTTTCCATGCTTTAAGTTTAGTCTAGAAGCAAAGCATATTCAATAAACTATTGTTTCGTTTCTTCAGTGAAATCAGGGTATTTAAGTTTTTCAGAAATTGAAGGAATCTTCTCTTCATCATAGGAGAAGACATGAACACAATTGGCTTCAGTCTTAATAGTAAACAAAGACTTTAAAGTATAGATTTCATCAAGCTTTGCTTTAAGAGGAAGGAAATCCTTATTGAGGTAAAGAGTAACTGAAACAGATTTGAACTCAGGAGGAAGAACCTGTTTAACAAAAGGCATAGTAGCATCCTCAGTGGTAGTAAGCATGAACTTGCCATAGTTTTCTAAAGCCTTAGGGGAGATCTTAAAAGAGTAAATATAGCCATTTTCTTTTTTCTTTAATTTGATTGACATCAGATAGCCGACATCAAAATCATAAGGAAGAGGGAAGAGAAGCGAAACACCAAAATGATCAAGATAGTCTTTATAGGAATAACTTTTTTCTTTTAACGAGGAAAAATCATAATCAGTTGGCGATTTAACTAATTTTTCATCAAGGGTACGAAAGTATTTTACTGAATCTTTAGAACGATCCAAATATGATCTTTCGCCTAAGACAATATTCTTAGAAGCTGAGATGCTTTCTTTAAAAAAAGAGTTCTGATTCTTAATCCAGGTTGAATAAGTTGATTGCCTATTAGTGACAAAGACAGCCTGAGAAATAGCTAAGGAAAAAGACTTGGTAGCTACAAAGGGCTTTTTAGAAATTGATTCAATCAGATAATTCATCAATTCCATCGGCTCATTCAGGTAATTAATTGACATCAGTTTAGCATTCCTCTCTAAAAAGTAAGGTAAGATAAGTGTAAATCTAACTGATTGAAAAGAAAACTTTTATTTTGAAAAAGAAAGACTTCATGACAAACAATCAAATAGCTTTCTCATAAACGTTTTTCAGTGTATAATTATCAACGGGTTGAGGGACCCAAGAAGCTGAGAAGCTTCTTCAAGCCAAAAAGCTAGCACTTAATAGCTTAAATCCCTTAAAAATGATTGTTGCCATAGGTTCATTTATTAATTGCCTATAGGCAAGAAAGGAAAGTTGCTCAATGGACACTACGAATGATGTCAAGACGATGTGTACAGTCCGGAATGGAGCTGATCCGGGCGTCTCTCCGATTCCTGAAGAAGGACTTTGGATCAAATCAAAGGAAATCACTGATATTTCCGGTTTATCCCATGGTATCGGCTGGTGTGCTCCTATGCAGGGTGCCTGCAAGCTTACTCTCAACGTCAAGAAGGGAATCATTCAGGAAGCTTTGATTGAGACTATTGGCTGCTCTGGTATGACTCATTCAGCTGCTATGGCTGTTGAATCCATCCAAGGCAAGACTCTCTTAGAGGCTTTGAACACCGATTTGGTTTGCGATGCTATCAACGTTGCTATGAGAGAATGCTTCAAGCAGTTCGTCTATGGCAGAAGCCAGACCGCTTTCTCTGAAAATGGTTTACCGATTGGCTCCTCTATGGATGATCTTGGCAAGAACCGCCGCTCTCAGATTGGCACGATGTTTGGAACTTTAGCTAAAGGCCCCAGATATCTCGAAATGACTGATGGTTATGTTCTCCATGAAGGTCTTGATAAGAACAATGAAGTCATTGGTTATGAATTCGTTAATCTTGGAAAGATGATGAAGGCTATTCGTGAAGGCAAGGATGCTAACGAAGCTTTTAAGGCTGCCACTGGTACCTATGGCCGTTACGCTGAAGCCGTCAAGGTCATCGATCCGAGAAAGGAGTAATTGACCATGGTTACATTTGAGAATCAAGAAAGACGTACTGCCGGAATTAATGCCTTCCTTAAGAAAAATGATCTTGGCACTTTAGAAGATTGCCAGAAGCTTTGCTTATCCTATGGCGTTGATGTCGATAAGATTGTTCGTGGTATTCAGCCTATTTGCTTCGATAACGCTGTCTGGGGCTACACCTTAGGAACTGCCTTAGCTCTTAAGAAAAAGGTCAAGACCGCTAAAGAGGCTGCTGTCTGCTTAGGGGAAGGATTACAGGCTTTCTGTGTTCCTGGCTCTGTTGCTGATAAGCGTGAAGTCGGTTTAGGACATGGTAATCTCGGTGCTAGACTTCTCGATGAGGAATCTCACTGCTTTGCCTTCTTAGCCGGACATGAATCATTCGCTGCCGCTGAAGGTGCTATCGGTATTGCCAATAACGCCAACAAGGTCAGAAAGAATCCTTTACATGTTATTCTCAATGGTTTAGGCAAGAACGCTGCTTACATCATCTCCAGAATCAATGGCTTCACTTATGTCAGAACTGAACTCGATCGTACTAACGATACTCTTAAGATTATCGATGAAATCAAGTTCTCTGATGGCAACCGTGCCAACATCAGATGCTACGGCTCTGATGATGCCACTGAAGGTGTCGCTATTATGAAGTATGAACATGTTGATATCTCTATCACTGGTAACTCTACTAACCCGACTAGATTCCAACATCTTGTCGCTGGTCAGTATAAGAACTGGTGCTGGGGTCATGGACAGAAGTACTTCTCTGTCGCCTCTGGCGGTGGAACTGGAAGAACTTTACATCCTGATAATATGGGTGCCGGTCCGGCTTCTTATGGCTTAACCGATTCCATGGGCAGAATGCATGCTGATGCTCAGTTCGCTGGTTCTTCTTCTGTTCCGGCTCATGTTGAGATGATGGGCTTAATCGGTATGGGTAATAACCCGATGGTTGGTGCCACTGTCTCTTTAGCCGTTGCTGTCTACGAAGCTTTGTCTGCTAAGAAGTAGTTTCTTAGTTTAAAGCAAAAAAAAGACCTGTCTTCAATTAGGCAGGTCTTTTAATTTTTGTCTTACTACTTCTTCATATCTTTCTTTAAGGCTTTTAGTCCTTTGATCGGATGACCGTTAACAATGTCGAGGATATCAACTGCCATCGGATAAGTAACAATTCCACCCGAACAATAGCAAAGTGATCTTAAACAGTTTGAGGGAATCATCTTTGATATGAATAAACCAGTTTGTTCCATCTGGCGTCTTTGATTAGGATCTTTTTCTTTTCTGGCTTCTTTCATCTTGGATTTACCAATATGGATAGCTACTTTTCTAAAGATCTTTCCAAAGAAAGTTGTGTATTCTCTAATTGGTGTTTCAAAAGTTATTGGTCTTCCACCAGGAATGTATTTCTGTGGCTGACGGCCAGAAATCTTATAGAACCTATCATCGGAGATAGCTAATAATTTATCAGCGCTTTGATAATCAGTACGAGGATCTTCTTTGATGTTTTCTCCCTTTAAAGTTATCGGAGAACTTAATAGCACTGTATTAGCATCTTTATTGATATCAATAGTGTAGAGACCATCATCAAGAACAGTTCTCTTTTCTTTTAAACTATAGTACTTAAGAGAATCAAGAGGAAGAATGAACTTAACTTCTTTTTCTTCATTAATATCTAATTCAACTTTATCAAAGCCAATCAACTGACGTAAGGGGAAGTCGGTATTAAGAGAGGAATGCTCAAAATAAACTTGGACGACTTCTTTAGCTTTCATCGTTCCAGTGTTCTTAACCTTGAGAGAGACAAGAAGATTATCCTGCTCGCTTTTAACATTAAGTTCTGAGTAAGCAAAAGAAGAATAGGATAAGCCATAGCCAAAGGGATAGAGCACCGCTTTCTTAAAAGTGGTGTAATAGCGGTATCCGACATAGATGGATTCTTTATAGAGATCATTATGTTTTAGGCCATAACCACTCTCAAAAGGAATATCGCTCTTATTTAAAGGCCAAGTGATAGACATTCTTCCACTAGGCGAGGCTTTTCCAAAGAGCAAGGAATAAGTAGCTAATCCACCCATTTCACCAGGTAACTGCATATTTAAGACAGCAGAGAATTTGTCAATGAAAGGTAGTTCAATGGCATTACCGGTATAGAGAACAAAGACGATCTTCTTGTGGAGCTTACCTAATTTCTGAATCAGCTTAACTTGGTTATGAGGAATATTAAGGTCATCTCTATCAAAGCCCTCTGATTCCATGCCGTCAATTAAACCACCAAAGAAAAGAATCTCATCATAGGATTTTGCTTTATTTATTGCCTCATTTTCTAAGCTCAGCTGGGATTTAAAGCTATGGCAGTTATAACCGGGGGCATATTCATAACTGATATGGTTTTCATCAAAGGCTTCTTTAGTTGTAACTACTCTCTTAGCATTAATCATACTAGAACCAGAGCCCTGATAACGCATATCTTCAAAAAGTGAGCCAATTACTAAGTACTTCTTCTTAGAATCTAAAGGAAGGGTCTGATTATTGTTCTTAAGTAAGACCGCTGAACCTAAAGCAATCTGATAACAGATTTCTTCATGTCCCTTAAAATCACAGTCCTTAGCTTTTTCAGCCTTGGTTCTTTCCCCAAGAGTAAGGATATTGGCAATAGCTTTATCAACGTATTCGATAGGGAGAGTCTTATCATTAATTGATTTAATAAGTTCTTCCTTGTTTTGACTTACCATGCCAGGCATTTCTAAGTCATTGCCAGCTTTTACGGAAGCTGCCTTATTGACGATTCCGCCCCAATCAGTCATCACCACTCCATCAAAGTCCCATTCATTCCTCAAGACATCACTAATTAAATAGCTATTCTCACTGGAATGGAAACCATTGACCTGATTGTAGCTAGTCATAAAAGCTAAAGGATGCGCATTTTTAACAATCATTTCAAAAGGCTTAAGATAGATTTCCCTTAAGGCTCTTTCATCACAGATAGCATTAGAAGTAAAACGACTGTTCTCGTTATTGTTCAATGCAAAGTGCTTAACACAGCAAGAAACCTTCTGGCTTTGTAAGCCTAAGACATAATTGATACCAATCTGAGAGGTTAAATAAGGATCCTCAGAATAGTATTCGAAATTTCTTCCATCGAGAGGATTCCTGTCAATGTTAACAGCCGGCCCTAAAAGAACATTGACTCCAAAGAAGGAACATTCTTCTCCTAAAGCCACACCAGTCTTTTTAATAAGGTCTTTATCAAAAGTAGAAGCTAGATTGATGCCATCAGGAAAACAAGTGGTTTCTTCGGTTTTAAGAAAGTTATCGATTCCTTTCTCACCTTTTTCTTTTCTTAAGCCATTAGGGCCATCGGAAAAGATGATTGAATTAATACCTAATCTCTTGATCGGGGCGGTCGACATATTAGTATAACCAGATAGTAAATCTGCCTTTTCTTCAAGAGTCATCTCTTTAATTAGCTTCTCGATTTCAGACATATTTTTGTCTCCTTGATTTCTTTAGGCCCTACTTCATATCATAAGTTCAAACTAGTCAATTTTCCATACCGTCTCTTAAGAAAGACAGACATAATAATCAGTATCTTCATTAAGGAAACTTGAGACTTCTTTTTTATAATCTAAAGAGATACTAGATAGCCTTCCCTTTTTAAAGACATAAGGATCAATATATCTTTTCTTGGCTTTTATATTGAAGCAGTATTTTTCTAAAGGAAGATAGGATCTACTTCTCTTAACAGTCTTTAAGTTAAGATAATCGGTAAAGTCTTTCTTAGTCAAATCATTCTCTCTGAGTTTACTGATAAGTTCCTTTTCCTTTAAATAAAGGTCCTGATAGGAAATGACTTTTAAGTCAATAGCTTTTCTTAAAATCAAAGCTAAGGCCTGCATACTGCCCCGGTCTTCATCACTGATATAGACTCTAGAACACTTCAAGGAGAAAAGACTGAAGCTAAGTGCAGTATCAAGATTTCTAAAGCATAGTTCATCATTTCCAAACTCATTTTTAGCAACAAGAAGATCATCATAGAAAGAGCCTACCTGAGCTAAAGTCGCAAAGCCATAATTATAAATATTGCTTAAAGTATACTCTAACCTATCAGAAGATAGTCTGGGAGAATCATTGTCAGCAATTGGATAAAGATGGTAATTAGAAACATCTTTGGTTTTAAGAGCTAATTTAGTTAAGATATTTTGAATTTGCTCACTGCTTCTAATAATCTCCTCAGTGTCCTTTTCAGTTGATTCCTGTTTGAGATAATCCTTATTCATGAAATCAACAACATGAGCAAAGCAAGGAGTAGCAATATCATGGAAAAGGCCGGCAATTGTCTGTTTTTCATCGTGGGTGAAATGATAAATAATCAAAGCCACATTCAGACTATGATAATAGCGGGAATAAGGTTTCAGTTTCTTAAAGAAGGGAAAGGACATATATTCAACACCGCAATTCATTCCAACATCCTTTAGTCTCTCTAAAGGAGGAACAGTAAGAAGATCAGTTAAAAAAGATGGGATTTCTTCTTTAAGAAGCTTAGTCACTGGATGGTTTTCTCTCATGTTTTTTTAGATTCTTTCACAAAAGAATTTAAATTAATTCTACTTCAAATGATTCCTAGAAACAAAGATATGATTTTTAGCCTTCTCATCGGGAGGATAGATTACACTGTTTCCTTTAAACTTAGGCTTATTTTGGAGCATTGAAAAAACGAGGTTAATAATACCAGCAATTTCTTCCTTGGTCTCATAGCCATTAACATGGCCGCAGTAAGCCGTATAATTATCAGTTAGTGAAAAAATGATTTTTGCACCAATTAGCCAAGTAGAAAGCGAAGTAGATCCGGGTAGCTGCATCCAAAGAAAAGGATTAACATCATCACCAGTAAACATCAAATTAGTCGAAGCGTCCAAAAACACTACTGACCCTTTAGTATGCCCAGGAGTATTGATAGTATTTACAACCCGATTCCCTAAGTCAAAAGAAAAATTATCATCAAAATAGATTGGCTTTGAATGAAAAGGCATTTTAGATAACTTGGCTTTAACGTGATTGCCTTTAAGAAGTGCCTTACAGGCTAGCTTTGAAGAAAGCAACTTATAAACAAAAGGTTTATCATTTCGATGAACATAATAATTTCTAAAATAGTTTCTTCCCCCATCGTGATCACAGTGTCGGTGAGTAATAGCTAAAATGATCGGCAGATCAGTTAATTCTCTAACTGTTTCATAAATGTTTCCGTATCCGATGCCACAGTCAATCAGCAAGGCACTTTTCTTTCCAATAAGAAAATAGCAATTAACAATGCCTTCTTCATCAATACGGTACGTGTTAGGAGCAATCTTTTCAATAGAATGGATGCCATCTTTAGCTTCAATCATGTTCATGTTTAGCCTTCTTAGCCTTTTTATCAAAATACTTGGCTTTTTCTATTTCAAAATCAAGCTGATGTTTATCGCATTTTCTTTTTAGGTGGCTTAATGCTAACTCTTCATTGGCTTTATCGAATTCCTTTTCATCGAGGATTTCTCTTTCTTTAGGAGATACCCAAGTACCACCGCTAGCTAAAATGATTTTCTTTTTTCTTTTTTGAATCTCCTCCTGCTCCTTAGAAAGATTCTTTTCTACATTAAAGAAAAGCATAAGAACAACAATAATCAGAGAGGAGACTACTTCAGATCCTAAGGCTAACCAATCTAAGATTATCTGAAGATTCGTATTTTGAACAATCCCTTCACCGTTACCAACAGGGGTAATATAGCCGTCGTTGGCTAGGACTTTATTGATAATAGCATTGCCTAAGATAGGCATAAACAAAGTGAATATAGTAGTAAAACTAACTGTAATACCATCACATCTAAAACCAGCTTTCCATTCCAGATGATCAAGAACATCACCGACTAATGACATCTAGATATAAACGCAAGGTATGGCACCAAAGTTCTTGATGAACTGGCCAACAAGTACCCAAATAAGAATCGTGTTCTTGCTTAAGCTAAATAAGCCCGGATAGGAAATAATAAAGCAAAGCAGATCACCTAAAGCATAAAGGATGAAACCATAGAGCATAAGATTCCTCTTAGTGAATTTCTTGCTTAATGGACCGATTATGACCGCTCCAAGAGCTAAAGATAATCCACCGATGATATTAAAAAGAAGCATGGTATAGCCATCATTATAGTGGTCACCAATAACCCAGTTACAGTAATAAGCTACTGAAGAATTCTTAAAAGCCAAGCCTAATTGGAAAACAAATGTATAAGCAATCAGAATCCACCAATAGTGATCTTTACCAACTACAGAGAATTGTTCTTTAATAGAGACTTTCTTTTCATTAATTTCAGGTTGCTTTCTTTCAAGTTCAGCATTTTCTTCAGTGATTCTTTCCCTAGTAAAATAATATTGAAGAAGTAAGAAAGGCATTGCTAATAGAGAAATGCCTAGCATAGCATAGAACCAAAGAAGTTTATCAGTTTTAATAAAAGGATAAATCAAGGTCGGAAATAAAGACCCGATAGCCTGAGCAATCATCATTCCTAAGTTTGCAAAAGTCGATAGGGTGTTTCTGCTCCTGCTGTTTCTACTTGAAAGAGGAACCAGAAGATTATAAGAAGAATTATAGATGGCATAGCCAGCTGAGAAGAAAAGATTAAAAGATAAGCAAACCAAGATGTACTGTGCAGTCTGATTATCAGGTATTGCAAATAGCAATGCTCCCGAAAGAGGTAACAAGAAAGCTGATAGGAAAATATAGGGCCTAGCTTTACCTTGCTTAGTCTTAGTTCTATCAATCAGATAGCCGAAAATAAAATTAAAAAGAACAACAAAAATACCAAAGACTAAAGGAAAATAAAAAAGGAAATCCGGATTGATTTCAGGTAAGCCTAATACATCAGTGTAGTAGACATTAAGCCAGGTTTGAATCATGAAATAAAGAAGCTGAGCACCAACGGGTCCTAATAAGTAGCCAAGGATTTTCTCTTTGTTATCCGGAAAGCCTTCACGACATTTAGAGTCAAAAAACTTCCCTGACATAAATTTTCCTTTTCCCATAATAAAACTCCTAATTATTCACAAATAAGAAGCGAAAGAAAGCTTGCTTGTAGGTATCTCTATAGATAAGGAATTCTTCTTTCGAATGTTTCTCTTCATTGCTCATTAAAAGAGCAATACGCTGAAGAGAAGTCTGCAAAGTATTAAGCCAGAAAAGGAGTAGTTCCTTTAAATTAATATCTTTTCGGAATATTTCGGTATCCTGACCTTTCTTTAGGACATCGCCACATGCCTTAATATAGTCGGTCCTATCAAACAAGGCCAAATATTCATCATGGCGTTTTTTATCGCCGATTTTGTTTCTAAAATAGTTATCAAAGATACTAGTAAAAAGAAAATCTTTATAGTTTTCTTCACCATATAAGAAAGCTTCATCAAAGAATTTGCCAAGATCTATCATTCCTTCGACATTTTTTAAAGCATTAAAGCTTTTTTCCATCTTGCTAATAAAAGCTTTCGTATCTTCAATCTGTATTTCATAAAGAATCTCATCAATGTTCTTAAAATAAAAATAGAGACGCTGTCTAGAAAGGTGTGCTTTCTTGGCAATCGTCTTCATAGTAAAACCAACGATTCCTTCGTCAACCGCGACGTTCTTAGAAGCAACCAAAATAGTTGAAAGAGTTTCTTGATGCTTCTTTTCATAGAATTCATTTTTCTTCGTAGCCATAAATTCCAACCTTTTAAAGCAACAACAATGTATTATTCTCTTTACACTTTGTCAATAGAATATATCAAAGCTTGATATAATCAAAACGGTAGCCAGCAAAAGTGGCTTAAATAGGCAATATTTTAAAAAGCATCTTTGCTACTTATTAGCTGTTTTGTTTACAATTAGTTTCAGTTTGAAGACTTAGAACCTCTTCAGGGGTATATTCATATTTCTTACCGCAGAAATCGCAAACCACTTCCGCACCCTTATTGTCCTTAACCATTTCATCAATGGTTTTCTTACCCAATGACTTAAGAACAATTAGACCTTTTTCTTTCGAGCAGGAGCATTTAAAGAAGACCGGTTTCTTTTCCGTGAACTTAATATCGAAGCCGGAAAGAACAATTTCCAAGAGCTCTTCCGGACTTTTCCCTTGTCTTAAAACATCCGTGACACTTGTGAAATTAGCTAGGTTGGACTCTATTTTACTGATGACACTATCTTCTGTATGAGGCATGAGCTGAATAATAAAGCCACCGGCAGCTTTGACAGTAACATCATCTTTGTTGAAAAGGACACCTAAGCCGACCGAAGAAGGAGTCTGTTCTGACTGAGCAAAATAATAAGTCAAATCATCAGCTATTTCTCCTGAATGGAGATTGATGGTAGAAACATAAGGCTCTTTTAAGCCAAAGTCCCTGATGACAGTCAAAGTTCCTTTTCCAATACCGCCTCCGACATTCAAATGTCCGGAAGCATTAGGAGGCAAAATGACATTAGGATTAGAAACATAGCCTTTAACTTCACCATTATCGTTTGCTGTGACTAAGACATGCTTTAAAGGACCATCACAATGAATCTGAATAGTGACTAAATCCTTATTGGACTTAAGCATATCGCCCATCATTAAGCCAGCGGAAAGCATTCTGCCAAGGCAGGCCGTAGCAATTGGAGAGTTATTATGAATCTTCCTTGCATATTCGACAGCATCTTTAGAGGTAACTGCAAAGGCCCTGACTTCTTCATTGCAAGCTAAGGCCCGAACTAAATAATCGTGATATTCTTCCATATAATCTCTACCTTCTTTTAATTAATACTGACTTGATTATCTTTAAACACCAATTCCGTATCATAGTACTCTTTAATGAGTTTAACTAAATAATCAATATCATTAACACCCATCAGTTCATTACAGGAATGCATTGCAAGCTGTGCTAAGCCAATATCAACACTAGTAAGAGAGACCTCACTATTTGAAATATTGCCTAAAGTAGATCCGCCTCTTAGATCAGATCTATTAGTAAATTCCTGATAAGGGACTTTAGCTTTTTTAGCTAAAGACTTAAGAATACTGGATGAAAAGGAATCTGAAGTATAGGACTGATTAGCGTTGTATTTAATGACAACGCCTTTATTTAGCTCAATATCAGTAGTTGAATCAGAGATTTCGGGATGATTAGGATGATTGGCGTGAGCATTATCGGCAGAAACTAAGATTGACGAAGCTAAGGCCTTCTCATAAGAATCATCCCTGATTCCTAAAGCAAAGGCAATTCTTCTTAGATTGTTTTTTAAGAAGGTGGAATTAGCGCCTTGCTTAGTAAGACTTCCTACTTCTTCGTTATCGAAAGAAACATAGACATCAATTGTGGAGGTCGGCTTTTGGCTTTCTAGGAATCCTAAAAGTGTGGAATAGGAAGAAGAAAGATCATCCAATCTTGAAGAAGAAAGGAATTCTTTTTTATAGCCGACTCTTCTTGCTAAGTCACGGTTATATAGGAACAAGTCAAAACTGAGGATTTCTTCTTTTCCTTTAAGGCCAAGCTTTTCTTTGAGATATTGGCTGAAATCAAACTTCTTATCGGTTATACCAAAAAGAGGAATGAGATCTTTAGAGGGATTATAGGCATAACCGGAATTGATAGTCCTATTCATATGGATGCAAAGATTAGGGATAACTAGTAGGTCTTCATCAATATTAAGAAGCCTAGAGGAAATTAGCTTCTTATCTTTAACCATGACTCTACCAGCCAGGGAAAGAGGTCGATCTAGCCAAGAAGACATAATCATTCCACCATAGGGCTCAACATTCAAAGAAGTAAGGTTCTTATATCTAAGGATCGGATTAGGCTTGATCTTGAAAGTAGGAGAATCAGTATGAGTTGCCGTAATCTTAAAGCTAGGCCTATCAAAAGCTTCCGGTACTTTAAAAGCCAAAATAGAAGAATCGTTTCTTTTTAGATAATATTTGCCGTTCTTCTTTAAATCAAAGCTTTCTTTTTCATCAAGCTTTAAAAAACCGGCCTTGATCAGTTCATCTTCGATATTCTTAACTGCATGGAAAGCCGAATAAGAATGATTCAATAGTCCAATTACCTTATCAATATTGTTCATGTTATATACCTCTTAATATTAATTCTTGGAATTTGTTTCTTTAATCCACAGAGGAGTTAAGAAGAAATCACTTTGCTTAAGACCTAAATCTGCTGGAAAGCTTAGATGATAGGCATTCAAATACATTCTCTTTTCGATTGAGGATGAATATCTCTTGTCTCCTAGAAGAGTAAGGTTAAGCGAATGAATAGCTAATCTAATCTGGTTACGTCTGCCGGTGGTAATATTAATCTTTATAGCAGTGCCAATGTTAATATAATTGATAGATTCAATATCGGTAATTGCTTCTTTACCTAAAGAGGAATCAGAGATAACAACTTTGCTATCATCATCAAGAAGATACTGGTCTACATGAAACCTTTTACCTAAAGGAATCTTTTCTTTAATGACTCCTTCATATTCTCTAATAACTAAATGTTCCTCGAAAGCTTTTTGAATTTTTTCTTTCATTATGGAAGACTTAGCAAAAATCAAAAGACCAGAAGTCTCATAATCAAGACGGTGAACAATAAAAAGGTTTTCTTTCTTTTTTTCCAGATAGAGTTTCAGATAGTGATAAAGGTTATGGGTGAAAGTCATCTTATCACTCGTCCTGATAGTTAAGACATCTCTTTTTTTATAGACAACCAAAATATCCTTGTCTTCATAGATGATTATGTATGGTGCTTTACTGTTATTCATTTTCAATATAGATAATTATATAGAATAATGACTGATTAAGCAAAAAAGAGAGTACACAAAGCTGTTTTGTTTCTTCCTAAGAAATACTTTAAAAAGCAGGCAATATCTTATTCTTGATTCTTTGAAGGATCGATTTTCTCATAGAAAAGAGCTTCAACACCAATCTTGGTCTCTTCTTCAATTGTACAGAAACTATACCATTCCAATAGCGATTCCTGCTTAGAGTAAGAAGCAGTAGGATAGCCAGCTAATTTGCTTCCGTACTTATCTATGACTTACTTATAAGTAGTGTAGAATTCAGTCTTCGTTAGCCTAAATGAGACTCTTTCATCAGTAAAACTATTAATGTAAGTAAGAACGGAGCCAATCTTGATATTGTAGGACTTAGTCTTAAAGGGATAGACTTCAATTCTTTCTGGGGCATTACGATAAGCCGTAAATCGCTTGCTATCAATCTGATAGAAGGATTCATCATTGATTGGTTTCCAATCTTCAATAGGTAATACTCCTCTAGCTTCAAAGAAAGTCTTTATCATGTTGGCATAATGGCCTGGTACCATCATCAGATTATTGCAATAGCCTTTCTCCGCATAGTCAAAAGTCTTATGAGCCTTTACCTTTACCAGTGTTCGGCACACATTAGTTAAATCCGAATTGTCTTCGATGACTTCACCCTCATCCACAAAATAATAATCGAGATTGCCAGTAATCTTAAACAAGGTTACCGGTCCTTTAGGAATGTGGCCTTTAACGGCAACGCCTATATTCATTTCGGCTTGTGTATCAGCTTCAAAATGATCGCACATCTTTGTGGGGACAAAGCAATGAGACATAGTGAAAACATTGTTGATCTCGTCAATATTAGAAATATTGCCTTGGAAAACGGGCTGAACTAAGCCACGGTTTGCTAATAAAGTAGCAACAATAACTGAGATCTTGTCTCGTCAAGAAACATAAATTCCTTCTTGAGATAATTTATCCAAAGCAAAGCAAGCAGTAGCCATGATATCGTTAGCAAAGCTAGAGCAATTGATAGAAAGGCCATTTAAGTTCCTATCTTTAATGATTGCCTTTAACGCTAGATAGACTCTGAAGCTCTTATTTAGTTCATAAAAATCCCACGTGACATGGAAGAAGCCTTCCGAAACACGAGCATCTTTAGTAGCCTTATAGGCTTCTAAGAATTCCTCTTTAGTGATTGATACTAAGGAAATACCGAATTTATCATAAAGCTTTAAGTAATTGACATCCCTAGTTAAAGCCATACTCTGAGAAAAATCAGCAATTAAGCCGATACGAACACAAAGGCTTCCTCTTCTTGATTCATTAGAAGTCGACTGCTTAATCATACTAGCAACTTCATTAGAATCCCCGCAAAGAATACGATTAGGAATATGGGAAGTACTTAATCTCTCTGATAATTCCAAAGCCAAGCCATAACAGTTATTTCCTTTATCGACCATTAAAAGCACAGGCGGCTTAAATTTAGTAAATGGTAGCCAGTCAAAAACAGCTATATCAGTAGATTCAACAAAGAAAACAGCTAAGTCACCATTATATAAATCATCAATGTTATCAACAATTTTATATGAAAGAACCGGATCGGAAAAAGTTTTCTTTAGAAATGCCCTTTTTGACAAGACTCATATCCATCGGTTTGTTTTTGATACAATAAACACGTATATCTTTCATTTCCGCTGCCCTCTAGTGTCTAATTAAATAATAGCTTTTTAGCTAAGAAAAAACAATCAAATAAGGTTAAACATTATAATTATTCCGTTATTTTTGCAAGTAAGTCATTTATAATACTAATTATGATAGAAGGTTTAGCTTTATCAAGACACTGTTGATAATCCTTGTAGTAGATAAAGGGGCTAATTAAAATAACTATATATGGAAAAGAAAAAGTATCAAAGCATCACTAATCCCCTTCTTCCTACTTATGAATACCTTTCAAGTTCTAAAGCCATCATCGAAAATGATAGGCTTTATCTTTTCTCAACCCATGATTGCTTTCCGGGAAGGACCGCAAATAAACTCGATCCTGTTCTTTATTCCTTTGACTTAGATGACTTAACTAAGCCCACTTATGAAGGAACTATCCTAAAGAAAAAGAAAGTGCCTGGAATCAGGAAAGCCGGTCTCCATATTTCAGCTCTTTCCATAACTAAAGGCTTAGATAACTGTTTCTATCTTTACTATTCTCTTTCTTCTAAGCATTTTTTCGATAATGAAGTGCTTGTCTCAAAAAGTGCCAATATCACTGGGCCTTTTGAATTTTATGGGAAAGTCCATTACAGCGATAATGTCATCTTAGGAAGAACCTCCAGAGAAGAAAAGAAAATCAATCCCGTTATCTTTATCGATGATGATAAAAAAATCTATCTATATGTCGGTTACAAGAAAGGAAGCAATTCCCCTCGCCTATATAGCATCCATAAAGACTCTTCTTCTAGTGATATCGTTTATGAGCTAGACAATGATATGCTGACTATCAGAAAAGGTCATCCTTTAAATATCTTTAGTGAAACTAAGCCAAATAATAATTCCTTTAAAAAGCATGAGTGCCAGATGATCACCTCAGTTAGAAAGTTCAACAATTTTTATTATCTTATCTATACTTCCAAAAAAGGCTATGAAATCTGTTTAGCTAAAAGCAGTTATCCTGATAAGGATTTCGTTTTTGCCAATACTCTCCTATCTCTAGGAGACTCTAACAGCAATCCCACTTACCTAAAACAATTGAACAATTATTTAGGTTTCATTCAGGGAGATTTACTTAAAATTTCTAATACCTATGTCCTTTTCTATCAAAGAATGACTAATCACACTCACTATGCTAGACAGCTAGTTGCAGAAGAAGTAAAGAAAGACAATCAAGGCTTTAAGAAAGCCATGATGACTTCTCAGTCCCTTAATCTTTCTCCTTTGAACGGAAAAGGCAACTATAAAAGCAGCCTAGTCAGCGATTTGCAAGGAAAGAAAGGCAACTATTTTAAACTTGGTAAGCTTCTTCTTTTAAAAAGAGGACCCTATTTGACTCAATCAGGTAAAGATAGGAATGAAGAAGCTGATCAATACATAAAGCATTTCTCCAACAACTCCATCTTAGGATTCAGATACTTCAGTTTCATTAATACTAAAACTATCGCAATAACAATTAAAGGCAAAGCTAAAGGCAATGTCATTGTCTATACCTCTAACAATCAGGAGTTAGCTAGTATTCCTATAACTCCTTCAAAGACCTATAAGACCTACACTTCTAGCCTTAAAGAACTAATAGGTATCTATCCCCTATATTTTCTCTTTTCAGGAAAAGGTAAGCTCGACTTCAAAGAGTTTCAGCTAAAATAAAGACATGGAAGAAAAGAAATATTCTAATATTACCGATTACGTCTCAAGCGAATTCCGCTCTTTTTCAGCTTTGCCATTAAACGAAGTCGACTTAGCAGCCTTTGCTAAGTTCAGCTATTTCAATTTTCAGGTCTATCTTCCTAAAATGGAAAACAGTATCAGATTGAAGGACATGTATGATATCTCCAAAAAAGAGGCCTTCTTAAAAATCAATGCCCCAAGCGATGAAGATGAAAGATTCTTCAATAGCATCACGGGTAATCCTCGTTATTCGAATATCACTGTCTTAGGATTCAAAGATACCTTTGAAAAAGATGTCGAACAGTTTTCAGCCGTTTCCTTCTTACTTCCAAATGATACCTTTATTGTTGCCTTTAGAGGAACAGATTCAACCTGGACTGGTTGGAAAGAAGATTTTGAGATGGCCATTAAAGCTCCTATCAACAGCCAGAAAGAAGCTACCGAATACTTAAACTATATCTTAACTATAAAAAGAAAATTCAAAAACGGTGTTTATGTCATTGGTCATTCTAAAGGGGGAAACTTAGCTGTCTACTCCTATTTGACTTGCAATGCTAAGCAAGCCAATAAAATCACTGATGTCTATTCCTTCGATGGTCCAGGAATCAACAATGAATTAGCACAGGCTTTAAGATTCAGTGAGCGAAAAGGCATCATAAAGAAATTCGTTCCGGTTCAATCAATCATTGGCCAGATTTATGATGTCGATGATAAATACAAAGT
>DLIM01000019.1:14638-49132 GCA_002483745.1 Caryophanales bacterium UBA7642 | reverse complement strand
TCGATCTAAATAATGATTGCTTTATAACGGGAATCATGTCTGATAACACCAAGAAGAATGTCAGGTTCCTCAATGAATGGATCGTTAATGCCTCCTATGATGAGAAAGAGCTGATTGTTGAAACTATCTATCAGGTCTTAACCGGAACAGAAGTCCCAACCATGGCTCAGCTTGGCAAACATAAGATTTCTTCTTTCATCAAAGTCTACCAACAGATTGGTAAGCTTGATCCTAAGACCAAGAAGCAATTCAAAACCATCTTGAAGAATAGCTACCATTTCCTTAAAGACTTCAACAAAGAAGACAAGGAAGCTGAAGAAATTTCTTCCAAAGATGAAGAAATAATCAAAGAACTGAATTAGTTGTACATCAAAAAAGGTCGCCTTATTGCGACCTTTTGTTTATTAGATATTAATGATTTTTTGCTGTCCGTAGTTGTTAACACTGACAGTGTTAGGAACCTTAACACCAGAAACCGTCTTGGTATTGATAGAGAAGAAAGCTAACTTCTTTGTCGTTTCAGTCAAAGAATAAATATAAGGGTCAGCTAAAGTCTCATCATAGACATACTGAGAAGTAGCACTATCGTATCTAGAGCCAAACATCGGGAAGCGGGAAGGAATAGTACTGCTATCAATAAAGAGCTTACTATTAAGCTTTAATTCCTTGAATGTCTGTAAAGATCCTTCATAGTAGATCTTTGTTAAAGCACCAGCCTTACTATCATATGATTCGGGTCTAAAAGCATCATCCATGAAACCAAAAGCTTGGTTCTTATTGTTTCCGCCAACAATATTATTGCTGATAATAAGAGTTTTTAGACTTAAGTCGTTGCATAAGAACTGAGTAGGGAGATGAGTTATATTGGGATAGTCACGGAAATCAAAGTTCTTAATTGAAGAGTAGCTTAACATGCCATACATATTGAAACGATGGCTTTCTCTTGTATTAATAACATCGATATAGTCGTTGGAAGAGAAAATCGAATCGGCCTTGCCAGAAACATACTCACCATCAGTGAAATGGTTGTCGTAGTCAGTATCAGTAGCTGTGGTATAGCCATTGAGGTAACGATAAGAACGTTTATAGTTATTAGGGTTGTTGTTATCAGTGGCTTTGATATTGCTAGGAAGCTTAACCTTCTCTAACTGATAATCTCTAGTAAAGGCCCACTGACCGATGAATTGAAGCGAAGTAGCATTAGATAAATCAAGATTCTTAATAGCAGGAAGACCGGCAAAGGCACGATCGGAAATATACTTCAAGGATGAGCTATCAGAAGGTAGATTAATTTCCGTAATTTCAGAGACTCCATTGCCGTTTAAATCAGTATTTTCATAATGGCCAAACAAAGAAACATTGGCTAGCTTAGAATCAGGAGCATTATTGCCAGGCATATTAGTTGTATGGAATGGGCAACTATCGTAACCAGAGACATCATAAACCTGATTGGTATCTAAAACACCATTATAATAATAGCCAAACTGAGTAGGAAGCTTAAGAATAGTAGCTCCACAGCCTTCAGGATATTCAATAGCTGTAACAGTTACAGTATTTTCTTCTCCGTCAGCCTTATTAAAAGTCCTCTTTTTGCCTTTAGAATCGACTTCATAATAAATATGCTCAGTAGTATAGTCGGAATAAGTGAAACTAGAAGACATGACATTATCATCATAAGTGCCTTCAAGAAGACGGAAGCCTTTTTTAGAAACTAAAACTTCATTGCCATTATCATCAAGCTTATAAAAACCACCATTGGTGGGATAAATACCAATCAAGAAATTAAACTCATTAATCTTGATATCATCAACTATAGCGGTAGTAGATTGATTATTGCCGAAAACCCAAGTGCAAAGCCCAGCTGTAGTAGCTGAAGCAAGCATTAGTCCGGCAACTGATAACATCAATCCAAAGTGCTTTTTCATCTGATTATCTTTTTAAATGCAACCTATCTTAGTAAGCTAAAAAGCAAAAAGCAAATTTCAGCTTTACATTTACTAGCTATAGTAAGACTGTCACCTATATAACATTTCCGTTAATATGACACGTATGATATTAAAAGGCCCATAGTTATCAAATTATTTGCTAAGATAATAAAATTTCAAATAATTTTTATGTAATTTATAGCAATAGTTAATCATTGTTAATTATTAATTAAAAAGAGCAGGCCTAGTTAACTTGGCCTGCTCCTCTATTAATTTAGATTAACCGCACTTACAGACTTTAGCCGTTACGTTATAGCCAAAAGTGATGATCCTCTTCTGGAAGATATAAGGAAGCCAGTAGATTAAGGAATAGTAGGATTTATAACGAAGATGTTTATACATCTCCATATCATTGGACTTCAGATCAGCCAAATATTTCTTAAAGTCTTTCTTTCTCTGAGGCTGATTATCTTTTCCGCCAGAGACAAAGAAGAGAGTAGTGAGATTAAGGACAGATAATGCATGAAGGAGATATTTTCTTAATCCCTTAGGCATAACATTGATTTCCTCATAAGTGAAAGAAGAGAGAACCAAGTTCATAACAGTAAGCTGCTGCTTATAACGCTTGAACATGTTCTCTTTAGTGACTGACTGATCAGGTCTACCAATACGGTAGCGATAAACTACCTCAGGTAAATAATATAGAGTCTTGCAGTAAGCTAACGGCTTAAAAGAGAAATAATCGTCAACATAGAAGCAGTGCTTAGGAAGAATAGTGTTGCTCTTTAAAAGAGTATCTCTTCGATAGACCAAGGCATGCATCAAAAGCATATGATGGAAAGAGAAAGTCTTTACTTTATCCCAAGTCTGGATCTTGTTAGGTTTCATATAACGGGCAAAAGCAGAGACATAGCTTTCATCATCATAAATATGTTCATAAAGGAAATCGCAAACAAACAAATCAGGAAGTTCATTCTTCTCAACCTGTTTCCTAATAGTAGCTAATAAATCCAGATAGCCTTTCTTAGCAAGAAGATCATCAGAATCACAAACCTTATAGTAAATACCAGTAGCATTTAAAAGACCCTGGTTAACACCTTCACCATGACCGGAATTAGGTTGGTGAATAACTCTCACGATATTAGGGTAACGAGTTTTATAATCTTCAGCGATCTTACCGGTGTTATCAGTAGAGCCATCATCAATGACAATGACCTCTACTTCGTCACCGCCAATAACTAAAGAGTCGAGGCAGTTAGAAAGATAATCCTGAGAGTTAAAGCTGGGAACAGCAATAGTCAGTAATTTTTTCATCCTTAGATAGTCCTTTTTCTTCTCCATCTTGTTATTTGAATTATAACAACAGGAACCGTATTTTTAATCAGCTTGAGCATAAGTTGATTGAATTTAGTCGTAAATGGTTAAAGCTAAGTACGTAAGCGAAATCAATATATTACAGAGATTAATCTTTGTCCAATGATGAACAATTATATAACAAAAATAAGCTGAAATGGAAGTGATACGAGAAATATTATACAAATGTCCATTAGATAATTCAATGATTTGCCCTGACCTATAGGGATATTTAAAAATTTAAATTTTCTTAAACTAAAACTGAAAATATAAGAAAATTTTAGCTTTGCTATTTTGTTATAAAAAACATTATGCCAAAAAATAGTCTTATATTACCGAAAAAATCAAAAACCACTGCCAAGGTTTTCTTGACAGTGGTTTGAAATCAATCTTTACTTAGCTACAGCAGTCGTCTCAGATTTCTTAAGTTCCTGAACACTTCCACTATTTTCTAATGGCTCTCCCTTATAGAGAAGCTTTAAGAAAATAGGAGTCAAGAAACTAGATACTAGGATCAGGATTAAAGTGAAAGGCATAATCTGAGAAGAAACCAAGTTAGCTTCCACACCCTTTTGGGCACAGACAATCAAGACCTCGGCTCTGGCCATCATACCAACACCGATTCTAAGAGAATCCTTGAATTTAAACTTCATGATTCTAGCACCAAGACCAGCTCCAACAACCTTACCAAGTAAGCCAGCTAATACCCAGGCTAATCCAAATCCTAAGAAAGCTAAGAAAGTAGAATCAAAGCTAGTCTGATACATTTCCATAGCAATAGAGGCAAAGAAGACAGGAGCAAAGATATAGTTATTAGTTGTCTCAGCACGATGGTCAATATAATCTGCCGGCTTAGTACCAGCAAAAATCAATCCCATCAAATATGCGCCAGTAATATCAGCGATATTGAAATATTCAGCTAAATAGGACCATAAGAAGCAAAGTCCTAAAGAAATGATAGTAATACGGATATGATGCGGATATTTGGTTCCTAAGTAGTTAAAGAACTTCTTTACAACAATACCTAAGCCATAAGTAAGACCAAAGAAGACAATCATGAAGATGACAATCAAAGAGATGTTTAAAGCAGTACTAGTAGAACCAGTCGCTCTCATAATCATAGAAACAAAGTCATCCCCGGCACCAGTCTTAGACCCATTAGCTAAGGAGATAATCAAAGAAAGAAGAATAATGCCGATGATATCATCAAGAATAGCGGCACTGACTAAAGCAGTGCCAACTCTGGTATCCAGTCTTCCTAATTCCTTTAAGGTAGCAACTGTAATGGAGACAGAAGTAGCGGAGAGAATAACGCCATAGAAGATATCGGAATAAATAGGATTAATATCAACTCCTACGAAGGAAGTATCAAGTCCACCAAACTTTCTAAACAAGAAAGCTACGACAAAGCCAAACAATAAAGGAACAATGACTCCTAAAGAGGTGATAACAACAGAAGCTAAGCCTTCAGCCTTTACCTTCTTGATATCAGTCTCTACACCGGCAGTAAAGAGAATCAAAATAACACCAATTTTAGAAAAATAGCTAAGACCAGTCATGGTGTTAGTGGTCAAAACTTGCTGGTTCGGTATGAATCCAATCGCTCCAACAACTAGTCCGGCAATCAGGAATCCGATTACCTGAGGCATCTTCAGTTTGCCAAGAAGCAAAGAGAAAAGCTTAGCAAAAATCAAAATCAGACCAAGTGGAAGAAGAAGCTTAAACGGCTCAAGGCCAGATGCGGCCGTAGGAAAATCAGTCAAAAAATCCATATAGAAAACGTCCTCCGTTTATCTATTTTAGGTTTTTCACAATAAAAAGATGGCTTTTTGTGAGCTTTAGTTAATGAAAGCGCTTATTGATGAGTGCTGGTTGTGCTATCCTAAAACTATGCAAACCATAAATATTCAAGTAGCTGGTTATCAAATAGCTCTCTTTAAAGGCTCTTTAGACTTACCGACTGTTTATTTCCATGGTCCTTTAGAAGAAGCCACTAATATCTATAGACTACTCACACAAAAGCCAAATTTTGTTGCTATAACTAATAATGACTGGGAAAGTGACTTCACTCCTTTTAAGCATTCTAAAGTCTTTAAATGGGGGCATGACTTTTCCGGTAATGCCGATAAGTACATTGAAATACTGACACAAGAAATCATTCCTAAGGCTGAGGGAGAGTTAGATATTTCTAATCCTGATAGAGTAATTGCCGGTTATTCCTTAGCTGGACTACTAGCTTTATATGTTACCTATAAAACAGCCTTTTTTAATCAGGTTGCCTGTGTCTCAGGCTCCCTTTGGTATCCAGGATTCATGGAATACCAAGAAAAGAATGAGCCTAGGATTGTTCCAAAGAGTATTTACTTTTCCTTAGGGGACAAAGAAAGCTTAACTAAAAACCCTTATTTATCAAAAGCCTTAGAATGCATGCAAAAGACTAAAGAACTTTTCAAGAAGAGAGGATCAAAGACTTTCTTTGAGCTTAATCAAGGCGGCCATTTTATTGATTCTGATATAAGAGCCTTAAAAGGCCTTAACTATCTTTTGAAAAATAGTTAAAATTTAAAAATTCTGTTTAATCGTTTCTGGATAACTAGTCGCATATTGGTTTGTAGCATTATCTAAAGTACCGCCACCTGAAAGATTTCCAAACAAGCTTCCATAGCCACCAGCATAATTTAGGAACTCTGAGAAATCATTGTAGTGATTATAGGTATAGAAAACATACCGAACATTAGGGTCGGGCATTTCAATATCACCTTTAAAGGTCTTAGTATAGACAATTCTTGATCCACCTCTATTGATGGAGGAGCCGTCGTTGTATTCGCTGATCCGATAATTGCCACTGTATTCATACGTACCAGTAGTAGCTATATCAATCTCATAGTATTTCTTGGTTCCGCTAGTCTTCTTGTTGTTGTTCCAGGCATCTGGAAGATCAGGTTCATAAAGCCAGTGGGTATTGTCATCATTGAAGAATGAATGATTAAGAACTAAATACTTTCCCCAAGGATTGTTTTTAGGTGAAGTTCCTTTACCAGAGACATAATTGGCAGGTATATCACCAAAAGCATATAAATAGCAGGCTACTTCATTCAACGTAATGTAGCCTCCTCCTTTATAGATGGTTGAAACATAGTTTCCGGCACTATCGACTAAGCAATAGGAGGTCTTATCATCATTAAAGTAAGTAGTAGCATTCCTAATATACTTGCCTTGATAGCTAGGCTGATAAGAAGCAAGATTAGGTCTTTGAGTCTGGCTAGAAATCGATCCTGACATTAAATGGTGGCTAGTCCTATAGACACTGTCCTGATAAGACGTAGCCGGCTTATAGTCGGAATAGAAGGCATCAACATCAACATCGGTGTAAGGATCACTTGTAGGAATGATGCTAGGATCATCAAGATCTTTGTTAGTCGAAGAAACTGAACTTAACTGATAATCCGAAGAAGAAGAAGAAGAAGACAAAACATTACCGTTACCCGCTGATGAAAAAGAGGAATCCGAAAAGGAGGAGGTATTACTACATCCAGGGATTAAGAAAACAAGAAGCAGAAAAGAGACAATCTTTGATTTTTTCATGGTAATAGAATTCTAACACAAGAATCAGTCTTTCTTAAAAACAAAAATCCTGTCTTTTGGTCCTATGGGGTTTCTCTGATAATAGTCTTTCTTGATCAATCTTAATGGCTTAAAGGAATTAATCCAGAATTCATCATCTTTGTTGGTTGATCTTAATACACCATCAATAAAGACACCATCATCGTTAAAGACAAAGCCCGGCTTTATTGTTTCAGGCTTATCAATAATAAAGTTTACCTTTAATAATAGATACCCTGTTTTATCTAATATTCTAATAATTTCAGGAATAAACAACTTAGCGGTATCAAGAGGGATAACATCTAGGAAGTTAGAAGAAATAATACCATCATACGAGTAGGTCGTAATCTTCTTGATTGTTTCTAAATTGCCAACTTCAAAGGTAAGATGTTCTAGTTTAGATAGCTTACTTGTTTTAGATGCAAAAGCAATACCAGAAGAAGAACTATCAATACCTAAATAAGTATTTCCTTGATTATGAAAAGCCATCTTCATCAACATCAATCCATCCCCACAGCCGATATCGATAATTTTCTTACAGCTATCATTGATGAATAAAAGTTCCTCTTCTAGATTACCAGTAATTCCTAAATCATCTTCAGTAGCAACACAGGGCTGATACTCTTTAAAGGCATTGTCCCAAAAAGTCTCTAATACCTGATTTTCCTTATTGATATCTTTCATATATGTACCTGTCTTTTTTACTGACACTATTCAAGCATTTATGGTCAAAAAAGGAAAGGAGATGATTCTAAATCTTACCAATTTCTCAAGAAGAAACACAAGATACGAAAAGGAACAAGAGAAAACACAAATATATGTTTATAATTGAATAAATATTTTAGAGGATCTTTTATGAGAAAAGCATGTTACTTAATTCCAATAATGGCTTTAACTTTATTCTCTTGTTCAAGCCAAGAAAATTCATCCATTTCTAATTCTAATACTTCTGACTCAACAAACGACTATTCTACAAATACAATCGAAGTAGCTAAAAGCCTTGATTTAATTCAGGTTGAAGGAAGACTTGAGGTTTTAAGTGACGGCATAGCCATAGACTATTCAGGCAGTGCTATTACCTTTAAGGCTAACTGTAAGGGAACAGTCAGTGCCAGTATCACCAGTGACATCACCAACTATGATGAATCCAAAAACGGTGAAAGAGGCCTTACTCTTTTTTCTATCTTTGTCGATGGAGAAAGAACCTTAATCAACCAAGCCGTAACCAAAGAGACCAGAGAATTAGTCTTAACTACTAATTTGGAAGAAGGTATTCATACAATCTCTTTAGTAAGACAAACTAATGTTTATATGTCGATTGCTACAATCCATTCACTGACTTTATCAGGGAAGCTCTTAAGCTCTTCAAAAAAGAAAGCTTTTATCGAATACATCGGAGATAGCTACACTACTGGCTATAGCCTTCAGGGAGCCAAAGAGGAGGGAGGATACGACTCTGCTTATGATGATCCTATTGACGCCTATGCTTATCACTCAGCTAGCATCTTAGATGCTGATTATAGCCTTACTGCCTTTTCAGGAGCCGGTTTTGCTTATGGCTATACTCCTTTTACGGTTAAAGAAGTTTATCCTTATCTCAATTACTTTAGGTCCAAGGAAGAATATTATTCTCCAGAAAGAAGCGCTGATTTAATAGTTATCAATCTAGGAACAAATGATGTCAGTCAAGTGGGATTTAATAATTACCATACCCAGATAGAAAAAAGTATAACCGATTTAGTAGAAGAAGCCTTTTCTAGCTACGGCGACAAGAACATTCCTTTGATTTTCTGCACTGATGCCACACATGAAAACAATGATTCCCTAATCACCGAAGCCATGAAAAACAACCTATCTGATGTTCCCTATGAATTAGTCTGCTTGACTACCAACAATCAGAAATACAACGGACATCCTGATAAAGAATGTGGAAACAAGCAAGGTGAAGAATTAGCTAAAGCCATCAAAGAATATCTTCCTGATCTGTTCAACTGATTTTTTCAAATTAAAGATTGCTGAAGCTTTTACTTCAACAATCTTTTTATTTATTCTTTTTTTTAACTGTTGAAGCCTAGCTCTTAAATAATCTGATGAAGACATAAATGAAATCATTATAAAGAAAACAACTAGATTCCAGATAAAAAGGGTTACTTAGAAACAATCGTTTCCAAGTAACCCTGCTTTTAAACTGACTTCTTTTCCTTAAGCTTCTTAGGTTTATTGAAGAAAGGCAAGAAGCTATATAGTCCCATAAAGATCGTACCAGCAAAGATGACACAATCAATACTGATTAAGGTAGGAATCCACCAGCCACTAATAGAACCCGGTCCTTTGATTCCAGCCGTAACCTGATATTCGTTATCGTCTTCCTGATAGTCTCTAGAATACTGATAGGTAGAAATGTAGGTATAGATGTTATGTTTAACAGCCTGTTTAGCACAGTACATAGAAGTAGGGTCAGTCTTATCTAAAGGTGCATAGTTGACACTCATCGGGTCAAGCCATAAGTCATTTCCGGCAATGACTCCTCTAGTTGGATTCATAATGCTATCACCGCTGCTCCAGTCAGTAATGACTGAGCCTTTAAAGCCCCATTCATTTCTTAAGACTTCAGTGCAAAGATCATAGCTAGCTCCACACCAGACCGAGCCTAAGCAGTTGAAGGCAGTCATCAAGCCATTAGCTCCGCTCTTAACGGCCATTTCAAAGGGTTTCAGATAGAGTTCACGTAAAGACTGTTCAGTAAGCCAAGTATCAACGCCTTTAGGATTAGTACCTTCCTCACTGACAACAAAGTGTTTAATATAGGCATATAAGCCACCAGACTTAGCACCTTTGATAGTAGCACTGGCCATCTTACCTGAGATGATTGGATCTTCGGAATAGTATTCATAGTTTCTGCCATTGTAGTTAGAACGATGCAAGTTAACGCCAGGGGCATACCAACCATTAATACCACTCTTGCTGGCTTCAAAAGCCATTGACTGACCAATTTCGTAGGCTAAGGCTTCATTCCAAGTGCAGCCAATTACTTCTTCGCAGGGGTAACTAGTCCAGCTAGAATGATCTTCAGCAATCTTAGATGTATTCTGGTTAAATCCGCTAGGCCCATCAAAGTCTAAGGTCTTAGGTTTACCGATAGATTCAACAGCATCGGTTCCAAAGCCGCTTCTTTCAACCACCGTAGTGGCTTCATCAATGGTTAACTCATCTAAGAGCTGATCCCATTTCTCGCCATTGTAATCACTCATCAGTTCATCAACTAAAGTGTCATTGTAAATAAGGTTATCCGGTTTAGTTAGATCACTAGCACTGGCTTTAGCGCCATCTTTCTTTGTGACTAGATATAAGCCGTTATTAGCACCAAAGGTAGGCATAGTATCCTGATTCTGAGCGCTGCTTTGGAAGGTCTTAGAGTTAGCAATTGCAGTAGTATCAGTAGGAAGCTTAGACTGAGTATCTTTAAAGGTCTGAATGAAATTGTTCCTAGAAAGATAGGTTTCATTGATGCCAACTGAAGAGCCATCAATAGGCATCCAGGCATAAGCATCATCACCAGTGAAACGGTTCTTGACAGTATAGCCAGTGACCGGATCTTCCGTAATCTTGATGGTATCAGCAACCTTATAGGTTAAGGAATTACCACCAACCATAGACTTAGGAGAATGAGCATTGCTTCTAAACTGAAGGGTATAGTCTCCTGAATCCAATTCATAGCCAGCATTACCATTATTGTTCTTATCGTAGTCATCATAAGAAGCCATATCATAAGAAGTAAGAGAGAGTTCAACATCTTGGCTTTCTCCAGGCTGTAAAACTGAAGTTTTAACATAATCGCCTAAAGACAAATAACTCTTTTCGATTCCGCCTTTAGTATAGGGAGGTAAATAGTAAAGCTCGACAACATCTTTACCAGCATATTCACCACTATTTGTAACAGTAACAGTAACCTTAATCTCACTATCCTTAGCAAGAGAAGAGCCATCAGTTAGAGTAGTGCTCTTGATTTTCCAATCAAAGGAGGTATAGCTAAGGCCATATCCGAAAGGATAAATGACAGCAGAGTCATAACCATTGTCTAAGCCATCAAAGAAACCTTCAGCATCAGCTGTTTCATACCAGCGATATCCAAAGTAGATGCCTTCCTGATAGACAATGTTGCCACCAGTAGTAGTCTGATTTCTGACACCTTTGTTGCCATAGCTTGGTTCAGCCGTATAATCAGCAGAATAGGTATCAGCCAATTTACCGCTAGGACTAATCTTAGTTTCTTCTTTGGTCGTCTCATCAATCTTTCTACCAGCTAAGAGGTTTCCAATGCTTTCAGTACCGCAAAGCCCAGTAGGTCCAACATACATAGCAGCATCAATTTTATCATCTTTTAAGAAACCGCATTCCATGTTGTTAGTAGTATTAAGAAGAACAATTACTTTATCAAAGCTATCTTCAACAACATTCAACATATATTCTTCTTTAGCAGATATTTCTAGATAGCTTCTAGTAGTATCAGTTTCGCCAGACATATAATCGACTTGAGTCTCAGGTATTTCACCAGTGTTCTCACCAGAAATTCTGGATAAGACAACAATTGCAGTATCACTAAAACTCTTAGCCTGAGAAATCAAGGAGTCAGAATAGAAATCATTAGCAGGCTGAATGATTTTTCCATAGTTGTCATAACCAAACCAATTATCAGAAGAAGGAATAGCCTCTTCATACTTCTTAGTCAATTCGGTATTAGTCTCAAAGCCGGCATTAGTAAGTCCGGAAATGATCCCGACTCTTTTTTCTGGATCTGGTAAGCAGGATCCTGAACCAACACCAGTATAGACCCAGCCCTTATCAGTCGAAGAGAAGCCAAAGACATTGACTTTATTATTGGTAGAAGTATCTAAAGGAAGAGTAGAATTATCGTTTTTTAACAGAACCGTACCATCTTCAGTAATCTTCTTAACTAACTTAGCGCCTTTCTGGGCGGATTCTTCATCTCCTGAGGAGGCTCCAGACCCTGATAAAGCATTGTTGATAAAATCAACACCTAAGACTTTAAAGCAATAGACATTGCCGACTATGAGTCCGACACTCAAAGCTGAAAGGGCAGCAAGTCCTAAGATTCGGCCAATTTTATATTTCATGTTTTCTCCTAAAATTATCTGTGATGAATCGAATACTAACTAAAAAGGTAAGACTACTTGATAACCACTGAACCAGTATTGACTGGTTTTATCGCTAGCCTCGAATTGACGGCCTTTGATGATTACCTGTTTGTCATAGACTTCAACGTAGAGTCCCTGAGCTCCACCATTCTCATAATCGCCATTAAGGTAATGCTCTCCGCCATTACTGCCTTGCCAAAGATAGCCAATAGCTCCTGTATTGAAGAAAGTTGGATAGTTATCTGTAATTAGATAAGGTTGCTTACTTTCAAAGCACCAATGAGAATGACTGGAAAAGAAGAGAATCTGAGGATAATCTTTAATGATATTCCTCAATTCAGTTTCTTCTTCTTGAGAGTAGCCATACCAAGTTTGACCTAAAGAAGTCAAAGAACCGCTGACTGTATCTCTTAAAGAGCCATGAGAAAGCAAGAAGATAGGCTTATTAATCTTATTGGCTTCTACTAAAGTATTCTTCAGCCAAGTTAACTGTTCTTCTCCTAACACACAATCAGCTCTTGTATTGCCATCAAGATTCTGTGGCATCTTAGTAGTACCTAAATAGATGAAGTAAGTGCCATTGATTTCTTGAGAGAAATAAGCAGATGTATTGCCGGTTTTTTCTTTCCAAAGAGCTAATCTATCGTTATATCTCTTATTAAGAACTGTTTCTGAGGCAGAAGCATAATCGGTTTCAGATTGAACAATGAATTCATGATTGCCTAATCCAATATGAAGCTGGTCTCTTGAATCATAGACGGAATCAAAAGCATCAAAGAAAGAGCTGTAGTTAGCCTCAGTCACCTCATCAATGATGTCACCATTAGCAATAATCCCTGAAGAGTTAGGTGAATTCTTCTTTATATCTTCAAAAGTCTTTTTAGTTCTCCTATAGAAACAGGGCGAAGAAGTTAAGACATGAGTATCAGAAATAATCTGGTATTCAGCCTGAAGAGTCTCCTTTTCTTTATAGGTTTCAACGCCAATAGAAGCTTTACCAATTAAATTTGAAGAAGCATCATAGGCATTAACCCAGATCTTAGTAGCCTCTAAAGGAATCAAAGCGTTAGAACCAAAATCATATTCAAAGTCAGAAGCCTTTAATTCATCAAAGGTTATTAAAGCACTGTAATCAGTAAAAGAAGCGCTCTTATCTCCCCACCTAACATCTAAAGTGTTGATAGTAGAAGAAGAGAAAGCTGACTTCTTAGTGATCAGTAACACACCTTCGGCGCAGTTCTTGATTGAGGAAGAATTCTCATAATATAAGGAAAACAAATCAGATTCCGTATCAGGAGTTATAGGATAAGGATTGCTAGTACTAGATGAGGTCATATCAGCAGAACTTGAAGAAGACAAAGAAGAGCCTGCGGAGGTAGAATTACCTCCGCAAGCTGAAAGAGCAATTAATGCCGTTTGTAAAAGTATAATAGAAATTGCTTTTCTTTTCATGTCAACTAAGCTCCAACATATCCGCCGTAGTTAGAAGGTTCATTCCAAACACTGATATAGACCACATCCGTGATATCGTATCCAGTGGCAGAGTTCTTAGAATCGTTCTCCATGTAGACAACCTGGAATTCGCCATAACCATTAGCATCGTTATTAGTGTAGGTTCCAGATCCCTTATCTAAGCCATCAATTAAATGACGTTCCTTGTTAGGATTCTGCTTAGTGATATCACAAGCAGTTCCTAAGTATTCCTTATTATCAGAGTTCCACTGAGAATTAGTAGGATAATACCAGTATAAAGAACCGGGGCAATCCTTAGTGACGGAATCATTAGTATGCCATAAGCCAATCCAGCAAGAGGTAGAAGCGACACTATCGCAAGTGACATAGATAGGTTCATTCTTAGTGCTATCGAAATAGGTGTTTCTATCAGTCCACATATTGACTTCGTAGGCAGTCAAAGTAGAAGCTGTGGTAACAGTAATGCTATCCATGGCTCCAAAGTAGGCATAAGTATTTTCAGTATAGTTCTGAGGTTCCCAAGCAATACGGTTCTTACCAGCGGTAAGTTTAACTTGAGCTTCAATGGTAACAGTAGTGAAATTATCTTTGACACCAGTCTTATCATTTCCTAAAAGCTTATTAGGAGTGGAAATCATATCACCATTGAACCATAAATCGCCTAAGCTTCCGACAGAAACATCAGTCATAGCAGTAGTTGTATTAATGTAAGGAGCAGCCATCTTCATTGAGATTGTGGCATAAGCTTCAGTAGAAGATTCAATTCCGAAAATAATCTTAGTAGTATCAAGCTTATTGTTGTATTTATCAGTCTGAGTCTTAGTGGGTTCCTTGAGTTCAACATAAGTGGCACCCTCAGCCAAAGCATCATAACCGACTCTCTTAGTAGTAGCAGCTTCAGCCTCGAAGGTAAAGTCCTTCTTCGGAGAAGGCTCTTCATTTAAGAAAGGAGTGATGGTTCCATCAATATAGTCAAGTTCAAGATAATCGAGTCCGCCTAAATAAGCGAATCCAGTGATATCATCGTTGACAACAACATCAATGATATTGTCTCCGGCTTCAAGATCAAGCCAACCAGTAGTAACAAGGGTGTAGTTCTCTTTGTTTCCGGTAGCGTTGTTTCCTAAAAGCTTTAAGCCATCAATAGAGACATTCTTGCCACCAATATTGATAGAAAGGATACTAGAAAGGTCAGTATCAGTCATAGCCGTAGCAGCATTAACATAAGGAGCGGCTACTTTTAAGACTAACTTAGTCTTCATAGCAGCAGCTGTCTTAACACCGAACATGACATTCATGCCAGTCTTAAACTGGGCATAAGTGCTTGAGCCTAAATCGACTTGCGGATTGCTGCCACTCTCATAAACACGGGTAGTAGAAGCTTCGGCCTCTAACTTAGTAGACTTGTAGCTGACATCCGGATCAGCGCCATCAACTTCAGCAGTATCGGCAACATAAGTGAGATCCTTAGTGCTGTAGATAGTCATTGAATCAATGTTACCTAGGCAAGAAATAGAACCGTTGTATTTATCATCAGAAACGGAAGTGACATCAAAACGGTTAGAGACTACAAAAGTCACCACGTTTAAGCCAGCAATTAAATCGACATCACCAATAGTGACATCGGTGAAATTATAGTAGTCAGCAGAACTAAGATTGTTATAAGTTCCTTCAACTTTAACATTCTCAGTATTAATAGTATGTCCGTTGACTTTGACAGTGAACCAGTCAGCAAAGGTATAGGAAATAGAATTCCATAATCCACCCCAACCAGAAGGTCCCATCAGACGCATAGTCATAGAGGCATTGTCATCGGCAGCAGAGGAAGTAACACCCCAGATGATACGATCGCCTTTCTTAATAGAACCGACAACGGCACCACCGCTGATACGGTCATCATCGTTATGCTCGATAGCCATAGTAGAATCAGTAGTTTTAACGAGATTTCCTTCCTCAGCTTCAAAGATATTCTCTGTTCTTCCTTGTTCATCATTTCCAAGGACAGTCAAAGTAGCTTCGGCCTTCTTTAAAGCATTCTGAGAAGAGCGGGCAGTAATAGTAACGTTGCCTCTAGCAACACAGACAACGGCGTTATTTTCAATTTTAGCAATAGTCTCATCGGAACTGCTTAAAACATATTCTTTGTTTGTAGCATTAGTAGGTTGGAATTTAACAGTAGCAGTGACAGTCTCACCGATTCTAGCTTTAGAAGCGCTTAAAGTAAGACTGATTTCAGAGACTTTAATATTTTCTGAAGTAGAAGAAGTGGAATCACCCCCGACAGAAGTCTGGGAGGAAGTTGAATTATTAGTAGAAGAAGTATTTCCGCAAGAAGCTAATCCAATACCTGAAATCAGCATGATAGATGTTAGAACTAACTTACCAGCATGTGTCTTTTTCATCATTTTATGTCCTCCTGGAAAATGATTTTGGTCTTTGAAGCAAAGGTTTCGCTTAGTGCCAAAAGTTTATCATGACCGAAAATTTAATCAAAGGAAAACTAAGTCCTGCAATTTGGTAGCCTTTTCTTAGAAATATTTATGCGGAGTCACTGCCTAATTTTTCTTCTAATATCAGTCCTATATATAAAGGAAGAAGCAAATTGTGTTTTCCTTCTTTTAATACTCAAATATCTGAAATGGATTAGTGAATTGGTCACTTGAATCCCTATTTCTTTCCTAATTGGTATTTTTGATTTCAAATTTAGTCGAAATATTTAATTACAACGTTAACTTTTGTTAACGTAATTTTAAATTCTATTGTAGGGGTTTCATTCTTGACATAAAGTTGCTTAAGCAATCAACTTAATTTTGGCATCTAAGAAGAAAGGCTTTTTGAAGAAGAAGATTAACTGATTTTTGCCCCTAGAAACAAATATTCAGTTTCGTAAATTGTCTTCCCCATTTCATTTTTGGTAGTGCTTACATGCATTTTCATTAGATAAACAAACCACTTTGTAAAGCTAAGGTTTAGGTACTTCTTTTACTTCACTTGCGGGTATTGGAAGGAGGATATCAATGCAGTAAAGATGATCAGACGTATTGATAAAGAAGTCTCCATCGTAGCTTTCAACTAGTTTCTTCATCGATAAAGTTCCATAGCCGTGGAAATTAGTGTCTTTCTTAGTCGTGACTGGTAATCCGCCTTCAAATTTAATCATTCCATCAAAGTAGTTTTCAATATGGATGGAGACCATTTCTTTAATAGCTTTGATATGCAAACGAATGAACCTTTTATCAACATCTTCTTTGACTAAGTATTCAATAGCATTATCAATAGCATTACCAAATAAAGAATAGATGCTCGAAGCAGACATAAAGCTAATGTTCTCACCATCAGCAATATAGGTAAGAGAAATATTATTCTTGCTGCAAAGAAGGCTCTTTTCAGTTAAGACAACATCTAAAGCATCATTGCCAGTCTTAATAATCGAGCCATAGACCATGACCGAGTTCTCAATGTCTTTAAGAGCATCATTATCAAGTTTTCCACCATTTCGAATAGCAGCAATCTGATGCTTCAAGTCATGGCATTTAATATTAATAATATCAATGCTTTCCTTAGCCAATTCATAATGGGCTTTATCTTCTTTCCAAAGCTGTTCAACAATACTTAATTCCTTTTCAGTTTCCTTGGCTTCCTTAAGCTTAAACTGAAGCGCTAAAACAATTGCGCAGCTTAAAATACCATAAGCAAAGGGAACTAATAACTGAATTTGATCTTCTTTAGCATCACAGGTGTTGATCATGACACTATTGAGGAAAACTGCTAGCAATACCGTTAATGCAGCCACAAAAAGAAGAGAATTGTTAGTAATATAGAAGTCCTGTTCTTTTTTGATTTTGCGCCCTAAAAGAAGATAGGAAGCAATATAAGTTATTAAATAGAAGACTATATAGATATAGAAAGAAAGGAATTTAGCAAAGCCAGTTGCGGCTGCTCCACTTCCATACATGTCTAAGGAAGTACCGCCATCAAATAAGGTAGCAATCATAAAGAATTGATAAACAGAGAAAGCAATGTGTTGTACTGAATAGCCAGCCATACAGCAGAAGACGGTATTAATAAAGGATTCTTCAAAGCAAACTAAGACCGAAATTATTGAGAAAATAAAGATTAGAAGGAACATAGCGGTCTGATAAAGGAATCCATAACTGACAATCGGAATTGCAAAAGTCAAACCAAAAGAGCCAATCAAAGAAAGAATTAACCTAAGAATAAAATGATCTCTTCTTTTTAAATGAACGACAAACAATGACTCAGCTATAAATATTTCCGCTAAGAATTGAAACTTATAGAGAAAAAGCTGAGTAAATTCGTACATAAAAGCTATTGACCGTCTCCGGAAGTAAATTCCATAAAGCTTTGCGCGAAGTCTTTCTTTTGGCTTCTAGATAGATAAATAACCTTTCCGGTATCTAAAGTAACTTGACTCCCATAAATAGCCGAGGTTCTTCTTAAGTTAATTAATTGAGAGGCACTGCCTTTAGCAAAGCCTAATTTAAGGAATCCCTCTTCAATCGAAGAGAGACTTCCCCACTGATAGTAATCAGCTTTATCAGTATGGTAAACAAGCTGATGGTTGTAGACCTCAATAAAGGAAATATCTTTAAGAGGAATCTTGACAATCTTACCTTCGTTATTGATAGTAACTTCTTTTTCTTTTCCGAAACTGCATTTCTTAATAGCACGAGCAAGCATAGTCGAGAAGGAGTAATAAGTAATAGGCTTAGCGACAAAATCAAAGGCGTTGACTGAATAGCCCTTGATAGCATACTTAGCTAGGTTAGTTAAGAAGATTAAGACTACCTGTGTATCTCTTTCGCGCAATTTCTTTGAGACATCAAGACCATTCATCTCAGGCAAGTCAATATCCATAAAGACAATATCGAACTCACCATGGTATTCATCTAAAAAGGTAATCCCATTAGTAAAGAACTTTACATCCAAGCTGATTTTGTTTCCGTCTTGGTATTTAGCAATATATTCTTTAAATAGGGAGGCATCGCTTTTAGAATCTTCAACTACCGCAATGTGAGTCATATTATCTTATTAAGCCCTTTCAGGTCATGAATAATATAACGATTTTTTTAAGTATATTCAATTCTTGGCATCTAAAGTGAATACAAGATGTAATTTACTTCAAAGATTTTTACATATTCTCTTTCACTAAAAAAGGCTACCTATCACTTAAGTAGCCTTATTAAGAGTTCTATTCGAAAGCAAACTGCGAATTATAGAGAGAAGCATAGAAGCCATTTTGCTTCATCAGCTGTTCATGGTTACCAGTCTCAATGATGTTGCCATTATTCATTACTAGGATCATGTCAGCATTCTTAATAGTCGATAGACGGTGAGCAATGACAAAGGAAGTTCTCCCTTTAGTCAATTTATCCATAGCTTCCTGAATCAACTCTTCAGTTCTGGTATCAACGTTGGAAGTAGCTTCATCAAGAATCATAAGAGGAGCTTTTCTAAGCATTGCTCGGGCAATAGTAATTAACTGCTTTTGTCCGCCAGAAATAGAAGAATCATCAGTGATGTAGTAATCTAATCCGCCAGGAAGGGTATCAATGAAATGAGTGATGTTTGCTTCTTTGCAGACTTCCTGAAGTTCTTCCTCAGTGACATTAGGAGTGTTATAGACAATGTTCTCTCTTAAAGTTCCTTCAAACATCCAGGTATCCTGAAGCACCATACCGAAGATATCATGAATCTCAGCTCGCTTCATTTCTTTAGTAGGAACATTATCGATTTTGATGTTTCCTGAATTAATCTCATAGAATCTCATCAGTAAGTTAACCATAGTGGTCTTACCGGCACCAGTAGGTCCAACAATAGCTACCTTCATGCCAGGCTTAATGCTAGCCGAAAAGCCATGAATGATTTCATGATTAGGCTCATAGCCGAAGTGAACATTATCAAAATCAATCTTGCCTTGGATCTTTTCTTTATGGGTTTTAGGATCACTAAAGAGATTCTTATCGGTCTTATCAGGAACCAATTCATCTTCTCCTAAGAATTCGAATACTCTCTTAGAAGCAGCCGATGCCGTCTGCATGGTATTGAGTCCCTGAGCAATTTGACTTAAAGGTGACTGGAAGAGATTAACATAGACTAAGAAGGCAGTAATGGTACCCATAGTGATACCAGCATTGGAATTCATTAAGACTCCACCGACTGTGCAAACGGCAGCATAGGCAACATAAGAAATGAAAGCCATCAAAGGCTGCATGAATCCACCGCAGAACTGTGCCTTAATCATCGTATGCTGTAAATCAGTATTGTCCTTCTCAAAGCTTTCATTAACTCTATTTGAGGCATTGAAGCACTTGATGACTAACTGACCGCTATAGTTTTCCTCAACTACACCATTGACCTTGCCAATAAGCTCTTGTCTCTTGGTAAACTGAGGCATAGCAATTTTTATAATTAGAAGAAGGAATAGGCCCATCAAAGGTAAAGAAACCATAGCTGTTAAAGCCATCTGCCAAGAAGTAATGAACATAGCAATAAGAACACCAATAAGCATGAAAACCGATTGAATCAGCATACCCATAGACTGTTGCAAAGAAGTAGCAATCTGATCAACATCGTTAGTCAATCTTGAAAGAGTGTCGCCCGTGGCATGGGTATCAAAATACTTAAGCGGTATCTTGTTGATTTTCTTAGTGATGGCTGACCGCAAGTCACGTGAATACTTTTGAGTGGAAGTAGTAATAATGAAGTTTGCAAAATAAGAAAGAATAGCACTTAAACCATAGAAGATGATTAAAAGAATACCTAAATTCTTGATCTTATCTAAATCAATAGTCTTAGCTACAGCATTATTGGCGATTTCATCAGTCAGTTCTTTTAAGTATGTTGGAGCAATGATCGTAAAGACGACTGAGGCAATTAGAAGGAGAGTAGAGATAATGAAAGAAGGCCAGTAATTTTTAGAAGAAGATAGCATCTTGCCGATGCTTCTTCTAGTGTCACCGGTCTGATGACCCTTAACTACACCTGTATTTGGTCCTCTCATAAGCCTAATTCCTCCTTAGAAAGCTGAGATAAAGCAATATCTTTATAAGTCTGACAGTTGTGAAGCAGTTCTTGATGAGTACCTTGGCCGATAACCTTTCCATCAGCTAGAACAATAATCTCATCAGCATCCATGATAGTACCGATTCTCTGAGCCACAATCAGCTTAGTGGTATTCTTCTCTTCGGCTTTAAGGTTATCTCTAACCTGTCTATCAGTCTTGTAGTCAAGAGCCGAGAAAGAATCATCGAAGACAATAAACTGAGGATCAATTGCAACAGCTCTGGCAATACAGAGTCTTTGTCTTTGACCACCCGAGACATTAGTACCGCCTTGAGCAATAGGAGAATCATATTTGTTGTCCATCTGCTCAACGAATTCATCAGCACAGGCAATAGTAGCTGCTTTCTTGACTGCTTCATCAGATAAAGAAGGATTGCCAAACTTAATGTTGGACTTAACAGTGCCGGAGAAGAGCAGTCCTTTTTGAGGTACAAAGCCAACCATGCTTCTTAAAGTCTTCTGGGACATGTCCCTGATATCGATGCCATCAATCAGGATCTGACCAGAAGAGACATCATAAAGACGCGTAACTAAATTCACTAGAGTCGACTTTCCAGAGCCAGTCGAACCAATAAAGGCAACCGTATCGCCTTCATGGGCAGTAAAAGAAATATGCTCTAGGATATCGGCTTTAGCATCAGGATAGCGGAAAGAGACATCCTTGAATTCAATGACACCTTTTTCATTAGTGGGGTAAACCGGATCACTGGGATCAAGAATAGATGAAGTGGTGTCTAAGACTTCATTGACTCGCTTAGCAGATACTGAAGCTCTAGGCCACATGATGAACATCATCATCAGCATGACAAAGGCCATAATAATCTGAGTGGCTAGCATCATGAATGAAGTGACAGTAGCATAATCGATGGTTCCCTTATTGATTAAGACAGCGCCTACCCAGTAGATAGCTAAAGAAATGCCGTTCATCAAGATACTCATCAACGGACTCATCAAGCCTAAGACTCTACCTGTGAAAATCTGAATCTTCATCTGCTTATTGTTAGCTTCATCGAACTTCTTTTCCTGGTAGTCTTCGGCATTGTAGGCTCTCACAACTCTGATACCATTAAGATTCTCTCTCGTAATACCATTAATTCGATCTAAGTACTTCTGATTAATCTTAAACTTAGGAGTAACTAAAGCCATAACCAAGAACAAGCCAACTACTAGTAAGACAACCCCGATAGCAGCTACAATCGTTAATTCAGTAGACGAAGCCTGAATCTTGCAAATAGCCCAAATAGCAGTAACCGGAGCTGAGAAAACCATTCTCATCATCAAAAGAGAAGTCATCTGAGCATTTTCAATATCGTTTGTTGTTCTAGTAATCAAAGAAGGGGTTGAGAATTTGTTAATTTCAGCTAAGGAGAAAGAAGAAACTTTATTATTAATCTTGCTTCTTGTATAAGTAGCTAAATCGGCAGCAACAAATGAGGCTAAGCCAGATATAGCAATCTGGCAGGCCATCGTTCCGCTAGCTAAAGCCACCATCATTCCGCCATTAAACCAGATTGCTTCAGTAGAGGCAGTAGCAATACTTTTTACAGCAGAAATAGTATCACTAGATAAGCCCATACTGGCTAAATCCATTCTGGCAATCAAGCTCCAGACATCATCATTAGTAGCTGTAGCACCCAATGTTGCCTTTAGGCCATCAAAAATAGTGGCAAAGCTTGTTCCAATATTAGCGGGATTGTTGTGATAATCAAGGAATTGAATACTCTTGATTAAACCGGATAGATAATCAATCATCGTCATTGAGCAGTAGACCTGTAAGACAGTTAATCCGACAATCAGGACTACGAATACCCAATCATGCTTTTTTAAATTTTTGTATAGTTTGAACATGGTTTATCTTGTTCCTCCTTAATACTTCTAACAACGTTGAAGAAGGCCGTAAATTCGTCTAGGTAATGATTGAATTGATCAATACCCATTTTATCAATTAGTCTTTCCATATGGCTCCTAAAATCATTGAACCTATCAGAAGCAAATTTCTTACCGGAATCTGTAAGCCTAACAGTCGTCTTCCTTTTATCATTGGGATCAGAAGTTCTCTTGATTATTTTTCTTTTTTCCAAATCCTTAAGTACGTTGCCGATTCTTCCAGTACCTACTTGAAGGAAGTCAGCCAGTTCATTAGGGTGAGAAGATTCATGAATACTAAGGAAGTAGATAATTCTCATCTGGCCTTGCCCATAGCCGATAGATTTTCTAGGCTGGGGTCCAGTCAAAAACTTTCCCATGAAGTCAAAGGCATTTTTAATAGTTTGTTCTTTAATTTCGTTTTCGGTCATTATCTCACCCCGTGAGCCATTTCTAGCTTAAAACATTATATACTCTGCATGTTCAAATTCAAAAAAATAATTTAGAATTTTTAATGAAACTTAAAAAAGCCCTATTGTAAGGGCTTTTAGTCACTATTTTCTATAGCTTAATCAAAATCAATTGTGGAATTATAGGTAGCCGCAGCTGTCATCTTTGACTCCCGATTAGTGGTGTAATTAATAATATCCTGATCAACATCTATGACTAGACCATATTCATTCATATGAAGCGTTTCATTATAAAAGCCTTGCTCAGTATCAGTCTTAACAGGATATTTTTCTAATTTGAAGGTAAAGATGTTGTTGGAGTCAATTGACATATAAGGATAGTAGTTAATTTTTGACTTAAAGAAGTCAGCATAATAGATGCCTCCACTTACAGAATTAAGAGTAGAACTAGAATAGAAAAGCTTAGTGCTTTCTTCCTTTAGGCTGGCAAGATTAAATTTTACATCCTCAACCCATTCCTTAACTTCACCTGTTTTTTCTTCATTATCATAGCCATGTTTTACAAGATGGGAAAGGAAGAGAGAGGAATCTTCAGCGCTTTTAGAAATTTCAGCAGTGGTATCAATAACATAGAGCTGACTATCTTCATCTTTGACAACGCCGGTTCCAGTAAAAGCCTCAACCGTAAGAGAATGGTAGTTTTCATAATCGTTTCTATCTACTTTCACAGTATAACCGCTAGTTCCTATTACTTTATTTGATGTTGTATCGTAATAAGAGGAAGCAACCGAAAGATGAGCTGTTTTAACAAAGCTTTGAGCTTTATCTAAAGAACAGTTATTAATATAGTCCTGGATGTCCTGGGGAACTTTGCTGCCACAGGATGCTAAAAGAACTAAGGGTAAAACAAAACAAATACTTTTTTTCATCAATTAATCAGTATAGGTGTAAACAGCTTTGATATCTACATTTTTGTTAGCATCATTAGTGCTAAGAGACTTGGAATTATTAACCGTTTCACTAATAAGAAGACCGGATTTATTGTAAGTAAGTTCAATATGGAAACGGGAATAGACTTGAACCTTTGAATATTCAATATCATCCCCTTCACTCTTAACAATAACATGATAAAAAACTAGGTTCTTAGAGACGTTTTCAACATAGAAGACAAGATTATCGCCATCTTTTTTAAATTCCATCACACTAACAGGATCGCCAGAATCTAAAAGAATATCCTTGATAGTGTTATAGGTGCAGGAACTGCTGCTATTATAGTCAGAAGGATAATAATTTGATTCTGTTACAACCATTGGAACATGCAAAAGAAAAGAAATTCCGAAATCAGCAGCAGTATCAGCAGGTAAAGTGTAAGAAGAAGAGATAGGACCAAAGCCATAGTTGAATTGAGAAACATTACCAGCCGGAACGACTGAAAACTTAGTAGAAGTATAAGTAGTCACCTCTTTAACGGCAGCAATTGATTCTTTTAGCTCAGCTTCTTCATCCACTCCTCTACAAGAGGAAACTAAAAGAAGCGGTAGCAGAAATAAAGCTAATGCCTTTTTCTTCATGATTACGCCTCCTTTAATACAAACGGATATTCATACTGGTCTCAGTAATCTGGACACGAGAAATATCTAAATCTAAAGCTAAATTATCTCCAATAGTCATCGGCTTAGAGCTAGTTAAGAAAATCTTCTTAGATTCGCCATTAGAATCGGTATAACCACAGCGAACATAATAGGTATTTCCATAATCGAGATTAGCTTCAACCTTGCAAACAAATGAATTCTTCTTAGTAGATACCCTAAAGGCATCATGAGGAACATCAATCTTGAATTCCTTTGAGAAGACACGAGTACCTAATCCCTGAACCAACTTATTAGAGATAATATCGGTAGTCATTGAATAATAGTCACCATCAAACTGGAAGAAGAAGACTAATCCAGCACGTCTAATGGCCGCTTGTTTTTGAGCAACAAGTTTCTTCATAGTCTGCTTATGGGTCTTCTCAAGATTCTTTTCCGGATTAAGGATATTATTGAGAACCTTCTTCTCATCAGAGATTTCCTTTTTGAGAATATCAACCTGACGGCGAGTGCTAGCCTTTAAACTAGAGACATTGGATTCATAATCCATAGTGACACCATTGATGCCAAGATTTAAAGTGTTCTCCTTATCGCTTTGATAGTTGTCCTTGAAAATGTGATATTCATCCGTTCTTCTCTTAAGAGAGTCTCTATCCTTATTGTAGGCTTTAAAAGCCTTGAACTCAGCTTCCTCTTTGGCTTTTTTGTCAGCAAATAGCTTATTGTTATCATCAGTGAGCTGTTTCTTCTTTGCCTTAAATTTTGCAGTTTCTTCCTTTAAGGTTGCTTTAGTTTCAGCCTTAATTTTAGCAATAGCAGCAGTATTATTGGCTTTAATGTCATTAAACTTCTTCTGTTCTTTATCTTTAGCATCAGAATTAGAAACATTGGAATTTTCAAGCTTGCTCTTTTCATAGTTCTGATTCTCTAACAAAATCTGAGCATCCATATACTTAGAGGCAGCATCAATCTTATCCTGACGGAACTTAACAAATTCCGGATCATTATCCTTAGAAATCACAGTCTGATAGTTAAGGAAAGAAGCGGATAAGGAATCAAGAGCATTAATAGGAGCAATAATTTCCTTATTACCATCAATAATGGAGATACGAGTAAAATCAATTCCTAAAGAAACCTCCTGCCCATCTTTGACGTCATCTTCAAGCAACGCAAAGAAGATTCTTTCATCAGCTTCAAAGTGAACAAGCTTCTTATCATTAATGATTTCAGTATTTAAGACTTTAGCCTTGATCCCATCCTTATTTAGGATAAAAGCATCACTAGGAATACGAAGTTCAGCCTTAGCTAAATCAACAGTCTCCAAAGCCTTAGGAAGCTTAATCTGATTATTTAAGACATTAACGATATTGTTCTTAACCGAGACAAAGAAAGAGTTATAGGAAGGAATCGTAGGAACAATAGTCTCTTCAGTCTTGGCATCGAAGTAATAAGTATTGTTCATATCAAAAGCAACATAGATAATACTGTTAGGCTTAATATCACCAATATCAAGAACCTTGATAATAATGCTGCCTTCTTTTTCGCTAAGGGTATCTTCTTTCAAATTTAAGGATCCATAAACTAAGCAGTCAGCGCCAAGTTCCTCAAAATGAGATACCTTAACCGGTATAGCATCAGGAGTATCCTTATTCACAATACGGACATGTTCGCATCTAACACCCATGATGATGTCATATTTGCCATCAAGATAATTAGGGTTAACCTTAATAAGAGCGTTGTAGTCAATACTAACCTTAATTCCATTGATCTTAATATTGGCGATAACCTTATCGTTATCTCTTAAAAGAGTGCAACCAAAGAAGTTCATCTGAGGTGTACCGATAAAGCCGGCAACGAATTTATTGGAAGGATAGTTATATAAGTTCTTCGGAGTATCAACCTGCTGAAGTCTTCCTAACTTCATAACGACAACACGATCACCTAAAGTCATAGCCTCAGTCTGATCGTGAGTGACATAAATAAAAGTTGTCTTCAGTTTCTGATGAAGTTTAGCAATCTCAGTTCTCATCTGAGTTCTTAATTTAGCATCAAGGTTAGAAAGAGGCTCATCAAGCAACATGACCTTAGGATCACGTAAGATAGCTCTGCCTAAAGCAACACGCTGTCTTTGACCACCTGACATTGCCTTAGGTTTTCGATCAAGGTATTCCTTGATTCCTAAGATATCAGCAGCCCAAAGGACCTTTTCCTGAATCACATCATTGGGAATATGTCTAAGCTTTAAACCAAAAGCCATGTTTTCATAAACAGTCATATGAGGATATAGAGCGTAGTTCTGGAAGACCATGGCAATATCTCTATCCTTAGGTTCAACATCATTGACAATCTGGTTATCAATATAAAGTTCACCAGCAGTGATGTCTTCAAGTCCGGCTATCATTCTTAGGGTAGTGGACTTGCCGCATCCTGAAGGACCAACAAAAACAATGAACTCACCATTCTTGATATCAAGCGAGATATCATTAACAGCTTTAGTTCCATTGGGATAAACCTTATAAATATGCTCTAGTTTTACACTTGCCATAATTTTAAGCTCCTTTTTATTATTAAGCTAAGACAGCAATTGCATACGGAGGAAGAGTGATCACACCATCTTGATAGGTGATAGGACTACTAGAAGATAGAGGCAGGATAGCTTTAGGAGTAAGAGAAGAAGTATAGGTAGTAGTAACTGTAAGAGAGAAGTTAATTAAGATCTTAATCGAAGAATTGTTGTATTCCTTATTGACGACAAGAAGAGGATTGCTGGTATCATTGTTGATAGTCTGATCAGTGGTATCGTTTTCTTCTACGTAGCCTCTAGCAATAGAAGGAAGGGAATTTCTAATAAGGTTAGCAGTCTTCACATAATTAAGAATAGAATCCGGATCTTTTAGCTGAGCAGCACTGGCAGGATAGAATTCTTCTTGAGCAACACTGTATTGAGGGTCATAGCATTCTGAAGCATGAGTATCATCATCCCAGTAATAATGAGTTCTAAAGTTAGAATCGTTGTTATCACCGCCTGGTGCATTAGAGCTAGACATACCTATCTCATCGCCATAGTAGTTATAAGTAGTTCCTGTCAGCATACTTAGTAAGCCTAACTGGAATTTAGTCATCATAATATTGTTGCCTTTAGTCATTCTAGCCATATCGTGGTTATCTAAGAATGGGGCTGGAATATGACCATTAGCAGCAGTAATCATGTTTTTCTGATTTTCTAAATAGCAAATCTTTTCAGAACCGTCAAATCCACCCATAGAGCCAAAGAGGAAACCTGCAGAAGTGGAAGCCGGAAAATAGAAATATGAATCTAAATCACTTTGATAATAAGAACTGATGATAGAATCACTATCCCAACATTCTCCGACAGCATAGCCATCAGCATCATTGTCTTTTACCATCTTCTCAATACGAGAAAGAGCAGCAACGTTTTTGGTGGTATTTCCATAGTAATAATACTTAACAGCATCTAATCTGAATCCATCAATACCAATTTCGCTAGACATATAGTAATCAATAATTGATTTAATCTTGGTATAAGTAAACTCAGAGTCAAAATTAAATTCAGGCATGGAGCTTGAAAAGTTAGCTTCATAGTAGAAATCATTAGCACCGGCCTGATAATATGTCATACCAGAAGCGCTAGCTTCTTTTACAGTGTCATAGAAAACATATAAAGAGGCATAATTCTTCTCTTCATCGCTCATCGTAGTTCCAGCAATTTCTTTTTGCTTAGCTAATAAAGCTTTAGTGAACCAATCGTTACTTACACCTGAATGATTGAAGACACCATCCAAAATAACTTTAATTCCTAAAGAATGAGCATCTTTGACTAAATTCTTCAAATCTTCCATGGTTCCAAAGGAACTATCGATTGCAAAGTAATTATCACAATTATATTTGTGGTAAGAAGAAGAGGTAAAGATAGGAGTAAGCCAGATGCCGGTATAACCTAAATCTCTAAGATAAGAAAGCTTAGCATCAATACCATTTAAGTCACCTGTACCATCACCGTTAGAATCAGCAAAAGAAGAAACAAAGATTTCATAATAGTTGCGGTAATTATCATCTATATTTTGATCAACTAAAGAAGCATTAGGATTAAAAGAAGGAACTGTTGAACTTGAAACGCTCTCCTTGTTAGAGCAAGAAGCAAGAACAATCAAGGAAAGCAAAGAAAGCGTAACAAGTTTTTTCATTTTAGTTAACCTTTAACGGCTCCGCCAGTAATACCTTCAACATAGTATTTCTGGAGCCAGAAGAACAAAATCATAATAGGAACAGCCACAACTACACCTCCAGCGCAGAACTCACCGAAATGGGTTTGCTTATCTTCTAGAGAGAGCATCTGCTGCATACCGACAGCCACAGTCATCATATTTTGATTACCGCTAGCTAAGTAACTTGCCATCATGAAGTCTCCCCAAGGAGCAGTGAAAGTAATAAGGATGGTGTAGACAACAATCGGTTTTGATAGCGGCATAATGACTTTGAAGAAAACCGTGTTCTTATCAGCTCCGTCAATCATGGCGGCTTCATCAAGTGAACGAGGAATAGTGTCAAAGAAACCTTTAGCAATGTAATACTGCATAGCAGAGCCAGCAATATAAATTAAGATCAAAGAATAAATATTCTTTTCAATTCCAACGAGCTTTAAGATGAAGTAGATAATAACCATTGATAAGAAGCCAGGGAACATTCCTAAGATCAGCATCAATTTCATCAAAGGCTGACGCATCTTGAATCTCAGTCTAGATAAAGCATAAGAGGTTCCTAATACCATGACAGTTTCAATAGCGCAGGAGACAATAGCAATAACTAAAGAATTTAGGTACCAGCGGAAGAAAGGATAATCTGCATCATTGAAGAGTTTGATATAGTTTGCTCCTGTCCAGATAGGATAACCTTGAGCTATATGTTCAGCAGTTGGAGTATAAGGGAAGAAGAAAGAAGGCGCATAGTTTGAGCAGAAAGACTGCATAATCAAATATAGAAAAGGAATTAACCAAATTACCGAAATAAGAATCAGGAAGAAATAAATAAAGAAATTACGAATGTGAAGAGCTCTCTTATGTGATCGATAGTGGGTTTTAGCTTGGTTTTCTAAGGCGTAATTCATTACTGGAATTCCTCCTCATCTTTAACTGAATTGCTGTGGTTATAGAAAATCAAAGAGAAGAAGGCAACGACAGCAAAGACCATAATACCTAAGACAGAGGCAGTACCATAATCCTTATCAACAGCAGTAACTGACATTTTGTAGATCCAAGTAATAAGCAAATCAGTTCTACCAACGCCAGCTGAAGAGACCTGATAAGGAATGTTTGTAGTATCAAAGACAAAGCTAGGTCCGCCGCCGGAGAGGAAGTAAATGACATTGAAGTTATTAATGTTACCAACAAACTGACTGATTAAGTAAGGAGTAGTAACAAAGAGCATATAAGGAAGAGTAATCTTGAAGTACATCTTAGCAGGACTAGCTCCATCAATCTTTGCTGATTCATAGAGTTCATCAGGAATATTCATTAATAGACCAGTACAAATAAGCATGGTATAAGGAATACCAATCCAAGTGTTGAGAACAATGATCATAACCTTAGCTAAAGTAGCATTAGTAAGCCAAGGAATGTTGGTCTTAATCCAACCCCAATTTGAAAGAAGAGTATTAACAACACCAGTATCAGAGAACATATTTGAGACAAGCAGTAAGGAGATAAACTGAGGTACAGCAATAGTAGTAATGAGAATAGTTCTCCAAAGCTTTTTAAGCTTGATACCTTTAATGTTAATGATCATAGCCATGATCATTCCTAAGAAGTAGTTTGAGAAAGTGGCAAAGAAAGCCCATAACAGAGTCCAAAGCAAAACTTGACCAAAGACCTTTAAGAAAAGGCCATTGCCTGAACTTGCTGATGAGCTGAAAATATTAGAGAAGTTGTACCAGCCAATCCAGTCAAAGAGCTTAATAGGAGTCATATGGTCAGAGTTATAGTTAGTAAAAGCAACCAAGACCATCATAACTATAGGAATGATTGTGAATAAGCATAGGCCAAGCATTGGTAAGAATAGTAAGGTCTTATCATAATTCTTATCAAGAACACCTTTAAGTGTTTCTTTATCAGAAGTATATTTACCAATTACTCCTTTTCTTTGAAGGACAAGGGAATCTTTTAATTGGCCATACCATAAGAAAACAAGAAGCAAAATCAATGCAATAGTAATAATTGAATAAAGCATGATAGTGAAGGAATTATCATAGAAGACAGTTGCTTCAACATCCAAAGGAATACCATTAACAGTTTCAGTAATAGTGTAAATAACCTGACCTAATTGTCCTAAAGAAGGAAGAGCAGCTAAGCTACTTCCACCGATAGCAACCATAAAAACAATAAAGACAACTTCATAAAGAAAATTAAGCACGCCTCTAATTATTTGGTGCTGAGTACCTAAGCCAAAGCCCATTAGGATAAAAGAAAGCCTGGTTTTCCAGTTGCCCTCAACAGCGGCATCGAAGATATTCTTAAAAACACCGCCAATTCCTTTAGACTGTTTACGAACCTTTGATGGTATAGACCCAAAAAAATGGCCTAATTTCTTAGGTATACTTGTAAAGAAATGACTGATTTTATAAAGAATTCTTTGACCCTTATTAAGTGAAAGATACTCGAGGTTGCTTTCAACTACGGCTTGAGATGATGCCATAGTTAACTCCTTTCCATTAAATGAAAACGTAGGGCAGGTTATGAAGCCTGCCCTACAATCAAATACTTTTACTTAGCGTTGATATCTTCGACTTTGGTGTTAAGAGCAACAAGAGCAGTAGTGATCTGAGCATCAGTGGAAATAGATTTATCATCTAATCCAGCATAGAGTGAATCAGGAGCCTTCCAAACACCAGCAGGAACAACAGTCTGAGGGATAGCATACTTGGCCTGTTCGTTGATAGCGTTGACACAGATATTATTCTTAACCTTGTCTAAAGCAGCAACAGTCTTATTAGTAGGAGCAGTCTGGAAAGCATCAAATCTACCGGACTGAACAGATTCACTAACAAGATAGTTAGCAAGAGCATGATCAAGAGCTAATCTAGCAGTATCAGTTCCAGAAACAAGAGGATTAACACCATATTCCTTGTATCCTAAGTAGGAAGCAATATTCTTAGTCTCACCATCAACAGTGATAGTAGGAAGCTTGCAGGCGCCTAACTTATTACCAGTAACCTTGCCATCAGCATCCTTAACATCAAGAGCAGAGGTATAAGAAGCAGCACTCCAAGAACCATCAACAACAGCACCAATCTTATTAGCTGAAGTAGGAGCAGCCTGGCAACCAGATTTATAGGAAACATTTGGGTTATCCATCATCTGTTTCATAGCTTTAGCAGCCTTGAGACCTTTATCAGTATTAAAAGTGCCTTTAATAGAAGCAATACCAGAAGCATCAGACTTTAAAGTAACGGTATAATTAGCACCCCAAGTCATAAGTTCACCCATTGAATAGAAAGCAGTGTTGAAAGGATAAGCGAATTTGACACCCTTAGAAGCACAGGCAGCAACAATATGTTCAAAAGTATCAGTCTGATTGGCAGGAACAAGATCAGTGTTGTAATAGAGGAAGTAACCATTATCACCAGCATAAGGATAACCTAACTGGGTATCACCAATCTTACCGGCACTAACAGAAGTTTCACCCATATCAGTGGTCATCTTAGTAGCATAAGTTGAAGGAACAGTACTTAAAGCGCCAGCCTTCTTCAAATTCATGAGCTTATCAGAAGCAAAGGCATAGACATCCGGACCAGTAGTCCAATCAGTGATATCAGTATCAGCCTTATCTTCACCTAAAGCCATCATCTTGAATTTAACGTTATCATACTTATTTGCAGTTAAGAAATCCTGGACACAATTTTGGATATACCAAGCCTGAGACTGAGGACCGGCAATAGTAAGAGTGCATTTAAGATCAGCATTAGTCGGAGCAGCAGAAGTAGAAGTTCCACCCTGAGAAGAAGAAGAAGTAGTTCCGCAACCAGAAAGAGCTAAAACAACAACACCTAACAGAGAAACGACAATTTTGGTACTTTTCATGTAAGTATCCCCCTATTTGTTCGACCCGTCCCAGAAGACTTTTAGGTCTCTCTTACAAACCTAGAAGTTTTTAGCATACCTAATATTCCATGAACCAATACGGTTTCATTAGAACCTAATCATTAACATATCGGCCATAACGTCTGTTGAGAGCAAGAAGCTTACTAGCTAAGTCATCATTGAGGTCATCATTAGTAATCCTATAAGTCCAGTTAGGCTTGCCAATAGTAGAAGGAGTGTTGATTCTTGATTCATTGCCTTGATGCAAGATATCCTGCATAGCCTGAATTGAGACTTCAGACAAACTAGCTAAGTTAAGTTCGTTGATGGCTCTAGTCATATCATCATTGTCATCAATAGCTTCCTTGACTCCTAAGTAGCGGCAGGTAAGATTGATTTGCTTTAACGCTTCCTGATGATCGGCAGAATTCAAGTCAGTAAGGTAGCCTTTAAGAGGTTTGCAGTCGTGAGTAGAAGTATAGGAATAACAGCAGTAAGGATAATTGACTGGCTTATTGAAGTTACCCTTTTCTCTTGGGAAGGCAAACTCCAAGACTCTCATATCGGACATGTTGAGTTCATCAAGGATAGAAGTAAGATTTTCCGAATGGTAGTCAACATCCTCAGCTACGACTCGGCTCTTATCCGGAATGATCAGATCAACCATTTCTTTACCTGGTGTAGCACCCCAAGTGCCATTCAAGCCATTGGTAGAGTCCTTAGGTAACATGTAATACTCTAAGAATCCCCGGAAGTGGTCAAGCGTAACGACATCATACAGGTTAAGGTTGAAATTGATTCTTTCTTTGAGGAAGTTATAGTTGTTCTTTTTCATATAGTCGAAGTTATATAAAGGGTTTCCCCAGACCTGACCTTGTGAATAGAAGACATCGGGTGGATAACCAGCAACATAATCCATACCTAAGGAAGAGTTCAACAAGAAGTTTCTATGGTGCTTATAGACATCAATAGAATCATAACTGACGAACATCGGCATCTCTCCGATGATCTTGATTCCTTGTGAGTTAGCATATTTCTTTAAGCTATCCCACTGTTTTTCAAAGATGTATTGGGTCCATTGGTAGAAATCAATATCGGATCGATGATCATGCTTAACTTGTCTAAAGCAATCAGCAGAGTACTCTCTCGATATTCCTTTGAATCCGGTCCAAGGACGATACTTATTAATATCCTTAATAGCCATGAAACAGGAATAATCAGTGAAGGAGTTCTTACGTAAGAATGAAGTGTAGCCTCTTTGATAATCGCCCTGACCTCTTCTAAAGCGGTTGTAGGCGATTTTTAAGACTCGAATACGGTTAGCATAGATCTTGCCATAATCAATAGAACGCGGATCAGCACCCCAGTCAACAACCCCAATATCTCTTTTCTTTAAGAGATCCTTATCTAATAGATCATCGAAGTCAATTAAGAAGTGGTTGTAGGCTTTAGATGAAAAGGAAGAATAAGGAGAATCGCCGAATGAAGTTGGTCCAAGAGGAAGAATACTCCAGTAAGTGAAGCCAGCTTTATGAAGGAAATCGATAAAGTTTCTAGCTTCTTTGCCAATGGTTCCGATGCCATAATGGCCCGGAAGAGAGAATATCGGTAAGGCGACCCCACTAGCTTTAAACAGTTTATTCATTTCTTTAAACCGCTTTCATTTTATCACTTTAATAGAAAAAGTAAAGCAATTTTTGGTAAACAATTATTCAGCCTAAAGAATTGGATAACTACAATTTTTACAAAGTGTTTATCGGCATTTTTTGAATTGATATTATTGAAGAACAATTTTTACTTTAAATGTCTTTTTTCCGTTATATAATTTGTCTTTCAAATTTTTGGAAATACTTTTTCGTTAACTAAAAAAATATTTTTAGCTAATTTAAATCTAATTAATATCGATAACAATCGGCATTTACTCCACAAGTCCTTTAAAA
>DLIM01000019.1:0-14436 GCA_002483745.1 Caryophanales bacterium UBA7642 | reverse complement strand
CATTTTAAAGCCAATCTTTTTACAAAAAAGTCGATAAATTCTTTCAAACAGGATTACATTTTGCCTAATTCGTCTATAAAAACGTTTGAATTAGCCGATTTCAGGTTCTTCCGTCTAAAAATCATTGAAAGGACTTTAATAGAAAATCTTTCTATTTAATATTTTGATAGTTTTTCCTAGAATGTTTGCGTGCTTAAGCGTTTTCTTAGTGACATTTCAATTCCTTACTATATAATTTGCATAACTACAAATTAGCTACTAACTCGAGATGTCAAATAGAATTAGCACAATAAGTCTCTTATAGAGACACATATAGAAATAGATTTAACGAAAGGACAAGTATCTTACTTATCAACGTCTTTCTAAAATTCATTTCTGGAAGGAGAATATTATGGCTAATAATTATCCCTCTGTGAGGTCAAGTAAAATGAATATTAATAATTCCTTAGAAGTTGCTGATGATCCCTTAACTGATGTCTTCTTTTCTGACGAAAAGGGAATCATCTATACCATCTATACTTCTCTCTCTCATTTGAAAGTATCTGATTCTACTAAAGATCTTGACTCTAAAACCTTATATATAGGAAGTAAAGCCTTCCCTATCAAAGACAACTTATCATTCATTAATATTGATAGAAATGGCGTTTATCTTAATTTATCAGCATTATTAGGCTTCAAAGAACGATTATCTACCTCTCAGGTTCTTTCCTTAAGTCTTAGAAATCCTAACGAAAAGAAAGGTACTGTCACTAATTTGGTCTACCTTTCTCGCTATATCTTAGCTAAAGATCCTCGAAAAGAAGAGAATAAAGGTCATCTTTCTTTGATTCTTGATACCTTAGTATTAGACTTCCCTTATCAAAGAAACGGCAATACTTCTAATTTAGTAGTTAAGATAGATGGTAAGAAACTTCATCTGCTTTTAATGTAATTAAAAATGGTGACCGAAGAGTCACCATTAGTTGTTGTTTAAGAAAGCTTTATTTGCTTCCTAAGATTTTATTATATCCTTTTCCGTATTTTACACATTTGCTGACTCTAGCTAAGGTAGCCGAAGAAACTTTAGTTTCTTCATTGACTTTAACATAGGTCTCGCCTTCAATGAATAGCTTAGCGCAATGGACTCTTCCAGAAAGAGAGGCTAATTCCTGAGGAGTTAACAGATCATCTAAAAACTCTTTGCAGTCTTCTTCATTATCAATCTTGATAATAGCCTGATATAACTCTTCTAATTCATTCTGACGCAACTGATTTTTTTCCTTCTCCATCTTCATTAATCCTTTCAAGAGAAAGGAAATCTTTGAGGGCTTGGGTATGAGGATTAAAGAGAATTTCTTTACTGCCTTTTTCAACAATGACACCTTTTTCTATGAAGGCAACATCATCGCTGACTCTCTTTGCTAATTCCATTTCATGGGTGACAACAATCATGGTCGTTCCCTTTTTCTTAAGGGATAGAATAGCATTAGCAACTTCATTCTTAAGTCGAGGGTCAAGGGCACTGGTTGGTTCATCAAAGCACATTACTTTTGGTTTCAAGGCTAGAGCTCTGATAATTGCTGCTCTTTGAGCTTCTCCGCCACTTAGCTTGTTAGGATAGCTATCCTTCTTTTCAGAAAGATTGACTTCCTCCAATAGCCTTGCAACGTTTTCCTTACTAGCAAGAAGTGATTCCTGATAGAATCTTTTTTCTTCTTTTTTTCTTTCTAGAAGTTTGAAGTTTCGAGCTTCTTTCTTGGCTTCTTTTTTAAGTTTCACTTTTACTGGTAAGAGAATGTTCTCTAACACCGTATATTGGGGAAATAAATTAAAGCTTTGAAAGACTAAACCGAAGTTCTCTCTCCTTACAGAGATTTCCTTACTTGATAACTTGCTATCATCTTGAATAGTTTTGTTATTTAGTTTAATTATACCATTGTCCTTTGATTCTAAGAAATTTAGAATTCTTAAAAAAGTAGTCTTTCCGCTACCACTATCACCAATTAAGCAAAGAGTTTTTCCCTGCTCTAAAGATAATGAAAGGTCATCAATTACTATTTGATCTTCAAATTTCTTTTTGAGATGCTCTATTTCTAAATATGCCATTGTTTATGCCTCAAAATACTGAAGTTTCTTCTCTAATCCTTTAAGCAAGAGACTTAAGACACCATTAAATACAAGATAAAAAACACCCGTATAGAAAAGAACCCAAATAATGGCATAAGTTGAGACAATATTCTGTGCTGTCATAATCACTTCGTTGATAGCAATGACTCTAGCTAAAGCTGTATCTTTCACTAAAGAAATTGTTTCATTAGTTATAGGAGGTATTACTCTTTTGATTATTTGAATAAGAAGAACATTAAAGAACATTTCTCTTTTATTCAAACCTAATACTAAGGAAGCTTCTCTTTGTCCTTTGTTTATCGATTGATAGCCGGAACGGAATATTTCCGAGAAATAGACTGAATAGTTAATTACTAAAGCCACAATCACCGCTATCATTCTAGAAGTGGAAGGAATATTAAAAAGCAGACCAGGAACATAGAAAACCACAATGATTTGAAGCATAAGAGGGGTGCCTCTGATGACCCAAAAAAAGACTTGCATAATTTTTCTGATAAACTTGAGGCGAGATAATGATAAAGAGCAGAACAAAACCCCTAATGGAATCGATAAAACCCAAGTCACTACAAAAAGTAGACAAGTAATTCCAAAGCCGTGAAGTAGTTCTAAAGTGACTTCCTGGAAGCTCATTTCTAGGCCTTAAAAGCTATCGGAGCAAAAATGGTATAACCGATAGTAATCTTACCTTTCTTGCTGATATAGTCCCAGCTTGAAGTATCATCAATATCGGCAAACGATGTAAAAGTCTCCGGCTCTTTGATTTCTTTAGAAAGGCCATAAGTATTAGCAATATTCAAAGTCGTGCCCTCAGTATAGAGGGTAGTTAAAGCCCCATTTACTTTAGCTGCAAAAGCTAAATCGTCTTTTCTAAAACCAATACCATAGTCTTCACTAGCAAAGTTATAAGCTTCCTGAATCATCAATTTATCGCCATAGGAAGATGAAGAAGACAAATAATATCCAGCCATGACTGAATCAATAATAGCCACATCGGAAGTACCAGATAAGACCTCCGTTAAAGCACTTACTTGATCAGTAGTCTCAATCTTAGTTGAAGACTTAAACATTTCATTGTCATCAAAAGTATCCGAGCCAGCGGAGCCAGCTTCAACAGCTACTTGATACTTATCATCCTTATCAATTGTGTCATTGAAAGTCTTCTTAGTAATAACAACCTGCTTGTTCTCCATATAGGGAACTGAGAAACATAAAGAAGCTTTTCTTTCATCAGTGATAGTAAAGCCGTTCCAGATGACATCAATGTTCTTGGCATTCAGTTCAATTTCCTTATTGTCCCAATTAATCAGCTGAAAATCGGCTTCAACGTTAAGCTTTAAGCAGCAGGCTTTAGCTAAATCAATATCAAACCCTTTAAGACTGGTCTCACCACTGCAAGAAGACAAAGCTAATAAAGGAAGCGTACAAGCTAATAAGACTAAGCGGTTTTTTTTCATAAATGTGGTCCTTGTTATTACTTTAGTGTGATAAAGCATGAAAGTATTATACTTTAGCTTGCTAAAGTTGTAAAGAAAAAGATATTTTTCTTTAATCTGCCAACTTTTTCTTACTAAAGCGCCTATTATTAGAGCTTTTCTATGACTGGGCTTTTGCTATATAGAAAAAATAATGTATAATAGTAAACCGTGTTTGAGCTATTTACCATTCAATACATCTAGCAATCAGCTTCATATTCTTCTCTCCTAATGTGGTTACTATTAAAAGACCAACTACTTCTGCTATTGGCCTTTAGGGGTTATTATGATAGGTAAAAGTGAAAAGAAGACAATAGTTGTTATCGGATCATCGAAACTAGGAGCTTCAATAGCTTCCTATAATTCTTCACGTGGCATTTATACTGTCATTGTTGATAAAGATGCCTCCTCTTTTAAGAAGCTTGATCCGAATTTCTCGGGCTTTACCGTTGAAGGAAATGCTGAAGAACAGTATGTCCTTTTAAAAGCCCACGTCGATACAGCTAAAGAAGTCGATATTGTCACTGATAATGACAATACTAATATTTTTATTGCCTGTTTCTTAGTAAAGTTCTACAAGATTCCTTATATCAATGTCCGTCTCCATGACACCACTAAATCCTGTTTGCTTCCTCATGAAGTCAATATTATTTCTCCTTATCTGCTTTCTTTGAACCTCTACAAGGAACTCAAAGCCAAAGAGGAGGATAAGTAAATGAAAATTGTAATTTGCGGCGGAAACAAAGAAGCGGACTTCGTTATTAGAGCCTTTAAAAAAGCCGGTCATACTATTACCGTAATTAACGGGAATGAGGCAATTGCCAGACAATTAAGTGAAAACAATGGAATCGATGTCATTCTTTCTGATCCTACAAAGGTCTATTCCTATAAAGATGCCGATGTCTATGATTATGATCTCATTGTTTCTCTATTAGAGAATGATGAAGATAATTTTGTCGTCTGCAAGATTGCTAAGCAGCTTTTCAATGTCAAGAAGGCTATCTGTACAGTTCAGAACCCTGATAACGTGGCTGTCTTTAAAAAGCTAGGCGTTGATTCACCTATTTCTGCTTCTTACCTTTTGACTGAGAAGATCAAAGGTGAATCCGATGTTGAATCCTTAATCAAGACTTTGTCTTTGGAAAACGAGAAGATCATGATTACCGAGATCCTAATCAAAGATACCTTTGCCCTTGTAGGAAAATGCTTAAAAGAAGTCAAATTCCCGCATGAATGCAACGTCTGCTGTATCTATCGTGATTCAACAATGATTATTCCTCGTGGTGATACCAAGATTGCTTCCGGTGATACTGTAGTCATCGCTTCTACTCCTTCTGACCAAGAAGAAATCGTCAGCTATATGAAGAGGGAAGATTAATGAAGAAAGAAGTCAGCGGTTATAAGCTGGTTTTAGGATACCTTGGTATCTTCCTAATGTTTATCGGCCTAATCCTCTTAGTGCCGCTTCTCGTTTTGTTTGGCTATCGAAGCAGTGAGTACATGATGGACAACAATATGTCCATCTTATCTCAGGCTGAATGTTTCTTTATTCCCGGTTTAGCAAGCATTGTAGTTGGATTCCTCTTATTCCTTCTCATTATGAACAAGCAGAAAGCTAAGCTTCAGGATATGGAAGATATCATCCTCACAATCTTAATTTGGCTATTAGCTATTGTCTTATCAGCAGTTCCATTCATGATGACAGGAAAGTTTAACTTCACACAGGCTATCTTTGAAACCACTTCCGGCTATACCACGACTGGCTTATCAGTGGTCGATGTATCTAAATGCCCCCATATCTTTCTTTTCTTCAGAAGCTTCATGCAGTTTATCGGCGGTGTCGGATTAGTCTTAATCTTAACTTCCGCAATCTCCGATAGATCAGGCATGGGAATCTATATGCTTGAAGGCCATAACGATAGGTTGCTTCCTAACTTAATCAAGTCAGCTAGACTGATTTTTGCTATTTATTTCCTTTATGTCTTCTTAGGAATCATTCTTTATTGCTGCTTAGGAATGTCTTTCTTTGATGCTTTATGCACTAGCATGTCAGCTCTATCAACAGCTGGCTTTTCGACCCAAGCTAAATCTATAGCTGCCTATGATAGCATTGGAATCGAAGCTGTCACTGTCATCTTAATGCTCCTAGGATCCACTAACTTTGTCATTCATTATTTCCTCTTAAGAGGCAAGTTCAAGAATGCTTTCAAGCATTATGAGTTCGCAGTCTTAGCCGGAATGTTATTAATTCTCTATCCTATTATTGTTGCCACTATCGGTATGCAGTATAATTCCGCAGCCTTAGGTTTCCGCTATGGAACCTTTGAATTTGTTTCCTTTATGACTACCTCAGGATTTGAGGCCTACTTTGGACCTAATGGCACTGGCTATATTGAGCTTCCACCAGCTGCTTTATTCGCTTTCATCATCTTAATGTGCATCGGCGGACAGGCTGGCTCAACTTCAGGCGCCATGAAGCAATCCCGAGTCGGTATGTTCTTCCTTTACATCTATTGGTCAATTGCAAAGCTTGGAAAGAACAGTAAAGTCATTACCACTCATTACATCTACAAATACGGCGAGAAAGAAAAAGTCGACCAGAATGAAATCAAGAACTCGGTCAGCTTTATCTGCTTATATCTAGTTATCTTACTTATAGGAACTATGGTAATCTGCCTATGCGGCTATCCTTTAGATGAATCCCTCTTTGAATTTGCCTCTTCTTTAGGAACAGTCGGAAGCAGTGTCGGAATCACATCCTATAGCGCTAACCCAGTTGTCCTCTGGACAGAAGTCATCGGTATGTTCTTAGGCCGTCTAGAGCTGATGGTAATCTTTGCTTTCTTTGCTAAGCTTAACCATATCCACATTAGACGTCAGCTTAAGACTAAGAATCAATAACTAAAAAGAGCCAAACCAATGGCTCTTTTTTGTAATGGATAACTAATCAATCTTCTTCATCGTTTTCAGAATATTCGTTAGATTTGAGTTTCTTCAATAAGGAAACAGCCTCATCATTACCTCTTTTAGCTGCTTTCTTAAGCCAAATGATGGCCTCTCTCTTGTTAGGGAAGATACCGATTCCATTAGCATAGCTAAAACCGGTCTGATACATAGCTTGAACATTACCGTTTTTAGCAGACTTCAGAAAGTAAGAAAAAGCGGTCTGAGGATTCTTGATTACGCCATAGCCATTAAGATAACAGATGCCTAAGTAGTACATGGCATCATAATTATTGAAGTTAGCCGCATTAGAGATCCAGTAATAAGCTTTATGGTAGTCTTTAAGGCACATAGTTCCATAAAGATAAGAATAACCTAAGGCTAACTGAGCTTTGATATTTCCGTTATTGCTGGCTAGATAATACCATTTCAAGGCCTTTTCATAGCTGATATCAACACCGATACCCTTTTGGTAGCACTGGGCTAGATAATACTGAGCAACATCATATCCTTCTTCTGCGGCTTTGGTGAAACATTCAATTCCTTTAGGGCTGTTAAGCGGAGTGCCCTGACCGTTTTCATAGCAAAGGCCTAAATAATAGAGGCTTGATACTACCCCTAAAGCCGCTGATTGCTTATAGAGTTTAAAAGCCTGCTCTTCATCTTTCTTGACTCCGTTTCCAGACTGATAGCAGGAAGCCAGGTTTCCCATAGCTAAAGCTTGCCCATTAGCACTGGCTTTCTTAAAAAGAAGAACGGCTTTGTTGTAGCTTTGGAAGACATAAAGACCTTGGCAGTAATAGAATCCTAAGTCGTTCATGGCATCTTCATAGCCTTGATGGGAGGCTTTCTTAAGATACTTGACTGATTTATCCAGATCCTTACTGACAAGTATTCCTTTAGCATAGAAGACTGACAATTCATACTGGGCCAAGGCAGAATGAGCTTTAGAGGCTTTAAAAAGATAAAATAAAGCTTTTTCTTTATCTATTTCAAGCTTTAGGGTTCCTTCATAATAGGCTAAACCTAACTCATAAAGAGCATCCGGATAAGAAAGAGAACTAAGTTCTTCTAAGATAGATAAGCTTTTAGAATGATTAACAACATCTCCTTGATAAAGGCAAGAAAGAAGAAATTTGGCGTCTTCGTTAATTAAGCCGTAAGGCAAGGGTTTGTTGTTATCAATATGGTCTACAAGTAAGCTAGTTAGCTCCTTCCTCAACACTAGCGATAAAGTAAGATTAAAGGGGTTAAATCCCAGCGAAAAGAATTTTAAAGTTTCTTCTGCTGAAATCGGGGTAGCTTTCTGAATCGTAACTGTCCGATGATAAACCATTTACTCTATTCCTTCTTTTCCTATCAAAGTTCAAGATTCTTTATTGCATTCTTAGCGTCTGTATTTCCAAATAAAGCGGCTTTCTTAAAATACTCAGTCGCTCTCTTAATATCTTTATTAACATCAACACCATTATAGTATAATTCACCTAAAACATAACTAGCTTTATCAGATCCTCTTTCACTGGCCTTGGTAAATAGATAGATTGCTTCATAAGTGTCTCTATTGATTCCAAAGCCGTTAAAGTAGCATAAGCCTAACATATACTGAGCTTCTGAGTAGCCTTGATCAGAAGCAAGACGATACCATTTCATAGCCTCAGAATAATCTTTCTTGAAGATTACACCAAAATAGTAATAGTCACCTAAGCTCTTTTGGGCAAAGGGATTATCTTTCTTGGCAGCTAAAAGATACCATTTGTGAGCTTCTAAGCAGTCTTTAGCAATGCCTTTGCCAAAGAAATAGCAATCAGCCAAACTATTCATAGCATCAACATAGCCTTGTTTAGCAGCCTTCATAAACAAAGAGCAGGCAAGCTTCTCATCTTTCTTTACCATATAGCCATTAAGATAAAAATATCCAAGCATAAAAAGAGCATCACTATATTCTGAATCAGCGGACTTCTTTAACCAATCAATAGCCTTAGAGGTATCTCTTTCAGTACCACGGGCACAGAAGTAACAATAAGACAAGTTATACATGCCAGGGGCATAATTAGCTAAAGCGGATTTAGTATACCAATCAAAAGCTTTCTTTTGATCAAGAGGAACGCCTTTACCATAACTGTAGAATTCACCTACTTCATTCATGGCTTGACCTAATCCCTGATTAGCGGCTTTCATAAACCAGACATAAGCTTCTTCCATGTTCTTTCCAAGGATTTTTCCTTCTTCATAGATAGAAGCCAATTCATATTGAGCTAAGGCATAACCTAAAACAGCTGATTTCTTGATCCATTGAAGTGATTTCTCAATATCAGCTTTAGTTCCTAAGCCTTTCCCATAGAAGCAGCCAAGAAAATACATGCTTTCAGGCTGACCTTTATTAGCTAAATCAAAAAAAGTATTAAAAGCATCAGTTTCAAGATTATTAAGTTCATGACCGATGGGGCAAAGAATGGCAATTAAAAATTTTGCTTCATCTTTAGTAAGGCCATAAGGCAAAACATCATGATGCTGAAGTAAACTTAACAGTTTAATCAATAGTTCTTTCTGCAAAGAATAATCACGGGTCATAGTAAAAGCATCATAACCTTGAGAAAACAACATAAGATACTCATCTGCATTAGCAGGTTTTATATCTTTATAAATGGTTGTTTTTCTCTGACCCATAGTAATTCCTCATTACTTGAATTATACCATTATTTTAATAGGCCCGGAATCAAATGTTTGCTGGATTAAAAGCAAGATTTAAATCAATAGTCGAAAACTAAAAGCACTTGTAAATTTACTAGATTAAAGCTTTTCTCTCCTCTTTAAAAGCTTATAATAAAAACAATAGAAGAAAAGGAAAGCCAAACGATGAATTACACAGTTAAATATCTAGTCGACAATAAAGCATATCAAAACGAGTCAGAGTTTCTCAAAATCGATTTTCAATGCACTGATAAGAGCATCAAACTTGTTCTCCATCCCCAAAAAGAAATAATCCTTTTGGAAGCTAGAATCAATTTCAATGATAGCCAAGAAAAGAACGAATATTTTTACTCAAATGGCTATCAGTCCTGGACTGATACTTTAGAAGAAAGCCGAAAAGATAAGACTAAAAAGCTAGGTATACTGGCTAGATGTCCGCTTGTCGAAAAGAAGTTCCATATCAAAGCTTATGGCGACTACACATTTATCGAATATCATAAACATTATTCCTTTTCTTTCACCTACTTAAGAAATAAGGACAATTACCGTTTCTATGGCTCTCTAAATGAAAGAACAGGATATACTGTCTTCTATTTGGAAAAGAATAATTTAAAAGCATATAAGGATATTAAGAATCTTCATTTAAAGAGCACTTATGACCTCTTTGATATAGCCCTTTTTAAAGGCAAAGAAAATGAAGTCTTCGATGCCTATATGAATAGTTTTACTAAAAAAATAAAGATTACTAAAAAGATCAAAGGGTTCACTACCTGGTATCGCCATTATGAGAATATCAACGAAGATATTATTAGAAAAGATCTCGAAGATGCCAAGAATGCCGACATTGGGTTAGAATTTTTCCAAGTCGATGACGGCTATGAAACCTATGTTGGAGACTGGACAGCCATCAATAAAGAAAAATTTCCTCATGGCTTAAAGCAGTTAGCTAAGAATATCTCGGAAGCAGGATTTAAACCTGGTCTTTGGTTAGCACCCTTTGTAGCTAGTCCAAAAAGTAATCTCTTCAAGAAACACCCTGACTATTTCCTTAAAGACAATAAAGGCCACTTCATCTATTCTGGCTGCAATTGGTCTGGAGCTTACATTCTAGATATCTATAACTCCGGAGTAAGAGAATACCTACATTCAGTCTTCTCAGAGCTTAAAGATGATGGTTTCATTCTCTTCAAGTTGGATTTCCTTTATGCTGTCTCCTTAGGTCAAAGAACCGACAAGACAAGGGGACAGGTTATGAGTGATGCTATGGACTTCCTAAGAAAAGAATTAGAGGACCGTTTAATATTAGGTTGCGGAGTACCTTTATTCCCAGCTTTCTTTGATGTTGATTATTGTAGAATCGGAGCTGATATCTCCTTAAACTGGGATGGCCCTTGGTACATGAAATTAGTCAGCAAAGAAAGAGTCTCTTCTAAGCAGTCAAGACTTAATACCATTAATAGAAAGAACCTAGACCATCGTTTCCTTTTAAATGATCCGGATGTCATATTATTAACGGAAACTAAGATGAGTGAAAAGCAAAGGCTTAGCATTTATGAGACCGATAAGAAATATGGATCAGTCTTTTTCACCTCAGATAACTTATCTTTATACACCGAAAAAGAAAAGAAATTATTTAGAGAACTAAACTAGGGCTTTAATTATTACTAAACTACTTTCAGTATGAATATTACATGTTGGTTATAAATTTAAAGGCAATTTTACCTTTAAATAGTTACTTTACTGTCTCTTGGTTTTAAATAATAAGCAAAAATAGAAATGTTTTAATTGTTTAGTAATTAAAAGGATTTTTCAATTTATTATTGATTCTTTTGAGTAATAAAAAAAGCATTTTGTACAATAAGTCATAAAAATAATTTGCCGTTACTGCATAAAAGTTTAAACAAAAGCAAAAATATTGAAATTACATATATAAATATGGTTAAATATATATGCAAAAAGATTTAATAAATAGGAGCTTACAAAAATTAGTAAGTATTAATACATAAAAGCTTTTATTTGTTTCATTACAAGGAGATGCGAATATGCAAAACAAAAAACAATATATCTTTACTCTTGATGATGAACAATATCAGTGCTTTGAGATTGGGGAAGATTCCGAAAGAGATTATTGGCCTCACATTGTCAGTCTAAAAACCAACGCCATACCTGCCCACCAAAAATCAATTATCAAAACCTTTTTCAAAAGATATCGTATCCGTTATGTAAACGATTGGCCGATGGGAAAGTTCATTGCTTCTTTAATCAAAAAAAGTGATAATGGAACTCTCATTCTAAACCCCAGAAAGAAAGATAAGAATGCTGAAGAAGAAGCCAAGAAGCAATCACTAGGAACCGAGATAGAAAGCAAATAAAAAAATCAGGGTTTAAGCCCTGACTTTTTTTACTTTTGATTATTATTTATCAAATACTAAAGCCTTTTTTGAGCATAGAATCAAAATTTTCGCCAGCACTAACAATATCAGTCTTCTCATCAGCAGTGAAGGTTACAGCTTTCTTAACTGCATCACCATAAGTGAAGTTAGTTGAAAGGTTAATAGCAAAAGTCTTCAAAGAAAGATTGATAGTTCCGCTTTCTCCATCAGAATCAGTAGCTGACATAGAAGCAGTAGCCGAATCAAGATTAATGGTAACTCCAGCTTCGGTAGGTAAGTAGTCTTTTCCTAAAGTGGCATAAGCAGTAATAGATGATTTATTTCCAAAGTTCATACTAATATTAGTGACATTTGATAAATCAATAGAGTAAGAACCTACGCTATTCATAATCTTAGTGAGATATTTAGCACATTCCTGGAAACTTTCTTCTGCAGCAATATTCTTTCCGTTTAAGCTAGCAAGGTAAGTAGAACTGATATTAGCTTCAAACTTTAAGTTATCTCCATCCTGGTAGACGCCAACTTGGATTTTATCACTGTAATCGGTATCGGTATCGTTAATAATGGCTTCCATTTCAGTCTTTTCATCATCGGATAAAGAAATAGCAGGAAGCTTAGTAAGATCATCAAATGAAGTAATATTCAATTCTTTTTCAATTGATTCAATAATGTAATCAATGGTAAGCGTATTGGAATAGAACTTATAGTCCTTCTGAGAGGAATTAGTTCCGGTAGTGGAATCCTCATAAGTATAGTTAAGAGAATTCTTAGAATAGGTCTTATCAGAAATTTCATTCTTGGTTTCAACAGAAGCGTTTAAGGAATAATTAGCAGAGATATTATTAGTAGTAACAGTGGAAGAACCAACATCACTGCCTTTTGCATAAGCAGTTATAGCCTTTTCGCTTCCGGATAAGATAGCAGCGGCCTTAGCCTCAGCACTAGCCTTATTCTTAATAGAGACATTATAAGTGGTACCTCCAGAAGTCATATCAACAGCAAAATCTGTCTGAGCAGAAGCTTTTGCTTCGGCACCAAAAGACTTGTTTGTGGGTAAAACCACTTCTCCGTTAGTGTAAGCATCAACAGCACTCTGAACAGCTGCTTTCTTATTTTCACCAGTCAATTCGACTTGGTGATCACAACTGGCTAAGGATAATAAACTGACCAAAGGCAATATTAATAGCACTTTTCTTTTCATATTAAATAACTCCTATATATTTAAACTATTTATAACTTTATATTATATCACCTTTTGAAATTTGTTCTAAGCCACAGAACAAATAGAAGAGTATTAGTTGGTATTCCTAACTTGACAAGAGGATAATATAATTTGATTAAAGTGTTATCTCAGCATCCGCAACAACACCTTGCTACTAACTTTTCCTCAAGAAGCTGATAATAAAACCAGGAAAGGAGGAAAAGCAATGCTTAACCTAAAGAACATCGGTCAAAACCTAAAAGAACTGCGTATCCAGAATCATCTCTCACAAGATGATGTGGCCGATAAGCTTTATGTTTCTAGACAAGCTATCTCCAACTGGGAAAGCGGTAAATCTTTGCCAACTATTGATAACTGCATCATGCTTCTTGGCCTCTATAACACTTCTATCGATAATCTGCTTCTTTTAAACAATCCAAAGGGCCGAGAAACTGATTTAGAAAATGGTAATAGAGAAGCTATCATTACCAATATTATCAACGGTCAAAAGACAGTGGATTTATCAAAGATCTTCTATAAGTTATCCCAAGAAGAACGCTTTAGAATTCTCAAAGCCATCAAAGATCAGAAAATAATAATCAAAAAAGAAACCTTAATACCTTATCTCAGTGATGAAGAAAGAAGCTATCTAGGCTTAAAAGTATCGCTAGTCTATAGCTATGACAAGTGAAGAAATAAAAGAAAGATTTGATTTTAAACTTGAAGAGTCAATCAGAAAGAACGAGCAGAAATATCAATGTCGTAATGAAATTGATCAATCAATAAGCAGTAACAAGAAAGGAGGAGACAAAGAATGGATATAAAGAAATTACTTCCGTTTTTGGAAGAAGAAGACCTGGAACAGCTAGCAGAAAAAATACTCTCTTCACCAACCCATGACTATGAAGGTATCACTCTAACAACGCTTTTACCTTTCTTAGATGATGACTATGTCTCAACAGCCTGCCGTAAAGCCTTTGAAAAAGGTGAATCTATTTCTAATTATCTTCCTTTCATGGATGACGATGATATCGATGAAGCCTTTATTCTAGCCTTAAAAGAAAACCGTGGAAACCTTTATAGTTTCTTACCTTTTGTTTCCGATGATGCTATCGATAAAGCCGTTGATTTAATCAGTCAGGGAAAAGTGCAAGTTGATACTGCCTTAATTGATAAAATGCTTCCTTTTATGGATGATGACAAAATCGATGAAATCTTCGTTCTTCAAGTTAAAAATAATCAGCCTATCACTAAATATCTTCCTTATGTCTCTGATGATACTCTCCATAAAGTGGTTACCATGGTAATCAAAGGAGAAGCTAATCTCGATTTAAATGTTCTACTTCCTTTTCTAGATGATGATGATATCCGCAACATCTTCAAAGCGGAAATGAATAAAAAAGCTTAAGCCTTCCTAAATTTTGTTTTCTTTTAAAAGGAAGGCTTTTTTATTGAAACAAAAAGGCTCTTTTTTAAGAGCCTAACTAAAGAGAATAGGAATAATTAATAATTATAATCCGTAATTAAAGGTAGTGTTATTACCCCAAGCCGTATCATATCCAGAGGTGAATTTAGCTTTAGCTTCTTCCTTAGTAATACCATAGAAGTTAACAGTGACTTTACCACTACA
>DLIM01000038.1:1143-15915 GCA_002483745.1 Caryophanales bacterium UBA7642 | reverse complement strand
GCTGGAACAGTAGCAGCACCGACCCACTGAATAGTAACATGTCTCTTATGACCAGTTCCTAAGGATTGAGTCTTGATGTTAGGATACCCAGTCAAGGCCTGATGGATGACTCTTCTTTCATCTGAAGTCATCGGATCAAGAACGGCAGTGATATGAGTCTTTTCGACTTCCTGGGCATAATGCTTAGCCATAGAAGTGAACTTATCATACTTGCCTTCCTTATAGTTATCGCAATTAAGAAGAATACGATAATGTCCGCCAAAGCGGTTGAAGCAGGCAGAACGGGTTAATTCATTGATTGATCTTAAGGTATCACCGTTTCTACCAATGACGTTCTTGTTCTTATCAGTAACGATATTGAGCTTGATAACGCCATCTTCGTACTTAGCTTCAGTAGAACCTTCTAATCCAAGAGAATGCAAGCAGCGTTTGATGTAATCATCAGCGAAGACGATAACATCGTTGATTGAGTAGATACCAATAGTAATGGTCTTGCTAAAAAGCGTCTTCTTAACAGAGATAACCTGATAGTTGAGGGTCTTAGGATCACTGACACCTAAAGACTCACAAGCCTTCTTGACAGCTTCTTCTTCGGTTTTTCCTTCGAACTTGTTCATATATAACTACCTCCATAATGGCTTATCAGATTTGGACTTCTTGTCCTTCTTGTTGGAATCATTGTGGTGAGAGCTTCTTCTAATAGCGGCTAAGTCAGAACCATCGCCAGTCTCAGCCATCATCTTGTGACGAGTGTGAGTAGTGATAGCTTCGGTTAAGATAGTCTGAGCAATAGCAATGACAGCGCCTAAGAACCAGTAGATACCCATAGCAGCCGGTAAACTCCAGCCCATGATGACTACGAAGAACATCATGATATAGGTCATCCACTTCATTGACTTGTTAGGATCAATAGCGGCACCGTTATCATCTTTCTTAGGCTGAGCAGTAGGAGAGCCGAAGTTTTTAGTTCTCCAATTGTTTAACCAAAGACCAGTTAATGATGATAAGACGTTAGCAATAGTCATAAAGATAAAGATACAGATACCGACAATAGCGCCAGGAGTTGAACTATAACTAGTAAAGCATGTTGAGACGGTAGTTGTTAAGGATAATCCTAACCAGTTACCGCTAGCTAGAGCGGCTGAACCTTGCAATGCCGACCAGACGCAGATGAATAGAGGGAACTGAATAATCATGAAGAGCATTGGGAGTAATGGATGGACTTTAGCTTTCTTCATCAAAGTTGCCTGTTCCATAGCTAAGGCATTCTTTTGCTCTTTATCGTAAGTAGCATTAGGATACTTTGCATTTAAAGCATTAATCATAGGCTGGATTTTTTGCTGCTTAGCCTGAGATCTACTTTGGAAGATAGAAGAAATAACGGTGATGATTCTTGCCAATAAAGTTACAACGACAATAGCCAAGATTTGTGCCCAGCCAGTATCGCCGAAGTTTTCTGAAATAACGTGAATAATATAGGCGAATGGATAGACAAACAAACCTTCAAGGAAGCCATAATCATGGAAGGCTTGACCCCAGGTTTTACCTTCGATATAGATAGTTGATCCGCCCTGAGTGAATTCTTCACTGACAGGTGAGATACAGGCAGTATTAGAGGCGATTGTCTTCTCAATTGTGCTCTTAAATAAAGTAACAAACTGGCTAGAAGGAGCTTTTAATACGCCAACTGAACTGTCAGTTAAAGCTTCTTCATACCAAATATCAAAGTTAGTCCATAAGACACCGACTTTTTTGTTTCCACTATCATCAGCGGTGATACCTGAATAGATACCGACATGTTCAGCAACAATCTTAGCTTTGCTGGTTTCTAGATCAGCTAAAGTACCATCAGTCCACATAGTATAGTTGTCATCAACGAAGGTTGTGACCTTATTGTTCATAAAGGCCTGGAAAGATTTATCAGGTAAGGAATTGATACCGTTACTAGCCAATGTTGAATAAAGGGTAGTACGGTTAGTGTTCTGCTTTGTGATTTCTTCAGCACTGACGCCGGCATCGACATCATCGGCGCTGACATTAATCGAATCAGTAAAGATGTTACCATAACTAGCGTAAAGCTGATTAGCTTTATCCTGGTTAGTGCAGAAAGATTTGGTGCAACCAGAGAGACCAAAAACAGTAACGATAGCCCCAAAGACTATCGCTAACCGCTTGATGAACGTGTGCGAATGTTTTCTCATGCTTTATCCCCTTTGGGCGATTGGCCTAGATGACTGAACAAAGCTTTGATAGAAGCCGTGTTCTCTTGGAAAGTCTTATGGATGTATCCGTGTTGGGTAATGATGACAATATCGAAAGGTTTGCTGAGAACGTCGGTGAGATTAATCTGAGCGCGAATCTGTCTTCTGACCCTAGCTCTTACAATGGCGTTTCCGATTTTAGTTGAAACGGAGATGCCTATTCGAGCATGTTTTAAGTCATTAGAGGCGTAGTAGATTGAAACCGACTCATTTTTTCCGGCACAGTGTCGTTGATCAAGGACTTTTTTAAAGTCTTCCGATTTCTTTAACCGGTATAGCTTTTTCATGATACTGGCCAAAAGAAAAGTCTACTAGCACTGAGTAAGCTTAGCTCTGCCCTTAGCTCTTCTTCTGTTAAGAACGGCTCTGCCACCCTTAGTGGCCATACGAGCTCTGAATCCACAAGTGTGAGTTCTCTTAATCTTACTAGGCTGATAAGTACGTTTCATAAAGGTTAATCCTCCGATTTAATAGGTAATGCGCATTAAAAAACGCATGTAGCGATATTATATTACCTAGCCCGATTTAAAGCAATAAATGATTTATATATATAATTAATATATAACAATACCTTAAAGCTATCTTTTAGAAAGATAGAAAAAAGGGTATTTGGTAGCTATAATATCCTTGCTATGAAAGACGGATTCATTAAAGTAGGTGCAGCAACTAGTGATGTCACCCTTGGGGATATTTCCAAGAATATTTTAGCTATTGAAGAAAAGATTGATGAAGCCAAGAAGAAAGATATTAAAGTCCTTTGCTTCCAGGAACTGAATATTACTGGCTATAGTCTGATGGACATGTTTTTTCAGAAAACAACTCTTGATTCTGCATTTAAGGGACTGCTTGATCTTGCTGACTACTTAAAAGGAAAGGATCTATTCACGGTTGTCTCTTTGCCCTTAAGGTATAAATCTAAAATCTATGATGCCGCAGTAGCTTGCTTTGATGGTGAAATACTCGGTATTCAACTAAAGACTTTTCTTCCTAACTACAATGAATTCTATGATGCTAGATATTTTACTGCTTCTTTCTCTGGCAACGACTTTATGGTGATTAGAAACAAAAAAATACCAATTGGAAACAAGCTTTTATTTCAATGCACTAATGTTCCTGATTTAACTATCGGAATTGAAATCTGTGAAGACTTATGGACTCCAATACCGGTTTCCACTCATCACTGCCTCAATGGTGCCACTTTGATTCTTAATCCTTCTGGTTCTAACGAATTGGTAGGGAAAGATCATTATCGGGATCAATTAGTGTCTTCAACTTCATCAAGATTAATTACCGGTTATGTTTATGCTAATGCCGGTTTTGGGGAATCTACTCAAGATGTTTGCTATTCCGGGCACGATATAATTGCTGATAATGGCAACATTCTTTCCGAAGTAAACGATTTTAGCAATCATCTGATTTACTCTGATATTGCGGTTTCATCTTTATCTTTTAAGAGAAGTAAAATGACTACTTTTATTAATGAAAATGATAAGGAGTATCAGACCATCCCTTTTGCTTTTCAGGAACCTGAAGACAAGGTTCCTGATCGAGTCTTTCCAAGAAACCCTTTCTTAAGCGGACCAAGAGAGAAGATTAATCAGGATCTTAAGAAGATGATGGAGATTCAGACTTTTGGATTAGTTAAGAGAATCTCTTATTTGAATATCAAGGATGTCGTGATAGGTGTTTCTGGAGGACTTGATAGCGCCTTGGCTCTTTTAATCTGCTATCAGACATTTAATAGATTAAAACTAAACATTAAAGGAATTCACGCTATCTCAATGCCTTGTTTTGCTACTACTTCAAGAACTCGAGGAAATGCCTTAAGCCTTGCTAAGGAATTAGGTACTGATTTTAAAGAAATTGATATTTCTAAGACAGTTAGAGATCATCTAAAGGACTTAGGTCATCCATTAGATGTTTATGACACGGCTTATGAGAATGCTCAGGCTAGAGAAAGAACCCAAGTTCTAATGGATTATTCTAACTATGTTAAAGGCATTGTCATTGGAACTGGCGATTTAAGTGAGATTGCTTTAGGTTGGTCTACTTATAACGGTGATCAGATGTCGATGTATAACGTTAATGCTTCTATTCCTAAAACTATGATTAAAGAAGAGGTTAGATATATTGTTTCTTTATATGATAACAATTCAAAATTAAAGAACACTTTAGAAGATATTTTAGCTACTCCTATTTCACCGGAATTAATACCTGACAGCTGTACTAATAAAGACAAGATTCATCAAGTCACGGAAGATATTTTAGGTCCATATGAATTACATGACTTTTTCCTCTACCATATGCTAAGAGATGGCTATGATCCTTCTACTATTTATTGGTTAGCTTGCTTATGCTTTAAAAGCAAATATCAGCCGGAATTTATTTATAAATGTCTAACTACTTTTTATCATCGCTTTTTTAACAACCAGTTCAAGCGTTCAGCCATGCCAGATTCGATAAAAGTAGGTAGTGTTGCCCTTTCTCCAAGAGGCGATTTACGTATGCCTTCTGATATGAGCTTTAACAATTTTATTGAAAGCTTAAAAAATAACAAACGGAATTCGTAAGGTTATTGCCCTTAGTTGTTAAATTAACGTAATTTATCATTTACCTTTGCTTTCTTTTGCATTAAAATTTTAAATATAGCAAAAAAGCACGAGGCAATTTCGGAGGATCAATCTATGGGCTTCAAAAAAGAAATCAATGATAGCTCAGCAATAACAAACAAAAAGTCTAAGTTAAATTATGGCCGAGTAAAATTTGATATAAAACTAGCACAGGCCACGGCTGATAATGGCTTTGTTTATGAAGCCTATAAATTAATTAGGAAAACTCTTTTAAATTATAAGTTACATAGTCGCATTTCTTCTTCTGGCGAAAGTTTTAGACTTCATCGGAAACGCTTTGCTAAGATTACTATATCCGGTAAGAGATTGAAAATTTACTTAGCTGTCTTACCAAGTAAGCTTAAAAGCACCAGTGTCCCATTCACTGATGTATCAAATAAGAAATCATATTCTGATATTCCAATTGCCATTAAAGTTCACAGCCATCTGGCTGTTAGAAGAACCTGTAAGGTTATAGAAGCCATGATGGCTCCTTATGTAGTTAAACCAACTGCTTCTCTACCAGTTAACCCACCTACTTCCAATCAGAAAAAGCATGCGAAAGAGAACTGAAAGAGGGCAAAAAGCTCTCTTTTTATTTTCTTTAAAGTTAAATTGAAAAAAGTTGTTATACTAGGATTATAATTTTAAATGGTCTTGAGGATAATTGGAGAAATGAAAGCTAAATTCAAAGTTAGAAATCCTTCGTTTTCAAAAAAAATAACTGTGCTTTTATTGCTAGTCCTATCTTTTACTTTATCTTCTTGTAATCCTTCGACTAATACTGGTCATCTGTCTTATTCCAAAGAAAATAAAACCTATCAGTATAAGCTTGATAATATTACTGAGAACGCCTTGCATATTGGTTTATTCTATAGCGAAGAAATGACTTCTACCTCTGATAATACCATTCCTAATAACGGCCATATCACTAAGCTGATTAAGTATAAAGTTTACCCAAGTTCTGATGCTAAATTTACTGCTTTATCTACCCGGATTTGTTCATTAACATTTGTTAGTGAAGAACCTTCCGTTCCAATGCAAAAAGGCTATGAGATGGTTGTTTCCTTTAAGGATGGCTATTCCGATGTGTTTGATGGAAATCAATTCTATTGCTACAGGACTGATAGTGGAGCCACTATCAAGGACAATAAACTTTATCTAGATAGCACTGCTTATTTTGCAATCATTAATGAGTATCTTTTAGCAATATAAGTTTTTGGCGATTGCCTTTAATGTTTAGGTTTAAAGCTTGAAGATCATCTAATATTTTTTGACATTCTTTTAAAAGAGAGTTCCTATCGTTTTCATTTAGGTTTTTAAAGGCTTCAGCTATTGATTCATCATATTTGTTGTGATGATCAGTATTAAGCTTCTTCCAGTTAATACCTTTAAAGTAAGGAAGCCACTTATCATCAAACGTTAATTCTTTTTCTAAAAGCAGTACTGCAATAATAGGATAACCAGCATAATGCTGCCAAAAGGTGGCATTATCGTTTGAGGAAAACGAATCTTTTTCTTTTATTACGGTATATTTTTTAAAAAAGTCTGAAGAAGTCACTAAAAACCGGGAATCTGAAATCTTTTCTATTCTTTTATCAGCTAAGGCACTCAGGGCTTCACAGGCCTTAGAAATAGGAATAATTTTTGCCATTTTTGAAACTCCCATTTATTTAATATACTAAATAAGATTATAATATGTTATTAAGAAATTGAGGTTTTAAAATGGATACCAAAGATACTACTGATAACAGCATTAATAAAGAAGAAAAGAAGAGTTCTCTTGAAGAGAACGTTAGCGTCTATAAATGGCTTAAGCTTGCTCAGTCTGTTATTTTGATTGCTTTAGGTATTATTTTTATTATTACCGCTTATTTCAGTGAAGGATCAACTGACAAGTCATTAGGTTATAGTGTGGCTACGGTTTTATCTGTCTATGGCTTACTTGATTTATTTGCTGGATATCTTTTATATCGTTCACCCTTTAATCAGGAAGTTATCTTTGGTGCAATCATTATTTCTTTATCAGTAGTCTTCTTTGTTACCCCCACTCTTTTGTACGATATTCTTACCCCTCTTCTTATCGGTGTTATGTTTACTTATTCTGCCATGATGATTGCTTATGGTGTTGATAAATGTATTGGTAAAGGCACTAAAAAGAATGTTGCAACTGCGGTTCTATCCTTTTTAGGAGCAGCGTTATTGATTGCTGGTGCTGTTGTTTATATTGTTTTTAATAACAAAGACCCTAAATTTATTCAAAAATGGATGACTATTATTGTCGGCGGTGTCTTAATCATTATCGGTTTAGTAAGTATGGTTTCCTTACTTATCAAGATTAAGAATACTAAGCGTGTTTTAAAGGAAACAGAGTTTAAGAAATCTGCTACTCCTACCACAAATGACACCAACGAAGTGTTGAATCATGATGTAAAAGTTGTCGATATTTCGGAATTGAAGAAAACCAGAGGCAAGAAGATTCATAACAAGCAGATTGCTTACTCCAAGTATGAGATTCAAAAGAGCGATGATGATTCTTCTTCTTCTGATGATTTAGATGGCAGTGATGATGGCGGAAATGATAAACCTGAAAGCAACTAATATGACTTTCTCTTCGGTACTTAGGGCTGTTTACAAGACTTATTCTGTTGACACAGCGTTTCTTTCCCAGAAGATGAAAGCCTCCATTGGTTTAGTTAAAAAATGGGAAAACGGTGAAGCTTTACCTAGTAGAAAACAATACGAAGATTTTTCTGCTATGTTTGCTATACCACTATCAATATTGTTGAGTTGTAAAGAAAAGGAATAAAAAGCATTCAATTTATGAGGAATTTTTGTTATAATTGATTTTGCATTTGCATTAAGAATGAATGAAGGTCGTATTTATATATGGCTCAGAAGCGGTGTTTAACGATTCAAGATTATAGTTGTTTAGGAAGGTGCTCTCTTACTGTGGCCCTTCCAACTATTTCTAGTTGTGGCATCGAAACCGTAGGTATTCCTTCAGCTGTTTTATCAAACCACACTGCATTCCCTAGCTGGACTTATCATGACTTAACTGGGGAACTTCAGGCCACTGTTGATAAATGGGCTGGCTTCAAAAATCATTTTGATGCTATTTATACCGGATATTTAGGAAATAACCAGGTTGGTATTGTTCAAGGCATTGTTGAAAAACTTAAAGATCAAAATACTTTAGTCCTTGTCGATCCAGCTTTTGCTGAATCAGGTCGAATCTATCCTGGCTTTGATCAAGCCCATGTTTCTGCTATGAGAAAATTAGTCTCCCAAGCCGATGTTATTGTTCCTAATTTTACTGAGGCCTGTTTCTTAGTCGGCGAAAGATACCCAGGTGAAAGCTATGATGAGCTTTTTGCCAATCGACTTCTCGAAGAGCTAGCAGCTTTAGGACCTAAGAAGGTTGTTATTACTGGTGTTACTTTAAAGAGAGGCAACATCGGCGCTATTTATATGGATATGACCTCTTCAGAACGTTTTGGCGCTTATGGAGCCACGGCATTCCCAGATCGTTTTCATGGCTGCGGAGATTTGTTCGCTTCAGCTTTGGTTTCTTGTCTTATCTATAATATTTCTTTACTCTCTTCAATCAAGATTGCTCACGCTTTTGTTCATCGCTCTATGGCTGAGACTATCAAAGATAAAGAGAACGGTGCTCTTTATGGTGCTGAATTTGAAAAAGTATTGCCATCATTATTTAAAGATATCATGACTTCCATCCGTAAATCCGGTGTTGATGAATAATAAATTTAGATACAAAAAGCAGTCTTAAAAAAAGAGCTAACGCTTAAGAAGACAGCGATAGCTCTTATTTTTTTAATCTGAAGAAACTAGTCTTTTAATATCGGGGTTAACTGTAGTAGAGACTTGGAGAGTAGCTTTAGATAGCATAGCTCCAAATTTTACTGAAGCACCGAGATTCTTACCCTTTTCAATCATCTCATGAAGGACTCCGGCAAAGAGAGCATCGCCTGCTCCGCATTCACTTACAATGTGGGTAGCTTTCTCTACTGGTAAGTCTTCTATACGGCTAGCATTACCATAGACGATTGGATTAGAACCGTTAGAGATAACTACATTCTTAACACCAGCTGAGAGAATATCATTTGCTAAAGTATGAATGTCTTTATCCTCATTCATTAAGGTCTTAGCTTCTAAGTAGTTCATCTTGAAAAGATAGATTTCTTTTAGATGCTTGCGGAAGCGGGAGACTTTGCTAGCAGAGACAGCTTCGACATAGAAGAGATGAGAGAAGTAGTTTGCAAAGATATAATCGATTGTTTCTTGGTTTAAGTTGGCATCCAGAACGATGTTATGATGCTTAGAGGTGATGTCATTGAAGAAAGCAATATCTTCCGTGGTACGGCAGTCTAAGATTCTAGAATCACAGACACCGACTGTCATGTTTCCTAAATTATCGTTGATAGAAAGATAACTAGAGGTAGGGCAGTTCTTGTCTTCAATGGCTAAGACTTTGACTTTCAGGGAACGCAAATCACGTCTCAGTTTTTGTCCACCGGCATCGTTACCGATTGCCGTGATAAAAGTGATTTTATCCCCTAAACGAGCTAAGTTCTCAACTACGTTCCTAGCTACACCGCCAAAGGAGATGTTTAAATGGCCGATATTGGAATCTTCGGGAATAAGAGGGTTAACACTTGAGGCTGTGTAATCAATGTTAGAACCGCCGATTATAAGAAGGTCTTTCATTTTATTTTCTCCTATTGTTTTTTCAACTAAAGAAACTAATTGTTTTCTCCGCCGTTATAGTTGGGATTTTCCTGAATCTTCTCAATCTCAGAATACTTAGCAACGATTGTATTAGGACGTCCGAATAAGGTAATTTGAAGCGAAACTTCAGAATTAGTAGGATCAACGGACTCAATAGTTCCTTCGGCATCAGCAAAGGTACCAGAAAGAATCTTGACGTTATCGCCGACCTTATAGTCGGAATACATATCAGGATCTTCAATATGCATTCTCTTTAAAACAGGTTCAATCTCTTCACGAGGAATCGGGAAAGGCTTAGCACCCTTACCGGATGATCCAGTAATACCAGAGACACCAGGAGTGTTACGGACAACAAACCAAGTCTCATCAGTCATGACCATTTCAACAAAGATGTAGCCAGGATAGTAGTTCTTAGTCTTAAACTTAGGCATCATCTTACCGGTCTTCTTATCTTTAGAAAACTTAGGTTTGCCATTTTCATCTAAGACTGGATCTTCGTATTCAGCACAAATAATACGGAAAATCTTATTTTCCATACCATAAGAGATAGCTCTCTTCTCAAGCATTTCCTTTACTTGTCTTTCACGCATAGCAAAGGTATTGATGACATACCAAGCCTTTTCAGGAAGCTCATCATCGTCATCCTTGTTCTCATCAGGGTTAACTTCACCGATGAGAGGGTTAAAGGTATGCTTATGAACAGGAAGAGCCTTCTCTACAGTGGTCTCATTCTTGTTTTCTTCAGTATTGCTAGAAACAGTAGTAGTAGCAGCAGTAGCAGTAGTAGCAGTAGCAGTAGTAGCAGCAGTAGCAGTGGTATCTTCTACTTTCTTTTCTTCATCATCAATCATTAGAATTGTCCTCCGTTAATAATTGTAACAATCAAATCAGCAGCAGCACCGCTTGAAGAAGTACTGGACTTCGGAAAAGCATTGCTGAATCCCTGCATAATCTGAATAGTAAGCCAATCAGCTAAAGCAATAAATAAAGCACTGAATACAGCAATTACTAAGACAATGCCAACGGCCTTCCATAAGGTTTTCTGATCAGGCCATCTGATACGTCTAGCTTCTTCGCCGACTCCACGGAAGTAACGAGTAAACTTATTCATTTTATTTTCCTTCCTTGTGTAAGGTATACTTACCGCATTTAGGACAGAATTTTCTGATTTCTAGTCTAGTTCCATCACCGCTTTTTTTAGTGGCGTTGTAATTTCTAGACTGGCATTCAGAACAAACAAGAACTACTTTTTCACGCACGGTAATTTACCTCTCTAAGCTAAAATAAAAACCCCTTCTTTCGGGGTACGCCTATATTATATATATTTATATATAAAAAGCAAACACTTACTTCTTCTCATTATTACTTAAAGAAATTAACTGCTTATTCTTCTTATGACTCTTAACTAATAGACTGACCATTGGAATCAAAAGAATACAGGAAGCCACCAGCCAAGCCAAAGGATCAGCAGCACAGACAAAATAGAATGACTCAATTGAGGCTGTTGAATCAATGGCACCGCCATTGATTAAGGCTGGAGCATATAAGCAAATTAGTGATCTAGCAAAAAGCTCACCTATACCAGCTAAGAAGGGGAACAACGGTTTATTTAAACCTTGGAGCGTATTCCTAGTAACAAAGAGTACCATCAGTATTCCTAAACAAGGACAGGCAATGTAAAGATAAGCATTACCGTATCTTAAAGTGGTAGCTGTGACTTTATCATCGGCTAAGAAAACGTATTGATAAGCACCATTTATTGTCATTAATAAACCAACTGTCATAACAAAAATCCAAGCGCAAAGACCAATAATTAAACTATCTCGATATCCTTTTTTAATTCTATCTTCATCATGGGCGCCATAGTTCTGACCGATATAAGAAAGCATACTGGTTCCTAAAGCAGACAGAGGAGACATAAGTAAGCCATCTAATTTATTTGCAACACTATAGCCAAGCTGTGCAGGAGTGTTTAGAACAAAGTCAGCCCCTGTTGAATCAACATAGTCGTATTTTACAATAGCAGCCTGCATTATTATGATTCCAATTTGAAGGATAGCATATTGAAATCCTAAAGGTAAACCTAATCTCAAATGCTGCTTAACAAAGTTCCAAGAAACCTTAAAGTCACCTTTTCGATATCGAAGTGATTTATAACGTAAAAACGTGTAAATACAGGAACCAATAGCAGCAAGCAATTCTGAAAGTATAGTAGCTAACGCAGCACCTGCAACCCCTAGATGACAGCCGACAATAAAAGCAAAATCCAAGCCTATATTAATTAAGGTTGAAAAAACCAAAAACAAGAACGGAGTGAAAGAATCACCTAAAGCTCTAAGCGTTGAAATAATCCAGTTATAAGAAACCTGGGCAATAATACCTAAACTAATAACAAAGACATATGTGGCAGCAGCGATGTAAACGTTGTTCATCTCTGACCCTTCAGTGCTTGGTACAACACCGATAAATTTGAGAAGAGGATTAATGCAGCAAATTATCGAAATAGTGAGAATAACTGTTACCACTAAAGATAGCCAGGCCTGAAGCCAAAAGCTCTTTCTGGCATCATCAGGGTTTTTAGCACCAATCTTATTTGATACTATGACACTAAATCCACTGGTACATCCCCAAGTAAAGTTTAAGGCCATATTCACTAACGGAACTGCATCATTAAGGCCAGCAATCTCAGTTTCTGAAAGATACTGTCCGGCAATAATAGCATCAGTTAAAGAATAAATCTGTTGAAAGATTAAGCTTAAAACAGTCGGAATCAGGAAAAGAATTAGATCTTTGGTGATGCTTCCTTTTGTTAGATCGATAGGATCAAACAAATGTTTGAATTTTTTAAATAAAGTCATTCTTTGCTATTTAGTTCTTTATCATAGATATTCTAGGACTTCTATTTTAAAAAGGAAGAGAAAAGAGCAAATTCATATTTTAATGTAGAATTTTTAAGTAAAATAAGGAACTAAAAAATGAAGTCTAACTAAATAAAAGCTTTTAGTCTGCTTTTAATTTAACTATTTCCTTTTTCTTGAGGTCATCATCCCATCTAGAAGTTACAGCCTTATGGATGAAGTAAATATAAGGCATACCTAAGTTAGTTTCTACTAAAGAATCCTGAAGCAAAGTCGATATAGATCTAGTTAAGTCAGAATCATAAGTCTGACTTCTGATTCCGAATACTAATAGTAAGAATTCCCATAAGAACTGAGCCATGAATCCAATAATAAACAATCTAACAATCGGAATCTTCTTACTTTCGTCCTTATTAACAATATTCGTGATGATGACAATGAAGTAACCGACTAACATTATTAATCCCATGATTCCGTGGTATTTATTAGTTGTTCTTTGTGTCTGGAAGCAAAGCATAGTAGGAATAAGATTATTTAAGAAATCTGCTAGCAAAGGACAGCAGATCCACCAAACCACAATCAAGGTTGAGAATTCTAAAGCCTTCTTGTCTTTAGATAGCCACAGCCAAATAAAGGCAAAGTCTAATATTCCATAGCTCATAGACATCCAGAAGAGCACTCCGCCTACTCCTAAAGGACCTAATTCTGTAAGAGTATTGGTATAGTTATTAAAGGTATAGGAGAAGATCTCTCTTGAATGGGTCGCCCCATAGAAGATTCCAAAATCGACAATCCAATAAAGCAGACCGCCAGTCAAAGCCCAAAAGGCCGTGACCTTTCTTTTAGTAGCAAAAAGAATCACTACAAAAGCAATCACAAAGATGCTGTCCATGATGACATAGGCTAAAGAGAAGTTTCTAGTAGGCATGATGTAATCACTAGACTCAGTTAACAAAAGATTGTTTATCATGTCTATATTTTACCTTTTAGTTTTTAATGAATAAATTGTTTTCTTGCTTAATCAAAAAAGCACTATATCGAATGTTTTAATTTGCACTTTATCCTAGAAAAATTGGAAGAAACAAGTGAAATCACCAAACTTTTTAAATCTTTTTAGAATAACTTTTAAAAAATTTGTTCATAATCCTCCTCATCTTAATTTCATTTTTTAATGCTTCAAAAGTTCCTTTTAATCTATGCCTTTTAAAGTAAATGTTGCCCAAATCTATGTTCAGTGCTGAAGTAATTGCTTAAAAAATTCAAAAATACTTACAAATTTGTAAAATTGACCATTTACGTTTTCATTACAAATTTGTGCTATAATTGCAAAAAGGAGGTAAGAAAAGAGGAATAAGATGTCTAAAATAATCTCAATTGTCGCAGTTTCTATTGTAGGATTTGGTTTGAATGGCGCATGTATTTCTAATAATGGGTCAGTTGAGAATGGCTATGTAATGACAAAAGAACTTACCGATTCTGTTATTACAGATTTAAACTACAATTCTTCAGTTATTAATTCATCTGATGTGACTTATTCAGGAGATGGATTAACTAATCTTCCATATTCAACTAATCAATATGCTCACTATCAGGGTGTTAAGTTTACTATCACTGACAGGTATAGTTTAGATGATACTTTTATCAGTCGCCCTTCTGATGCATCAACACAATCTACCCTTCCGTATTTTGGTATTGCATTATTTGTGACTAGTTCGCCTGATTATGTCCAATCAATCGTAGCCAGTTCATCTGGGCAAAATTTAGATTCTCTTTATGCAACATGTGATAAGGAAGTTGAACAAACTATTAGTGCACAAACCCAACAGAACATTACCGTAGGTGGGGAGTACTTAGGAGCATCAATTGAAGCGTCTCTATCGGCTTTTGAGGAAGAATCTTTTGGAATCGGATCTGGAACCAGCATTTCTGTTTCATATGATTTTGATTCTACTGATTCATCAAAAACATATTCACTTTATAAAACAGTATTTCAATATAGATTTTTGATAATGATTGAATATCCAACCTCCAGTTCTTACTACTTGGATCTAAATAATGAAAAAGTATATTATTACAATTACAGTAGCATGGGTCTTCTGACAGATACTATCTCGACTTCTCAATTTGAGATTAAAGTCAATTAATACAGGGAAATTAAATGAATAGGAAAATTAAACTATTAAGTGTTGCATTTACATTTTTAGCGAATCCTTTTTGTGGGAATAAAAGCAACATCACGAGTTTTGATAATGTTTTCAACAACATAAGACGAGCAAACTATACCCAAAAAGCAAC
>DLIM01000038.1:0-1017 GCA_002483745.1 Caryophanales bacterium UBA7642 | reverse complement strand
GCAAACTATACCCAAAAAGCAACTAGCATTGATGAAAATACTGCAAATTCATATGTATCAGATAGCAAAGGAAGACAGACAATAGAAATTCGTAAAGGAAATTATATTTTCACTAGATATGAAATAGTTAGTTCAAGAACATTTGTTAGCAGTTATTATGTTGGCTTAAGTGTTGTTCACGATCCCGCAATAGCTTCCACAAGTATTTCGATTTCATCCTTTACATCTATTACTATAGGGTATACTGCAGGATTTGGGGCAACTGCAAAAACTGGCGCTTTTGGTCTTTCAACTGAAATGGAATTAGAAATGTCTAATTATAATTCTAATTCTGAGACTTTTGCTGCAGGTGTTACCTTGGGACTTGATTCTAACAGTAAAAATAATCCAAAAGAAGCAGGAACATATTACGTTTATCTCAATGCCTATTATTCGGATGTCGTTAACATCGAGAAAAGCACTGATGGTACATTCATATCGGCTGAATATGTAAAAAAATCCAGTTCAAGAGATTCGTCTTTTGTTCTTTCCTTGACTAAACCTCAGGAATTTAATCCTGTTCCTCCAAAATGTTAATGAAAAGTATGAAAAAAATATTACCATTTCTTGTATTTGTTTTCATGGTTAGCTCTTGTTCTGTGAAAACAAATTCTTCAGCCAAAACAAGTTCTGATAATTCTTCTTCTCCAGAAGTTGAAAAATTAAAAGAAATCTCATGTCCGGAAAATAATACTATTTTGGATTTTCATATTGGCGTTGGACAATTAATCTATATTCCAACTGATACTTATATGAATGTTGGAGATGATTTCAATTGGGATGGGTCTATTAGTCTATCTAGTGTTGAAGGAACTGGAGATCTTGATAAACTGGCATTTACTCCGCAGGGAACTATAGGAAGTGTGGTTTTTTCTACTACATGTCTTGGGGAGTTTACTACACCTATTAAGATTACTTGTTTCAAAATTAAATATGACAACAAATATCTCATCTTACAACCTGAAGATATTACATTAA
>DLIM01000002.1:14055-15230 GCA_002483745.1 Caryophanales bacterium UBA7642 | reverse complement strand
CCCTTCTTCTTTTCTTCAATCTGTTCATTGAATCTGGCTCTTTGATCCATTGGATCATTAAGTTCAGTGAAGGCGTTGCACATTTCATGAGTAGAGATATACATCTCAAATCTCTGAGTGAAACGAGGATCATTAGGATCCTTCTTAGCCAAAGGCGAGATATCAACAGGATGCTGTAAAACAAAGGTCGGCTGAACCAAAGTAGATTCAACAAAGGTTTCAAAGAAGGCGTTGAGGACATGTCCCCAAGCAAAGTGCTTTTCAACAGGAACATTGAATTTCTTTGCTAAAGCTAGAGCTTCATCAAGATCATTGACCTGATAGAAATCAACACCGGTCTTCTCCTTGATGAGTTCAGTCATAGTAGCATGACGGAAAGGTTTAGCAATATCGATATCGTAGCCTAACCACTTAAAGTCGGTCTTGCCGACAATCGTAGTAGCTAAATAACGGAAGAGATCCTCAGTGAGTTTCTCCATATCGCTAAGATCACCGAAAGCCTGATAGGCTTCCATGGTATCGAATTCCGGATTATGGGTAGTATCAATACCTTCGTTTCTAAACTGTCTTCCGATTTCGTAAACTCTTTCCATATCGCCGACTAGAAGTCTCTTCAAAGAGAGCTCAGTCGCAATACGAAGATAGAAATCCTGATCAAGAGCATTGTAGTGAGTGACAAAAGGACGGGCATTGGCTCCGCCTAAAATCGGCTGAAGAATACTGGTTTCAACTTCAACAAAGCCTTCCTTATCCATGAAATTCTGGATTCCGCGGATAATCTTAGGTCTCATGAAAGCGACCTTGCGGGAATCATCATTGACAATTAAATCAACATATCTTCTTCGATATCTTTCATCGGTATCAGTAAGACCATGGAACTTATCCGGTAAAGGTCTTAAAGCCTTAACAAGATGAGTATATTTAGTGACTCTAACAGTGATTTCGCCAGTCTTGGTCTTCATCATGCAGCCTTCAATGCCGCAGATATCACCTAAATCAGCAAGCTTAAAAAGCTTATAGTTATCTTCTAAGACCACATCCTGACGGATATAGCACTGAATCTTTCCAAACTTATCCTGAAGAGTAAAGAAGCTGGCTTTACCCATCTTTCTTAAAAGAACAATACGTCCAGCAATATGGACGATATCTTTCTCCTTGATTTCTTCAGGCTGAAG
>DLIM01000002.1:11357-13845 GCA_002483745.1 Caryophanales bacterium UBA7642 | reverse complement strand
CCCATTTCTTTGTAGAGAGCTAATTTCTCTCTTCTTCTCTGCTCCTGATCATTTAGATCCATCGCATCGTTCTGAATTGGCTTATTTTGATTGTTATCCATAAATAGCGCCTTTCTAATGACTTATATATTATATTAAACTAACTATAAAATAAATACCCTTTTAATCGTTTCAAAAGAAGCTTAATTAGCAATCTAAGCTTGGATTAATTAATGTATTCAGCAAGATAAATGAAACTTTGAGAAATTATTCTTCAAATAATCATTAACCGTCTTTCTTTTCAGCCGTTGTTCCTTGAAGAAAATCAGTGATGTAATCATCATAATGAATGACTAAATAGGTAGGCTTTCCATAACGATTGTTAGTGTGTTTTAAGATTTCATCTCTAACCTGTTTTCTTCCAAGCCCATTATCTAGATTAGTAGGTAACACTAGGTCAAAGATAATATTCACATAAGAAGGAGCAGATAGAATCCTAAAGTCATGCATAGAGATATGTTCTTTATAGGTGGCTAAAGCCTCTTCAACAGCTTTCTTATATTTATCGGTATCAGGATCATTAACTAGAATTGGGTCCATATGGACAGTCAAATTAATATTGAGTTTAGCTTTGGCTTCTCTTTCAACAGTATCACATAACTCATGAGAAACCATGACATCGGTTTTAGCATCTACTTCAAGGTGAAGAACGGCAAAGATAACACTGCCATAGCAATGCATTGTTAAGTCATGCATACCATAAACATCTTTATGTGAACTAACTAAAGCAACAAGTTTTTTAACTAGTTCTTCATCAGGTTTTTCACCTAGTAGAACATTAATAGCATCCTTCATTATTCCAATACCGGAAATGATTACTAAAATACCAACCGCAATAGTAAAGAAGCAATCAACAGAATAGCCAGTAAACCAGGTAACAACAACACCGACTACTACTAAGGAGGTAGCGATAACATCATTGCGGGAATCCTGGAACATAGCAATCATCGGAAGGGAATTAATTCTTTTTCCTAAATTGCGATAGACAAGACCCTGCATGACCTTGGTAAAGATTGCTGCTGATAAAATACATAAAGTAACAATGTAGCTAGTATAGGTAAAAGTATCATCAATAATAGGATGCCCAGTCTGCTGCATAGATTTAATAAACTGAATCGTATCTAAGATTCCTTGATACACCATAACAACGCCTAAAGCAATAACCACACAGGAGATTACTAAAGAAATAACATATTCCATTCTCTGATGTCCGAAAGGATGCTCATCATCAGCCTTCTTAGCATAAATTTTATAACCGAAAATAGTTAAGAAGTTATTGCCGAAATCCGATAAGTTGTTTACAGAATCAGCGATGATTGAATATAAACCTAGCATGGCGCCGATAACAATCTTGGCAGCAAAAACGATAAAGTTAGTAATCAATCCAAAAAAGGACCCTAAAAGCCCATATTGCTTTCTTACTTCAGTAGATTCGACGTTTTTATAGTCCTTAACAAACAATTTCAATAGAAGTTCTGTCATAATTCCACACCCCTTTTTAAAATAGTAGCGATTAAGCTAATAAAATAGTTTAGTATAAATTATAATATATTTGTTATGAAAGTAAGCAAATATCGTGATATTGTTTTCCTGATGAATCAGGAACTACTAGTCAGCTATCAAAGTCTGATTAATGATTTGTCCTTTAGTTTAGGCGTCTTTCAAGTAATGTTAGGAAAGGATAACTTAACTGTTGATCAGAAAATTACTGAAGAGGCTTCAAAACAAGTTAGTCAAATTCAGTCAATTGTTCTTCCACTGCTCAAAGGAATGAAGTATAACGAACCTAATTTCTTTGAAGCTTTGTCTAACGCTTCTATCTATCCTGTTAACCTCTTAACTGACATCAATAATGTCTTAGGCTATCAGGAAGAAAGCCAGAATATTGATGAATCCCTCTTCGACCCTTATGATAATAGTCTTGCCTCTTTCCGCGATGAGGCTAAAGAATTCCTTTATCGTTTAGTAAGCGTCTATCGTCTGAAGTTCTGGCTAAAAGACATCACTGAAGGTCTTGAACAATACGGAATCAAGCCTTATCAAGTAGATGAGACTGATGGGCCTAATGGCGTTGATATCCTACAAGGAATGGATGATTTAAGCTTTGATGATCTTCTTAAAGAGTTAAGTCATTATTTAGTAGTTACCTTAGATGATGAAGATGATGCTCAACAAGATAAGACTAACCTAATTGCGGTTATTACCGTTATCAAGAAATTAGTCGGAGGAAAATAAACATGGAAAGTGATTTCAAAATTCTACCTGATGTCGGAACACCCGAAGAAGCTAAAGAAAAACTAAAAGAAGCTTATGCTTCCTTTCTTGATTCTTCTGCCAAGTTTGTTACTTTAGCTGCTTTCTATTCTGATAGAAATAACGAAGGACAGCCAGTGGCTGCTTCCTTTAGAGAAGATTATTTAAAGAACTACACTGCTTTAAAGAACGATTC
>DLIM01000002.1:5820-11064 GCA_002483745.1 Caryophanales bacterium UBA7642 | reverse complement strand
GATAAAGCCTGTGATCTTTTAGCCATCAAGGATGAATTCACTGACTTAGAGAAAGTCCTCAATGATGTCAATCAGCAAGTAGCTGAAGAAAGATTAGCTGATACTCACTACAACGATCCCGAATATGACTTGCAGGCTCTCCAGACTGAGAAGATGAAAGAAAACGAGAACGGCGGTGATATTCCGATGAATGATGCAGCTGATACTGAAGACGACAGCAAAGAAGAAAAGTAAATATAGCAGCGGAGCAATCCGCTGCTTTTTATTAATAAAAAAGTCTCCTTAGTTGAGCTAAGAAGACTAAAACAAGGAGAAAGATAATTACTCAATGGCGCTTAGAATGACCCGTGATAAATGGGCGCCAGTAATAACGTCTTTTCGTATTTCCTGAACATTCATTCTCATCTGATAATAATCATTACCGTTCAAGTTAGAAATAATCGGAGCAATTTCATCTAAGGAAGAGACTGTTATTCCTAGATGATTTTTCTCAACAAATTTAGCTAAGGTGGATTCTTTCCAGACAATAACTGGTTTTGAACTTGCCATATAAAGACCGAATTTATGGGAGGTGTTGATTCGTAAATACTTTCCAAAGTTGCCACTACAGGTATTACTAGCTTTACCATCCCAAACTAAACCGAATTTACCATCAAGCACTTCAACCAATTCTTCAGGGTTATACTGTCCTTTATAAGTGCCTTTATAAATAGTCTTCATACCTTTTCCATATAGATTAAAACCGGCATTCACTAGTACATCAGGTGTTTCAGCAATGAAAGTCGATTTGCTGAGGTTTCCGGCAAAGCAGATTAAGCCATTCATTCTTTTGTTTTCTTTGTCAGGAACCAAGTAATCCCAATAACTATAATTTACTTTTTTAACTAACTTGGAGACTCTTAAGCCGTCAACTAAGGTCGTATCCATAGCCGGACTGGCTGAGATTAAGCAATAAGCCATATCTAAGCAGGAGGAATCAGAAAGATTAAGAAGAGGATTTTGGAATCTCACGCCATCAAGATCGTGAATAAAGAAAACCACCTTGATGCCTTTAGAACAGGCATAAGAAACTATTTTGCTGTAGCCAGCAAATTTGATGGCAAAAGGAAAGTCCATATAAAGAGAATCGCCTTGATGACACTTTTCATCAATCGAATTGATGATGCTTTCGACATAATCACCTAAAATATCGTTATTAGAAGCAAAATACTTAACTTTTTCATCATTGAGAGTAAGTATTTTAGATTCCAAAGGAATAAAGCCTAGCTTGTCATAGATATGATGAAGATCATTTCTTGATTTGTTCAGTGCATTAAAGCCAACACCGGTGACATAGAAATCAGGAATATAAAAAACAGCCATGATTATTCCTCACCGTTGCTCTCTAAATAGAAATGCTTGCAGTTGTTATAGACAGTCTTCAAAGAAGGATAAATCTTTAAATAGACTTTCTTATAAAGACGATTATAGATTTCATGATTGTCTTTGTCATAAGGAATGACATCTCCAGGAACAACCATATTCTTAATGGCTTCCTGAGGAGTCTTATAAGTACCGTTTGAAATGAAGCCTGACATAGCTCCGCCTAAAGTCGAGGATTCGGCATTAGGGGCACGATGAACATCAATACCAAAAACATCAGCAATGATATGACAGAAAATATCGCTAGATGAACCACCACCTGATACAACTAAGTACTTAGGCATCTTATGAGTTTTCTTTCTGATTTCATCTAGACCATCACGTAGAGCAAAGGCAATGCCTTCGATAATAGCACGATAAAGATGGTATCTTGTATGAACACCTGAGAATCCAATAATAGAGCCTTTAGCATTAGGTCTCTTTAGTCCCGGCCCCCAATAAGGCTGTAAGACTAAACCATCACAGCCAGGGTGAATCTTGGCTATCTTCATATTGAGATAATCTTCAATAGTCATTCCGGCTTTAGTGGCATCCTTAATATCAACACTTCCGAAATTATCAGTAAACCACTTAATCATCCATAAGCCACGATAAATCTGTACTTCTAAATCATAGTAGCCTTTATAAGGTGCCTGATAAGAAGGTAAGAAAGTTTCTGGCTCTGAATACTTATGAGAAACTACATCAATCGTGCAAGCTGTTCCTAAAGAAACAGAAGCAACATCTTCATCAGTACAGCCATTTCCAAACGTCTCACAGGCTTTATCAGACCCAGAGGCATAGACATTAATTCCTTCAGGAATTCCAGAAGCTTCACTGAATTCCTTAGTGACTGTTCCAATAATTGAACCAACTGGAACAACAGGAGGGACTTTATCTAAAGGAATACCATAAACATCAATCTTTGGATGCCAAGAAGGAAGCCAGGTTCCTTTCTTGAAATTGATAGGATAATGACCAATAGTATCTGCACCTGATACAGCTAAATTATTGGTAATCTTATAGTTAAAATAAGCAGAGATTGGACAATAATATTTCATCTTAGCCCAATTCTGAGGCTCGTTTTCTTTAATCCAGTAAGATACAGTTCTTTCAGCATTGTATTTAACAGTATCGTACATTCCAACCAAATTAAATAAAGCTTTCTCATATAACTTTAAATTACGCATATGTGGAATAACGGTGACTCTTTGATCTAGCCAAAGAATGGAATTCCTGATTGGCTTTTTATTTTCATCAAGGATAACTGAAGTATCACGGAAACCATCAATGACAAAACCCTTAAGATTGTCATAAATTTCGCTATTGGAATTTTTTAGATCTTTAGTAGCCTGGCAAAGAACATGAAGATAGAAATCAGCATCCTGTTCAGCATAGCCTTCCCGGGGAGAATAATAGGCGGGATCGTATTTTTTTCTTGAAAAAGCTAGTACCTTGCCAGTTTCATCAATAAGCGAAGCTCTTAGTGATTGAGTGCCGACATCAACGACAAGCATACAAGTTTTCATTTTAAATGTCCTTCTACTTTATCTTATTTAGGTTATTATAATACATAATAGCCCCTAGAAAGAACCTGTTTTATCTTAAAGTTCTAATCAAAATAGGAATTTTAGTTAAATTCGGTTTCTAGTCTCCTATATATATAATTAATATATATAAATATTGCTTTTTGTTTCCCATGTGGTAAAATAACCCTCGGCTAATTGTGAACTACACCCCGGTAAGGTATACAGTTTGCTTAATGATCATGAAAGGATTAGAACATGCAGCGTCAAACTACAATTTACAAGACGAATGATGTATCAAAAAATTGGTACATTGTCGATGCTACTGACAAACCTCTTGGTCGATTAGCCTCCGAGATCGCAATCATCTTAATGGGCAAAAACAAGCCCCAGTACACTCCTAACTTCGATTGCGGTGACTATGTAATAGTCATCAACTGCTCGAAGGTTTGGTTGACTGGAGACAAGATGCGTAAGAAGATGTATTACGACAACAAAGCTGAATCGTATGGTGGTCTAAGAGTCAGAAGTGCTAAGGTTATGGTTGAGCAGTATCCTACCGAAATGCTCAGAAGAGCAGTTTGGGGAATGCTTCCCAAGGGATCCTTAGGAAAGAAGATGGTGAGAAAGTTATATGTTTATCCTACCGAACAGTATGATAAGCAAGATAAGAAACCCATCGCTGTTGAGTTGACTAAGAAGAGGGAGAAGTAAACAATGGCTAACACAAAAACTGATAAACTGATTTATTCAGCCATCGGAAGAAGAAAAGCTTCCGTTGCCAGAGTTTTCCTTACTCCTGGAAAAGGTGAGATTATCGTCAACGGTAAGAAAATTGATGAATATTTCCCTTCAAAGACTCTTGTTCTCGATGCTACTCAGCCCTTCAAGGCTACTAGTACTGAAGGCAAGTATGATGTCAAGGCCAACATTGTTGGCGGTGGCTATTCTGGTCAGTGTGGCGCCTTAAGATTAGGTATTGCAAGATGCTTAAACAAGGCTAACTCCGCTAACCGTCCGTTACTTAAGGCTTTAGGACTCTTGACAGTTGATGCCAGAGTCGTTGAGCGTAAGAAATACGGTCTTCGTAAGGCTCGTAAGTCTCCGCAGTTCTCAAAGCGTTAATCTTACAAGTCGTTTCGACAAGAAAACAAAAACTCTGGGAGTCCGACCCCAGAGTTTTTTTGTTTTATTCTGTTGATCTAATAAAGAATAGTAAATACTTTAATTTCTTATGCTAAAATAATTGTACTATGAGATTAGATAAATACCTAAAAATCAGCCGCCTAATAAAAAGAAGAGAGGCTGCTAAAGAATTCATCGATAAAGGCTATGTCAGATTGAATAGCAAAGTGGCTAAGCCATCCACTGAAGTTAAGGTCGATGATATCATCGAGATAACTTCCCCTTTAGGTAAGACTATCAAAGCTAAGATTAAAGAAATTAGAACTATCTCAACCATCGATAATGCTTCATTGATGTATGAGATAATAGGATAAATCTATGAAAGACAAGAAAACTGAAGAAAAGAAAGAAACAGTTGATAAGAACTCAACTATAAAAATTAAGAATAATGATAAGAGCAAGAAGCTCAGTATTCTTTATATTGTCTTAATGGCTTTATGCACGGCTTTATTGGTTACATTAATCGTCTTTGAGGCTATTCAGCTTAAAAAGAATCAACAGCTAAAAAGCGAAGAAGCTGCCATTGTTGAAGAATACAATGATCTAGTCACTGAAAACGACAACCTCTCTGACCCTGATTATGCTCAGATCTATTTTGACGGAAACAACATCTATATCCCTTCCCATGATGTGGTCATTGAATTCCACGGATGATCTTAAAAAGTATCTTAGAAGTTTTTAATAGACTTGATTTCAAGAACAAGAAACTCTTAGTGGCTTTTTCAGGTGGACCGGATTCGGTCTATCTTTTAAATTGCCTCGCTGGATACTATCAAGCTGATCTTAATAGGCATGTTTCTCTTTGCTATATCAACTATCATGATTCACCTTATGTCGATAAAGAAGAGGAAACTGTTTTTTACTTCGCTAATCTTTATAAACTCAGGCTCTTTAAGAAAGATACTCACTATAAAAAGCAAGATAAGAACTTTGAAGAATGGGCCAGAGACTATAGATACCATTACTTTAAAGAAGTTGTCCGAAAAGAGAAACTATCAGGTTTAGTTACTGCTCATCAATTGACTGATAAGATTGAAACCTATCTGATGCAAAAGAAAAGAAATAATCTTCCTTTGTTCTATGGCTTAAAAGAAGAGACTACTTTAAAAGGATTAACAATCTTTCGTCCTTT
>DLIM01000002.1:2605-5611 GCA_002483745.1 Caryophanales bacterium UBA7642 | reverse complement strand
TATTATGAAGACATCACTAACACTAACCTCAGAAAGCAAAGAAACCAGATCAGGAAAAAAGTTATTCCTTCCCTTGATTTAGAGAAGATCAGCTTAGAAATAGAAGAGAAGAATCAAGAATTAGAAAAGCTTTATCAAAGCTTTTCACTCCTTTCTTATCCTTTAAGTTTTAAAAACTATGAAGCCTATTCTTCTGATGAAAAGAAAAGATTGGTTGCTTATTTAGTAAATAAAGAAAATATTAGTCTTAATCAAACTAGACTGGCTGGTATCTATAAAGATATCTATTCCTTCTTAAATAAGAGAAGCAATGGTGAATATATTATCAATCATGAATCATCTTTATATCGAACCAAAGACTTCTTCTTTATTTCTAAGCAATATAAGAATGTTTCCTATTCCTATACTTATAAGAATAAAAAAAAGTATTCTAACAAATACTTTTCTATCAATCTCAGTAATCCTTCAAAATTCAATCTTAAGGTATTACCGGTAACAATTAGGAATTTTAAGAAAGGTGATAAGATTGCTACTAACTTACCGACTAAAGATGTCTATAAGCTATTAAAGAAACAGGGTGTTCCTTTTTACCTTATTGATAGCTATCCTCTTTTTATTCAGAATAAAAAGATCATCTGTGTTCCTTTCTATAAAGATATTCTCTCTTCTAAAGTTCCTTTATCTATTAAAGCTTTTGCTTTCTATAATTCCGTATCTGATAAAGATAAGTAGTTTCATTTAAGTTATAATCATCAGTAATGAAAAACAAACATTTCAAGGTCATACCAGCTTTACTTCTCTCTTTATCCCTTTTAAGCTGCTCAGAAGATACCTATGGCTATAACTGCTATCAATGTTATTATTCAACTCAGATTACTTCTTCTCTTTCTCTTCCCTATAGTTCTATTACTCAAAAAGAAGTCATCAATCAATTAGATGATAAAAGCTTAACTTCTTCCTACTATGTAAACTATTACATAACTAATACTCAAACAGAATTAAATACCTTCTATAGTCAAAACAATCTCACTATTGATCCAAAAGAAAAAATCAAATATGAGACTCTGGATGAGAATACCATGCGTCTATTTGTTATAGCTCAGATTCCTAAAGGCTATAAAACTGTCAGAAGAAACGATGAGCAGCAATCTAAAAAAGATGGCGGAGTAGAATTGATTACTTCTAACCTTTATTTCTATGAGACTAAACCAGAAACTAGTTATTGTTATTTAGATGTAACTAAAGATGAATCAATCACTGAAGATTATGTCTATTCCTTCTTCTATATTATCAATTCTTCATATAGTACAATCATTAAAGAAAATCAAATAAGGTTTTTGATTGCTAATTATTCAATATCAACTACAGCCCTTTAATAATTAAAGAAGAATAAAATTAGTCGTGACGTTCTTTGGGGTATCTCCACAACTAGTTTGGAAACTAACACTGAATCCGCAAAGATCTCCACTGTTATAAATCCCATCAGGAAGAATGGCATAAAGGTGAGCCTCCTCACAGGTGCTTTTCCTTACTGTCCAGACTTCATATTCAATATTGGTTCTAGTTAATAAAGTAGGTAAATTAGCTTGCTTATAGGTATACATACTGTCATCAATTTTAGTGCTCTTTTCTAGTCCTTGATAGGTGATAGAAACTCCCCAAAGAGGAAGGGAGGCTTCAGCATTAAGAGTAGTGAACTGAAGTGGCATATCATAAACAAAATGAGTTGCTCCGTTAATAGTCTGACTAGTAATTTCTCCAGAACCTTGAGACAACGTATAAGGAGTCCATTCACTCATCACAAATAATTGAATCAATTGAGTACTGTCATCATCAAGAAAGTTGACTGGTATTCCATACAAGCAGGCATAAGAAAACATCTTACTAATCTCATCGACTGATTTATAAGCACTTCCTTTGAAGAAAACATGTTTGCTTATATAGATCTTTTCATTGTCACCAGGAATACGATTAGAAATTACATAGTAATTATAATTTTCTGAATATTTATCATCTAGAAGCTTTTCCTCATCCTCATCCATCGTGTAGATAGGAAAAGCACCATTTTTATCAACATTGTTTAGATATTCTTCACTTCCGCTTCTATTAGTAAAAACTACTATATAAGTTTCAGGAGTTTCTTTATAGACATCCGTTGCTTTAACCGATTGAATACCTTGATTGTTTTTGGAACTTGTGGAGTCATTAACATTACAGCCTGCTAATAGAAGAGAAGAACATAAGGCTAGTACTTTAATTTGCTTTTTCATTATATTGCCTCTAAACGCGTTTAATCATTCCACCATGAAGATAATTGTTTAATTCACTAAGAGTAGAGAAGTGAACTAAAGCTAAACCTATATCACCAAATGATCCTGTATAGATGAAAGAAGCAGTAGTATAGGTTTCTTCAGTATCAGAGGCCTCGTGATAGTCTCCAAAAGTCCCATACTTACGATATTTTCTTTCTTTAATTATTCTGTAATCGGAAACAACGGCTTTTGCAGAATCGGAAGCCCAAACATAGCAATACGAGCCAAGGGCTGAAGGGTTAGACATATCAACTGTATATTGATCAATTGATTTTGCTTTAATCGTATTTGTGAAAGCTGATGTCCATGATGTGCTAACTCCAGCTGTTAAACTGGCAAAAGCACTTGTAATTAAATCATCATAAGAAGCTCCAACGGAACCAGAAATATTAGTAGTAATAGTATTCTTTACAGAATATTCGAAAACATCTTCTACAGAAATTGATGAAGTGATTATTCCGGAATCAAGTCCTGAATATGTTCTGGCTGGATAAGCAACCATTAACGGAATAGGAAATTTTGAATTTGAAGAAACTACATTACAATTATCATAAATAGTCAGAGTAGTTTTGGTTCTTTCATAACAACCATCGCCAATATTCAAATATGTCGGATCAGAAAAACTAGTCCCTGAAGAAATTAAAGTTTGATTTGAATTAAGGATGGATAACAAAACAGCAGCAATTAATAAATG
>DLIM01000002.1:1857-2404 GCA_002483745.1 Caryophanales bacterium UBA7642 | reverse complement strand
TAAAGCAGTTTGGCATTTATTGTACATATGTCTATCAATTAATTGATTCCTACTTGCGAATAAATAAAATTAACTTTTTATATTAAGTCCACTATTAAAAGCTAAATAAAAAAACTTTATTTTCCTTCCTCGTATTCAGGGTATCTAACCCAATTAGGTAAACCAATAGAACGAACAACTTTTTCATAAGCTTCTTCTAACTTATTGTAATCATCTTTGGTGATTGAATAAACATAGTTAGTTCCATAAGAATAGCCAAAATATTTATCACCTGGATAATGAATCACAAAATGAGTTTCATCATCAGCACCCATATAATCAGGATATTTTGAGCCACCATATGGGTATTCGACACAGCCATAAAACATAGTTACACCAGGAGAATAGGAATCGTGATCAATTGATTCCTGTTTAGCAGTTTTACTGACTTCAATAGCAGCATTAAAATATAAGCCTTTAGTATCAATCCAGCCTTCATTTTCATTAAGAGAAACAATACCATTTCCAAGATAAGTATAGGAACCATCATCATTATATTTTTTGAAAT
>DLIM01000002.1:985-1686 GCA_002483745.1 Caryophanales bacterium UBA7642 | reverse complement strand
TTTGAAATGGGTCAGCTTCAGGGAATGACTCTTTCTTAGAACAAGAAAACAGATTAATAGAAGACAAGCAAATAATAATGGCTATGACAGTCGTTTTCTTAAATTTCATATTAGCCTCCTGATTCTAATGTCTTCTTAACTTTTAAGTGTTGTACATTAAAAGGAAGACACACAAATAATGGGTTTAATATTTCTTTATTAAAAGTATATTCTCTTTTTTTGCTATGTAAAGCGTAGCAACATATATTTTGGTCTTATATCCACATAAAAAACACAAATAAAATCTTTACCGTTGTTCAGATCATTAATTAATCGTAGTAGGCTTTATCCATCTCAGAAGTCAAAAACAATAGATCAGCTAAGTAGTCTTTAGTTTTAGTTAAGATGAATTCAAAGCGATGATTGGTGACTTTAAATCGGAATTTAACCGCTAATGGTCTTAACACTTCATCAATAGTCTTGAAAATCAATGGCTTAGAAGAGAACTTCTCAGACATGGTTATTGTATAAACACCTAAGCCTTCAACAAAATTATCATATAGTCCACTATTAAGATAGATTTCTATCTGTCTTTTTACTAAAAGATTGGCTACTTCTTCAGGATATGGTCCATAAACATCTCTTAATTTATCTCCGAAGGCCTTAATATCATCTGAGCTTTTACAATCAGATAATTCTCGATACATATTGATTCTTTGAGT
>DLIM01000002.1:432-730 GCA_002483745.1 Caryophanales bacterium UBA7642 | reverse complement strand
TGCTTTTCTTTGACTACTTGGTTTAACAATTCTATATAAGCATCATAACCTAAGGAATCAACAAACCCAGCCTGCTCAGAACCTAAGATATCGCCTGCTCCTCTAATGTTTAAATCCTGCATAGCTATCTTATAGCCACTTCCAAGTTCAGTGAAATCTTTTAAGGCTTTTAGTCTCTTTTTAGCATCATCGGTCATCTTAGAGGAATCTTTAAAGAAGAAATAGGCATAGGCTAAACGGTCACTTCTTCCAACTCTTCCTTTTATCTGATATAGCTGAGATAAGCCAAAGTGATCAG
>DLIM01000002.1:0-122 GCA_002483745.1 Caryophanales bacterium UBA7642 | reverse complement strand
TCCATCCTAGCATGGCAAACAGAAATATTGTAATTGGGGAAATGCTTTTTAAGAATATCAGCAGTATCGTAAATTGTCTTAATATCATTATGAAGATAATAGACTTGACCTTTACGGTCTAA
>DLIM01000011.1 GCA_002483745.1 Caryophanales bacterium UBA7642 | reverse complement strand
CACTATTCTCCACTATATGAAAATCTTTTTTAAAAAAAACCGAAAAAAGAACTAAATATGAAGCAGGTTTTGCAAAACCAAATCTTGAAAAATTTGATTTAGTTGAAGTCAAGAGTTCGAGAGTAAATGATCATGCTTCAATTCTGTATGCCCTTAAAACCCATTCTAGGAATATCAAGAACGCTGATATTTTAGGGGATTTTGATATCAAGGTAGTAGGAAGAATAAATTATCTTCCTTTGGTTTTGCTTCTATAATCTGAAATTTTCAAAGCTAAAGATCATCACTATTCATATAAAAAGGCCTGCCCTTGCGAGCAGGTCTTTTATTGTGCTTTTGAAGTAAAGCTAATTAGTAGCTGTACTTTCCTTCAGCACGAATAGCAGCCTGAGCGGCGGCTAAACGAGCACCAGGAACACGGAACGGAGAGCAGGAAACATAATCGCAGCCATAGGAGTTGAACAAAGCGATAGATTCCGGATCACCGCCAGCTTCACCGCAGATTCCGCAATGGAGCTTCGGATTAGCAGCTTTGCCTTCCTTAACGGAAATAGCAATAAGTCTGCCAACGCCATCATCATCAATAGTCTTGAACGGATCAAAGTCTAAGAGGTTGTTATCAAGATACTGGTTGATGTAAGCAGAATAATCGTTTCTGGAGAAACCAAAGGTGAACTGAGTAAGATCGTTAGTGCCATAAGAGAAGTAAGCAGCTTCAGCACCGATCTTGCCGGCAGTGAGGGAGGCTCTAGGAGTCTCGACCATGGTGCCAACGATATACTTAAGCTTATTATCAATCTTGGATTCAGCAATGATCTTATCAGCAACACCGGAAACCAAATCCTTGACGAACTTGAATTCCTTGTCACCAATGACCTGCGGAACCATGATGGAAGCAGTAATGTGAACCTTCTTGCCGCCCTTTGATAGAGTCTCTTCGGCTCTTAAGGCAGCAGTAATGACAGCCTTAGCCTGCATTCTGCCGATTTCAGGATAGACAACATCAAGACGGCAGCCACGTAAGCCCATCATCGGGTTAGTCATATGGAGTTCAGCAATACGGTTCTTGACAGCATCGATAGTCTTACCAGTCTTCTTGGCAAGATCAGCGATATCTTCTTCCTTCTTAGGAAGATACTCATCAAGCGGAGGATCAAGAAGTCTGACATTGATGTTGACGCCACCTAAAGCGAGATACATCTTGTAGAAATCATCTTCCTGATAAGTCTCAAGCTGAGCAAGATACTTTTCTCTCTCTTCAGTAGTACTAGAGAGAATCATTTCCTGCATGATGATTAAACGATCCTTGCCTCTGAACATATGCTCAGTACGGCAGAGACCGATTCCTCTGGCGCCGAATCTGACGGCGTTAGAAGCTTCTTCAGGAGTATCAGCATTAGCAAAGACCTTCATAGTGGCATACTTATCAGCCCATTTAAGGACCTTTTCGAAATTGCCAGAGATGGCCGGTTCTTCAGTAGCAACAGCGTTGCCATAGACTTCACCGGTAGAACCATTGATAGCAATGACATCACCTTCGTGATAGGTCTTGCCACCTAAGGTCATAGTCTTGTTCTTCTCATCGATGACAGCTTCACCACAGCCAGTGATGCAGGTCTTACCAATCTGACGAGCAACAACAGCAGCGTGAGAAGTCATACCGCCACGGGCAGTTAAGATACCAGAAGCAGAGACCATACCACCTAAATCTTCAGGTGAAGTTTCAGCTCTGACCAAAATCTGCTTGACGTTCTTATCCTTGGCTAAGTTAGCCTGAGCCTGTTCAGGAGTGAAGACGATTCCACCGACAGCGGCACCCGGAGAAGCCGGATTACCATGTCCGATGACAACAGCCTTCTTAAGCTCAGCAGCAACAAAGGTAGGATGTAATAACTGATCAAGAGAACGAGGATCAACTCTTAAAACAGCTTCCTGTTCATTGATTAATCCTTCCTTGACCATATCAGTAGCAATAGTTAAAGCGGCAGGTCCAGTTCTCTTACCATTACGGGTCTGGAGGAAGTATAAGATACCATCCTCAACAGTGAACTCGAAATCCTGCATATCCTTATAATGCTTTTCAAGCTTCTCAGCGGAATCCACAAGCTGCTTGTAGATCTTAGGCTGCTGAGTCTTTAAGGCATCAATATGTAAAGGAGTTCTGATACCGGCAACAACATCCTCACCTTGAGCATTGATTAAATACTCGGCGAAGATCTGGTTCTTACCATCAGTAGGCTGACGGGTGAAACCAACACCGGTTCCGGACTGATCGTTCATATTACCGAAAGCCATCATCTGGACGTTGACAGCAGTTCCCCAAGAATAAGGGATGTTGTTCATCTTTCTGTAGAGATTAGCTCTTTCGTTATCCCAAGAGTGGAAAATGGCCTTAACAGCAGTCATTAACTGAACTTCAGGATCAGAAGGGAAATCTTCTCCAAACTTCTGCTTGTAGTAAGCCTTGTACTTGACGATTAAATTCTTAAGTTCTTCGACAGGGACATCCTTATCGTTCTTGAGATTAAGACGCTTCTTGACTTCATCAAGCATAGCATCCATTTCATCTCTAGGATAACCCTTAGCGATGTTAGTGAACATTAAGATGAAACGTCTGTAGCAATCATAAGCAAAACGAGGGTTGTTGCTCTTCTTGGCTAAGGCTTCAACGGTATTATCGTTTAAGCCGAGGTTAAGAATAGTATCCATCATACCAGGCATAGAGACTCTAGCGCCGGAACGGACAGAAACAAGTAACGGATTCGGTCCCTTTCCGAAGGTCTTATGACTTCTAGCCTGAAGTTCCTTTAAAGCAACATTAATTTGCTTTCCGAGATTGGCAGGAATCTTCTTACCAGAATCATAGTAGAGTGTGCAAGCTTCAGTAGTGATAGTGAAGCCATCAGGAATCCTGATGCCGATGTGGGTCATTTCAGCAAGACCAGCACCTTTGCCACCGAGTAACGGCTTACCTAAACCATAAGCGTCTTTGAAGGCGTAGACATACTGACCAGCTTTGTAGTTGGTCTTCGGCTTCTTAGTAGAAACCTTTTTGACAACTTTCTTGGTTGACATTTGTCCTCCCATTAAAATAAATAGGGTTTTTCCCTGCAAACATTCTAGCATAATAATACTAATAATGTGTAGCAAAAAAACTCCCATAGTAAATATTTATTATTGCAAACTATTTTTGAATTGTAGATAACCTTAAAAAACGATTTTTCAGCAAGTCAAAAATCGCAAAAAGCAAGTATTACTTTCTAAAGTTGAAAACCTTGAATATCAACATATAATCTAATTATGTTCAAGAAAGAAAAAAACCGTAAAACCGAAAAGGGTTTAATCAAGGACAATCAAGCTCAATCTTTTAATCCTAATGCCATCATTCAAGTTAGTAATCTTACTCATGATTTTGGTTTAGGAATGGGTGTTTTTAATGTCTCTTTTTCAGTTAAAAAAGGTGAAGTCTATGGCTTTTTAGGCCCAAATGGTGCTGGTAAGAGTACTACTATCAGACACATCATGGGATTCTATAAGCCTGATAGTGGCTTTACATCTGTTAACGGGATGGAGTCATTTCATAACTATTATCGGATCTTAAATGATGTTGGCTATCTTCCTGGTGAACCGGCTTTACCTCTTTCATATACTGGAAAAGAATTCATTCAGGAAATGAAACTTTTAAAGCATCTTCAGAATGATGAGATGCTTAATTACTTACTTAGCTATTTCCAAGTCGATTCTAATCTTCCCTGTAAAGAGATGAGCATGGGAATGAAAAGGAAGATGGCAATTGTGGTGGCCTTTATGTCAGACCCGCAAGTATTGATTCTTGATGAACCTACTTCTGGTTTAGACCCTTTGATGCAGGAGAAGTTTATATCCTTTGTCAAGGATGAAAAGAAAAAAGGTAAGACCATTCTTCTTTCATCCCATATCTTTTCAGAAGTTGATGCTACCTGTGATCGTATTGGAATAATTAAAGATGGAAAATTAGTCAGCGAATTTAAGGCTGATGATTTAAAGCACAACACTTTAAAAACCTATTTATTGGTATTCAAAAGCCAGGCTGATCTGTTTTCTTTTGAAGAAGGCTATCTTAATGACAAGATTAAAAAAGTAAAAGATGATCCTCTTACTAATAGTCTTCTGATTTCAGTTGATGACTCTAACATAAACGATTTAGTTAAAAGCTTAAGTCGTTATCAGCTAATTGATTTTACTGAGAAGAAAGAAACACTAAAAGATTACTTCATGTCCTTCTATAAGGAAAATACTGTTTTCTCAGGAGTAAAGAATGATTAATAATAACGATAGTGTGATCACTCTTGACGATGTCAGCAAAGACTATGGCCATAGCCGAGGTATTTTTTCTGTTAGCTTTCAAGTAAAGAAAGGCGAGAGCTTTGGCTTAGTCGGAGAAAACGGAGCTGGTAAGACAACTACTATTAGAAACATTATGGGATTTATTAGACCTGATTCTGGAACTATTACTGTTAAAGGCTTAGATGCTTTTAAAGAAGCTCCAAAGATTAAAGAAGGAATCGGCTATGTCCCAGGTGAGATTTCTCTTCCTCCCTTAAAAACCGGAAAAGAAGTCTTGGAATCCCAAATGGATTTATTAGGTTGTAAGGATTTCTCTATTGCTGATTCTTTAATCTCACGGCTTCAGCTTAATATCAAAGCCTATCCTAAAAGGATGAGTAAGGGTATGAAGCAGAAGATGGCCTTAGTGATGGCTTTAATGGCTAACCCAGATACTTTAATTCTGGATGAACCGACTACCGGTCTTGACCCGTTGATGCAAAACGAATTCATGGATGTCCTGCTTGATTCAAAGAAATCAGGTAAAACAATTCTGATGTCTTCTAATTCCTATGATGAGTTAGCTTCTCTATGCGATTCAGTAGCTTTGATAAGTCAGGGAAGAATTGTAGCTATTGCCGATTGCAATGCCATTAGGAACAAAGACTTTGAAAACTATAAATTAGAATTCGAAAACAATTCTGACTGTCTTCGCTTCAAAGGATTAGATATCTTCCCAGTTAGACGTGATCAGCCGAAATATAATCAGGTTACTGTCACCGTCAAGAAGAAAGACCTCTCACAGCTCTTCCAAGTCCTATCTAGATATCAAATGAAGTTTATAACTGAAGTTCCCTATAGTCTTGAAACCTATTTTGACGATATTAGACACCAAGGAGATATAAACAATGGAAAATAAGAATAGTGAAAAAGGAATTTTTTCAAAAGCCCTTTTCAGAGAAAGCTTAAAAAGCCATAAGACTATTTGGCTGACTACTACTATTGGTAATTGCTTGATTCTGGTTATCATCATCGGTATTCTTTCAACCCTATCTATTAATTCTACTAAGGCAGGATTGACTAACCTTTTCAATACAGCCGAAATGGAGCATACTTTGAAAAGCTCAGCTGCTGAAGCCTATGTCACTTATGATACCTGCGTTAATGAATACAATGGCGATGTTGAGACTTTGACCTCTGGTTCTACAGAACTTTATTCTTCTGCTCAGTCCACTATGTCTGGCTATGACATGATTGTCCATCAGAAAGTCGGAACCAAGACTTATGGTGAGTTGTTGCTTTCGACTTATAAGAATAACTTAAAGATAGCTTCAGGCGATGATGATAAAGCGAAGGAAGATAATGCTCAGAATTCTACTAAGACTACTATCATGGCTTTTGTAGATAGCAGTCAAGATGTTAGTCAGGAAGTTAAAGCCGTTGCTCCCTATTTTATTGATTCTTTTATTGATACTTATCAGGAAACTAATTCTAATGATGTAGCTTCTTTAGCTACTCAGTCTTTCCCTTTAGCTGGTTACAATTATCTTTCTAGTCAGGAGAGTCTTAAAAGCTATGCTCCGGTTGCTAAAGCCCTTATCAGTGAGACGATAACTCAATATCGTGCTTATGATGATAACACCAGTGTAACTGAAGAAGAAAAGCAGAACATTGCCACTAATGTAACTAAGACTTCTATTACTGCTTTGATTCCCTCTACGATGGATAATTATTTGATTTCTAAGATGACTGACTTGATTCTCCGAAGGTATATAGCTAATGAATCAGACTTTAGTGCCAACACTGATAATTACCGTGACCAGACTAAAATCCAAGCTATTCTTATTGGAGTAAAAGCTCTAGCTCAGGAGTTTGCTTACTATGATAAATTACCCACTTTTGAAGTTAAATATGTGACTGACGATTTAGGTTATCCTATTTACTTTGATGAAAATGGTAAAGCCGTTGAAATAACTAAGATCGAAGACCGAGATAAACTAGTCTTAGTTAAACAAGATATGGGTAGTGATGCCAATTTCTTAGAGAAAATGCATAAGAAACTAATCACCGGTGAAGACTATACCGATGCTGAAATCACTGAAGCCCAAAGCTCAACTACCTCAATCATCGATAGTGCTACTAAATTAGTTAATACTTTCTTTACTGACTACCTAGCCTCACCTGATACCTATTATGACTTCACTAAAGAAGAAACAATTAAATCAGCTTTAAAGACCTATGCTGTCAACTATATTCAAAAGGAATCCTCTTCAGTTATCTGTGATACTTTCGATGTTACTTCTCTTGATGAACTGACAAAGCAAAAAGATGGCGTTTCAGGAGAAGAATTGCTTCAGCAAGTCTCTTCTTATTCGACTTCGGCCATTGATGTTTATGAGAATTACTATGCTTCTTGTACAGCTAAAGGCTATGACAGTACTTCATCGATGATGGTAGCTATCTGTAAATCAGGTATTGGTATTACCGATCAGCTTCCTACTATGATTAAAGAGAATCTTTCCGAAATGGCTAATATGAATGTCTATGGGCTGATTGTTGGATTGATATTCTTTGACTGTGCCGGTCTTTTGCTTCCGATGGTTTATACCATGATGACAGCTAATGATTTAATTGCTGGGCAAGTTGATTCAGGTTCATTAGCTTTTATTCTTTCTACTCCCACTAAGAGAAATAAGATTACTTTTACTCAGTTAGTTTTCTTGTTCACCTCAATTTTTGTTTCCTATGTTCTTCTTTTTGCTACCGCCTGCCTTTCAAGAGCCATTGGTGTAGCAGCCGGATCAACGGACTTAGTCAATGAACTTACTTATACCGATTTGGCATTAGATAGTTTAGGTGGCTTTGGTGTTATCTTCGCAATAGCGGGAATCTGCTTTTTAACTTCATGCATTTTTGACAAAACCAAGAACTCTTTGGGAGTTGGCGGTGGCATTACTATTTTCTTCTTAGTAGCTAGCATTATCGGTATTTTCGGCTCTAAAGCTATGCCCTCAACTGTAAGAATTAATCAGATGAATTACTTCAATTTTGTGACAATTGTCCGTTTGTTTGATTGTACTGCAGTAATTAATCATGATTATGGCACCTATTTTTGGAAACTAGCTATTCTCTTTGCCATCGGCATCCTCTCCTCTTGTCTTGGCTGTCTTAAGTTCAATAAAAAAGATCTACCGCTATAATGAGATTTTGGTTTGATTATTATTCTTGCTGATTTTTCTTAGTAATTTTTAAGCCATGATAACCTATTTACAAAACTTTATAAAGGCTTTATAATGATAATTACAAAGCATAGCTGTTTGTCTCATTCAAATTAAAGCTCATTATATGTTTAAATAGGCTTTAGTGTCAGCCTTGCCAATTGTGTTACATTAGAGGATCTAGCAATGAACAAAAGAAAATTTGAATTTGCTCTCGAATTAAACCGAGAAATGCAAAGTAAGGCCTTTTCTAAAGTATCTATTTCTGATATTTGTGATAATATGAAATGCTCTCGTCAAAGCTTCTATTATTACTTTGATGCCATTGATGATTGTCTAGCTTATTTTGTTAAAGAATCTTTTAAGAACCAAATCAAAGAAGATTATTTGGTTTCCGATATCTTTAATTATTTTGAAAACAATACTAAATTTGTTTCAATCTGTAACGCTGACGCTTCTTCAAGATCAATCTTCTGGGATGGCTTATATGTTTATGTTAAAAAGGTTCTTGATTTAATCTACTCAAAGAACATCGTTGAATACTTAGCCTTATATGCAGAGCAGAAGGATGCTATTACCTCATTCTATGTAGCTGGAATCCTAGAAGAAGCTCGTCTCTATGTTCTTAATAATCATCTTCCTACTAAGGAGAAATGCATAGCCTACTGCAAAGCTATTCTTGGTACTGGAGAAGATATGAGAAACACAGTCTTAAGGTTCAATCGTTAAATAATGAATATCAGCAGTTAGCTTTCTTAGCTAACTGCTTTTTCTTTATTCAAAATAGTTTAAAAGCACACTTTATATTTATATAATGTTTTTAATTGAAAGAAGGACCTGCTATGGATTATCAGAACGAGAACTTTGAATTCGAAGTACCGACTAGGATAATTTACCGCCCAAATGGTGTTGATACTATTGGAGGGATAATTGCTGATGATTATTCTTTCAAGAAAGTAATGCTAGTCTATGGCGGAAAATCCTTAAAATCTAATGGCGTCTATGATCGAATTGTTAAGTCCCTTAACGATAAGAAAATTGAGTTTAAGGAATATGGTGGAGTTAAAGCCAATCCTGATATCGAAGATGTAGTTGCTATCTGTAAAATTATTAATTCATTTAATCCTGATTTAATATTGGCAGCCGGCGGAGGATCAGTGTTAGATACAGCTAAATGTGCTGCTGTAAACTATTGCTATAAAGGTGACCCACTTGATTTTAACAAGCATGTTGTTAAGCCACTTCATCATTTGCCAGTTGGCACTATCATCACCTTGGTGGCCTCAGGATCCGAGATGTCTGATTCTTGTGTAATCTCAGATAGAAAACATCACTTTAAGGCTGGCTTCAATGATGTAGCTAACTGTCCTCTTTTCTCTTTGATGGATCCTCTTATTACTTATACAGTTCCTTCATATCAAGTCGGTATTGGTTTAGCTGATATGTTCTGCCACACCTTTGAAAGATATTTTTCTCCTTCTCATGAGATAGAACCCTGTGATGGCTTAGCCTTAAGTGTTCTTCATGATATTGTAACTCTTACTCCTCGTGTAGTTAATAATCCGACTGACTATGAAGCTAAGAGGGCCATGATGATTCTTGGAACTATCGCTCATAATGGTTTTACTAATTATGGCAAGAAGAAGCTCTTTAAGGTTCATGGGGCTGAACATCGTCTCTCTGGCAGCCATGCTGATCTCACTCATGGGCAGGGTATTGCTTTATTGATGGTTCCTTTCTTGAATATCAATAAAGATATTTTGAAAGAAAAGATATTGAAGATGGGTGAAATGGTCTTTGAAATTAAGACCAAAGACCCTGGTATAGTCATTGGAAAGTTGACTGATTGGATTAACTCTTTACCTATTTATCATTCCTTTGAAGAACTGCCAATGAAAATCAGTCAGGAAGAACTTGATAAAGCTTATAAAGTTTTGAAAGCTTAATAAGAATAAATGTCGTATAATCTTTATTGTTGGATGTGTGTGCTATTAATTTAATTGGAGGTTTATCCTATGGAAGAAAATAACGCTAAAAAAGAAGAGCCGAAAAAGACCCTGCTCGATATGAATGCTTCTTGGCCACTGATGTTTGTTTACATTGGTTACCTTATTGGTATGTTCTATGTTCAGAAAACCACTTATACTCATCTTTCTTCAAATATTAATACCTACGCTTATGTTTTTGTTTCTTTGATTGTTGGCTTGCTTTCATCTCTATTGATTTATAACCTTGGCAAACTGGTCTTTGCCTCTTTAGCTGGATATAGAGTTTCCTATGTTTATCTTTTAGGTTTCTGCTTTGATCATTCCGGAAAGAAGAAGAGAGTCACTTTCGATATCGCTGATTTCTTTGATCTCAGATTGCAGTTTGTCCCTAAGGATGATGATATTAAAAAGAAACCTACTTTGATCTTTGTTGGCGGCTATGTTTTTTCCTTAATCTTTATTGCTATCTTCTTAACTCTATTTTTTGTCTTAGCTTTTAAGCATGATGGAACTTCAAATGCCACGATTGGCTGGGGTGCTTTCATGGCTGGCATCTATGGATTGATTATTCCTCTTTATGAACTTATGCCTTTCCGTCAGGATAGTGCTAACGATATGTATAACCTTCTTGTTACTAGAAGCGAAGATGATAAGACTGCCTTTAATATTGTTAAAGTCAATGAGAAGAGAGAATTCAGCGGCGAGGATTTCTTGATTCCTTCATTCAATGATTACTGTTCTTACTATAAAGCCCAGACTCTTTATTATTCCTATCTTAACTGTCTTTATAGCAATGAATTAGAAAAAGCTGTCTCAGTCCTAGATGAAATGAAACGTCTTAATATCTATCTTCCTGAAGAAGATCATTATCTATCAGCTAGTGAATCCATCTATCTCCGTTATTTGATTGATGATACCGCTGGTGCTGATAAGCTCTACTTAACTATGAAAGGCGATGATAAGAAGGCTGTTACTTCTCCTAAAGACTTGGCTAATTATCGTACAGCCTTATTGGTCTTAGGCAATATTACTTCTGATAAAGAAGGAATTAATTCTCTTATCAATGACTACAATAAGAAGATTGCTTCCCTTACCAAATCAAACCGTGTCGTAAAAGAAGATGCCTTCTTCAAGCAGGCTTATGAGAAACTAAGAACCAATAAGCCTAATCTTAATTTAAAAGATCTCAAGTAAAAAAATAGCCCAGGGCTAAAGACTCTGAGCTTTTTTATTGGACTCAAAAAGTAAATTTGCCTATATTTGCTAGGTTGAAGTAAAATAAAAGAGCCTAAACAAAAGGGAATTTTTTATGAAAAGAAAAACCAAAGCCTGTCAATTTTTTTCGGCTATTTTACTTTTGACTTCCTGCACTAAGACAGTTGAAAGACAAGTAACAAAGAAGACGCTGGATATTTATGAAAAAAGCTCTCTAGCCTCCACTCTTGATTGCTATTTTCTTGATGATATTGATGCTCCCTATGTCATGATTTCAGATTTGATGAAGTATCGAATGAGCCAGCCCTTTGAAAACGGCTTTCCTGTTCCTGACTATTCACTATCCTATAAAAGACAGGTTTTGACGGCTACTAATACCTTCCAGGGCAAAGAATACACGATTGAGTTTGATGCTAAGAATGATGAAATTAGATCTCAGGATCTTTATAAAGCCACTGATATTTTTAATTTTGCCTCTCCTCATGATTTTTGCTCAGCTGATTATTCTCCCATTATTAAAACTGCAAAATACGAAACAATAGTTGAGCCTAGTAAAACCGTCTTTTCTTTTAAAGACTACAACATTGATTTTTATGCTTATAACAACACGGTTTTAGTTCCATTAGCTATTTTAAACAATATTCTTTTTCTAACAGGTGAAAAAACCTTTGCTTATAATGGCAAAGCTATCTTTACAACTGACCAGATCTACTATGGCAGTGATGGCTCTAAGTATTATTACAACAGTTATACTACCGAAGAAAAAAATCAGCCTCGCAATCAAGATACTGCCGACTTTAACAAAAATGAATTTTTCTTCGAACTAAATACTTTCTTTGGCAGAAAAGATGAATTTTTTGTTAATGGTTTTAGAGAATATGCTAAATATATTGGCGTTTATGACGATATAGGATCAGTTGATCCTATAACTTCTTCATATGGAATGAACTATTTAATAAATAGCATTGATGATCTTCATTCTGCCTTTAAATATCCTTCTCCGGAAGCTGGATATGAATATGGTTCAGATGAGAAAGATTTGGCAACTTTAGAAGCTTATAAAGCGGCTTTATATCAGTCTATTGGCTATCGTAGTCAAAATTCAGAAGCCATTTAAACACTCTGTATTCAGCTAGATCATCTTCCTTAGGCGATGAAGCTAAAACAGGTTTCTATTATTATAATGATACTTGTTTCATAAGATTTGATTCTTTTTCAGGAGCAGATAACAGCCAAGTGTTCGTTAATGGTAAGGTAGCTGATATTACTTATACTCAAAACTCGTATAATCTTTTCTATGATGCCTTTAAAGACTTAAAGACTAATCATCCTGAAGTTAAGAATATTATTATTGATGAGTCAATTAACACTGGAGGAGACTGCACTACCTTAATTGAATTGGCTGGTTTCTTTATGGGCGATGTAACTGTTTCTCTTAAGAATAAACTGAATAATGAAGTCTTTAAGGTAACTTATAAAGTTGATACCAATTATGATGGTGTCTATGATGATAGTGATTACCAGGCTAAAGGCTATAAAGTATATGATCTAATTTCTACTGTTTCCTTCAGCTGCGGAAATTTCCTCCCTACTATTTTAAAGCAAAATCAAGCCGCTACTATTATTGGTCAGACTTCTTCTGGCGGAAGCTGTATTGTGGGACCAAATGCTTCGTCTCAAGGAGATATTTACTAGATTTCCGGAGTTGTTGAATATGGCACCATCCTTGATGGTGGAAAATTCTATTATTCTGATAATGGTGTTCATCCGGATATAGGAATTGGTAACTATACCGATTTCTATAATAAAAGCAACCCACTTTCATATCTTGAATAGTTTTCTAAGAATATAGATAGATTATTTTGACAAAAAAGCCATTTTTAACGTATTAAAAAGACAAGTTATACTATGCTCTCTTGAAAAATAGCTATAGTTAATTATAATATAGGTCCGCTGGGGATGTTCCGGTTTCGACAGGCAGGGACGACTATTGAGGGCAGTGGAGTGGTGACCATATCACCGACACAATTACAAGTGCCAATAAACCTGTTATGTTTCGTGCTCCGGCCAGAATGGCCGCTGCTGCTTGCTAAGGTTTAAACCTTAACTTCGGCATTGGGCTTTGCCCCGCACAAGCCTTAGACATTCTTTCCTGATCATTGCCTGAGGTTTTTTAGAAAAGGAGTCAGTTTAGATGCTTCGCTTCCGTTTAACTGACTAACAAGGAGCGGTAGGATTAGAATTGGTTGCCTATTGCCAGTCCAGTCCGAAATCAACGATAGGATAAACTGTAGTCCTCATTAGAAAGCCTTGTTTGGACGCGGGTTCGACTCCCGTCATCTCCACCATATTAGAACGACAAAAGTGATACAATCGAGTATCACTTTTTT
>DLIM01000044.1:57306-63076 GCA_002483745.1 Caryophanales bacterium UBA7642 | reverse complement strand
GACATATATTCCTTAGGAACATAAGGCCTAATCTGAGAAATGATTAAGCAGCTAGTCCTAGAAATACCAATAGGGCGATACATACCTTTTCTAGGATTATGCTGATCTCGGCAATATGGATCATAAGGAGTACCTTGGAAATGAGAAGAAAGAATATACTTTACATCTTCAACTGTAATCTTCTTTTCCGGAACCATACTCCAAGGTAAATCATCTGATTCAGGAGTGAACTTATTATCAGGAGCATCCCATCTAGAAAAATGAGGATTAAAGTATCTCAGCATAAACCAGGCTCGTGGAGTGTTATAGACATGATCTGAGTCATCATGGCTTCCAAAAGCTAAGCGAGGATTAAACTTGCCATCATTGTTTAAATCAAGATGGTTTTTCTCGACAAATTCTTTTAAGCCCTTAGAGCAAAGATTCTCTTTCTTAGTGGAATAAGCATCCTTAAAATCAAAGTTATCAAGGCCAAACTGATTTGGCATAACCACATACTCTTCATCCTTGACTCTTTTAGCAATCCAGTTATGTCCGCCAATTGATTCTAGCCACCAGATTTCATTCTTATCAGCAAAGGCAATGCCATTGCATTCATAAGTTCCATATTGCTCAAGCAAAGCTCCTAAACGTAAAGCTCCTTCTTTAGCTGTATGAATATAAGGAAGAACAATCACTACTAAGTCTTCTTCTCCGATACCGCCAATCACTTCTTTAGAAGTTCTCGTTTTCTTCTGATACTTAACAAGAGGATCGGCACCTAAAACTCTTGGATTAGAAGTAATAGTCTCAGTAGCCGTCATTGAGACATTATCGGAATTGATGCCACTGACTGCCCAAACACCTTCGCTCTTATCAACACTGGGGCAAGCAGTATAGCGTAAAGGGTTATCAGGCAACTCAATCTTTAGATGAGAGATAACTGACTTATAGTGTCTTGGCTGATCCTTAGGTTCAACCACCACAATCTTCTCAGCACAAAAGATTCCGCTAGGGGAATCATTATTTCTAGCAATCAAAGTTGATCCATCATAACTAGCTTTCTTACCGACTAATAATGTTGTACAAGCCATTTAATAGTACTCCTTTAATATCAGTCTATTCTATCACTTAGAAGTCATTAAAACTTCCAATAAGAAACAAGTATTATTGAAAGCAAATGAAGATTGTCTTTTATAGTATTGAATAATTGAGATTTTGATTTACAATGAAAATAGCAGATAAGAATTACGGTCACTGAAATGAAACTTAGTTCTATGCTAAATAGATAATCTTTAGATTATCAATCAATTAAAAAGCCATCCCCAAATAATAGAGGATGGCTTTTTTCTATTTACTTATTGAAAGCAGCATCAAGAGAGGCTTCAGAAGCAACACCAAAAGAGGAGAAGATAGAAATAGGACCAGAAGCTCCGGAACTCTTATCAACCTGAGAAGGAGTCTGACAATAGAGGTTAAGACCAACCACACAGTCGCTGTCCTTTTCAACTAAGGAGCCGTTGTTGACACCAGTAACAGGAGAAGAAAGAGCATCAACGATGAAATAATAAGGAGTAATCTGATAAGATTCTAAGAAGCTAAAGTCAGCAGCACCAGGAAGATTACTGATATCGTTGAAGGCCGCTTCAAGAATATCAAAGTTCATAGTAGCATTTCCATAGTTTAAAGCCATGAACTTACCAGCAGGTATAAAGCCTTCAAGTTTATCCAAGCAAGTCCAAGTTGAAGGATAATGGCAATAGGTGGCCATAGAAGTAGAGTCAGTTAAAGCACCCCAGCCATTAGGATCAACAACTGGAGTCTCTCTTGTGATAGTAATCGGACTAGTAGAAGTATCAACATCAACCTTTTGAGAGAATTGATAGATGCCATCAGCTTGAACAACTAAACCGGTGGTGTTATAGGAAGCAGCATTAAAAGTATAAGAATCAGGGTAATCAACAGAGTTCTGATAATCAGCTTTAATGGCATCATCAGAATCAACAATAGCGTAGTATTTTTCAGTGGCTACAATACTGTTAAGATAATCCTTGTTAATAACAAAAGACTTAGCGTTCTTTAAAAGACTGGCACCTCTTGCTAAATCAGCATCAACAGTAGGAGCAGCAATTTCCTTATCGCCAACTAAAGACAGGATATCTTCGGGAATAGTTGAAGAGCCGGCATCAGAAACAACGGCTTCATAAGCATATTCGGTGCCTTTTCTAAGCTTAGCATCAAGCTTAATATCCAAGCCAAAGGTAGATGTTTGAGAGACAGTTAAGCTAGATAAATAAGGTCTCTTATATAAGCCATCATAGACTTCTGGATCACACATAATAGCAAAGTTTATGTTGTTGATAGTATCTCTATCAGAAGTACCATCAGGATCGCTCACATAATTATAAATATCATAGACCCCATCAGTGGCTGTATCCGGTAGATAGTTAAGATCAAAAGATTTAAAAGTAGTGAAGATATTGTAATAAGGATTATCATCTCCGAAGAAAGTTTCAGCAGTAACTACACCATCCTGATCCTTTAAGGCATCAGTGAAGGTAGCTACTCCATCAGTGATAGTAAAGCCATGAGCCATCGTGCCATCAGCATTGAGGGCATAGCCCGAATAGGCCTGAGTAGACATATCTTCAATTAAAACGACTTTAGGAGTATAGGTGATGGTCTTATAATCAGCGCCATCCTTAGTGATAGTCAAAGTATAGTTTTCCATATCGGTCAAATTAGTAAGAGTCTGTTTAAGAGTGGGGAAATCATCTAAGACTGTGAAAGTCCTAGAAGCAACACAGACCTCTTTATCGGCAATTACTTCAGCAATGTAGTAAATAGTTACTACACCAGCTTTAACGGCTTTAATCTTGCCCTGAGTAGTTACAGTCATAATGGCTTCATCACTAGACTGATAGTGGCCGATAACATCAGTCACTGAATGACCAGTTCCATAAGAAAGACCTAAACTTAATCCTTCTCCCTTAGTAATGATAGAGGCAGTGTTCTCAAAAGAAACCAAACCATCAACATAGGTAAACTCAGCTAAATCAACTTTTGTTCCACTAGAATCAGAAGTTGAAGTCTGGGCTGTAGAAGACGGAGAAGAAGACGTACTGTTTCCTCACGAAGCTAATACCAAAACTGGTAAAAGCATCAATAAAAATTGTTTTCTCATATTATCAATCTCCTTTTTGATAACTTAATTTTACCAATTAGGAGAGCAATAAAAAATAGGGATAATAGAAAATAACTCAACAAATTCAGTCTACTTTTAATATGATAACCTATTTACTTTACTTTAATAAATTATCTTTCTATCGAAATATTTAACAGTTAAACGATTGGAATAGAAAACTAAAGAATTAAGTATCATTGATTGCTGTAAGCGCTTATTTTCTTTCTTCTTTTCTTTGCATCCGTGCCTTTTTCTTCTTCTGGTATTTGTATTCAGCTAGCATCTCTTTACCAACGTTTTGGCAGTCGCAGTCACTTAAAAGACTTGGCTTATGATGTCTCTTGTTATAAATAACTAAGATAATCATGCCTAAAACATAAAGGCTTACTAAGACAATGACTAAAATTTCTACCCAGTTCATACAGTACCTTCCTTAAGAACTTTAAGATTCTTTTCTTTCTCTTTCTTTGTATTATTTCGGTTGTAGAAATAAAGGAAAAGAATAAATCCTACAAGAAGAGGAATAAAGATAGCTAAAGTCCAAGTCCAGGTAAAGACTAAATAAGTCATTGATCCTAACAGATAAGAAGTAACTACCCAGAATAAGACCGTCCATTTAAGCTGTCCTTTAGGAAGCTCAGCTTTAGCAGTAGCTAAAGCAGCCACACAAGGAATAGTTAAAACGTTAAAGACAATAAAGGCCATCAGGCCGCCAATTCCAATACCAGTCTCAGAAATCATATAGCCAACAGCCACAGTTGAAGAAACGTTACTAAATCCTAAAGAGGCAGCAAAGGTAGCAAAAGTAGAGACAGCATTCTCTTTAGCAATCAAAGCCATAAAGGATGAAACCACAAAGACCCAGCCGGTATCTTTAGAAATCTGATAGCCGAATCCAAGAGGAGTGAATAAAGGCTGGAAGAACATTCCAAGGCTAGCTAAGATTGAAGAAGAAAGCTGAGTATCATCATTTAAGAACTGCCATTTCCAGGTAATATGAGAGAAGAGCCAGACCATTAAAGTAGATAAGAGAATAACCGTGAAAGCCTTCTTGATGAAGCCTTTGGCTTTATCCCAGATATGAAGAGATAAAGAGTGAAGCTGAGGACGATGATAATTAGGCAATTCCATAATAAAAGGAGGTAATTCTTCTCTTTGAGTCGTAATATGCATGGCAATAGTAGCAAAGATAGCGACAAACATGCCAAAGATATAAATAAACCCGGTAATTAAATCAACATTAGCAAAATTGAAGGCATTGCATAAAGCACCGGCAACTGCAGTAATCATCGTTAATTTAGCAGAGCAAGGGAAGAAAGGAATAACTCTGATAGTCTGAGTCCTTTCTTTCTGAGTACTTAAAGTTCTAGTGTTCATCATAGCCGGAACGGAACAGCCAAAGCCTAAAATCATCGGAATAAAAGCACGTCCATTCAAGCCAAATCTTCTAAATATTCTATCTAATATAAAAGCAACTCGAGCCATATAGCCAGAATCCTCAAGCAAAGAGAAGAAAGCAAAGAGAACCAAGATTTGAGGTAAGAAGCCAAAGACTGCAAAGACACCTGAGCAAATGCCATCACATACTAATCCTTTAACCCAATTGATAGTAATTATCGATCTTAGCCATTCAGTAAACCAACCTGTTAAATCATTAATCAGGTTAGAAAAGAAAACACCAATAGAAGCAATTCCACCATTAGCAAATAGCCCTTCAAAAGGAGTTCCTTTAAAGGACACTAAGCCTTCACTTCCAAAAGCTCCCATAGCATTAAGGAATAAAAGATCTTCGGAGAAAGTTAAATGGAAGATCAGTAAAAGGACCAAAATAAAGATCGGTATACCCCAAATCCTGCTAGTCAGGATTTTATCAGCTTTATCTGTGGTAGAAGGCTTATTAGGATCGGTAATAGGAGAACCAATAATACAGGGACCGACTTCATTGTCGATGAACTGATATCTTTCATCAGAGGATTCCTGTTCAAAATCATTGTTGCTTTTAACTAAAGCTGAGACCTGCTTGAATTCAAAAGGATGATGCTTTCTTTCAATGTCATCACCTTCCAAATCTTTAATTGCATGATACAAAGGATTAGGAACCCAATCTTTTATATAAATAGATTTGGCCTTAAGAATAACCTCATTGTTTTTACCATCTAAAAGAACTGAAGTACCAGTTCTTTTAGTCTTGGCAGTTTCAATAGCGGCCTTCATTAAGTTATCAAGGTTCTCAAACTTTAAAGCAGAAACAGGAATAACGGGAACATGAAGCTTCTCGGATAATTTCTTGCAGTCAACGTCCTGCCCATTCTTTCTTAAAGCATCCATCATATTGAGAGCAACAATAACCGGAACATCCATTTCAAGTATCTGAGTAGTCAGATACATGTTTCTTTCTAAGTTCGTGGCATCAACCACATCGATAACGCAATCCGGGTGTTCATCAAGAATAAAGTTTCTTGAAACAATCTCTTCTGGAGTATAAGGAGATAAAGAGTAGATGCCAGGAAGATCAACAATATCGGCAGTGCCAATATCTTTGCTTTTATAAGTTCCGGCTCTTTTTTCAACAGTGACGCCAGGCCAATTGCCAACATAGGCAGTGGC
>DLIM01000044.1:30512-57089 GCA_002483745.1 Caryophanales bacterium UBA7642 | reverse complement strand
TATTTTTTATCATCAGACATTGCATGTTCCTCCCTTAATTTCAGGATGAACAGAGATGCAAGCACAAATATCTTTATCAAGAGCCAAACGATAGCCTTTGACTTTCACAATGACGGCTCCGCCATGTGAATCAACAATCTTGATCTTCTCGCCTTTTGAAATCCCCAGGCATTCTAGGTGACGACGGTTATGTTCTTCACCAGACACATTCAATATTGTGACTGTACTGCCTTCTGGAGCTTGGAATAGTTGCATTCTTGCCTCCTGTTAGTCATATCTAACCATGGCTAATATATCTTTTAAAATTAGGGTTGTCAATAGAAAGTTAGTAAATACTAACCGGTTTCATTTATTGCCTGAATGTAGGCAATTTTGAAGCAAATTATTATTGATACAGTTCTATGCCTTTTGGAAGTATTTTATTTTTTAAAACATTCTGTCGATAGATATAGTTATAATTAATAATATAGTTGGAGGGCTATCTCTTATGGGGCATCCTTTTAAACATTTTAGGACAATAACAAAACATCGTAATCGCGTTATCTACAATGCATTTCATATGGGCATTGGATTTCATGCTCTAGGACATGACTTATCAAAGTACGGCTATACAGAATTTCATAATTCTTCTATTAACTATACTGGAACCTGCTCACCTGTCTTCTTAGATCGTTTAAAGCATAATTATTATTCCATAGTCTGTCAGCATCATACTAAAAGGAATCCCCATCACTGGGAATACTGGACTGATTTCTTCATGGGAAGAATCATTACAAAGAATATGCCGTATAAGTATGCGACCGAATACGTCTGCGATGTCTTATCAGCAGCCTATGTTTATAACCCAAAGGGCTTTAAACCGGACTCGGCTTTAAACTACTTCAACGGTAAAGTCGGTCATTACTATATGACAAAAGCAACCATTGAATATATTACTTGGTGTTTTGAAGTATACAGTAAAGTTGGCTTTAAAGGTTTAAAGAAGAAAATAACTAAAGCTAAGTATGACGAGATAACTAAAAAATATCCGGCTGTTGAAATCTATGAGAATACTCTCATCGATTGCCCGTTGCCGGATATTAATGAATTAAGAAAAAAATATAACGTTAAATAAAAGTTACTTGTTAGTTATCTTTTTAGCGAAGTCGACAATGTCGCTTTCAGAATTATCCATAAAGGCATTAGTGAATGAAATAATCAAAGCAGGTTTCACTTTAGAGCCATTCTTTTCTAATAACTCTTTTAGTTTATCTTCAACACCAGTGACATCAAAACCAGTAGTAATGAAAGGGTAGACAGTCTTGTTTGCTAATGCTTTTGATTCAATAAAAGAATAAATAGGACTAGAAGGAGCCACCCACCAGGTTGGAGTTCCTAAAATAATGACATCATAGTCCTCAAGATGATGAGTAAGAGGAATTAAAGCCGGATAATTCTTCTTTTCTAATTCGACTTTAGAGCGATCCATAATGGTATCGCCATATGGTTCCTGTACCCTAATAGCTTCAAATTCAATACCTAAAGTCTTAGCAATAACACTTCCAACATAAGCCGTATGAGAACTATTCGAATAATAAAGTACTAATGCTTTCATAATACCTTTCCCTCTTTTTGAATACACAAAAACTATACCATAGAAAAAGCCAAAAGGGTGAGAAGTGCATTAAAAATTAATATAGGTCTAATAATGAGTCTTCTTCTTTATTTCCTTATAATCGTTATAGAGTTTTAAGCATTCATCCCGATCAAGTTCTTTCATATATTCACTTTTATCTTTCTTATAGAGCTGCTTATAGTACTCTTCATCAGCAAAACCAATGGTAGCAGTATCCATGACATTGCAACCATAATAAATCATATCGATATGAGCCCAGATAATTGCTCCTAAACACATAGGACAAGGTTCACCGGTGGTATAGATAACGCAGCCTTTTAAATCAAAAGTATCAAGGTTTTTACTCGCTTGCCTAATGGCCTGCATTTCTCCATGACAGGTTGGATCATGTTCTTTAACAACACAGTTATGACCCTTTCCAACGACTTTTCCATCTTTAACGATTACAGCCCCAAAAGGACCACCATCCCCATTTTGGATGCCTCTTTTGGCTTCCTCAATGGCTAGCTTCATAAATTTATCCATGCTATCCACCTAATTAGCCTATTATAGCATAGAAACCACAAGACCCACCTATGATGATGTGACTATTAAGCTAATAATAATGCTGAAGGATGACATTATTGTTCAACTAATTAAGCAAAGAATCATAAAAATTGTGTGGCTAAATTTTCCTTTATTTTTATGATGCTTTTCTTTAACCAAGCGGCAAGAGAACCGCTGTCAGATATTTCCCCTTATACTTGTGTTCAATATTAATTTATATTTTATTGTTCTTTTTTTCGCTTTTTAATTTTTAGAAAAAATAGAAAGCCATTTTTTAATATCAATTTTTATCTAGGCTCTTAATTTAGTTTTATTATTGTTTCATTAAAAAAAGAATTGAAAGATATGAAGAAATCATAGACTTTATTAGTCTCATTATTTCTTTGTTCGTGTGGTGAACCAACCAATAGTCAATTTTTTCATGCAAACGCTTTCTTTAATTATTTATGCTTATAATAGTCCATTTCAAAATATCTTTCCTTGCTTTTAATAATAATTAATATTGCTAAGATATTGGACTTCTTTGTAAAAAAGAAAAGCTTTTCATTTCTTTAGATTGCTCAAAAATAAAATTGACTTTTAACAGGAAAGGTCTATGCTTTTACTCATAAAGCATCGAAGAGGAGTAGTAATCCTATATCTAACTAGTAGCGAGCTACCGTTGATGGAAGGGTAGCAGTATAGACAGGATGAACGTACCTCAGAGCTGCAGTCCAGAATTCATTAAGGACTGACGGGTTGCCCGTTATAGCAAACATAAGTGTTAATTAGCACTTATAAGGCTATCAATGTGAGTTGATAGTAAACTAAGGTGGTACCACGTATATAACTACGTCCTTAGGCTTCTTAGCCTAAGGACGTTTTTTCGTTCTTGGGCGCAAGAAAGTTTCAAAAGTCCCATTGAAAGGAGGACCAATTATGAAACACAGTAATGCGCTAGCCGGTATCTGTTTAGGAGTCGTTATGGCTTTATCTCTCTCATCCTGCACTTCCTACAAAGGAGATTTATCAACTATTGTCTCCACTAAAACATTAGTCGTCGGAACTAATGCTGAGTATTCTCCTTTTGAGTACACTAATTCTGCTGGAAAAATTATGGGATTCGATGTTGATTTTATGGATTTAGTCGCAAAGTCTTTAGGAACTAAATACAACACCACTATCTCTATTACTTGGAAGAATATGAACTTTGATGGACTTATTGGATCACTCCAAGGCAATCAGATTGATTGTATTGCAGCTGCTTTCTCTATCACTGATGAAAGAGCTAAATCAGTTCTCTTCTCCGATTCTTATTTCAGCGCTTCTACAGTGGTTGTTACTTCCTCAACTAATACCACTATCACTGATATGGATTCCTTAAAAACTTCAAATTGCGGTGCTCAGTTAGGAACAGTCCAGGCGGGTTACATCCAAGCCGATGGCTGGAATACTAAGAACAAAGCTTTAGCTAGCATTTCTGATTTAATTTTAGCTATCCAGTCAAACACTCTTGATGCCTTAGTCGTCGAAAAGCCAGTAGCTGAATCTATTATTGCTAAGCAGACCGGCTTAAAGATGATTGATACCATTAAGTTTGATGATGATGGCGGATATGGAATTGCTTCAAATAAAGATACTGGCACTGACCTAATTGCTGCTATCAATGAAGTCATCAAGACTAACACTGATAACGGAGTTCTTGATCAGCTTTACATCGATGCCGCTAACGAAGCTAGTGGGAACTAGTCAGTTAAATGCTTTTCTTATCTTATACACTAGACTTCGGTCCTGTTCTTAATGCTACTATTGAATTCATGTGGGGTGTTTTAGTCACTCTCGGCTTTTCTTTAGGAACAGTAATCTTTGGTACAATTTTAGGCTTTGCTGTCAGTATGGGAAAGCTATCGCGGAATAAGGTTATCTCTGCGATAGCCTCCTTTTATATTTCTTTCCTGAGAGGAACACCGCTTCTCATTCAGCTTTATATCTTAGCTTATGGTATTCCAATCCTTTTTAGCGTCAACATCAATATCTATATCAGCGGCTTAATTGCTTTAAGTCTTAATTCTTCTGCCTATGTAGCTGAAATATTCCGTTCTGGAATACAGGCCGTTGATCAAGGACAGATTGAAGGAGCTAGATCAATTGGTTTATCTTCAAAATATACGATGAGACATATTATCTTTCCACAAGCCTTAAAGAACATTTTACCGGCCATCGGAAATGAATTAGTTACTGTCGTTAAGGAATCCTCAGTTGTTTCTTTAATCGGTATTGGTGATATCACCCGTGTAGCTGACTTAGTTAAAGCCGATACTTTGAAAGTCTTTGAAGCTTTAATCTATGCTGCTCTACTTTATTACATCATTACTACTGTTCTTAGCCAGCTGATTAGAATTGGAGAAAGGAAACTCAACAAATATGCAGCCAAATAAAATCTTTGAAATTAAGCACTTAAAAAAATCATTTAAGAATCTTGAGGTTCTTAAAGATATTTCTTTTTCAGTTGAAAAAGGAAAAGTCTATACCATCATCGGTCCTTCAGGTGGGGGAAAATCAACTTTCTTAAGATGTATGAACTTAATGGAGACACCAACAGACGGAGAAATCTATTTTGAAGGAAAAGAAATCTTTGGACCTGTAACTAAGACAAATCCTCTGACTAAAAAAGAGACGACCAAAAGTAAAGTTCTTCTTAAAGATAATGAGCTCAATCAGATGAGAGAAAAAGTTGGAATGGTTTTCCAGTCTTTCAATCTTTTCAGCAACAAGACAGTTTTAGAGAATGCCACTACTGGTCTAATTGCTTTAAAACATGAGACCAAAGAAGAGGCCGATAAAGAAGCAATGAAGTTACTTAAAACAGTCGGAGTCAGTGATAAAGCAAATGAATACCCTATAAAATTATCAGGTGGTCAAAAGCAAAGAGTCGCTATTGCTAGATCGTTAGCTATGAATCCCGATGTAATTCTTTTTGATGAACCTACTAGTGCTCTTGATCCGGAAATGGTCAAAGGTGTCTTAGGAGTCATAAAAGAATTAGCTAGCGCCGGTATGACAATGGTAATAGTCACCCATGAAATGAATTTTGCTAAAGATGTCTCTGATGAGGTTTTCTTTATTGATGGTGGCTACATAGTTGAACAAGGCTCACCAGAAGAAATATTTGCTACTCCTAAGCAAGATCGAACAAGAAGATTCTTGGAAGCTATTCTATAATTCTTTATAGCTATTGCTATGAAATTAGTTCAAGTTCTTTTTCTTATAGCTTTTTAAATACTATAAATACTAAAATCCATCAAAAACAGCTGATTGTAATTTCAAAGGAAATCTTGTTTTCCTGTTTCGGGTTTTCCTTTGCCATGTACTTCAAATTGCTTTTTATCAATAATACCTTATCTAGACAAAATAGAAATAAATTGATTTAACTATACTCAACCTTATTTATCAAATTAGTTTGATATTATTTTTTAGTTAACCTTTCCTTATCTTTTCTGTTTCTAGAATCATTCTTTAACATACCAATAACAACTAGCAATTGACCTATAGCAATAAAGCAGAAAGCAACATAGAAGTTCCAAACTGGCCACTTCATATTAATTACCATCGATATAATTGATCCTAAGAAAGGTGAAACACTATACATGCAGCTGGTTCTTACCGCACCGATTCTTTTTTGTGCCTGAATATAAAGGAAATAATATAAGCCAACACAAAGGATACCAATACCAAAAGAACTTAATGGAGCAACATAACTAGTTATTGTCTTATATCCAATACCAAAGCCGATAGCTAATTCCACGAGGGCTGAAACACTAGATTTTATCAAGACGACTTCAAACGTGTTCTTACTGCTGACTTGCTTAGAGCAATTGTTCTCTAAAGCCCAGCCTAAGGCTGAACCTAAAGAAATTACTGATGCCCAGGAAAAGCCTACACCATTACCTGAAGAGAAGTCTAAAGATAAAAGAATAGCTCCACAGGCAATAAACGGGATAGCCGCCCAACTATACCAACTGACTACTTCCTTAAAGACAAAATAAGCTAGAAAAGTAGTAAAGATGATTTCAAAGTTACTATATAAAGTAACCTGAGAGGCTGGAGCAATACTTAAAGCGGTCATTAAACAAAGGTTTGCAAAAACACCAAAGACACTAGAAAGAAGAGTAAATAGCCAATCTCTCTTGGTCTTAAGAAGTAAACGTTTCTCTTTGTCTTTTCTAGTTAAGATCAGCTGAACTAATAAAGCAATACCACAGAAAAGAACACCACCTAAGAAAGCAAAACCTGAAAAGAGGTAGTGAGATAAGCCATTTTTAGTAACAATTTCTGAAAAAGGAGAATAGGTAGAGGAAATAATTGCGGCCGAAAGACCTAAAATAATACCAGTAGTATGACTCTTTCCGCTCTTGTTATCAGTTTCTACTACCTGCTTGTCCATAATTAGTTAGTCTTCTTCTCAGTATTATATAAGTAGTCTTCAAACTCATCATAAGTAAGATACTTATCAATATAAGAGCCATCAGCTCTTATATAGATGATTCTATTAGCAATAGAATTCATCAGCTGACGATCATGAGAAGAGAACATTAAAACCGACTTAGTCTCCTTCATAGCTTTATTCAAAGATTCAATAGACTCTAAGTCGAGATGGTTAGTAGGATCATCTAACATAATCAGGTTACCAGGATCTAGCATAACCTTGCAGAATCTTAATCTGACTTTCTCGCCACCAGATAAGACATTGACAGGCTTTAAAGCTTCTTCTCCAGAGAAGAGCATTCTTCCTAAATAGCCTCTAATATAGGTATCAGTATCTTCCTTGCCATAAGGTCTTAAGTAATTGACTAAAGATTCTTTAATGTTATCAAGTTCACTGAAAGAAGAAGGAATATATTGAGGATGAATAGTGATACCAAACTTGAACTTACCAGCATCAAACTCATCTTTTCCGTTTAAGCAATCAAATAATTTAGTAATTGCTAAAGAATTATCGGCGATAAAAACAACTTTATCAGTATTATTTAAAGTGAAAGTAAGATCGTTAAAGAAGCCTTTCTTAGTGACACCTTCTACCATCAAGACATCGTTACCTAACTGGTACTGAGATCTAAAGTCAATAAAGGGATACCTTCTAGAAGATGGCTTGATTTCATCAAGGTTAATCTTCTCTAGTGATTTTTTTCGGGAAGTTGCCTGCTTTGATTTACTAGCATTAGCCGAGAATCTTCTAATAAAGTCCTGTAGTTCCTTAATTCTTTCTTCCTTCTTCTTGTTCTGATCCTTCATTTGAGTTTGAATCAATTGACTGGATTCAACCCAGAAGTCATAGTTGCCAACAAAGAGATTGATCTCGTTGTAGTCAACATCAAGAATTCTAGTACAAACCTTGTTCAAGAAGTAACGGTCATGGGAGACAATTAAAATGGTATTATCAAAGTTAATTAAAAATTCCTCTAGCCATTTACAGGCATGAGCATCAAGGTTATTAGTAGGTTCATCAAGAACCAAAATATCAGGATTACCGAATAAAGCCTGAGCCAAAAGGACTTTAACCTTCAGCCTAGCATCAAGTTCACCCATCTTTTTATGATGGAATTCTTCAGGAATGCCTAAATCAATCAATAAAGAAGAAGCATCAGATTCAGCATTCCAGCCATTCATCTCCGCAAATTCGTTTTCAAGATTACCCGCTTTAATGCCATCGGCTTCTGAAAAGTCCGCTTTAGCATATAAAGCATCCTTGGCGTCCATGACCTCAACTAATCTTTTGTGTCCTAAAAGGACTGTTCTTAAGACTTCAACATCATCATAAGCGTTATGATCCTGCTTAAGAATTGACATTCTCTCTTTAGGATCTTTGCTTACCGTTCCAGAAGTAGGTTCTAATTCACCAGAAATAATACGGAGTAAGGTAGATTTGCCGGCTCCATTAGCGCCAATAATGCCATAACACTCACCCGGAGTGAAGGCAACATTTACATCCTTGAATAAGACTCTCCCACCAAATTGCATTGAGAGATTAGATACAGTTAACATTTGTTTTCTCCTTCCCAAAACATAGCCCAATAATTGTATCAGTTATTAACTTCTTTTCCTATAGTAAAAAGCATGAAAGCCGTTCGCTTTCATTAAATTATTGGAAGAAATCGTCAAAATTAATAATAGCTAAGAAAAAGAAAACCATATTTGCTTTCCCAGTAGGTATTATTTCTATTTGGTATGTTAAAATAATAAGCGTCAAAAAGAAAAGAAGAATATTCTTTGCTTATTGACATTTTTAAATCCAAAGAAAGGAGGTCTTATATGTCAATTGATAACCCCTATAATTTACAGGATCTCCCTGAATACAATAACATTGAACCAAAGGATGTTCCTACCAATACTGAAAGTAGTCTTACTGAAGTAGCTACCGAAAACACCAGTGAAGATGAAGCCACTAAAGAAATTGAAAAGAAAGGTAAAACCAGTACTGCCACTAAAGTAACTACCGCCCTTGCCAGTACTTTAGTTGTCTTCTCAGGAAGCTCAGTATTAGGTATTAGCTTTGGAACCACAAGCGTTGTTCAAGTAGAAAAAATGCAGTTAGCTGATAACAATAATATTAACTATAAATTCATTATCACTAACAAAAATGATCAACTGGTATACTTCCTAGTTAATTCACCTGCCGAGACTATCTATTCTGAAGATGTCAGTGAAAAGAAAGCCTATGAAGGAACCATTAAAGACTTAGCCTATTCGACTACCTATACCTGTAAAATTAAGACCACTGACAAGGATGGAACAAATGAGAAAGATATCTATACTGAAAACATCACCACTGAGACTCAACCTGTCTCTTATCAAAAAATACAAACCAGCAACATCCTTCAATTTCAAAGGTCAAATCCTATATTAAGTTATTGTATTAGCCAAGAAGAGACTAATTTAATAAACATTCCAATAATAAATATAAATTAGATATTCCAACTTTAGTTGATAAACATAAATATTAATAATATAAAGGAGAAAAGATATGAACGATCCAGATCAGGAATCATCCGCTATTAAAAAAGGCATCGAAACCTATAAGGAATTAGGCAAAGAAGGCTGGTGGAAGAGTAAGACATCAAAAGAAAAGCACAGTTTTATTGTGGGCTGCATAATGCTCGTATTAACTATTGTAGCTTTGATCTTAGTCACCTTCCCTCGTACATTCTTCGGTAATGACGTTGCTGATAAGATAATTGGTAAAGACAATGATAATGGCTTTGACGCTATCGGCAACTGGTTTAAAAATACCACTAGCACCGATAGAATTATTTCTACTGTTGTCACTTTAGCAATCACCTTCCTGCTTTCTTATATTGTGATGGTCATTATTCGGTTATCTACCTTCAAGGGCAAGAAAGCTAAGACTATTGGAAGCTTAATTAGAAGTTTCGTCAAATACTTAGTAATCTTAGTCGATATCTTTGTAGTATTAGGAATCTGGGGCGTTGATGTTTCAACCATCTTAGCCAGTGTTGGCGTCTTGACTCTCATCATCGGCTTAGGCTGTCAGTCGTTAATCAATGATATTGTCTCCGGATTATTCTTAGTCTTTGATGATTCCTTCAACGTTGGAGATATTGTCGTCATCGATAATTTCAGAGGAACAATAAAAGAAATCGGACTTAAATCCACCAAGATAATTGATTCCGGCGGAAATATAAAAATAATAGGTAATTCAGCAATTACAACAGTTGTTAATCTTACCCAGGAATTATCTGTTGCTATCTGCGACTGCGATATCTCTTACAACGAAGATATTGATAACGTTGAAAGCGTCATCAAGAAGAACCTTCAAAGCATGAAGAAGAAGATACCGGCTTTAGTAGATGTCAGTTATGTCGGCATTGCCTCACTAGCTGATTCAGGAGTTACTTTAAGATTTGTAGGACATTGCAAAGAAGAGAACCGTTATCAGACAGTCAGAGATATGAACAAATGGATTTATAAGCTCTTCAACGATAATAATATTCTCATTCCTTATCCGCAGATTGTCGTTAATCCGCCTGATCCTGTAAAGCCGGAACCCAAAACCACCAAGGCCGTTAATGCCAGTAAGAAATAGCACTGACTTAAATGACCAGCAGCAACATTAAAGAAGAAAGAGGAAAAAGCCTTTTAGAATTTCCAGACGACTATGTCGTCTTAGATTTAGAGACTACTGGTTTAAGCCCAGTCGATAATGAAATCACCGAAATAGGAATAGAACGAGTTGTTAACAGAAAAACCGTCTCTTCTTTTCAGCAGCTAGTAAAGCCAGAAAGAAAGATCCCAATCGGTATTGAAAGCCTTACTGGTATCACAAACGAAATGGTAGCTGATAAACCAAGGATCAAAGAAGTTCTTCCTTCCATTGACAAATACGTCCTTGATAGCTTGATTGTAGGTCAGAATGTCAGATTCGATATTTCTTTTCTGTATGAGAACTTTTTAAACAGCAAATTAGCTTTTACTAATTCTTATGTTGATACTTTAAGAATATCAAGAATCCTTTTACCTGATATGAAGCATAATCTTTCTGCTTTAGTCGATTACTTCAAAATTCAAAACGATCTAGGGTATCATCGTGCCTTAGCTGATGCTGAAAACACCAGAAAAGTCTATGAATGCCTAAGACAGTTAGTAGTCGATAAATATGGTTCAACTAAAGAATTCACTAAGCATCCTAAAGTAGCTTCAAAGCCTCATAACATAAAACCGAAAATCGTCACTAAAGAGGAAGACATTTCTATATTTATAGATATTGGCAGAATAAAAAAGATCTGATTTTTATAAATCAACCGTCATCAATAGATCTTCGCCCTCAGAAGAGAAGCCCTCTTTTTCATAAAGGCTGACACAGGGATAGTGTTTTCGGGTGACTAAATAGATCTTCGTTATTTCTTTTTCCTTTAATTTCTTCTTCAGTTCCTTCATCAGCTTAGTAGCAATACCTTGTTTCTGGTAATTAGGATCAACCGAGAATTCATCTAACCAGAAATCCTGCTTATCTAAGTAGCCTTTAGAAAGGCCTAAGGCTATTCCAACAACCTTATTATCGGCAAGAGCGACTAGCCCAAAAGAGGAGGGGGATTCTAAAATCCCGGTTATTCTTCTTCTGGCATCAGAGAAAGTCCAGCTCTCTTCCCAAGGCTTTTCTTTAAAAGCTAAAAGGAGTTCCTCACTAGCAGAAGGAACATCACTAAGCTCCATTACTTTTATAACTACATTAACTTTCACGAAGAAAAGTATAACATAAAAAGCCTCTCCTTTTTAAAAGAGAGGCAAGTCATTCAATCTATTTGACGTTTCCGAATAAGTCATTGAAGGCTTCAGTCATAGTTGGATGATTATAGATGTTATCCCGTAAGACTGTGTAAGGAATCTTTTGATCTATAGCTAATTTAATCAAATTAATCATTTCATATGATTCGATGCAGAATAGATGCGCTCCTAGGATTAAATCAGTCTTGCTGTCGATAATGACTTTCATCATGCCAGTAGTTGACTGTAAGACTCTAGCTTTAGGAACGGCCCCAGCTAATAGTTCACCGACTTTAATCTGGTAGCCTTTAGCTTTAGCTTCCTCTTCACTTAATCCGACTCGGGATAGAGGCGGATCTAAGAATACTGTATAAGGTATAGCCCCTCTATTATCAGTAGAGCGTTTCTTCTCTCCATAAAGATAGTCTTTAACTATACGAAAATCATCTAAGGAAATATAGGTGAACTGCATTCCGCCAGTGACATCACCCATAGCAAAGATATGATCAATATTGGTCTTCTTATGGATATCAGTATTGATAGCACCACGATCAGTCAATTCTATATGGGCTTTTTCGAGATTAAGACCAAAGACATTAGGCCGTCTTCCTGTAGCAACTAAGATAGCGTCACCTTCAACTACCATTTTCTTTCCATGATAGTCTACTTCAACATTGTTTTGATTAACTATATTTATCTTGGCACCTTTTAATATCTTAATTCCTCAAATATTAAATGACTCTTCTACTGACTTAGCGACTTCTTGGTCTTCCCTAGGAATGATGGTACTTCCATCTTGAATAATCGTTACTTTAGAACCAAAGTTTGCATAATAGGAAGCAAACTCTAATCCGATAAAGCCACCACCTATGATAGTAAGCTTTTTAGGTAGGGTAGGATTAGACATTAAGGTCTCACTAGTAAAGACATAGCTGTTATCTTTTAAGCCTTCAATAGGAGGAATAATCGGGGTGGAGCCAGTATTAATGAAAATTCTATCAGCTTTGATTGTTTCATGGTTGCCACTATTATCTTTAATATCAACTGTGTGTTCGTCAACAAATGAGGCTAAACCATCAATCATTTCCACACCCGCGTTAACCACCATATCAAAATTCTTTTTTCTAAGCAGTGTGGTTAAAGCCTCTTTGTCTTCGATAGCTTTCTGATACCTAGCCGACCTGTCTTCATAGTTTCCGCCAAGTCTATTAGACTCTCTTGAAGAATACTCTAAACTCTTTGAAGGAATACAGGCCGCATTGATACAGGTTCCTCCATACATTAAGTTAGATTTTTCTACTAGGATAGTCTTTTCGCCCTTCTTAGCTAGAAAACTAGCTAAGGTTTTGCCGGCTTTTCCAAAGCCGATAATAAGATTCTTTGCTTCTTTCATCTGTCAATGCCCCTTTTTGTAATAAGAGTATTAGATGACGATTAGCACTAATATAAAGGAAGGGTAATAATAAGTAAACTTACTTAAACGCTTAGATTTAAAAAACCTCTCTGGTCTAAGCCAAAGAGGTTTCTTATTTAGTCTTGTGAAGTAATAGCGTTACCAGTATAGAGCTGATAATACTTGCCCTTCTTAGCTAGAAGCTCTTCATGAGAGCCTCTTTCTATGATACGTCCTTGATCTAGAACCATAATGACATCAGAATTCTTAACAGTGGAGAGACGGTGAGCAATAGCGAAGACTGTTCTTCCCTTCATGATGGAATCCATACCTTTTTGAACCATAGCTTCAGTTCTAGAATCAATTGAAGAAGTGGCCTCATCAAGGATCATCACCGGAGGATCAGCCACAGCCGCTCTAGCAATAGCAATCAGCTGTCTTTGACCCTGAGATAAGTTAGCGCCAGCATTCTTTAGAAGTGTGTCATAGCCATTAGGTAGAAGCTTAATGAAGGAATCGGCGTTAGCTAATTTAGCAGCTTTTTCTATTTCTTCGTCAGTAGCATCAAGCTTTCCAAACCTGATGTTCTCTCTGACTGTTCCGGTAAAGAGCTTGGTATCCTGTAAGACCATACCTAGGGATCTCCTTAAGTCGGCTTTCTTGATCTTATTAATATTGATATCATCGTATCTGATCTTGCCATCGGCGATATCGTAGAAACGATTGATTAAGTTAGTGATAGTAGTCTTACCAGCACCTGTTGGTCCAACAAAAGCGACTTTCTGACCAGGCTCGGCATAAAGAGTGACATCGTGAAGAACCACTTTACCAGGAATATAGGCAAAGTCGACATCATAGAAATTGATCTTGCCTTTCAGCCAAACATAAGTGGTTGTTCCATCAGCATGCGGATGCTTCCAAGCCCAGCGACCGGTTCTTTCTTTGGTTTCCACCGGATTGCCGTCTTTATCAGCAACAGCATTACATAATTCCACATAGCCATTGTCAACTTCGGCAGGTGCATCCATCATCGAGAAGATTCGACTAGCACCAGCTAAGGCAGTAACAATGATATTGGCTTGCTGAGAAATCTGCCCGATAGGCTGAACGAAAGACTTAGAGTAGAAAAGGAAACTGACAATCGTACCGATTTCATAGATGGCTGCTCCTCTAAAGGAGAAGCTAGTTAAATTATTGATCATACAGACACCGCCGACTAGAGCAATGATGACATACTGAAGGTTTCCTAATTGGTTGACAGTCGGCATTAAGATATTGGAGAAGCGGTTTGCTTTGTTGCAGTATTCGTTTAGCTTATCGTTATGTTCGTTGAAGCCTTCAATATTTCTTTCTTCGTAGTTGAAAACCTTGATGACTTTCTGACCATTAGTCATTTCTTCAATATAGCCATTGGTCTTACCTAATTCCATTTGCATATTAAGGAAATATTTAGAAGACATCTTTAAGAAATACTTAGAAATAACAAAGATAATAACAGAAAATACTAAGACTACTCCAGTCAAAAGGAAATCAGTAGTCAGCATCATGACTAAACAGACAATCATAGTAGTCAAAGAGGAGGCAGCCATTGGCAAAGCCCGAGCAAGCATTTCACGTAAGGCATCAACATCGTTAGTGTAGACCGACATGATATCGCCATGGGTTCTTCTATCAAAGTAAGATAAAGGAAGCTTCTGCATATGGCTATAGAGTTCATCACGGATTCTTTGCTGTATACCTTGAGCAATTACTGCCATCAGGTAGTTATAGAAGTAAGAGGCAATGATTGCCGCTATTGAGACACCTGCTAAGAAACCGATACATCCATAGAAGGCTGAATAATCGAAATAATCGATGGCATTCATTCCAGGAATGATATTTCCGTTAGCGTCGCTGACAGCAGCTAAAGCCGGAGAGATAACATCATTGACGAGGATATTACCAATAATATAGGAAGATAAGACATTCGCTAAACTAACAATCAAAACACCGACAACTACAAGCAAAAACTGAATAGGATAGTATTTGAAAACATATTTTAAAAGTCTACTAACGGCATTCTTCTTTGCTCCCTTAGGAAGCTCGTTATTCTTCATTGGGTATCTAGAAGCCCTAATTTTAGTTGGCATCGAAATCACCTCCTCCTAACTGCGACTGATAGAGTTCCTTATAGACCGGGCAGGTTTCCATTAAGGCAGCATTGTTGCCTTCAGCTACAATCTTGCCTTCATTCATAACCACAATATCATCGCAGTCACAAATAGACAGGACACGCTGAGCAATAATAATCTTGGTGATATCTTTCCTGGTTGAACTTAAGCCTTGACGGATTAAAGCATCAGTATGGGTATCACAGGCAGAAGTTGAATCATCGAGAATCAAGATCTTTGGATTTTTTAATAAGGCTCTCGCAATACAGAGTCTTTGCTTCTGACCTCCCGAGACATTAGTACCTCCTTCATCAAGCATGGTATCTAAGCCTTCTGGCATGGTCTGAATGAATTCATTAGCCTGAGCTAAGTCCAAAGCCTGATTGATTTGTTCATCAGTGGCATCAGCATTACCCCATTTAAGGTTATCTCTGATAGTACCGGTAAAAAGAGTGTTCTTCTGTAAGACAACAGCGACTGAATCTCTTAAAGCTTTTAGATCATATTCTTTGACATTCTTAGAAGCTACTAAGACTTCTCCTTTAGTGGCGTCATAAAGCCGAGCAATCAAGGATACTAGGCTGGTTTTACCAGCACCGGTTGAGCCAATGATTCCTACACTTGATCCGGATTTGATATGAAGATTGATATCACTGAGAACATATTTATCAGAATTGTAGGCAAGAGAGACATTATTGAAGTCAACACTGCCGTCTTTGATTTCCTTAATAGCGTTTTTAGGAGACACAATGGAAGGCTTTTCGACAATGATCTCTACGATTCTTTCTGCACTGTTTCTAGCAATAATGATAGAGACATAGACCATAGTAATCATCATTAAAGACATCATAATCATCATGACATAAGTAACTAAGGTAGTTAAACCGCCGACTGTTAGTTGACTGCCATTGGACTTAATAATCATTAAAGCGCCAAAGTAAGCGATAGCAAAGCAAGCGCCATAGATAGCTAGATCCATGATCGGATTATTAAAGGCTAAAAGCTTTTCAGCCTTGATGAAATGGTCATGAATATATACAGATACTTTGGAGAACTTCTTATCCTGATAGTTTTCTCTATCAAAAGACTTCACGACTCTAATGCCATCGACATCTTCCTGGACTTCTTCATTTAAGCCATCATATTTGTTGAAAATATCAACAAAAATAGGATGAGCCTTAGAAGCAATAAAAAGCAGTGCTACTAAGATGAAAGGAATAATAATCAAGAATATCCAAGATAATTTCCATTGAGTAATGAAGCACATAATCAAAGCAAAAATCATCATTAAAGGAGCCCTAATGACAGCTCTGATAATCTGCTGGAAAGCGTTCTGGACATTGGTTACATCAGTAGTAGTTCTAGTAACGATTGAGGAAGAAGAAAATTTATCAATATTACTGAATGAATAATCCTGAATATGAGCAAACATAGTTTTCCTGAGATTCTTAGCAAATCCCGAAGAGGCCGAACTAGCCCAATAGCCAGCTAGAATACCAAAGATAGCGGCACCGATAGCTAATGAAGCAATAATAATCGAATATTTATAAATACCATTAAGATTGCTATCATTTATATTGTTAATTAAATACTGCATAAAGAAAGCAACCAAAACTTCAGCAACACATTCAAGTCCGGTAAAGAGCCAAGTAAAAATAGTATCCTTCCAGTAACCATGGAGGTAGTAAAGCAAAGTCTTCAGAGTCAAATTTGTTTTCTTTTTAGTTTTAACAGTTTTTGTCATAATCTCAATCCTTCTTTTTTAAAGATACGTTATTCTTAATCTTATTAAGCAGTCGAACCAGTTCTTTTTTGTCTTTGTCCGTTAAGCCTTTCTCTATTTGACAATTGATCTTGATAAAGGCTTTATCAAAGGAATCTGATACTTCCCGGCCTTTCTTAGTGAAAGAAATCACTTTCTTTCTTTTGTCTTTCTTGGAAGGCTCCATCTTAATCAGGCCCTTTTTCTCCATTCCGGTAAGGATCTGGGAAACAGTAGCCTTTGAGATGTTAGCGACTTTCATATAATGGCTGGCCGTTACTTCCTCATTTTCATGCAAAGCTAAAAACTCCATGGTCATGCCTTCAATACCAGTGAGCTTTTCTTTTATGCTTTTATTCAGTGAACCATCAATAAAGTATTTGATACAATGGGAAGTATCACGTAGTTGTGCGCCTAACGGTTTATTCTTTTCAATATTCATAAATGCCTAAATAAAATTATTTGTTCGTATACGAACATTCTAATACTTGGCACTATAAATGCAATAGGAAAATGAGGAAATCGGTTACAAATAATAATCTTATTTGCTTTTACCTATGAATAGCAAAACTAATCCGACCACTAATAAAGAAATTCCGATAGTAACTAAGACAGTGACAATAATCTTACTGATTTTAGTAGTGTTCTTTTTTATTTCTGTCTTTGAGATTGTATTCTTTTTATCTAAATCAACAGTTATATTTAAATTCAGCCTAGGCAAAATATGATTCAAATTCAAAAGGTTTGTTTTAGCTTCTTTTGAATGGTAAGAAGCTGAGGCTAAAACATACAAGTCTTTAGCCTGACCATATAAAGACTCCCCTTCATTCTGGTAGTTCTCTCCCTTTACTTCTAAGCCCTGATACTGTTTATATAAATCAAGGAGCTTAGAAAAAGAAAAAGAGCCTAAAGCATTAAGAATGTTACCGTGATGAATATCATTTCTGACACAGCCTAATCTTCTTACAATCAGTTCAAAACTTGTGGGATATTTTAAGATGACTAAGCCGTCATAGATAGCCTTACCAATATAGAAAGACTGCATCATTTCGTCATTTGAAAGATGACTGACTTTTAAAACCAAGGAGCTGATATCTTCTGCCTGTTTCTTTTCTTCAGCTATGATCAATAGGAGGACATTAGAAGCTAAGTCATTTTCATTAGCCTGTAATTGAGAGGTTCTCAAATGAGAGGCTTCTTTAAAGGACTTATAGAAATCCTGATAAGCTTTTACTTCTTCGCTATCAGAAGAAATTAAGAAGTCACTTTCTTTGAAAAGACCGTCTTTTTTTTCAATCTCATCCAGATGACGAAAAAAGAAACGGAATTTTCTTTTGACTATCAATGGGTTTTGGCTGCTTTTCAGATATGAAAAAGCCTTGGTAAAATCCTGTTCGACTTTATAGCCATTCTCATATATTTCATCTAAAAAAAGAAGACTATCAACATCTTTTACAGCAGCTAGCTTTTCTATACTTGAAAGAGGCAATGAATAGTCAGTGCTGGATTCAAATTGATTTTTTAAGTCAGCAAAAGAAATCATCGCTATAAAGACTATTCCTCATCAAAGATGACTTTAGTCGAGAAATAAGGTCCAAATTCTTTTTTGAAGTCACGATGGAAGGAGGATTCATCATAGGACATCAAGGAATCAACTGAATCGAAAGTCAATGTGATTAAGCAGTCAAAGCGGTTAGGAAGCTTAACACAGCAAGAAGAGACTTTATATTCACTCAATCCTTTTAATTTAGCAGAGTCTTTAAAGAACTCAGTTAAATCAGCAATGGTCTTACTCTTATCAATTACCTTATCGTTGAATCTTATAACAATGTAATGTTTCATTAGGCTATTTGCCTTCTTTCGGTTCAGGTATATGGCTAATACTTGCTTCAGCTTCTTTTTCCTTCTCGACCTTAGCAACAAAATCAGGTCTGAACTGAGCATTAGGGAAATGTTTTCTAACATACTTCTCTGGGAAGAGCTTATCAACAATAACGCCAATAAAGGTTAAAGGCTTGTGTCCTTGAGCTCTCTGCTGGTTCCTAATCATTAAGACTAAGACCCAAAGCAAGTCCCAGATAATGAAGGAAAGGCAGCAAATCATGACTGTATGATAAATATGAATGTTAGATGCAGAATTAAGAATATAAGGCTGAACAAGATAGCCAATAAATGGTATATAAAGAACATAGACAATGAAAAGACATAATAATCCCCACCCTAACATAATAGGTACCGTGGTTTTACCATTGATTGATAGGATTCTCCCAGTATAGTCCCAGGATTTAGTATGGCAAATCCATTGCTCTAAAGAAGCTACAAGGTATTCGACCATACCGCCTAAGATAGCTCCAACAATAAAGACTAAATAGGGATAATTCATAATATTGACTAAAGCAGCACAGATAACACTTCCGCCTAAACCATAGACAAAATTAAAAGGAGTGGCGATTGAGCCATTAGACATAACAAAGCGATGATCTTTGATAGCATAGAGGCAGGTCTCCCAAAGAGTCCCTACAAACCCTGCTATCATATAAATGAGGATTAGATTAAATCCGTGATCGAGCCAATCCATAGCAAGTTAATTATATCGTGTTTATCATTCATTTGGCATAGTATAACCACAAAAAGTTGATTGCTATAAAATAATAACAATTGCAATGTGATAGAAGTAGGGTAAAATTATAGAAGACAAAGGAATAGGGGGCAATAATATGATTAGTCTAAAAAACAAGAAAATTCTAGTCGCCTATTTTTCGAGGGCAGGAGAAAACTACGTTAACAATAATGTTGAGAATCTCAATAAAGGAAATACCGAAGTCGTGGCTGAGAAAATCAGAAACCTAACTGATGGTATCCTCTTTAAGATTCAGCCAAAGAAAGAATACTCTAAAGAATATCGGAAATGTGTTTTAGAAGCTAAAGGCGAATTCGATGATAAACTCCATCCAGCAATCAAAGGAAGCATCAAAGATTTTGAAAGTTTTGACATTATCTTCTTAGGCTATCCGAATTGGATGTCAACCTGTCCAATGCCAGTATTCACTTTCTTGGAATCATATGATTTTAAAGGAAAAATAATTGTTCCTTTCTGCACCAATGAAGGAAGCGGATTAGGAGACTCGATTTCTGATATTGAAAACACCGTCAAAGATGCAACCGTTCTTCCAGGTCTTCCAATAAGAGGATCATTAGTAAGCCAATCTGATGATAAGATTAAAGAATGGCTTAACAATCTTTTTTCTGATTAGAACTTCTTTTACTTAATTTAGAATTTCTAATTTCTTATATTTTTATCCGCTAAATTATATAGATTTAGTTTTTATGTTACCTTTTTTTCTTGAAAGTAAAACTTAGTGATAGTAAAATCTTTTTCAGTAAAGAGGAATCACGTATGAAAACAGCCGCAAAAGTCTTTGTTATCCTAAGCATTGTTTGTTTTGCTATTCTTTTTGCTTGTTACCTTATTCTTGGAGTTATTTCCCTCAGTACCGGTGAAGCCCAAGTGATAAGTGGAGTTTCCTATGCTGGTGGTGTTTTAATTGGTGTTTCCTTCATTTATTTAATTCCAATCATTGTGGGGTCAATTGCTCTTAAGAAACTTAAAACTGCCACTTCCCATAGTCAATTATTGGGAATGGGTGTTGTTACATTACTGTTTTGTTCTCTAGTCGGCGGAATCTTAATGCTTTGTATTCAAGATAGTGACTTAAGCAAAAAATAGATTCTAAATTTAAAACTAAAAAGTATTATTTTCTTAGTTGTTCTGACTATTAAAAGGGCATCTTATACCGATGCATTCTTTGTTGAGCTTAGAAAATTCGCATTTGATTTTGGATAGTTCCATCTTTGTCCCATATTTCCTATTCGTGAATTCAACACCAGAGCTGATAGAAAGAAAAGCATTTCTTTTGCAGCATCTAGGGCCGCCAATTTCGCTCATCTTTTTGATGACTAAAGAAGTGTACTCCATGTTGTCTTTATAGTATTCATTATTAGAAAGCGGACTAGTCTTATTAATGATAGCTAAAGCCGCACCGACTGAAGCGGTTGATCCACACATACCCCAGAATCCACACATGGCTCCTGGCATCTTTTTAGCCCGCTCAGCTAAGGTGTCAAGCGCTTTAGGCAAATCAATTTGCCCTCCCGCATTCTTGTAGGCTACTAAGAAAGCCGCTCCATCAAGAAAATGATGCTCCGGTCCATTAATATCAACATAGTCTTCATGCATAATGGCTTTAGCTATTTCTATAGGGTTTTTAGATGTCTGCTCAAGGGCTTTAGCTCTTATCAATCGATATTTATCCTCTAATGTGTATTCCATAATTCACCTCAATTCATAATATTACTAATAATAATACAACATGAACGTGAATTCAGTGAATTAATCTATTTTTAACTATTGAGACATTCACTTACTAGAGATTGTAATCATAAAGCAAGTTTTCCCCTAAAACCAAAAGAGACTGGAACTAAATCCAGTCTTTTTAATTCAGTTTGGAGCGGCCAACGGGGATCGAACCCGCGTATTCAGCTTGGGAAGCTGATGTTCTACCACTGAACAATGGCCGCAATAATAAGGCGCTAGTTTCCTAGCGCCTAACTATCAATTACTTCAACAGCTGACCAGCATCATCATCGGAAGAATGCTGATTTTCCTTCATCGTATTGGGAGGAAGAATATCAGGATTTCCATCCATGGATTCTTCATCGCCATTATCATCATCACTGATTGGGATAATCGGCTTTAAGCCAGTCCCAGCAGGAATCAGCTTACCAATCATGACATTCTCCTTAAGACCTCTGAGATAATCGACCTTGCCCTTAATAGCAGCATCGGTTAAGACACGAGTGGTCTCCTGGAAGGAGGCAGAGCTTAAGAAGGAATCAGTATCCAAAGCAGCCTTAGTGATACCCATAACGACCGGACGTCCAACAGCCGGATTACCAGCATGAGCTAAAACCTTCTGGTTCTTGCTAGTGAATTCAACAGAAGAAACCTTCTGGCCAGGTAACATATCAGTGTTGCCGGAGTTAATGACTAAGATACGATCAGTCATCTGACGGACAATGATTTCAAGATGCTTATCAGCAATAGCGATACCATTAGAAGCATAAACAGCTTTGACTTCCTTGATAAGGTAATTTCTGACAGTAGTCAAGTCAGTACAGGCAAGCAAATCCTTAGGATTGATATGACCCTTAGTAAGAGCCTGACCAGCAGTGACAACATCGCCCTTCTTGACATTAGGAACAGCGTTAGCAGCAGAAGTGAACTGTTTTTCTTCAATATCGTTAGTGACAGTGAAGACATCACGTAAGCCACTTTCAGCAATATTGGTGACAGTTCCAGGGATTGTAGTGATTAAGGATAAATCCTTAGTCTTCGGATTACGGACTTCTAGTAATTCCTGAACACGAGGAAGACCAGTAGTAATATCCTTCTGACCAGCAACACCGCCGGTGTGGAAGTTCTTCAAAGTAAGCTGAGTTCCAGGTTCACCAATTGACTGAGCAGCCATGATACCAACGGTATCACCGATTTCAGCAATCTTACCAGTGGCAAGGTTACGTCCATAGCAGTGGATGCAGACGCCATCAGTGGATTCGCAAGTGAGAATAGATCTGATTTCAACGGTCTTGATTCCAGCATCGATGACCTTCTGAGCAGAATTTTCATCAATGAAGGTGTTCTCAGGGATAATGACTTCTCCAGTAGTAGGATTGACAATATCATGCATGGAGAAACGTCCAACCAAACGGTCGAACAAAGAAGAAATCAATTCGCCGCTATCATCTCTTAACTCACTGACCATGATGCCGTGGTCGCAGTGACAATCATCCTCACGGATAACGACATTGTGAGAAACATCAACAAGTCTTCTAGTTAAGTAACCAGAATCAGCAGTCTTTAAGGCAGTATCGGAACCATTCTTTCTGGTACCATGAGTAGAAGTGAAGTATTCAGAGACAGAAAGACCCTCAGCGTAGCAGGAAGTAACAGGGACTTCGATAGCACGACCGGTAGAGTCAAGCATACAACCCTTCATACCGATCAACTGCATATAGTTATCCTTAGAGCCTCGAGCTCCGGATTCCATCATCATGAACATCGGGTTACGAGGTGCGTTCTTCATACGTTCACTAAGCATCTTGGTAATATCGTTAGATTTAAGGTCGTTCCAATACTTAATGACAGCAGAATGACGTTCTTCCTCAGTGAAGAAACCTAATTCATAGTTATCTTCAATGCCCTGAACATCAGCTCTACCCTTTTCATACAAAGCTTCTCTGCCCTTTAAAGGCTGGATATCATCAAGAGAAATGGTTAAACCAGACTTAGTGCAGTAATCGAAGCCCTGATTCTTAAAGGCATCCATAATCTGAGCAGTCTTAACGGCACCATAGTCACGGAAGATGTGATCCATCATGACCTGAATGCCCTTCTTATCGATAGGCTGACGCAAAGGCTGCATATGGCAGTATTCCTTGAAGGCATCGAAATCATCGCCATCCTTGAACTTACCAGCAGCAATGACAGCCTCATAGGCCTTATTAGCAGTTACAAAGAATTCATCAGGAGTCTTAGCAAAGTTAGCATCATAGTCCTTCTTAGCATCCTTAGAGCCTTTGACAGGGAAGTTAATATAAGGGAAATCAGCAGGGAAGATAGAGTTGAAGATGATCTTGCCAACGGTTGTTAAGATATAGGAACTATTCTGTTCAGGAGTGAAGCAAGACTTCTTTAAGGTATTGGCAGGAAGATAGATACGAGTTCTTAAAGTTAAAAGCTCGTTCTGATAAGCCATGATGACAGTATCCGGATCAGTAAAGACCTTACCTTCATACTGCTCATAGGAACGGAATTTTTCAGCCATATCAGCTTCGCCACGCTTCTCATAGTATTTGGCATACATCTCATCTAAGGAGATATCATCCTCCAAAGTAAGATAGTAGTTACCGAAAATCATATCCTGTGAAGGAACACAAATCGGTTTTCCATCACTAGGCTTAAGGATGTTCTTGTTAGCAAGCATTAAAGACATAGCTTCAGCCTGAGCCTGACGTGAAAGCGGCACATGGACAGCCATCTGATCACCATCGAAATCGGCGTTGAAGCCAGGGCAGACAAGCGGATGAAGTCTGATAGCCTTGCCTTCAATCAAGATCGGCTTAAAAGCCTGAATACCTAATCTATGAAGAGTAGGTGCACGGTTTAAAAGAACCGGGTGATTCTTGCAGATAGCTTCAATAGCATCATAGACTCTCGGATCATTCTTAGCGATAAGCTCATCGGCCTGACGCTGAGAAGTGACAGTGGAGTCCTTCTGAGAGATAAGGTAGTTAGCAATGAAAGGACGGAAGAGCTGGACAGCCATTTCACGAGGTAAACCGCACTCATCCATATTAAGAGTCGGTCCGACAGCAATGACAGAACGTCCGGAATAATCGACACGCTTACCAAGAAGGTTCTGACGGAATCTTCCCTGTTTGCCCTTTAAAGTAGAGGACAAAGACTTTAAGACGTTGCCATTGATTGAGGAAGAAGGCTTATTACGTCTATCGTTATCGATTAAAGCATCAACAGCTTCCTGAAGCATACGCTTTTCATTAAGCATAATGACATTCGGAGCATGTTCTTCCATTTCCTTCTTGAGACGGTTGTTCTTAATGATGACCTGACGATAAAGATCGTTTAAATCAGAGGTAGCATAACGGCCACCATCAAGTTGCATCATCGGACGAAGATCCGGAGGAATAACAGGTAGAACAGTTAAAACCATCCATTCAGGCTTGATGCCAGAATTCTTGAATGATTCCAAAACCTCAAGACGTTTGATGGCCTTGATTCTCTTTTGGTTCTTATCACCGACAGAGCTCTTAAGTTCCTTTGAGACTTCCTCGATTTCTTTATCGAGATCAATCTCCTTGAGAAGCTTTAAGACGGATTCGGCACCAATGCCGAATTCAGCGCCAGTATAGCGGTGAATAAAGTTAGCGACAGTGATGAAATCAAAAGGCTGAGAAAGTTTACGGATGTGATTAAGATATCCCATTCCCTTGATATAGTCAGGATCGCCATCATTGAGCTTTCCGGAAACTAAGATTTCATTTTCAATGACATTTCCAAAGACATCACGAGCCGTTTTCTCATCGAGAACCTGACGGTATTTGAGAATCTTGGAAACACCAGGGTTAGTGACAACATGGGAAACAAAATAGACAACTTCTTCTAGCTGCTTAGGAGGAATTCCTAAGACTAAGCCCATCTTAGAAGGTGAGCCCTTGACATACCAAATATGGGCGCAAGGGAAAGCGAGGTTGATATAACCCATACGTTCACGTCTAACGGCCTTTAAAGTAACCTCAACACCGCACTTTTCACAAATCTTGCCGGCAAATGAGGACTTCTTATAATGACCGCAGTGGCATTCATAATCCTTAACAGGTCCGAAGATCTTTTCGCAGAAAAGACCATCCGGTTCAGGCTTCTGGGAACGGTAGTTGATGGTTTCAGGTTTGGTGACTTCACCTCTACCCCAGGATCTAATCTGTTCAGGAGAGGCTAAGCCAATCTTGATAGACTTAAGTTTATTGAGATCAAACATTAATCCTGACCCCCTTAATTATTCTCATCATCGTCTGAAGAATTCTTCTTCTCCAGATTTTGATTGTCTTCTTCTTCGGAAGGAAGGATATCGGTTTCTTCATCAATCTGACCGTTTCTAGCTTTTTCCATTTCTTCACGTTCTTCACGCTTGGTATCGTAGTTAACAATATCGTGATGGATACGTCTAGAATCACGTTCAGCTTCCTCGGAGATAGTATTCATATTGATCGGGTTGCCCTTCTCATCACGGAGTTGGACATCAATAGCAAGTCCTTGAAGTTCCTTGATTAAAACACGGGTAGATTCAGGCATTGAAGGTTTAGGAATCGGATCACCCTTTAAGATAGCTTCATAAGTCTTATTACGGCCGACCATATCATCTGACTTGATAGTAAGCATTTCCTGCAAAGTATAAGCAGCGCCATAGGCTTCCAAAGCCCAGACTTCCATTTCACCGAATCTCTGACCGCCGTTTTGAGCTTTACCACCCAAAGGCTGTTGAGTAACAAGTGAATAAGGTCCGATAGCACGGGCATGAAGTTTATCTTCGACCATATGGTCAAGCTTAATCATGTACATGACACCGACAGCAATACGGGAATCAAATCTCTCACCGGTCTGACCATCATATAAGACAGTCTTACCATCAGAGTCGATACCGGCCTTCTGCATAAACTGAGCAATTTCTTCGTTAGAAGCACCATCGAAAACAGGAGTGGAGACCTTAATGCCAAGCTTCTTACAGGCAAAGCCTAACTGGACTTCCAAAACCTGACCGATATTCATACGGGAAGGAACACCCATAGGTGAGAGAAGAATATCGACTGGAGTGCCATCAGGCATATAAGGCATATCTTCGACAGGGAGAATTCTAGAAATAACACCCTTATTACCATGACGTCCAGACATCTTATCACCGACCTGAATCTTTCTCTTCTGGACTACATAGACCTTGATAGATTCAAGGACATCAGGCTGTAATTCATCACCGCGGGCACGGCTGAAGGTCTTAACATCAAGAACAATGCCTTCACCGCCATGAGGTACCTTCAAAGAAGAATCCTTGTCTTCATCGGACTTAGAACTGAAAATAGATTTCAAAAGATGATCGTTGTTAGTTTCAGTGACTTCACCCTTAGGAGTGACCTTGCCAACAAGAATATCGCCTTCCTTGACTTCGGCGCCGATAATAACGACACCTCTTTCATCAAGGTAAGCTTTCTTCTCTTCAGAAAG
>DLIM01000044.1:21478-30382 GCA_002483745.1 Caryophanales bacterium UBA7642 | reverse complement strand
TTAGGAATATCACGAGTGAATTCCTCATCACCTAACTTAGTCTTACGACGTTCAACAGAATATTCCTCAATGATGATATTAGTGAAAAGATCATCAGTGACGCAACGATTAGAAATAAGGACAGCATCCTCGTAGTTGTAGCCATGCCAAGTAGTAAAGGCAATTAAGACGTTCTGACCTAAAGCCAATTCGCCATCATCCATAGAAGGACCATCGGCAATAATCTGATCAGCCTTGATGATATCGCCTTCTTTGACGATAGGAGTCTGGTTGATGCAGGTACGCTTATTGGAGCGGATGAATTTCTTTAAATGATAGGTCTTCTCAACCTTGTCATCCTGAAGAACCTTAATAGTCTCACAATCAACATAAGTGACTTTGCCGCCTTTATCAGCAATCAAAGCTTCACCAGAATCGTGAGCAATCTTATCTTCAAGACCAGTGCCGACAAAAGGAGCTTCAGGCTTCAGTAAAGGAAGAGCCTGACGCTGCATATTGGAGCCCATCAAAGCACGTTTGCCATCATCGTTTTCAAGGAAAGGAATACAGGCAGCGGCAATAGAGACAATCTGCTTAGGAGAAGCATCAATTAAATCAACATCCTCACGGTTAACCATAACGTATTCGCCGTTCTTACGGGCGGAAACAATAGCATCGGTGATTTCATTGGAATTAGGATCAATATTGACGTTAGCCTGAGAGATGATATGGTTCCTTTCGCCATCGGCGGTAAGCCATAAAACATCAGCGGCATTATTATCAACAATGTTCTTATGGACAGGACGATAAGGAGTCTCGATAAAGCCATATTCATTGATACGAGCGTAGCAAGCTAAGTTGGAAATCAAACCAATGTTCTGACCTTCAGGAGTTTCGATAGGGCAGATTCTGCCATAGTGAGTCGGATGGACATCACGGACAGCCGAAGAAGCTCTATCTCTAGTAAGACCGCCTCTGCCTAAGGCTGAAAGACGACGTTTGTTAGTTAATTCAGCTAAGGGGTTAGTCTGATCCATAAACTGAGATAAGGAATCAGAATTGAAGAACTGGTTAACAGCACTAGTCAAAGCCTTGATGTTAATCAAGGAAGAAATAGTAAGCTGAGAAAGATCAGAAGTGGACATTCTATCATGAATAGTTCTCTTCATCTTGCTTAAGCCGGCTCTAAACTTTTCCTGAATCAATTCACCAACGCAGCGAACACGCTTGTTGCCAAGGTGATCAGTATCATCAACATCACCGATATTCTCAGCTAAGTTGAGCATATAGGATAAGGAAGCGATGATATCAGCAATAGTGACATAAGTAAGATTGTTGGTTAAATCAGTACCAACAACATTGACGATTCTATCTGAATTGATAGGTGAAACAACCTTGACTAAAGTAACCTTGCCGTGATCATCAAGCTCAGTATTGCAGCTGAGATTGACAGTATGGTTAGGGTTATCTTCAAAGAACTTGGAATTCTGAAGCTTAAAGACTTCGTCAGTAGTTAAAGTATGTCCCTTTTCATAGACGACTTCGCCGTCTTTGGAAATTAAGTCTTCAGCTAAGGTTAAACCAGTTAAACGATTATAGATGCCAAGCTTTCCCTGGATCTTAAATCTGCCAGCCTTGCCTAAATCATAATGTTCAGTATCAAAGAATCTCTGCTTAAGCATAATAGCAGCAGAATCGGTAGTGTAAGGTTCACCAGGACGAAGCTTTCTAAAGATGTAGCCTACAGCTTCGTGGGCTCTTTCAATAGCAGACTTCTTGGTATTGACCGGGTTCTTCTGGATAGCTTCAGCTAAAAGCGGAGAATCACCAAATAATCCTTCAATTCCGGTAACAGCACCACTCTTAGTGCCATCAGGATTATCAGGAAGATTTTCATCAGACAAACTATCAGAATCGGAGACAAGTCCGATAGCTCTTAATAAGACAACAGCGGGAACCTTTTTCTGTTTATCAATACGAACAGAAACGATATCACGGTTATCGGTAAGATATTCAAGCCAGATACCTCTAGCCGGAATAATATCAGAGCCATAGACGACAGTGGCATCATTCTTTAAGTCGACATCGGTCTTCTTGACCATTACTTCATCGACTTTACGGGAAACATAAGCTCCCGGAGAACGAACAAGCTGAGAAGCAATACACTTCTCAGAACCATTAACAATAAATGTACCAGAGGGAGTCATCCAAGGAAAATCGCCCATGAAGATCTTTTCTTCAGTAACAGTTCCATCCGGATGCTTCAATCTGAGAGTTACATGTAAAGGAGCGCAATAAGTAAGAGCAGAAACCTTGCATTCAAAATAATCATGCTTAGGTTCTCCCCATTCAGAAGAGACATAATCTAGTTCAGCGACCTGGTCAGTTTCAACCAAGTGGGCTCGAGAGTCCTTATTACTCTGAACTGGGAAAATATCTTTAAAAACTTCATCGACGCCAATATCTCTGAACCACCTGAAAGAGCTCAACTGGATATCGCAGAGATTAGGAAGAGGAACGCAAGAGAAAGTCTTAGAAAGATCCAAACGGTTATTTCCGACTCTCTTGTATTTATTTAAATCTAAACTATCACCCATATTATTACCTCGTGTCAGTTCTTCCGCCTATAGGAGCGGAACTTCGTTGTTTAAGGCTTTGAATAAAGTCTAATTCAGCATTGCCGGACTAGACTCCTTATAGACAACTAAGCCCACCCTGCCTAAAATGGCGGGGTGGGTAAAAAGGATACGTAAGAAAACTGGGTTATTTGACTTCGACTTCAGCGCCAGAAGCAACAAGCTGCTTCTTGACTTCTTCAGCAGCTTCAGGGCTGATCTTTTCCTTGATGGCGACAGGAGCCTTATCAACAAGCTTCTTGGCATCCATAAGTCCTAAACCAGTGATGGCCTGAACAGCCTTGATGCAAGCAACCTTGGCAGTACCGAAAGACTTGAGAATAACAGAAACCTCAGAAGGTCCTTCAGCGGCCTTAGCAGCACCAGCAGCCGGAGCAGCGGCAGCGGCAGCAGCCTTGACACCAAATTCATCTTCAATAGCCTTGACGAGATCCATGATCTCGACCATATTCATCTCCTTAAGACCGGCGATGACTTCATCCTTATTTAACTTAGCCATTTTCTTTTCCTCCAATTAATGGTTTAACTTATTTTCTTATCAACTACTACTTGGCGGCAGGAGCCGGAGCAGCACTAGTGGCTGCAGCAGGAGCGTCAGCCTTAGGAGCCTTATCGGAAACAGCCTTGAGAACTAAAGCAAACATAGTAAGCGGGGCCTGAAGAGTAGAAAGTAAAATGGAAATTGCATTTTCCTTGCTACCAACAATGGCAAGCTCATTAAGCTTGGCTTCGTCACAGAATGTTCCGTCGATGATGCCACCTTTAACAGTGAACACCTTCTTGTGAGCGGCTTCGAAGTCTTTCAAAACTTGCAATCCCGAACCTTCCTTTTCAGAAGTAACAATGCCGTTAGGTCCCTTCAAGCAAGAATCCAATCCGTTGAGGCCATCTTCATCAATAGCCTTCTTCATCAAGGAATTCTTCTGAACAGACAACTTGGCACCGGACTTCTTCAGGTCGATACGGAGTTGATTGACTTCAGCAACCGTGAGACCGGAATAGGAGATTACAATAGTTGAATGAGATTTTTTAAGGATATCATTTAACTTACTGACAGTCTCTTTTTTCTCAGCTAAGATCTGCTGATTCATCTTTTCACCTCCTTTTAGGTATGGTGTATTTTAACAATATACTTTTTTGACGTTGCTCATAACCTCGGTAACAAATTGAGCCACTAGGGCAGTTACTGTCTTAGGTATATTGAAGCACCCGAATCATGTCGGATAACGGATACGTATATATAAGGTATTAAAGAAGCAAACTAGATAGCAATCTTAATGCCAGGACCATAAGTAGAAGAGATAGTGCAGGACTGGACATAAGTGCCCTTAACAGTAGCAGGACGGATCTTATTGATAGTGTCAACAATAGCGTTGAGGTTATCAGTAAGGTTCTGAGCAGTGAAGCTGGCCTTGCCGAAGTTGATGGCTAAATTGCCATCCTTATCATTACGGTAAGAAATCTTACCATTTTTGATTTCCTTAATAGCATCGCCGATGTTGTTGGTAACAGTACCAGTCTTCGGGTTAGGCATTAAGCCCTTAGGTCCTAAGACACGGCCCATTCTTCCTAAGAGACCCATCATATTCGGAGTAGCAACGATAACATCGAATCCGAACCAGTTCTCCTTAGAAATCTTGTCGAGCATATCCTGCTGACCAATGAAGTCAGCACCAGCAGCCTTAGCATCATCAACCTTATCAGTGATGGCTAAGATCTTCTTAGTCTTACCATTGCCATGAGGAAGAACAATAGTTCCTCTTAACTGCTGATCAGCCTGCTTAGGATCAATATTAAGTTTGAAGGTAACATCAATAGATTCATCCCACTTGGCAGTAGCAGTCTTCTTAACTAAATCACAAGCCTCGGCAGTGTTGTATTTCTTACCCTTTTCGATGAGCTTGACGGAAGCAGCATATTTCTTTGATAATTTCATTGTCGGTATCTCCTTTAGTCGATAATCTGCAAGCCCATTGACTTGGCAGATCCTTCGACACATCTCTCAGCAGCTTCAAGTGAATCAACATTGAGATCCTTGAGCTTGTACTCAGCGATCTTCTTGATGTCTTCCTTCTTGACCTTGCCGACAGCTACCTTAGCGTTCCCGCCACGATCAGCGCCTTTACGGCCCTTATCGAGACCGGCAGCCTTGAGTAGAAGATAAGTGACAGGAGTAGTCTTGAATGACATATCGAAAGTACGATCTTCATAAATGGTGAGAACACATGGAACAATCTCGCCCTTGCGGTTAGCTGTCTTGAGATTGAACTCCTGGCAGAACTTACCACCGATACCAAAAGGCCCAAGCTTCTGACCTAATTTGGCAGGGTTAGCTCCACCGCCTTCAGCACGAATAATCATCGATCTAGTGACTTTTTTCACGATTGATTCCTCCTTTGATTGAAATCACGTGTTGTGGTACTATCAGTCGTCACTGACTTCCCACTTAGTAGACATAGTAGTGCCTATAAAAGGCATAAAATGCCTAACTTGATAAATTATACTAGTATAAAGATACTTATGCAAGGAATTTTTAATCCATTGCTTGAAACGGCTCTTAGCCTGTGGTATATTATCCCTTGCTTTGCATATAGCTTAGCTTACTTAGGTTCCGCTAGGGAGTCACACCCATGAGCCCAAGGAAAACACAATAATTTCCAAAGGAGAAACAAACCAAATGAACAAAAATTTAGTTCAGCAGGTTACTGCTACTCAGATCAGAAACGACATCCCTGATTTTGTCGCTGGTGATACCGTCAGAGTTATGGTTACCATCAGAGAAAATAACAAGGAAAGACAACAGGCCTTCGAGGGCGTTGTCGTCAGCGTTAGAGGATCTGGAGCTAGCAAGACCTTCATCGTCAGAAAGGATTCTGCCGGTGTCGGTGTTGAAAGAAACTTCTTCATTAATTCACCCGTTGTAGCTTCTGTTGTCGTTCTCAAACACGGCAAGGTCAGAAGACATAAGCTCTACTATCTCAGAAACCTTTCCGGCAAGTCTGCTAGATTACAGGAAGTCATCCGCAAGGATAAGATTGCCAGCAACTTAGCTGCTACTAAGACCAATACCGATAAGAAAAAGGCTGCTGAAAGAGAAAAGAACAAGGCTGCTAAGGAAGATAAGGCTGCTAAGGCTACCGAAGCTACTGCTACTGAAGTCAAAGCTGACGCTAAGACTGAAGCTAAGTAGTCAATTCTAAATCTATAAACTCATCTTATTCTCAAATTAACAAGTGACAATAAAAACCACTGCTCAGAAGGCAGTGGTTTTTTCTTTATAAATAATGTCTTTTCTTATATTATTTAAAAATGCTTGCAATAAAAAGGCCCGGCATTAGCTGTACCGGGCCCTTTATAAGGAGGAACTTATATTAACTTTTTTAGAAAAGTTACAGTTTAGAGATCAGCATCGAAAGTAGAATCAAAGGTGACTTCAGGATAGAGGGTTAATAAAGCAGATTCGAAAGTGGAAATAGCTTCCTTGTAAGTAGCAGTGCCAGCAAAGTAGCTGTGCATAGCATTCTGAATCTGTTCATTGCAGCCCTGATCGTAAGCAGACATTGCATTCATCTTGATATCAGAAGCAGTCTTCTGGAAGAGAGCAATATGGTTCTGTCCGCCTAAGAAAGCTGAGCCATAAGTAGAATCGGTAGCAATAGCATTCATAGCGGTCTTGTTGTTGCAATAATCTTCAGTCTCACGAGTGATCTTCTGAGCAATTGCTGAATCACAAGTCATAGATCTCATAATATCGCAGACATCAGACTTGTTATCAGTGCCGTTAGCAGCAGAGAGCCAAGTACCACCCCAATAGTAGTTAGCAGGTCCACGGCAGACACGATATTTGCCGAACAAGCCATTTCCTAACTCTTCTTTGCCACCATCCTTGACAGAAGTAGCAAGTGAATTGCCCTTTAAAGTGAAGTTAATACCCCAAGTTGAATAGAAGAATCCAAAGACATTTCCTTCCGGCCCCTGATCCTTGCCCCAATCAGAATCCCAAAGCTTAGTCTTGTGGCTATATTGAGAATCAGTATAATTCTTAGTCTGCTTGATCCAAGCCTTGATCTGAGGATCAAGAGTGATAACGCCATCAGAATTAGCCCAAGGCTGAGACATATTGTTGGAGAAAGTACGATAAGAATCATCATAGCCAGAAAGCATATAATGGCTCTTTGCCTTCATCTGAGTGGCAACATTATTGAACTTATCCCAGGTGCTGATCTTTTCCTGAACCTTATCAGGATCAGAAGTTCCTAAGACTTCTTCAGCAATATCAGTTCTGTAAGCATAAAGACCAGGAGTAGCCTGCCAAGAAACACCCTTGAGATATCCGCCCTTGCCAGCACGGCTATCAGTGGCAATGACCTTGGTGTAGTCATACATATCAGCTAAATCATTATCAGTTAAGCCTAATTCCTTGACGTTGATAGACTTAGAAGAATTAGCATACTTAAGAGCATAATCAGCTTCCATTAAGAACATATCAACCTTGTCATCAGCCTTAGTAGTAGAAGAGAACTGGTTGGCTAAAGCGCCATCCAAAGCTGTCTGATAAGCATTACCATCGTTGGAAACAATAGTGAATTTAACGGTATGTCCGTTCTTAAGAGTGAAAGTATCATCGCCGTTATCCTTAGCAATGTTAGGATAATAAGCTTTGAATTTTCCTTCGAATTCATTATTCCAGCAACGGATATTGATGACATTACCATCATCGGATAAAGTAACATGATCAGGTTTTAAGGCGACAGAAGAAGAGGTTCCATCAGTACCGCATCCACATAATCCCATACCAATCCCAGCAAGACCACATACTAGAGCGAGAACGTTACTTTTTTTCATAATAATTTTACCTCCCGTTTTCCTCTCTGTTTCATCCCGGCAATCGACTCAGCGACTAAGATCAGTGTCGCTTCGCTATCTGCCCTTTAGACCTTATCCGCTGAATTTCTAAGGGAGAAGTTCAGTTGTGTAAGGGCTTCCGTAATCGATTTCGAGAACATTATAGTTGGGCTCCAAGTGGAAAGTCAAGAAAAAACGATTTCGTATTTTGATTTTCAAAAACAAAATACAATTATATTGTATTTTAGGGAACAAAAAATTTTTTATTTTAAATTTTATAGTTGCTTTTTTAGGGCAATCATTTATACTAATTGTGTATTTACGAAACCGATTAAGTTAGCAAAAAGCCTAAAAAAAAGAGGTTTCACGCTAAGAAAGGGCATATTATTATGAAATTTGGTCACTTTGATGATAAAAACCGTGAATATGTCATTGAAACCCCTCATACACCTCTTCCATGGATTAACTATTTAGGTGTTAATGATTTTCATTCTTTAATATCTAATACTTGTGGTGGCTACTCTTTTTACAAAGATGCCAAATTAAGAAGAATTACACGTTATCGTTATAATAATGTTCCTAGAGATATCTCTGGAAGATTCTTCTACATCAACGATAAAGGAACTATCTGGAGCCCTGCTTATTTGCCTTGTAAAACAGCTCTTGATTCCTATACTTGCCGTCATGGTCTTTCATACTCAATCTTCGAATCTTCAAAAAACGGTTTAGCTTCAAAGATCACTTGTTTTGTTCCCTTGAATGACAATTGTGAAATCAACAAAGTCGAACTGACTAACACCACTGGGAGAGAAAAGAAGTTTTCTTTTTATAGTGCTGTTGAATTTTGTTTATATAATGCCATCGATGATGCTAACAATTATCAGAGAAATTTAAATCTTGCCGAAGTCGAAATTGATAATAATACTATTTATCACAAGACTGAATACCGTGAAAGAAGAAATCATTATGCTTTCTATTATTCCTCTAGGAAACATGACGGCTTTGATACAAGCCGTGATGAATTCTTAGGCTTAGAAAATGGCTGGGATCAGCCAGTTTGTGTTTTAAAGAAAACTAGTAAAGACTCTATTGTTCATGATTATTATCCCATTGGCTGCCACCGCTTTGAATTAACTTTAAAGCCTCATGAAAGCAAAACAATCATCTTCATTTTAGGGTATGTAGAAAACCCCGAAGATAAGAAGTGGGAAAGCAAGGATGTCATCAACAAGGTCAAAGCAAAAGCCATTATTGAAAAATATAAGAGCGTAAAAAATGTTGATAAAGCTCTCAATGATTTAAAGAAATACTGGGATGGTTTATTAGATGCCTTTAATGTTAAATCCAATATTGTAAAGTTTGATAGAATGGCTAATATTTGGAACCAATATCAGTGTATGAACACCTACTTGATGAGTAGAAGTGCTTCCTACTATGAAACTGG
>DLIM01000044.1:0-21236 GCA_002483745.1 Caryophanales bacterium UBA7642 | reverse complement strand
GATGGTTCCACTTATCATCAATATCAGCCTTTGACAAAATGCGGAAACGCTGATGTCGGAAGCGGATTTAATGATGACCCTTTATGGTTAGTAGCTGCTACCGTTGCCTATATTAAAGAGACTGGTGATACTAAGATTTTAGATATCCCGACTCCTTTCGATAACAAAAAAGGTTCTGAAAAATCTTTATATGATCACCTGCTTATTTCTTTGAATCATACTATCGATAATCTTGGCCCTCATGGACTTCCTTTAATTGGTAGAGCTGATTGGAATGACTGCTTAAATTTAAACTGCTTCTCAAAGACAGATGGAGAATCTTTCCAGACTGTTGAGAACAACGATACTCATATAGCTGAATCAGTCTTTATCGCTGGTATGTTCGTAAAATACGGAAAAGAATTTGTCGAATTAGCTAATCATCTTGGAAAGAAAGATGATGCTAAGCACATTCAAGAATATGTTGATTCCATTGAGAAAGCCACTATCAAATATGGCTTTGACTATGATGGCGGTTGGTTTAAGAGAGCTTATGATGCTTATGGACACGAAGTCGGCTCTTCTAAATGCGAAGAAGGCAAAATATTCATTGAGCCTCAGGGTTTCTGCACTATGGCTGGAATCGGAAAAGATTTAGGCTTAGGTAAGAAAGCTTTGGAAGCTTCTAAGAAATACTTATATGATGATTGGGGAGCTGAATTATTAAATCCTCCCTATTCTTCTTACCATCTTGAGCTTGGAGAAATCTCTTCCTATCCTGAAGGAGTTAAGGAAAACGGTGCTGTCTTCAATCACAATAATCCTTGGCTAACCTTGGCTTTCTGTGAAGAAGGAGAAGCTGAAGATGCCTTTGATCTCTATAAGAGAAACGCTCCTAGCTTCATTGAAGACAAATCTGAAATTCACAAAACTGAGCCTTATGTCTACTCTCAAATGATTGCTGGCCGCTACTCTCCTTGCTATGGTCAAGCTAAGAACTCCTGGTTAACAGGCAGTGCTACTTGGTCCTTTGTCGCTCTCTCTGAAGGAATCTTAGGAATCAAGCCTCAGTTTGATGGCTTAGAGATTAAGCCTTGTCTATCTAAGGAATTCAAAGAAGTTAAGATTAAACGTAAATTCCGTAACTGTTCATTCGATATTGATATCATTAATAAAGGAATCGGAAATGAAACACTAACCGTCAATGGCAAAAAGCAGACCTCTTCCTTAATAAAGTTAGATAAAGATGTTAAGAATTATTCAGTAATCGTTAATCTGTAAACGGAGGATTGAAATTATGGCAGATGAAAAGAAAGATACTAAAGAAGTAGTAGAAAAGCCAGTTAAAGAAAAGAAATTCCATAAAGAAAACTTCTTCCAACGCAAGCAGCGTGAACATCAAGAAAAAGAATTAGGAAAGAAACGTTTATCAGAAGCAAAAGCACTGGATGCTAAAACCCCAAAGATCTGCCCTCCTGGTATTTATGTTTCCCTCCAGAACATCAATAAGATTTACGATAACGGCTTCCATGCTGTCCATGATTTCTCTATTGATATCAAACAGCATGAATTCATTGTCTTCGTTGGTCCTTCAGGCTGTGGTAAATCAACTACTTTAAGAATGATTGCCGGTCTTGAAGATATCAGTTCCGGTAACCTTTTCATTGATGGGGAATATATGAACGATGTTGCTCCTAAAGATAGAAACATCGCTATGGTCTTCCAGTCCTATGCTCTATATCCTCATATGACTGTCTATGATAATATGGCTTTCCCTTTGAAGATCATGCATCTTACAAAGGAAGAGATTAATTCCCGTGTCATGAATGCAGCAAAGATTCTTCAGATTGAGCCTTTGCTTGATAGAAAACCTAAGGCCTTATCCGGTGGTCAAAGACAAAGAGTTGCTTTAGGAAGAGCAATTGTAAGACATGCTAAGGTCTTACTAATGGATGAACCTCTTTCTAACCTTGACGCTAAATTAAGAGTCCAGATGAGAAGTGAAATCGTTGATCTTCATAATAAGCTTAATGCAACCACCATTTATGTCACCCACGATCAGACTGAAGCTATGACTATGGCTACTAGAATTGTCATCTTAAAAGATGGCTATATCCAGCAAATCGGTTCTCCAATTGATATCTTCGCTCATCCAGTTAATCAGTTTGTCGCTGGCTTTATTGGCTCTCCGGCCATGAACTTCTTCGAAGCTACCTACAAGGATGGAATTGTTACACTTATCACTGGTGAGAAGATTAAGATTCCTAGTGAACTAACTGCCGGAAAGACTATCCCTGAAAATATTATTTGGGGCTTACGTCCTGAAGATATCCATGAAGGAGACGGCTATCATGCATCTCTTTATCCTGATGCCATCTTCGAAATCACTGTAACCTTAGCTGAACTCTTAGGAAACGAATACTACATCCATGCCAAGTTCGGAGACATTGGCATGATTGCTAAATTCCCAGCTGAGAATAAGGTGACTGTCGGTGAGAAGGTTAAGGTCTGCTTCAATCCGAAGAAGTCACATATCTTTGATCCTAAGACTGGTGTTGCCATCTTCTAAATAGACGTATAAATAGAAAAGAGCTCTTAGAGAAGCGATTGCTTCCTAAAAGCTCTTTTTTGATTCTTGTCCTTAAGCTACTTCTTAGTTGTATCTTTAATAATCTTTTGATAAGTATAGAACGAATTCTTCTTAATACGTTTTAAGTTGTTTCTATAATCTATGTAGATAAGGCCAAATCTTTTTGTATATCCATATGCCCACTCAAAGTTATCTAAAAGAGACCAATAATAATATCCGGTAATTGGAGTTCCTTCTTGATAAGCTTTATCAAGCTGAGCTAAATAAAGGTTAATAAATTTGCTGCGGTAACTATCCTCAACACGGCCAGCAACAAGCTTGTCATCAAAAGGCTCACCGTTTTCAGAAATCACAATTGGAAGATGATAACGTTCATAAACATATTTAGGTCCGTAATAAAGAGCCTCTGGCTGTACCTTAAGCCATTCAAACGAAGTCTGGTCTTCAATCTTAGAATCATATAAAGAAGCTAGATGACCGTTAACAAGTCGGCACTGATGGCCAGTATAGATATTTAGATAGACCTGCTTCTGTTTAGCTTTCTGGAGGAGTTCCATGTCGCCTGGCTTGATGATTTCTTTTAAAAGAGAAGCATAACGTTTCTTTACATTAGAAGGATAGTCTCCTAAATATAGAGGATCAGTAAATAGCGGGAAGGAAGTAAAGTCTTCCTCTAGATCATCAACTCTGAATAATTCATCAGAACAGGCCTTATATAAATCTTTGTCTTTCTTGTCTTCGGGAATCATAGGAGTGCAGGTATTAACAAAGCCGACTTCACAGTTAGGATTCTTTTTCTTCAGTATCTGATAGGCTAAAGCATGGCTGATTAAAACATGGTGAGAAGCAGCTAATAAGCCTTCAATAGAAGCCTTTCTTAAAGGAGCATGCTCTACACCTCTTAAGCCCATACCAATGAAGCACTGCGGCTCATTGAATGTTAAATAAGTATCAATTAAATCACTGAGGTTATCAGCAACGGCTTGGACATAGGTACCATAATATTTAATGATATCCCGATTCTCCCAGCCGCCTTTTTCATCTAAGTATTCCGGCATATCCCAGTGGAATAAAGTGACAACCGGTCTCATTCCACACTCTTTTATATAAGAAAGGACATTGCGATAAAACGCAATGCCCTTAATATTGATGGATTGATTTTCATTAATGATACGGCACCAACTAAGCGAGAGACGGAAATCCTGGATACCTAAATCCTTGGCAATATCGATATCTTCTTTATAGCGATGATAGAAATCCAGGCAGACATCACCATTAGATGAATCAACGATTCTTCCTTTGGTATGAGTGAAGACATCCCAAATCGAAGGGACTTTCCCATCGAGATTATATGCACCCTCTACTTGGTATGACGCAACGCCTATTCCAAATCGGAAATCTTTATTGAACATATATATGGTTTCAACTCCATATATAGTTTAACCTTTAACAGAGCCTGCTGTGAGATTTTTGATTAATCCCTTGGAGAAGATGAGATAAACAATCAAGACTGGGAAGACAGCAACCGTAAGAAGCATGTAGATTTCTCCCTTATCAAAGGTGGCAGGAGAAGAACCGGTAAGTAAAGAAAGAACAACTGGGATAGTCTTAGCATCACGATCAGTCAAAAGCATTGAAGGCATGAAGAAGTTATTCCAGTTAGCGACATAGGAGAAGATGAATTGAACTGATAAAGCCGGTTTAAGGATAGGAAGAACAATCTGATGGAAGATTCTGATTTCACTAGCACCATCGACACGGCTTGCCTCAATGATTTCATACGGTAAGACTGATTCAAGATACTGTTTCATATAGAAGTAAGTGACAGGGGAAGCAATAGCTGGAATAATCAAGACCCAAATTTGATTTGTTAAACCTAGTTTGATGCACATCATAACTAAGCCCATAGAAGAAACCTGAGTAGGAATCATCATAATAGCAATGATGAAGGTAGATATAAACTTCTTGCCTTTGAAGTTGTAGACATGAGTTCCATATGCAGTTAAGGCACTGAAGTAGACAGTTAAAGTCGCAGCAGAAAGAGAGATTATTAATGAATTAAGGAAGGCACGAGTTAAAGGAATGTTAGTATCAGTAAATAAAGTATTCCAGTTGGAACCGAAAGAATTGCCAAACCACCAATGGAATCCCTTCATAATATCGTTAGAGGCATAGGAGCAGTTTACCAATAGAACATAGAAGGGGAAGAGGCAGACGATAGTAAGAACAGTCATGACAATATAGACAATGACACGGTAAACCGTTAAAGAACCTTTAGAGCTCTTGACCTTATCCTTCTTATTTTTACTATTGCTATTAGGAGTACCAGCCACAGAAGCAGCCGGAGAAAGCATTAATCTTCGATCAATTCTTGACATAATTAGTTAGCTCCTTTGGTAGAAAGGCCATCAGTTAAAGCCGACTGTTTATCATTGATGTCTTTGATATAACGCATACGTTTCTTATAAGCTTTGGATTCCTGCTTAATAGCATTATAAGAAGGAACCATAGTCTTAAAGACCAGGATAGAAAGGATTCCTGTAAAGACAAAGATGATAACTGAAAGAGCACCAGCTCTACCATAGTTCTTAGAAGTCTGAATCAGTTGATACAAATACATCATAATTGTCGTAATAGAATCATTAGGATTATTAACACCATTGCTAGAGAAGATTTGAGGAGCATCGAAGAGTTGTAAACCACCAATTAAGGAAGTGATAACAACATAGACAAAGATCGGCTTTAATAAAGGCATCGTAATCTGCCAGAAGGTTCTTGAAGCATTGGCTCCATCTAGTCTAGCCGATTCAAATACCGATTCATCAATGCCCATGATACCGGACATAAGAAGAATTGTTGTATTTCCAAACCACATAATCCAGTTAATGAAAGAAATAATCCAACGAACCCAACTAGTACTTTCCATAAAGAATATATTCGAATCAATCACACCCATTTTTAAGAGAATCTGATTGATTGGGCCAGACTGAGCAAAGAAGAGTTGGAACATCATACCGAAGGCACTAGCCATAACCAAGTTAGGCATATACATGACTGCTTTATAGAAAGCCGAGCATTTCATCTTAAGACGGGAATCAGTGAACCAAATAGCTAACACTAAAGAAACAATTATTTGAGGAACGAAGCCAATAATCCAAATAATCATGGTGTTTCCAAGATACTTCCAGAATCTGGACTGAGGGCTAGAAAGAAGCCAAACGAAGTTATCCCAGCCAATAAATTCAGGAGTAATCCAGTCGCCCTGCTTTTGATAATACTTGAAGAAAGAATAATAGAAAGTCTGGCCAAGAGGTATAAGCTGGAAAATGATAAACACTAAAATAAAAGGTGCAATGAAAAGGTAACCGTATTTAGAATAGTTTACCTTCTTGTGGTACTTTCTTTTAGGATGATTCGCTTGTCCCTCAGCACTTAGAATTTCACGATTGAATACGGTTTTATCTTCCGTAATCGTTTTCGTAGAGCCTTCTTTTGTTCCCATAAAATGAACCCTCTCCGTTTTTTGTTATTATCTACTTATCTAAAGCAACAGTTGTGTTGCCTTCTTGAACATAGCCCTGAACATAAACGGTGCGAGGAATAAAAGTCTTCGGATCTTCGATTCTTTCAATAAGATTCTCGGCTGCCTGCTTACCTAATTCTTCAGAGTTCTGAACATAGGTAGTAAAAACAGGACGGAATATTCTTGAGATTTCAACTCCATCATAGCCAACGACTGACATATCTTTAGGAATATTAAAGCCAGCCTGGTTAAGGGCAGTGATAGCTCCAAGCATAGAGATATCATCAGTACAGAGAATGCAGGAAGGCCGGTCAGACATAGAAATCAGCTTCTTAACTGCTTGTCCGCAATCTCTAGGCTCATGGAATCTTCCTTCCAAGAGGTAATCAGGATTAACGGTTAAGCCGTTTTCTTTCATTCCCTTATAGAATCCAGCTAAACGTTTCCTAGTAACTTCCGTATCTTCACCATGAATGTAAGCAATCTTCTTATGTCCTAAGCCAGCAACATAAGAGACAAGTCTTTCAAGTCCTTCAGTGTTATCGGACATAATGGCTGTAGCATTGTTGAAGACATAATCGATAGTTACTACCGGTAAACCAGAATTAACTAATTCAACTACTTCAGGATTAGAGAAATCCTCAGAAACAACAATTACTCCATCCATATTTCTATACTTGGCAATCTGGAAGTAAGTCATCTTACTAATAGGACTCTTAGATAAGAACGTTATGTTGTAGCCTTTAGCTTCAGCAGATACCTTTAAAGAATCCAATATGCCGGAGAAATATTCATGCTTTAAGCCACCAGATGTAGGATCTGAGAAAATAATACCAATAGAAAAAGAGCGCTTCATCTTAAGAGCTCTAGCATAGGCATTAGGTACATAGCCCATCTCATCAGCAACTCTTTTTATTCTATTAATTGTTTCTTGGCTTAATTCATCAGAATCATGTAAGGCTTTACTTACAGTGGCAATAGAAGTGTTGCATCTAAGGGCAATATCTTTGATTTTAACCATTTTTCCAACCTCCTGTTACCGCTTTCTTAATCGATTTCGTAATAATTATAAATTTCCTCTATGGTGTTTGTCAATAGGTATATCAAAAAGTTTTGTTTACTGCATATTTTTTAAAAAAATGCCTATTTTATCGCATTTTATGGTTTAGCTAGTTTTCGTAATATCATTTGTTTGGCACTTTTTTCGAAATCGTTTTCTATCGATGATTTAGGCTTTTTTTAAGGCGAAAATATTTTTCGAAAAATATTTTTTATATCTCTGTCAAGTCAAAAGGCTTGACACATCTTGCTAACACTCATATAATACTCATGCTTTTAATCCATTTGGAGGAAATATAACTATGGTTAAAATTAGATTGTCTAGAATTGGAAGAAAGAGTCTTCCGACTTACAGAGTCGTAGTCAGTGATTCTAGAAAGACCCCTACTTCAGCTTGCATCGCCGATTTAGGATACTATGATCCTATCTCCGGAAAGTCTTCTATTAACGCTGAAGAAGCTATCAAGTGGCTCAATAAGGGCGCTATTCCTTCTGATTCTGTTAAGACTATTTTCAAGAAGTTCAACATCAACAAGCAGTTTGCTGAAGCTAAGGTTTCTGTTAAGAAGGAATTAGATTCCAAGAAGACTAACAAGAAGAAACATTCTGCCCCTAAGAAGAGAATCAGAGCTAAGAAGGTCAAGGCTGTTGCTGCTGCCCCTGTCAAGGAAGCTGCTAAGGCTGAAGAGACTAAAGTAGCTGATGCTCCTAAGGCTGAAGATAAGGCTGCTGAGGCTAAGTAACCATGGATATTAACACTAACCTCGATCTCACTGAGGATATTCGTTCACTCATCGAGCCCTTGGTTAGCAAGCCTGAGGCTCTCATGATTAAGAGAACCGACAAGCCTGAGGATCAGGGCAAGAAAGAACAGAACTACCTTATTCTCTGCGAAAAAGAAGATTTAGGAAAGCTGATTGGAAGACATGGAGTTATCTCTGATTCCGTCAGAACTCTACTCAATGTTTCCGTTAAGAATATGAGAAAGAAGATTCATCTTCGCTTTGAATCTTTTGATGAATTCAACAGTACCGTTTCTAAGTAATAATTGAAAAAGGGGAGGTCTCCTCCCCTCTTTCTTTCTATAAGGAGTATCAAATGACCGAAAAGAAAATCGGAAAAATAGTAAATACCTTTGGAATCAAGGGTATGCTCAAAATATCTGTCACCTCTTCAACTGCTGAAGACCGTTTTGCTGTTGGAAAGAAGATCATCATTTTAAATCAGCTCAATCAAAAAGAAACTTATACTATCAAGACCGAAATGATTAAGAGTCAGAGAATTATTCTTATTGGCTTAGAGGGCTTTGATGATATCAACCAGGTCACCTGGATGATCAATCGAGACGTCTTTGCTAAAGTTAATCCTCCTAAAGGTTCTTTCTTCTATGATGAAATTGTCGGAATGACTGTCCTTGATTGCAATAGTAAAACTGTCGGCCAGGTTTCTAACGTTACCAAAATGCCAGCTGGCGATTATCTTGTAATCGGAGAGCTTTTTATTCCGTTCAAGCTGAATCTTTTTGTCAAATCTATCGATAAAAAGACTAAGACTATTGTTCTTACTGAGTTAGGAACTGAAACCTGCAAGTAATGAAGATTAAGATTCTTACTATCTTCCCTGATTTCTATAGTGAATTCTTAAAATCATCAATTATCGGAAGAGCTATCTCTAAGGGTATCGTTGAAATCGAAATTGTTAACATTAGAAATTATTCCTTAGATAAGAATCATCGAGTCGATGACCACCCTATTGGTGGCGGAGCTGGTCTTATCATGAGACTAGAACCGCTTTTAGATTGCTTAAAAGCTAACACCACTTCTAAGACCTATAAAATATTGATGGGACCTAAAGGCCATACCTATAACCAGGATGATGCTAAAAGATTAGCTGGCAAAGAGGAAATTTGTTTAATCTGTGGCCACTATGAAGGAATCGATTCACGCTTCAACGATTATGTCGATGAAGAATTGTCTATCGGTGATTTTATTTTAACTGGTGGTGAGATACCGGCTATGGCAATCACCGACTCTATCGTCAGACTATTAAAAGGAGCCATTGCTGATGACTCGACAGTAGAAGAGTCATTCAATGGCGGAATCTTAGAGTATCCTCAGTATACTTATCCTAAAGAATATGAAGATAAGAAGATTCCTGATGTTCTTTTCTGTGGCAATCATCAAATCATCAATGAATACCACCGTAAAGAAGCTTTAAAGGAAACCTTGATTCATCGACCTGATTTATTAAAGAAAATGACTTACGATGAAAAGGATTACGAATATTTAGAGGAAATCAAAAAGAACCGCTCTGGAAAATTAGAGAAAGATGAGAAGGAAGCTATGGAGAAAGGGAAGAAGTTTATTAAGTAACAGCAAACAAAAAACAGGTAGGAGATTTCTTACCTGTTTTTTCTCATTAATAATCAAATGTTCCCTTCGTAGACAGAATTAAGATATTTTTTAGCGACCGTTATTAATTTATCCATAGTCTCAAGCGGGGTCATTGCTGTCGTTTCTTTATACATTGGGAAGTATCTAGTTATATGGAGAGGGATATTCTTATCAATTGATGCTATCCACTTAGCTTCATTTTCCATATCAGATACTGAATCATTATGCTTAGGAACAATTAAAGTAGTCAACTCAATATGAATTCTAGCTTCATAGGAGGCCTTTATAAAGGCTTTAGTCATTTCTAAATCAGAGCCGATATAATCAAAATATTCTTTATTGAAGCCTTTTAAATCGATATTCATGGCATCTATATAAGGAAGGATTTCTTTTAGGGCATCTAGGCTTGAACAGCCATTAGTTACTAAGACAGTTTTAAGATGATAGCTTTTAGCTAACTTAGAACAGTCCCTTACATATTCGTATCCTACCATTGGCTCGTTATAAGTAAAGGCGATTCCAATGTTTCCCTCCGGAATCAAATCAATAGCTTCTTTGACTAAGGTTTCTGGAGAAATATACTTACTCTTCTTTTCTAGGTTGAACTGAGAGATTTCATAGTTCTGACAAAAAGGGCATCGCAAATTACAGCCATAAGAGCCAACAGACAAAATCATTGAGCCAGGGTAGAATTCCTTTAAGGGCTTCTTTTCAATCGGGTCAAGAGCTAAAGAAGTAGCTAATCCGTAATTCTTAGAAACTATCTTATTGCCTTGATTGATTCTGGCTTTGCAAAAGCCTACCTGTCCTTCTTTTAGGTCGCAATGTCTAAAACATACCGGGCATTTCATACATGCCTTCTTGAAGTAAAGCGGAAGAGTTTGACTTCTTCATCATCCCCAATCCCTGCTTTTCTCTTAGCAATCTTGATCTGCTGATCGACAGTATCGACTCCTTCAAGGTCAGGTAAAAGGAGTCCTTCTCTTCCAGAGTTCATGACAATAACACCATACTTCTTAGGATCAAGCTCTTTCTTGGAGCTGATGGCTTCAAAAGGAGAAAGGACATCAACACTAATATCAAGATAAGGAAGTTCTTTTGGAAGAATAGGATCGAAGCGAGGGTCGCGAGTCGAGGCTTCACAGGCGTTGTGGATGATTTCTTCAGCTAAGTTAGGATAAATTGGCTGAATCGTTCCGATGCAGCCTCTTAGTCTCTGATCTTCGTGGATTGAAACAAAAGCTCCAGCTTTTTGATTAAGCAGTTCTAGAGGTATTGAAGCATCGAGAGGAAGCGGCTTGTTGTTTAAGATATAGTAATTGATAGCTCTTCTTGCTAAAGAGGCAAAAATATCTGCCTTTTTACTCTTCTCTTCCATTAATTCTTTTCGATCATCTAGATACTGATCATAGAAGTTTCTATTAACATCATCGCCTTTAACAAAATACTCGACCACTCCATAGCCTATTCCAAAAGTGTTTTCATGTGAAAGGACTTTTGTTTCGACGGCTTTTCTATCAAAGGCACCAGCCATAATAGCAAAGCTATCATGTCCACAGACTTCAGCTTCATCTAAGAAGTCTGGGTCGTAATTTAGGAGCCCTTTAAAGTCGGCTTTCTCTAAAGTGTCCATAATCATTTTATCGTATTGAGGACCACAGGGTTTAAAGCCGTAAGGTCCGTCTTTGCTCTGGCAATGAGATAAGTCACCTGATGCTACATAGACAGCGTTTCTTCCTAAAGCCTCAACAGCTTTTTGAATGATCATTCCCATCCGATAATGTTCAGCTATCGACAGACCTGATAATCCTAAACGGACAAGCCGATAATTCTTATATTCTTGATTGATAAAGTATAAGGGAACTAAAGAGCCATGGTCACTAGAAAAATCGGTCCTGCTGTTCTCACCTAATTTTCCAGCCGGGAAAGAAATCTCTTGGCTGAGCTTTTCAATTAAATCCGTAAGTTCGGTATCATAGTTAACATTAATCATGACTTCAGGAGCGTTGAAATTAGCTAATGAGCCGTAGCCAGTCTTAGTACCAGCAATAGAAAAATAATCGGAATAGGCTTCAGCATGAGGAGAGGAAATAATGATTGTATCTGGTTTAAGCTTAGCTATATCCTTAGCGACAGCTTTATAAGACTCAACTGTCTTGATTACTTTGTTTTCTTCGCCTTTGCCGACTTCTTTGACTAGAATCGGGGCATGAGGTACAACAAATCCAGCAATGATACTCATTTTTGATTCCTTCTTCCTTTATATTGTAATTTAAAATGCCTCTCTATTCGAGAGGCAAGATATTATCTTCCAAGCATCTTCTTCATCAAATACGGATTGTTCTTCATCATCTTCATCTTATCCTTCATCATATCATATGACTGAAGAACTTGATTTACTTCCTTAGGTGTAGCACCAGCACCATTAGCAATTCTAATTTTTCGGTTAGCTTTAATGATTTCAGGACGCTTTCTTTCATCTCTAGTCATTGAAGAGATTATGACTTCAGTTCTTTTTAATACTCGGTCGGCTTGCTCAGCCTGTTCGTCAGTCAAAGTAGGAGCACCAGGCATCATTCTAATGATCTTTCCAACCGGTCCTAACTTATTCATTTGCTTCATCATTGAAAGCATATCGGTTAAATCAAACTGACCCTGCATCATTCTTCGGCTAGTCTTTTCGGCCTGCTTCTCATCAAGTTTGGCTTGGGCTTCTTCTACAAGAGAAACAATATCTCCCATGCCCAGGATTCGATCAGCCATACGATCAGGGTAGAAGTTCTCTAAGTCAGCCATCTTTTCACCGGTACCGGCATATTTGATTGGTATACCAGTCAACTTCTTAATTGATAGCGCAGCACCACCACGGGAGTCGCCATCAAGTTTTGTCATGATGAGACCAGTTATCTTAATCTCTTTAGAGAAGGTTAAGGCAACATTGGTAGCATTTTGACCGATAAGAGCATCAACAGTCAAAAGGGTTTCATCAACGTTGACAGTGGCTTGGACATCCTTTAATTCCTGCATTAGCTTTTCATCAATCTCTAAACGTCCAGCTGTATCAAGGATGACAATATCAAAGCCTTCAGCTAGAGCTTTCTTATAGGCGGCAAGAGCAATCTGAGGAGGCAATGTTCCGGTCCTATCAGAATAGGTAGGAACCACAGGGTCGCATTTAAGACCCAAATTAGTTAATTGATCAATGGCAGCCGGACGATAGATATCAAGAGCAGCCAAAAGTACTTTTTTGTGGTTCTTAGCCTGGAAGAGATTTGCAAGTTTGGCAGCTGAAGTAGTTTTACCGGTTCCTTGTAAGCCAACCATCATGATAACCGTGGGTTTACCATCCAAACGGAAACAGATATCGTTATCACCGCTTCCTAAAAGGGCCTCCATCTTATCATGGACGATTTTGACGACCATGTCACCAGGAGAAACTTTATCAAGGACTTTCTGTCCGACAGCTTCAGTTCTAACCTCGTCGATGAAGCCGTTGACGACATCATAGTTAACATCGGCTTCTAATAAAGCCTTCTTAACCTCGACGAGCATGTCATCCATGTTCTTCTCAGTTAAAGTAGATTGGCCTCTGATTTTCTTAAAGATTCGACCTAAGCGGTCACCTAATGCTTCAAATGCCATAACCGATTTCTCCTTTCATCTTGCTGATTAGAGCTTGACGCTTTTCATTATCAGCAGTATTTCCTAGTTCATCAAGCAAAACAGAAAATTCTTTCTGCTTCTTGAATAACTGCATCTTCTCTTCATAGTCATCTAATTCTTTTTCTCCCTGAGAGAGAGAATCAAAGATAGCATTGCGGGATACTTTCTCATTTTGGGATATTTCAGAGATAGAAAGATCATCATCATAGAAAGCCTGCATTCTTCTTCGGACAGCTTCTGTTAAGAGGGGTTTATAGATTAAGAGAAGAAAGCCATAATAGGTTTTTTTCTCTAAGGATGAAATGTTCTTTTTCATTGCTTTTTACTAGATAAGGAATAATAAGCAATCAAAGAGCAGGAAGAAGAGAGCCGTACCTAAAAAGTACATCCAGAAGTTGCGGTTCTTGTAGAAATGAGCTTTATCAGGAGTAATGATGATGGCATAAATGAAAGCAATGATGATAGAGGTCAACATCTCAGCTAAATAATAATTGGAAACAAGCGATCGAATAACAAAAGAAACGATCATGTTCAAGAGTAGACAAATAATAATAGAAATAAAAATGCTCATGTTTTTTCTCCTACTCACCGATAAGCAAGCCATATAGATACTTATCTAAATCGAATTCTTCTAAATCATCCATCTTTTCACCTAAGCCGATGAATTTGACAGGCAAAGCTAACTGATCACGGATAGATAAAATAATGCCGCCTTTGCTGGTTCCATCCATCTTAGTGATGACAATGCCAGTCAAAGGAACGGAATCTCTAAAGACACTGGCCTGATCAATACCATTCTGGCCCGTGTTAGCATCAATCACTAATAAGCTTTCATGTGGAGCTTCAGGAATTATTTTTTTCATGACTCTCACAATCTTAGAAAGTTCATCCATTAAGCCTTTCTTATTCTGAAGACGACCGGCTGTATCAACTAAAACCAATTGATAGCCTTCAGCTTTGGCTTTGTTTAAAGCATCATAGCACAAGGAAGCCGGATCAGAGTTGGGGCGAGTCAAGATATCAACTCCAACTTTCTTGGCCCAGAAAGCTAATTGTTCTACAGCTCCAGCACGGAAAGTATCAGCAGCCACCAAAAGCACTTTCATGCCACGGTCTTTGTATTTCTTAGCCAGCTTAGCCACGGTTGTAGTCTTTCCGACACCATTTACGCCACACATCAAAACAACAGTCGGACCTTCCTTGGCAAAATTAAGTTCGGTTTGGAAAGAACCGCCACGGTTAGCATAGCCAACAAACATTTTATCGATGAGAAGATCGTTTAATTCGTTTGGATCAGTAATACTCTTGGCGCTAGCTTCTATTGACGTCTCTTTAATCAATTCCAAAGAGAGATTGACGCCAACATCAGCTTCAATCAGAATTCTTTCAAGGTTATCAAAGTATTCCTGGTTGATGACTTTATGAGAATTAGCTAGCTTCTTTAATCTCTCAGTAAAACCGACACGGGACTTATCTAGGCCGGCAACATATTTGTCTTCAATAGATTTTTCTTTTTCTTTATCGGAAAGAGGTTCTTCTGGATTCTTCTCGGAAGCTTCTGCCTCGTTATTTAAAGTAGTTTTATCTTTTGCTTCAGAGATAACAGGTTGAGAACTAACTTCTTTTACTTGGGCAGTATCTTCTTTGGGGGTAATAGCCTTAGCAGTAGTATCCAGAGTCTTATCAAAAGAGGTATTAATTTCGTCTTTTTGAGATTCAAGAGGTTTGTTCTCTTCATTTATCTGACCAGGCTTCTCTTCCGAAGAAGTTTTGTTCTCCTCATTAGAAACAGCAGGAGAAGTTTTCTCTTCTTTTTCTTCTTTGCGATGAGCAAACTTCTCTTTTAGGAATTTTATTAAACCCATATTATTTTCCTACTTTCTTCGAGAGGGCATCTTTAGCAGCTGCAGTCTCTGCCTGCATACGATTGTGTCCTTGGCCTTTGCCTAAAACGGCAGTACCGACACGAGCTTCAATCACATAGTTAACATCTTGAGTGTTTAAATTAGACTGAGAAACTAAAACATATTCAACATCGCTCTTAAGAAGTTCCTGAAGAGAACTTTTAGGATCGCTATTATCGGCCAATTCAAAAGCTTTCTCAATGAGAGGCTTATAGATTTCACTTAACATAGAACGGACAAATTCATAGCCTTGGTCCAGATAAGTGGCTCCAATAAAGGATTCAAAGACATCTTCGTTAATATGATGGTGAAAACGGATGTTACCTTTTTCACCGACAGAATACCTTACTAAGTCAGCAAAATCATAGCAGTTTTCGGAAAAATTAGTTAATGTTTTTCCTTCTACTAAGGCTGAACGCATTTTTGATAATCGGCCAGAATCGGCATCAGGATATTTCTGATAGACGAAATCTCCGATTACCATATCAAGAATAGAGTCTCCTAAGAATTCCAAGCGATCATAATCTTTCTCAGCTGGATGTTCATTAGTGTATGAAGCATGAGTAAAAGCCATCTCATAGAGAGAAACATCATTAGGAACGATATGAAATCTTTTAAAGACTTTATCCAATCCTTCAGTCATTCGAGAATTCTTTCTTGATCTTGTTGATAATATCGTGCTTTACCATGGAATCAGCAACCTTGATTGCATTATAGAAAGCATAGGTGTTGGAATTGCCATGGGCTTTAACAGCAACACCATTAATACCAAGAAGGATGGCTCCTCCAAAGCGACGATAATCAAGAGTCTCTTTCATATCTTTGATACCCTTTTTAGCAAAGAGGTAACCGATCTTAGAGAAAATATTACGCTTAAAAGCTTTCTTAATCATGCCGTTCATCATGCCGGCAGTTCCTTCAGTTGCCTTAAGGAAAATATTGCCGACATAGCCAGATGTGACAATAACATCATGGTTGCCATCAAGAGCTTCACGGGCTTCGCAGTTGCCTTTAAAGCCAGTCAATTTACGTGTCTTCATTAATTCATAAGCATCTACTACTTCTTGAGGGCCTTTACCTTCTTCGGAGCCGTTTGAAAGAGTATAGACAGAGGGGTTATGAATCTCAGTAATGTCTTCAGCATAGATTCTACCCATTCTGGCAAAACCATAAATATCTTCTCCGGTGTTGACGTTACTGGCACCAACATCAAGAATAACGCAGGGACGGTTCTTAATTGCGGTAGGGAAAGGTGTACATAAACCAGCTCTAGTAACACCATCAATGTTTCTTAAGAGAATAGTGGAACCAACAACAAAGCCACCAGTTGATCCAGCTGATACTACGGCATCAGCTTCACCTTCTTTTACAGCCTTAATTGCCTGATACATAGAAGACCTATTAGCTCTTAAGAAATCAAGCGGTTTAATCTCCATTGGAATAACTTCAGTGGTATTAACGATTTTGAAACGCTTTGAATCAACGTCAGCAAAAAGAGGCTGAATTTTGTCTTCTTCTCCAAAGAGTATAAATGAAGAATTTTTATCTTCGTTAATGAACTGAATAACAGCTTTAGATAATTCTGAGTAACCTAAGTCAGAACCCATTAAATCAACAGCTATTTTAGACATACTGGTCTTATCCTCCTAAAAACATATATTTTATATAATAACAAATATTAGGACCTAAAAATAGATAAATAAGCTCTTCTTAAGCCAAATAAGCCGGCTTGTCCAAGTCTAATGATTTTAGATAACTGGCATTATCAGAAATAGAGGGATTATTTAGGATTTCAAGAGCATCCTCTTTCGCACATTTTAGAACCGTATAATCATCAACAAAATTGCAAATAGAAAGTTCACTTGATCCAGACTGCTTTTCACCGGAATACGAACCCGATCCACGGTGCTGTAAATCATAAGTAGAAATCTTCAAGCCATCACTATTATCAGCAAGGAATTCTAACTTATCTTTGGCATCTTTATCATTGCCGTCATAGATTAACAAAGCCAAAGCAAATTCACCGGATCTTCCAATACGTCCTCGTAGCTGATGCAAAGAAGAAAGCCCAAAATAATTAGCATCATAAATGATCAAAAGACAGGCGCTGGACACATCAATTCCGACTTCTATAACCGTGGTTGAAACAAGAATAGGTTTATTGCCTTTAAGGAATTCATTATAGATTCTTTCCTGCTCATCTTTTTTGATTCTTCCATGAAGAAGCTGAACTTTATCTACTCCAAAACGCTCACTGATATCCTGATAGACTTTTTCAGCGCTGGAATTTCCACGGCTGCTTTCTTCAATCTTAGGAACCACAATGAAAATCTGTCTTTTTGCAGCTAAGGCTTTATTGATTGCTTTCTCAATTATAGGATCAGTAGATCTAACGACCTGTGTTTTAACATTTCTAGGACCTCTTGGATATTGTTCAAGAGTAGAAACATCTAAATCAGAGTTAACAATTTGTGATAATGTACGGGGAATTGGAGTGGCAGACATCATAAGGATATCGCTGTTTCCTTTACTTATCAGTTCTTCTCTTTGCTTAACACCAAAGAGCTGCTGCTCATCAATTATAGATAAACCTAAATCCTTAAATACGACTTTGTCAGAAATAGCCGAGTGAGTAGAGATAAGAATATCTATCTCCTTGTTGGCAAGTCCTTTTAGAACGTTATTCTTCTCCTTGACAGTTAAGGAATTTCCAGCCAAGAAAGCAATCCTAATAGGATAATCCTTGAATACTTTTAAAGCATTCTGATAATGCTGGGAGGCTAACTCAAAAGTCGGAGCCATCAGCACTCCTTGCTTTCCACGCAAGTAGTTTGCATACAAAGCCACAAAGCCAACTATGGTTTTACCAGTTCCGACATCTCCCTGAAGCAATCTGAACATGACCTTAGGAAGAAGCATGTCATTGATGATTTCTCTAATAGCAGTCAGTTGATCCTTGGTTAAAGGATAAGGAAGCTTAGCAACAAATTTGTTGATGTTTTCCTTATCTATATTGGGGTTATCTTTTTTCTTTTGATTGGCTTTAGCTCTTATCGATAAGGCCTTGATGCAGTAACTGAGCGCTTCCTCATATTTGAATACTCTTAACCCATTATGCTTATCGTTTTCATCACGGGGGAGATGAACAGAACGATAAGCATCATATTCGTTCATCAGATGATATTTTTCAATATATTTCTTAGGTACTTTGCTTACTACATAAGATGCTTCTTTGGGATAGGATAAAAGCTTCTTAACATAGCTAGTAAAATAGGATGCTGATATTCCTTTAGGAAGAGAATAGCAGGGCTTAATCCCCGTAATAGCAAAATAAGAATCCACATCCATAATATAGGAAACTAGATAAGCTTTCCGGCTTTCAGAGTAATACATAATAAATAGTTCATCATTATAGGAGCTGAGCTTATTTAAATAGAAAGGCTGATTAAAAAGAATACAAGGTAAATCCCTGTCCCCATAAGCCTTGAGATGAAAACGGATAATGCTAGTTCCTCTAGCAGAAAAAGACTTCAGGCTATTGATTTTACCTTTGACTACTACTCGTTCGCCATCAGTAGGAGTAGAAGAGAGAATAGAAGGCCTAATATCTTCATAGCGAGACGGGAAATGCCTGAGGATATCTTCTTCAGTGTTAGCATTAAGAATCGTATACAGGTCTTTTTGATTCATATATAGATATTATAAACTAAGAAGGGAGAGTTAAATAAAAACAAAAAAATAACAGCTAGGTATAAGCCTAGCTGTATTTTGCTTAGTGTAATTATTCGACAGAAACAAAGAAAGAATAAACTGGCTGTTTGCCATCATCAATCTCAACATCTAAGTCACTGCCATACTGATCAGAGATATTCTTAGTAAGAGTCTTTTTCTCTTCTTCAGTGACGTCCTGTCCACAGATGACTGTAATAATCTGGCTATCCTCATCAACCATTTGCTTGAGCAAATCCATTAAGGTATTAAGCTTGTGCTTATGGCAGCAGACAATCTTCTTATGGGTAATACCCATGAAGTTATCCTTCTTCACAGTCACGCCATCAATAGTTGTATCCTTGATAGCATAAGTGATTTCACCCGATTTGACAGAAGAGGCATTCTCCTTCATGGATTCAATGTTATCATCAACAGAGCCTTCAGGATTAAATACCATACAGGCAACTAGTCCTTCAGGTATTGTCTTTGTAGGAATAACATGGACGTTGCAGACATCCTTCATAATCTCAGCAGCCTGATTAGCTGCCATAATTATGTTTCCGTTGTTGGGGAAGATGAAGATATTCTTGCAATTGATCTTCTTGATAGCATTAACAAAATCTTCGGTTGAAGGGTTCATAGTCTGACCGCCAGAAACGATATAGTCGACAGATAAGTCACGGAAGAGCTTCTCAACACCAGTACCGACAGCTACTGATATTAAGCCGTATTCCTTCTTAACAGCAGGCGTTGCCTCTTTTTTATCAAAAGCCGGAGCAGAAGTAGTTACTTCAATCTTAGCATCACTACCTTCTTCTTTAACGCCAGCTTCTTCCTTCTTGGCATTGTCTTCCATGATGAGCTCTTCGTGCTGCTCAGACATATTATCAACCTTAACCATCTTAAACTCACCGAACTGCTGAGCATAAGTGAGAATATTTCCAGGTTTAAGAGTATGAATATGGACCTTAACTAAGGTTCCATCATGAATACAGACAATAGAATTACCATGAGCTTCAAGCATAGCCTTGAATCTCTTCTCATTGAAAACCTTTTTATCAGCAGGAAGCTTATTCTGATCAGGTAAATCAATCATAAACTGGGTGCAGTAACCAAATTCCTTATGAGCAAATTTAGCTTGGACATTGCCAACATCAGGTTTAACTTCACTAGGCTTACCAGTTGAATAAGGTTCAACATCTTCAGTGACAGTAGGCATATTCTTCTCAACGATTTCATTATGAAGAGCTTTAGAGAAGCCTTCAAGAACCTTGCATAAACCAGCACCGCCAGAATCAACAACGCCAACCTCTTTAAGTACAGGTAAAAGATCAGGAGTCTTAGCTAAAGACTTCTTAGCTTCAGAATAAAGAATATCCATGCACTGATCAATCGGCATATCTTTGCAGGCCTTTTCATATAAAGCCGCAGAAGCCTCTCTGATAACAGTGAGTATAGTTCCTTCAACCGGTCTCATAACAGCCTTATAGGCCACATTCTTGGCATTTACGAAAGCATTAGCTAAACCGATAGCATCAACACTGTCTTTGTTCTCTAATCCTTCAGCAAAGCCACGGAAAATCTGGGAAAGAATAACACCGGAGTTTCCCCTAGCGCCCATCAATAAACCTCTGGCAAAATCCTTAGCGACCGAATAGATAGAAGTATCAGTTTTATTAAAAACTTCTTTAGCACCGCTAGACATGGTGAGATTCATATTAGTTCCCGTATCGCCATCAGGTACAGGGAAAACATTTAAAGCATCAATTTCAGGATAGGAGTTATAAAGGTTATTAGATGCAGAAATAATCATTCTTTTAAGTATTACACCATCTATCTTTATCATTTATGTTGGCCTTTCAAAAATATTATTTAACAGCTTGAATAAATACATTAACAATCTTAAAAGGGATACCAAAGTTCTTTTCAAGGACATACGAGACTTGCTTTTGAACTTCATAAACAACTTCAGCAATCTTGACGTCTTTGCTGACAACTAGATATAAAGAAACTTCATAACAGCTTTTTGTTTTCTTTACAGAAACACCATCAGAATAGTTTTCCTTCTTAAGAAACTGATTAAGAGGGTTGGTAAAAGACTGTTTGCTCACTAAGCCAACAACGCCATAAACTGAAGAAGCAGTAATGCCAGCTAAATCAGCCAAAGCGTTTGGCGAAATATCGATGGATCCAAATTGGTTTGTCTTTCCTATTTTCATATGAAATCCTCAACATAAAATTTTAGCAAAAAAAGCAGTATAAATCAACCTAACTGTTATTGAATACCAGGATATAAAACAAAAAAACACATTCCTTATACAGAAATGTGTTGATTTACTAAGTAGCGGCTGCAGGCTATCTTCCCCCGAGGGGTATTTTCGCCGCCGCGGCGCTTAACTTCCGAGTTCGGGATG
>DLIM01000045.1:7523-7933 GCA_002483745.1 Caryophanales bacterium UBA7642 | reverse complement strand
CCGAAGCCCGTACCAGCTAATGCGACGAAGGCGGCGACCGGCAACATAACGGCTAACATTCTCTTTTTCATAATTCGTGTACCTCACTTTTTAATGCGGGTATATTCTATTAGGAAAAAAGCGAATATCCAAACTTTCGGGCGGAACGGAGGAGAAAAAATGTTTTCTTTGAGACTACTTTTGAGGCTTTCAAAGCAAAAATAAAAGGGTCAAATTTATTAAAAAACGTAAAAAATAGTGATTTCTTAGTAAAAAAACATAAAAAACAGTAAAAAATAAATACTTTTTATTAAACTAAAATTATTACAAACAATAAGCAGTGTTTAATTGCAAGAGTGTTTACAAGTTGATTTCTTTGTTATTTCTTGGCTTTAAATCATCTATTCTATTTACGTTATTTTACTTTGCTA
>DLIM01000045.1:5356-7308 GCA_002483745.1 Caryophanales bacterium UBA7642 | reverse complement strand
TTTTATAAACTAATTTAGATTTGTATGTTTTCTTCCGCTTTTTTCTATGAATATATATAAGTAATGATCTTATGGTTCTCTTTATATTTTCGTTACCCTATATATAGGTATATAGGAAAGGTAGGTGTATTAATGGCTGATACATATTAATAAATTTGTGGAATAGGAAGAGTTCTCCAAGTATGAATAAGTATAGTGGGTTAAGGATTATAATTGTATAAATCATAATATAATAGTAGATATTTTAAATATCTATGTCATTAAATAGGTAAGCTAGATTAGGTCGCTAAAAAATAATACTGAAGATTTAGGATCTGTGTATAGATGTTAGATGCAAATAGTATAATTTTGAAAAAATCAAGGGGATTATTTCATGATTAATTCTTCATTATCAAAAATTGTTATAGGTAACGGATTCGATTTATAATGTGGCTGTAGAACTATTTATAGTGATTTTTTTAAAAGTCCTTTTTTTCCTTTAGCTAAAATAGAAAAATATTTATCCAATTTATTATCTCCATTGAGTGGAACTGAAAATTTGCTTTCTGTTATTCCATCTTCAGATATTAATATTTGGTCATTGCTGTTCTACTTATCTTCTAATGACTTTATGTCTAACGATTTGAATTCTCAACTTAAAAAATATTCAGTGGTGTGATATTGAAGAAGTAATGAGACTTTCTTTTCAAAAAGAAATTTGCATTTCTTCTATTGGCTTACCTGTTCCTGTTTGTTCAAAGCTTTTTGAACTAGGTGATAAAAATAAACCTGGAGATATAGAATTTCCATTGTTTGCATTTTTAAAGGTATATCATCCAAAAATAAACATTTCTAATTTATATTCATTCTTATTCGAACAACTAAAGACTTTTGAAAAAGAATTTTGGTAAATTCATTGATGAACAAACTAATGGTAGAAACATGGATAAAGTAAATGATCTTCTTTTTAGCCTTCATTGTGTGAAAACAAATGGTATTGATGACCTGTCTATTGATTCGTTTAATTATTCTGATTTAGGTTCACATATATTCCATATTAATGGGGATTCTAGTAATCCAATATTTGGAATAGATTCCAAAGGAATTAATACAACTGATCCTGCATTTCCTTTTACTAAGACTTTTCAAAGATTAGAACAACTTGAAAAAAGTAAAAGAGAAATTGTACCCTTTAATAATCTTGTTGTGTATGGCCATTCTTTAAATGAACAAGATTTTAATTATTTCTTCCCAATACTAGATTATCTTGATGTATTCAACATGAACAGTAAAAGTCTTATTATTTTTGCCTATACGAATTATGTATTGGATGGGAAGACAAAAGAGGAATCTCAAAAAATCGAAATGAGTAAACTATGTTCCGGTATAGCAGGACTATTTGCTGCGTATGAGGATTACAAGCATAGTTCTAATGAACATCGTTTATTAGATTCCCTTTCATATCAAAGAAGGGTTAAAATCGTAAACATTGGTGATAATAGTGAATTGTTTATGAATAGTTTTCAAATCTAATTTTAGTATTCCTCAATCTGCTCCAAGTACTTTCCAATCTTATCAGCCTCACCGACAAAATAAATATTGTATTTAGTCTTATCCTTAAAGTAGATAGTAAGCTTAGTAGGATTCTTAGAGAAGAAGCATTTATAGGTTACTCTCTCAATATCAGAGATCTTAAATAGCTTCTCTTTCTTGGAAGTATTTTCTATAGCTATCTGTACTACCGATATCAATATCCTCTCCTTAGGTATTAATAGGTAGATAGTTAAGTAGACTAAATCTAATAAGGTAAGAAGACAGGAGATACTTCCTCCTACTATTAATCCGATATTAAGAGAAGCAGTATCGCTTGGTAATCCTGAATAGATAAAGACGACATCCATCAAGATCAAGAAGGCTAAGGGAATGATAAAGATCCAAAGTCTATCATGGTCTTTAAAGGCTAAGGGTCTAAA
>DLIM01000045.1:544-5101 GCA_002483745.1 Caryophanales bacterium UBA7642 | reverse complement strand
GTAAATCCCGGTGCACTTTTTATCGCTAAGGACTTTAAGCAGTTAGCATCCCAGTTATCATAGGCGCCCTCTTTCACCCATTCATCATAGACGCTGCCTTCATTCCTGTTGATGAAGTATTTTCTGATGATGGCATAAGGACTTTTGATATTCTTAATCAGGAAATGAATCTTCAGCTTATCGTTATCAACATAGATACCGTATCTTGAGGTACTAGTCACATTGAATCTTTCGCCGATACGGTATTTCTCACTGTATTTCTTGAAATTGTGGGTAACAATAACGATTTGGGTATCATCTTCCGTGGCTAGATAGTTTTCTCCGACTCCTAAGATGTCGCTCTTTAAGCCAGAAAGGAAATAGTAGGAAAAGTAGCTAGGCTTAGTTAGACCGTTGATAGTCATTAAGCCTAAGCCTCCATGGAACAGTGAGGTGGTCGGTAAGGCCCTTTCCTGGATGAAGTCAGTCAAGCACCAGGGGGAGAAAGCAATGAAGTTCTTATAGTTCTCGATATAGTTCTTGATGAAGAAGTCTCCATTTAAAAGGGTATCATTGACATAGTTTCGATGGGAGACAGTGGCATTAAGCTCTCCGATAAAGAGAGGCAAGTCAATATCGATGCTTTTTAGGAAAGCGGAGACGGAATCATAGTAGTCCTTTAAGGCGGTAGTCGATTTCTTAAAGACTTCACTGCAGTCTAAGCCTCTGATCCTAGTCGAATCTTCTTTGAACTCCGTATCGTAATAATGAAGCTCTAAATACCTAGGAAGCAGGTTATGCTCTTTGCAGAGAAGGAGGAACCTCCTGTCCCAATCCTTCTGACGGTCAGTGATCATCAGTAAAGGAGTGCCTCCAAAGAGGGGATTAGGTATTTCTTTCTTGATGGTCTCATAAGTCACTTTATAGAACTCAAAGAACTCTTCAGGTGTGCCGATATTGAATAAAGCCTGAATGCTATCTGGCTCATTCCATAAGGTAAAAGCCCATTTATCGACTTCATGGTGGCCGTATTTGTATTTGAGATGCCTTAATAGCTGAGTAAGCAAATCAGCCCAACTGCTTAAGTCTTTAGGAAGAGAGATGATTGCCTCTAGATTGAAAACCCTGCTATTAGGGTCTTTTGCTAGAAGCTCAGGCATGAAGTCTAACTGCAGCACTGGCTTCATCCCGATAGAAGTGATGAAATCCAGTACTTTGTCGATTAAGGCAAAAGAATAGAAGGTTTTCCCGTTGTCTTTAGTCACTACCATCATTTCATCGCTTAAGATGCCATGGAAGTTGACGTATTCAAAGCCGATTTCCTGATGGGCTTTTGTCAGCATATCCTGAACATCCTTGAAAAGAAGCTCTTTGGCTCTGCCTACTCCAACACAGGCATTGGAGAAGTTCTTCTGGTATTCGATGATGTTATCACAGTCAAGTACAGCTTCTTCCGTCTTTTTAATATCGTTTATAGGAACAGAATTGATCAGACTCTTATCGTCTCCTTTAAAGAAGTCAGAAAGGATTGAAAGCCTTTTGTCTTCGCTGATAGAGAGATAATTGACTTCCTGGCTTTCATCAGTATCGTTTCTGCTAGTGGAGTTAGTTTTCCTATATTGGCTTGGTAAAAGACCATACTTTTTCTTAAAGGCTCTGGTAAATGGCCTGGCATCTTCATAGCCATTACGGATAACAACATCCAAGATCGCATCATCGGAAGAAAGCATGTCCTTAATTGTCTTCTCTAAGCGGATATCGGAATAATAGTCGGAGAAGGTCATACCCATGTTCTTCTTAAAGAGATAACTGAAGTACTGAGGGGTAAAAGCGAAGTGGTCGGCTACCTCGTTCAACGAGAGATCCTTTTGGCAGTTCTCTTTGATGTATTTCGTTACCTGCTTGATCTTGTTGAGGTTTTTGACGCATTGCCCCTGAGCATCGCTTTTAAAGTTTTCTACTAGTATCTCTAAGATATCGTAAGCGATGATGGTTTTCTTTAAGTTGTAGGAATCAGTTCCAGTATTGGCTTTAATGATGTTGATAAGATCTTTTCTTAAGGAAGTAAGCTGCTCGGACTTAGAACTATCTTTTTTAGTATTCAAGTCAAAGCGGATAGAACCGTCGTTCTTAAAGCAAGGGACATTCTCTAAATCTATTTGAAGGGCTATCAAGTTAGATCCTTCTTTTGAATAGAGCGAATGAATATCGCCTTGATTTATTAAAAATAAGGTCGTTTTTAGCAATATCGAAAGTTGAATTGTTAACCGTTATTTTAAAACTTCCCTCAATTGCAAAGAGAATCTCTAAAGCATCATGCCAGTGAGGGCTAACATTGCCGATTCGGTGTAAAAACACCTTAACCGGCAAAGAAGTGTGCTCATAATTAATCAGTTCAAACTTATCATTCATATATAAATACTCTTTTAGGTAATTCTATTCTATTATCCTTAAAACAAAGAACAAATACCATCTTTAACTTTGAAAGTGCCATTTTTTAATATGGCTTTCTTCTAAATGCCCTACTAAAGCTCTTACAAATACCAAAAAATATTAAGTATTGGAATTCAAGAACTTTGATTAGTGAACGTAATATCGCTTACAGGTTTCCTATAATATGGCTATTAAAATTCAAGTGGAAGGGGAGAGGACAATGCCAAACGGAATAATATTTAAAGTCGAAGACTGTTCCAAGCATTTTGGACCGACAGTAGCACTTAATCATGTTGATTTTTCTATTAAAAGAGGAGAAATCACTGGATTGATTGGCGAAAACGGCAGTGGCAAGTCCACTTTAAGTGCCATCATCACTGGTATCTATAACTCCAATTCCGGAAAGATGTTTTTCAAAGGCAAGGAATGGACCCCTAAGTCCATGATCTGGTCCATGAACCATGGAATCGGTATCATTGTTCAGGAAAAAGGCACTATTCCTAATATTTCCGTTGCTGAGAATATCTTCTTAGGTGAAGCCGATAAGTTCAGAGCCTTCAAAGGAAAAGAAAAGCCCTTAAAGCCCTCTTTAAATAAAGAAACCAATACTTGGTTCCTCGGGGAAGAAGATACCAAGATCAAATATATTCCTTCCACTGATAAAAAAGCTATTCACTATTCGATTGATGAAACTAAACATACTTGGGTAATAGAAGGAATTAAGACTGAATACTTAGTCAGTATGGTTCCTGGTAAACCCTGGGGACCAGTCTTAAGAAGCCGGATGAATAAAGCTGCCGACCAAGTCCTTAAAGAGATTGGCGAAACTAGATTCACAGGTTCTACTCCTATTAATAGAGTTAACTTCCAAGATCAAAAGCTTATTGAAATTGCTAAGGTCGTTGCTAAAAACCCAGATATTCTAATCGTTGATGAAACCTCAACTGCCTTGTCACAGCATGGACGTGAGCTTCTCTACAACCTCATCCATAAGATGAGGGACGAGAACAAAGCTGTAATCTTCATCTCCCATGACTTAGATGAGATCATGGAACAGTGTGATACCTTGACTGTCTTAAGAGACGGAAACATCATCAGAACCTTCAGCAAGAAGAAAGGCGAATATGATGGCGACAAGATTAAGGAATCCATGATTGGCCGAGAACTTAAAGGTGATTATTACCGTTCTGACTTCGATGGAAATACCTCGAAAGACATTGTTCTGGAAATGAAGCATGGCGTAATCCCCCATCTATTCAAGAACTTCAATATCCAGTTGCATAAAGGTGAAATCCTAGGAATCGGTGGCTTATCCGAATGCGAAATGCATCAAGTCGGTAAAGCGTTGTTTGGAGCTATTCCATTAGCTGCCGGAACAGTGATGCGTTATAGGAAAGTAAAAGACAAGCAAACCGGGGAAGATAAGATTGAAGCCTTTGCTATCAATAGTCCGGAAACTGCCGTCAAGAATTCAATAGGCTATGTCAGCAAGGACCGTGATGTGGAATCACTTAACCTCAATGCTCCTATTAAAGACAACATTGCTATTGCTAACTTAGACAAGATTGCAGTCGGAAAATTCTTCATCTTCAAGAAGAATGAAGATGCCTACGTCAAGAAACAAGCCGATTCTCTCTCCATCAAATGTGCCTCCACTGATGAATACGTCAGTGCCTTATCCGGAGGCAACAAGCAAAAAGTTGCTTTTGCTAAATGGATAGGCAAAGACTGCGATGTCTTAATCCTTGATTGCCCGACTAGAGGTGTCGATATCGGTGTCAAGCAAGCTATGTATCAGCTTATCTATCAGTTAAAGAAAGAAGGTAAGTCCATCATCATGATCTCAGAGGAATTAGCAGAACTCATCGGAATGAGCGACAACATCGCCATCATCAAAGACGGAGTGTTAACAAAGACCTTCCCTCGTTCTTCCGGACTTAGTGAATCCGAAATCATTAAGTACATGATCTAAAGGAGGTTAAACATGTCAGAAACAATCAAAAAAGAAAATCCTTTACCTAATCCTGATGAGAAAACTGAAATTAAAGATTCAGCTGAGTTGAAGAAGCAGAAGACTTATCAGATATTCAAACGCAATCAGCTGCTTAATGATTTACTTCCTTTATCCGGCTTTATTGTTCTCTT
>DLIM01000045.1:0-305 GCA_002483745.1 Caryophanales bacterium UBA7642 | reverse complement strand
GGTGCTTCCTTCCTCTTTACCTTAGGACAGTTTGATATGTCTCTAGGCAGTGCTATGGGACTTAGCGCCTGTGTTGGATTACTAGTCTATATGTCCACTGGCAATATCGCCTTATCAATCATCTCCTGCATCTTAGGCGCGATGCTTGTTGCCTTATGCAACATCTTATTCTCGTCAGTCTTAAGAGTTCCTATCTTCATCATGTCCATTGCTATGATGACTGTCTTACAGCAGGTCATCTTAGCCTTCATCACCACTTTCGGTGAAAAAGGCTCTTCCCAGATCAATCTCTCTCCTAACCCCTT
>DLIM01000022.1:32065-32303 GCA_002483745.1 Caryophanales bacterium UBA7642 | reverse complement strand
CCTTTTTGATAAACATCAACATACCAGCACCATGATCCTTATTAGGTCTAACTGTGAATCCTAACTGCTCATAGAAAGGTTCCTTATGAGGAGTAGCCATTAGACCAACATAGGCATTATCACAACAGACGCTCCTGATATAATCAAGAACCCGATTCATAATCTCAGTCCCAATCTTCTGACGACGATACTCTTTCTTAACAACCACATCCTTAATAAAGAAAGCAATCCTACCATC
>DLIM01000022.1:25882-31840 GCA_002483745.1 Caryophanales bacterium UBA7642 | reverse complement strand
AGAATTCTGAAGAGCGACTTTAACATCACTCTCCTTATAAGGCATAAAAGGTTCATTATCTCTAAGCATGATGAAGGTCTTAGCATCAACCATATTTTCTTTATAAGAAATCATAATGCCTCTTTTTTAGTAAACCGATTTACCAATACTATATCAATGAAAGAAAGCGCTGTCAATCAATTAATAAAGCGCTTTACCAAAACATTTTAGTTTTGATTAAAAACAGTTATATCTATACAATAATCAATTTAAAAACAAAAAATAGCCTTATTTCTAAGGCTATCATTGAATTAAATAAAGAGCCTTCTTCTATATCTTCTTAACAGAATTTCTTTCAACAAGACTTGGCTTGAGCTTAATCTCTTCTTCCGTCTGTGAGGGGTTAGAAAGAGCATCCAAAAGAAGAGAAACGGTTTCCTTTGCTAGTCTTGAAGGATCTTGATTAATAGTCGCTAGTTCTGATCCTGAAAGCGAAGACATAATATTGTCATCATAGCCAACAACAGAAACATCATCAGGAACGGATATATCATGGTTCTTAAGAGCTAAAATAGCTCCAAAAGCCATCATATCGTTAAAGCAGAAAAGAGAATCAAAGTCTTTCTTTAGAAGTTTAACAGCAGAAGCAAAGCCACTCTGTAAACGATAGTCGCCTTCTTCAACCAGTGAATCATTAAAGGGAATATGGAATTCCTCAAGAGCTTTCTTATAGCCAACTAATCTTTGAATAGAAGAAAAAGTATCACTAGGACCAGTAATACAAGCAATCTTCTTATGTTTAGATTGAAGTAAAAGTTTAGTAGCTAAATAACCCCCTTCAATATTGTCATAGTAGACCTTATTAGCTTTAAAATCCGGGAAGTCTCTATCAGAAAGGACATAAGGAATACTGAGAGAAGATAAGACTGACTTAAGTTCCTTCATATTCTTTTGATGATAAGAACCATTAGGAACAACCAAAATAAGCCCATCAACATTCCTCTCCAGCAAAGTATTGATCTGCTTAACACTTAAGTCATGTGAATCATTAGAATTCAAAAGAAGAACCATATAGCCTTCCTTCTCAGCCTCAAAAGAGATAGATTTACTTAAAGAAGCAAAATACCAGTTTTCAATATCCGGAACAATTAAACCAATGGTATTGCTCTTCTTAGTAGCTAAACCTCTAGCAAAAGAGTTAGGAACATAAGAAAGAGCCTTAGCCGTCTCTTTGATTTTCTCCTGAATAGCAAAAGAAATACGATTGGGACGGCCAGTCAAAACCAAGGAAACCGATGTTTCCGAAACTCCAGCCGCTCTAGCTATATCCGAGATAGTGGTTCTTTTCATATTTACTAGAATTATACAAGAAAAAAACACTGAATTAAAGAACATTGGTTTTAAGGACAGAAAGACAATTGATGTTTAGAAAGAATATGAATAGAATAAAACTTCTTAAAGCGCAGCAATATAAGATCATATTAAGGCTCCGACTGTAATTGCCCAAGTTTCTAACGAAAACAGAAAGAATTCATTCTACTGGCATATGACTAGCAACCGATTAAGAATAAATCCAAATTATATAACCGCTCTTTTTCTTAACCTGACATCGTTCTATAAACACTTTTCAATGAAGACATTAAAGAAATCAAATGAAACCGTGATACCGAAAACATTCATAATAGAAGACCTGATAGGGCAAAAAACAACACGCAAACATTCTTTAAAACATAGACCGGAAGTTTGGTATAATAAAACTATCATGGCAACAATTTATGATATAGCAAAGAAATGTGAATTAAGTGTTAGCACAGTATCAAAAGCCTTAAACAATGATCCACATATTACGGATAAAACAAAAGCCATCGTTTGGGAAAAAGCCAGAGAGCTTTCTTATGTTCCCAATCAGGCGGCACGTTCTCTATCCATAGGACACTCAACCTTAATTGGCATTATCTTTACATTTCGCAATGATCAAAGCCGCTTTCAGAATCCTTTTCTTCTTAATTTAATCGAGCTTTACAAAACCAAAATGGCAAAGAGGAATTATGATGTGGTATTTCTTTCCCACAAAAGAGGAAATCAATCCACTTCGTATTTGGAAGTGTGCCGCAGACTTGATATACATGCAGTCCTTGTTTTAGGCGATATCGACAGCGGAAAGATTAATGAGCTAATCTCTAACGGGATTCACGTCATTGCCTTTGAAGCCGAAGGTCCCGGTATCATCACCATCACCTCAGATAACGAAAAGATAACACACGAGCTTACCTGCAGACTATTAAGCCTTGGTCATCGAAAGCTGGCCTTCATCGAAGGCAACAGGGGTGCCTCAGCCATCGATAGAAGGAAAGGCTTTGAATCGGCCGTGGCTTCTGTTCCCGGCGCCAAAGGCGAAATACTTCATGTTCTGAACTACGATAGCGCCAGTGCTCTTCTGGCCGCTAAGAAATGTCTGAGAAATGGAATAACTGCTATTTTATTTCCGGATGACATCACCGCTATTGTTACTATCAACGGATTAACCAATAATGGGGTACAAGTACCTAAAGAAATATCAATCACCGGCTTTGATGGAACTGACTTGGGTCAGACTTTGATTCCCCAGCTAACCACAGTACAGCAGGATATCGAAACAATAAGCTCTCGCCTTGCCGAAGAAACCGTCGAATCGCTGAAGAGTTCAGCAGTGAATTCAGCTGTCATTTCTGTTCCAAGCCGAATTATTTCAGGCAGATCAATCAGCCGTCCCTGCTCCAACAAGTAAAAAGCAAGTCGTCTTCTAGTGCCATTTTTATTAAAAAATATCTATTTTATGGAAATGAAACCGATATAATTGTATAATAATTTCAAAAGAAGACCTTTTTTGTTGATGGCCTTCCTTTGAAGGAGGAATCCGATGACGGAAAACATACATCATATTTTCAGCTCTTCAAAATGGGAACCCAAAAATCTACCAGTTGATGAATCACTGTTTCATTGTTCAAATGGTTACTTGGGCGTTCGTGGATCTTTCGAGGAAGGATACGGAAAGGGAATAGAATCTATCCGTGGCTGTTATATAAATGGTTTCTATGATTTCGTTCCTTATTCCTATCCGGAAAAACTATATGGCTTTCCAGATGAGGGGGAGCGTCTGGTTAAGCTTCCGGATGTTCAGACACTTAAGCTGACATTTGATGATGAGCCTTTTTCGCTGTTTACAGGAACCATCGAGTCATTTAGAAGAACAATCGATATGGATAAGGGCACTGTTTCCCGGATTGTTTCCTGGAGAAGCCCCAAGGGAAAGCATATTGATTTAAAATTTACTAGGTTAGCATCTCTAAAGCACAGAAACATCTTCTGGATGCGCTGTTCCATCAAAACACATTCTTCCCTGACTGTTCATGTCATCGGAGGAATCAACTGCAATGTCACCAACTACTCAAACAGCAACGATCCGCGGGTCGCTGGAAATTCCGATCGATACTTAGTTCCTGATTCCGTCACATTCGAAAACGGTCTGGGATTCTCTAGATGCCATACAGCAAAAAGCAAACTTACGGTTGACATATCCGAAAAAATCCTGTCAGGCAAAAACGATTTCTCAACAGTTTATTCTTCAAGCAAAGACAGCATTTGGTTCGGTGGGGATATTGCGGCAGATGCTGATTCCATCATCAGCATCGATAAGGTGGTCTCAATAGCCGACTCGCGTTATTTCAAAAATGGCGATAGTCAGAAAGCCTTGGAGGAGGCTATATCCCTGGGATTTGACGAAATAGGGAAAGAGCAAAGCACTGTTCTAAAACAATTCTGGAACCGCTCCGATATTTCTATTGAAGGAGACGATGATCTTAATAAGTCCGTTTCTTTCTGCGAATACAGCCTATTTGAAAGCGCCGGAATAACTCCCAGGAAAGGCGGAATACCGGCCAAGGGCCTATCCGGCGAAGGATATGAAGGACATTATTTCTGGGATACGGAAATCTATATGTTCCCCTTCTTTTTATTAACAAACCCTGATATTGCCCGTTCCCTCCTTGATTACAGATACTCAATTCTTGATGCCGCCAAAGATAACGCCAGAATAATGGGAGGATATCGTGGGGCCCTCTACTCCTGGAGAACAATCACCGGTCAAGAATGCTCTGCCTATTTCCCTTCCGGCGGTGCTCAGTATCACATCAATGGTGCTGTTTCACATGCGGTAAAAAGCTATTTTAACTACACCAAAGATATTGAATTCCTTGAGAATGAAGGAATCGATATTTTGGTTGAAACCGCAAGGTTCTGGCTTGATGTCGGACATTTCGGAAATGATGGCAGATTCCGTCTGGAAGACTTCACCGGCCCAGACGAATATACCTGCTTAGTAAACAATAATTTCTATACGAATCTATCCGCTCAAGCTAATTTCCGTGCCGCAACCCAGCTATATAAGCTATTAAAAGATAATGGCAGGCAGAAAGGCTGCGACAAGAGGACCGGTGTAACCGCGGATGAGCTTAGGCTGTTTGACAAGGCCGCCGATTCGATGCTTCTGCTTTATGACGAAAAACTGGATATCAACCCCCAGGACGATACCTTCCTTGATAAAGAGAAGTGGGATATAGCTGATACCCCAGAAAAGAATCTTCCGCTCCTGATGCATTACCACCCACTAGCAATCTATCGTAAGCAGGTTTGCAAGCAAGCCGACGCTTTGATGGGATATTTCTTATATCCGGATGCCGTGCCAATCCATACTCAGATAAGCAGTTATCATTACTATGAATCCATTACCATAAACGATTCTACCCTCTCGGCCTGTATTTTCTCAGCCATGAGTTCAAGATTGGGAAATCCCGAAAAAGGACTTGCATATTTCAAGCAGGCTGTAAATATCGATTTGATGGACAAGAAAGGAAATACCAAGGATGGCCTTCACGTTGCCGCTTTAGGTGGAGTTTTTCTGGATCTGATCTATGGATTCGGAGGACTAGAGATTGGGGATGACGGAATACCAGTGTTTTCTTTTAATATCCCCCATGAATGGGATTCACTCTCGTTCAGCATCCTTGAACGAGGCTCGATTCTTAGAATAAAGGCCACCCACAAACAGGCAAGTTTCAGCCTTATCAGTGGCAATCCGGTAGATGTCGGCCTCAAACATCATGGCAATTTTCGGATTCACGGGGATAAGCCAACGATTGTTTCCTTGGAGAAAAACAAAAATGAAGAAACGGTATGATGGCATTGTTTTTGATTTGGACGGAGTTATCTGTTCCACAGACGAATACCATTATTTGGCCTGGAAAAGCATTGCTGACGAGCTGCACACTCCTTTTGATAGGACAATAAATAATCGGCTGCGCGGCGTAAGCCGTCAGGAAAGCCTCGAAATAATACTGGAAAGATATGATGGGCCTACCCTTTCTGCAGAAGATAAGATAAAACTCACCGATAAGAAGAACAGGACATATCAAACTTTTCTCAAACAGCTGACGCCAGATTCTTTGTCAGACGACGTAAAGAAAACTCTGCTTGTTTTCAGAAGCAAGGAAATTCCAATGGCTATCGGCTCCTCAAGCAAGAACACAAAGCTCATCCTATCGCAAATAGGGCTCAATCATTTCTTTGATGCCGTCATAGACGGCAATGATATTACTCACAGCAAACCCAATCCGGAGGTCTTCCTTAAAGCCGCTTCAGCCATTCATATTAGGCCATCTAAGTGCCTGGTGGTCGAGGACGCCGACGCTGGCATTGAGGCCGCCCATGCTGGTGGCTTTAAAAGCGCCGGAATCAGCCAGGCATCTAAGAACCCCTTAACCACTCATCCCATCAAAAAGATATCCGATCTGATAAATATCGAGTTGGAATAGGTCTGTGTTAAACTTTAGGTCTGTTCAGTCTATCTACTAAAATGCCGAACAGATCTAGAACATCTTTAGTATTCTCTTGATAGGCATTTATGGTTTCTATCTGAATAAGATTGGAAACCGGCAAGCTCAG
>DLIM01000022.1:24926-25738 GCA_002483745.1 Caryophanales bacterium UBA7642 | reverse complement strand
TAATTCACAAGCAGATAGGTTCCCTCTGGATTCAAAGCCAAGAAGCCGTCCAATATCGCGTGGCTTTCAGTAAACCTTCTAAGAACCTCTATCATTTCGGAATCCAGTATTTCTTCGGCTTTCTGCCTATTATCACACCATACCGAAAAGTCATTCCCGATGGCTGAAGAAAACTTCTGCTCATACTGAAGATTCTGAATAAATGTCGGGAGATAGGTGTCCCAGCGTTTCTTGACTATAAGAAGACTGAAAGTGGCCTTCAGTGAAAGAACATAGTATTTCCCGTACGCTCCCACATTACTATTGCGAGGCTTTAAATTAATCTCAGCTAATGGCTTAGTTGGGTACGTCAATGACGGATTGTTTGATTTGAGACTTTCTTTCTGAACAGGTGCTTTTACAGAAATCTCCGTCTCACTGAAGGGAATTCCCTTATATTTCCCGATAATCCGATCCCGAGAATAAATCTTATCAATGGTTGACCAATAATGAGAATTAATCACTTCCTCATCAGGAACCAATCCCCCGGGAGAAAAAAAGAAATCGCTCAAGTCAGTTTTATCACAATAGGTGTCAGTGGCTATTGCTTTAAACCAATCGGTCGCAAAAGTCGCAAACCAAAGATAGCTTTTCTTGTCTGACAGATATGTATAGATCAAAAAAGCAATCAAGAAAACAATAGTAAGCCCAAGAGAAATCCAAAGAACAACATGTAATTGAGAATTTTGATACCCGGCAAAGGCTCCAATAAGAGTTCCGATTATAGAAATCAACAGCAGCAATAAGAGAATCCCATTGATTAGCTTCCGATT
>DLIM01000022.1:14063-24780 GCA_002483745.1 Caryophanales bacterium UBA7642 | reverse complement strand
CATTGATTAGCTTCCGATTGCGATTCTGCTTTAGATAGCGATTCTGGATTTCCAGAAGATGGTCTTCAAGTCTTTGATCGTTGCTGCTTTTCTCTAATTTGATAAAGTCATGAGGAAGAGTTTTCTTCAAAACGGCAGTGGATTCTGAAGGGGATTCCTTTCGTTCTGGTTTATCGATATTATCCATTTGACGGTTTATTTCTCTTTATGTAGAAATTATAACACGTTACTTCAAAATTTTTTTGAAGAGAAATCATATACACAGTATTTGCCAATAAGAAGCAAATAAAGGTTTATGATTGCCGATTATATAACTCATTAACAAAAATGGATTTATTTTTAAACTTTGAAGCAAAACGAGGCTAAAACCTTCAAATCAGGGGCAATCAGTCATTCTAAAAGGCCTATGCAAAAAGTCATTTTGAGAATGTTTCTATCGGTGTAAAAGCAAAAAACTAAAGATTTTTTATCAAAAATGTTTGCTTTTGTATTTGAGCATGCTATAATGAAACCGGTTACAAATAGGAGGACCATAAAGCTGTGAAAAGTAGAAAATTTTTATCCCTTATTGCTTGCGCGGCTATTGTCGGTGGTTCAATTGGAGCACTGACAAGCTGTAACAATGACGATGATGCTGATATTATCTTTATGAACGGTAAGACGGAAGTTGTGGAGCAGTTTGAATACATCGCTGATGCCTATGAGGAGGAAAAAGGCCACAAGGTTACCATTGAAAACCTTCAATCTGGTCAGGAAGCTCAGCTTATCGCTAGCTTAGGGGCTGGCAATGATAAGTCTCCTTCGATTTTCTTCATGCACGGGCCTGTTGACTATCCCACATATGAAGACTACATGATGGATCTGAGCGACACTGAACTCTATGCAGATTTGACAAACGATTCCTTTGCCGTTAAGGATCCGGATGACGGTACCGTCCGTGCTTTACCGATGACCGTTGAAGGCTACGGTCTAATCTATAATAAGAATATTACTGATAAGTACTTTGCCCTTACTACCAAATCAGCCGATGTTACTGTGACCTCCATGGATCAGATTAAAGATTTCGATGCCTTGAAAGAGGTAGCTGATGACATGCAGGCCCATAAAGCCGATTTGGGAATCGATGGTGTCTTTGCCTCCTCCGGAATGAAATCCGGCGAACAGTGGAGATGGCATAATCACCTTTTTAATATGCCAATCTATGCCGAATATGGCAATATCACCGGAGTTCCTACGGATTTTGATTTCACTTATAACCAAAATATGAAGAACCTTCTCGATCTTTACATCAACGATTCCGCTTTCAGTGGGGACAACGCTCCTAGCCTGGCCAACAAGAGCACCGCTGATTCTATGGCCGAGATTGCAATCGGAAAAGCTGCCATCGTTCAGAACGGCAACTGGTCCACGGCTCAGCTTTCTGTTGATGGAGCTACCGTAAGCGCTGATGATTGCTACTTCATGCCTATGTATATGGGCAATGCCGGAAACCTTGATCAATCTACGCAGGGCTTAGCTATCGGAACTGATTATCATATCGCTGTCAACTCTAGGGTTTCTGCCGCCAAGCAGAGCACTGCTCTCGACTTCCTCACTTGGTTAGTCGAAGGCAACGGGGCAAAATATGTCACTGCTTCTACTGATGATCATGGTTTAGCCTTTAATCCTCCGTACAAGCAATTCGAAGATGCCGAATTCACCGATCACCTCACTGCCCAAGTCAAGGAATGGATGGGCAAGACGGACTATACCACTATCCCTTGGGACTTCATTTCCGCTCCTTCCACCGAAGTTATGAATAAGATGGATTCCGGATTAACCCAATACATCACCAACGGAATGACCGATGCGGATTGGGATGATATGGTTACCGCTGTCAAAAATCAGTGGGTGACTGATGCTAGTCTGCGTTAGTTAGTATAATAAGAGTGGAGGCAGAGTTCTTATAACCTTTGCCTCCCTTTTTCTGGATTGTGCCATAAGGAGGCTACCTTGCAAAAGTTTTATAAAAAACATTTTTGTTTATTCGTACTTCCGCTGCTGGTATGTTTTACGGTGGCTTTTCTTGTACCGTTTTTTATGGCAATCTTATTTTCATTCACAAATTACAAGACAATCGAGATCTGGCACTTCGTTGGTTTCCAGAATTATGTCCAGGCCTTCGGGCCAGGCACAACATTTTGGTATTCTCTGGGGATCACGGTCCTTTTTGCCATCGTTTCATCAGTCATCGTTAATGTTTTTGCCTTCGCATTAGCTGTTCTTCTAAGCAAGGGCCTGAAAGGATCCAATTTCTTCCGAAGCGTTTTCTTCATGCCGAATCTGGTGGGAGGAATCGTTTTAGGATACATTTGGAGCTTAATGATTGGCTCTGTTCTCAACCTTTTCCACAAAAACATCGCTTCTGGTTTCTCATATGGCTTCTGGGGATTGATCATTATGACCTGCTGGCAGCAGGTTGGCTATATGATGGTTATTTATATAGCTGCCCTAGCAAATGTCTCAAGGGATCTGACCGAGGCTGCTGAAGTTGATGGCGCCAGCCATTGGCAGACCTTGTTCAGAATCATAATTCCTGTTGTATCCTCTTCTATTGCAATCTGCACTTTCTTAAGCCTTTCGAGCGGATTCAAAATGTTTGATCAGAATCTGGCTCTCAATGGAATCGCCAATGAAGAGACAAGACTACTAAGTCTTGATATTTACAATACAATGTTTAATAACCCTACTGGAAATGAAGGCGTTGGTCAGGCCAAGGCAGTTGTCTTCTTCCTGATTATTGCTGGCGCATCTTACCTGAATTTCCATATCCGTAGCCGAAGAGAGGCAACTTAACATGACTGAAAGCAGATTGATTTCAAACCCAAATACCGAGTATCAGAAGAAATCTCATTCAAAGACCAAGAGGGTTATAAGCAACGTTGTTATTTACTTCATACTGATTCTTTGCACAGTCGTTTTCATCTACCCTATAATTCTTGTTCTTATAAATTCATTCAAGAAGAAACTCTATATAACCGATTCGCCTTTCGCTTTCCCAAACGCCGAATCATTTAATGGTATCGAGAACTATGCCGAAGGACTTTCCGGAAGCGGATTCTGGACAGCCGCACTTAATTCCGTAATCGTGACGGTTTTCTCTGTGATCTTGATTCTTCTTCTTACTTCCATGGCCGCTTGGTATCTGACAAGGGTAAATACCTGGTGGTCCAGATTAATCTATTATGCTTTTGTCTTCTCCATGCTGGTACCTTTCCAGATGGTTATGCTGCCATTAGTCGGCGTTGCCAGTAAGCTTCATCTGGATAACGTTTTCGGTGTTATCTTCATCTATATAGGTTATGGCGCCGGATTATCAACCTTCCTTTACTCAGGCTTCGTTAAAACAATACCGACTGAGATCGAAGAGGCCGCAGCCATTGATGGCTGCAGTTCCATTCAGCTTTTCTTTAGAATTGTAACTCCGATTATGAAACCTACAACAATGACTGTCGCCGTTCTTAACATCATGTGGATCTGGAACGATTACCTTCTGCCAAGTTTGGTCTTAGGAACAAACGTAACTGACACGACCCTTCCGGTTGCTATACAGGTTCTGAATGCAGGACGTTACGGCGATGTCGATATTGGGGTTCTTATGGCAATGATTGTCTTAGCTATAATCCCTATCATTCTTTTCTATCTCGTTGGTCAGAAATATATCGTTAGAGGCGTAACGGCAGGCGCTGTTAAAGGCTAACTTCCAGAAAGAGGAAACATCAATGGCAAGTATTGAATTTAAACACGTATCGAAAACCTATCCGGGATCAAAAGCTCCTGTCATCAAGGATATGAACCTAGAAATCAACGATCAGGAGTTTGTAATCTTCGTAGGACCATCCGGCTGCGGCAAGTCCACAACACTTAGATTGATTGCCGGACTAGAGGATATTTCCAGTGGCGATATTTTTATCGATGGTGTCCGCTCCAATGAGATTCCTCCCAAAGAAAGAGATATTGCCATGGTTTTCCAATCCTATGCTCTCTATCCAAACATGACAGTCTACAAGAATATTGCTTTCCCTCTGAAAATCAGAAAGTTTTCCCAAAAAGAGATTGATGATCGTGTCGTAACTGCTGAGGCATTATGCCGAAAAAAGAAGCTTTCTCCCGAAGAAACCCAAAAATGCCTGAAGAAAGTCTCTAGAGAAACGCGTTTTACTAAAGACGAGATTGATTCCAAAGTTCATGCAGTGGCTAAGATTCTTGATCTAGAACCACTCCTCGACAGAAAGCCCAAGGCTTTGTCAGGCGGACAACGTCAGCGTGTAGCATTGGGAAGAGCAATGGTCAGAAGCCCCAAGGTGTTTTTGCTTGATGAACCTCTTTCCAACCTTGATGCTAAGCTAAGAACCGAAATGCGTTCACAGATTGCCAGTCTTCACAAGAGCTTAAAAACCACCTTTGTCTATGTCACTCATGATCAGACAGAAGCTATGACGATTGCCGATCGTATTGTAGTAATCAATAACGGAAACATCGAGCAATTCGATACTCCAAGAAACCTATATGATTTCCCTAGCAATATTTTTGTCGCCGGCTTCATAGGTTCACCTGAAATGAACTTCCTCAACGGACAGTTTCATATCGAAAATGGAAAGTATTACATCCTATTGGACGAAAAGAAGATATATCTGCCTGGCGATATCGACAATAAGCAAAAAGAAATCATTCAACCCTTTGATGGCAGAGACGTAGTTCTAGGTATACGTCCAGAAGCCATCAGTATTATCGCCGAGAATACCGCTACCGCTTCTGAGGATAATGTTTTTACTATTCATGTCGAGCTGTCAGAATTCTTAGGTGCAGAAGTCTATCTTTATTTTGAATTTGCAGGAACTCACTGTATGGCTAGAATCCCATCAATTCACCGGATTTATACTGGCGATGATATAAGGATCTCCCTCGTTCCTTCAAACATTTATGTCTTCGACAGCAAAACCACTAACACGATCTTATATAGCGAGAACAGTGTCAAACACAGTCTGGAAGATAGAAGCGAAAAATTGGAATAGTAATATGAAACAGCACTCTATTTATAAGATAGATCAAAAAAATGGTTGGTCTATTTTCGGTGGAGTGTTTATAAACAGTGCCGGTCAGATTCTTTTGCTGAATCTTCTATTGATTGTCTTTTCCGGATTGATTTTCACTGCCGGCCCTGCCTATGCCGCGGCGTTCGATGAACTAAACCTATTAGCCGTGGAGAACAACAGCAATTTTATCGGTAATTACTTTAAGTTCTTTAAAAAAGAATTTAAGCTGAGAAACATTTTGTTTGAAATCATACACCTAGCAATCCTAGCCGGTCTTGTGTATGGAATATGGTTCTATTTGCTCAACACGAAAGTATCAATCCTTTTCTATATTCTCGTTGTTCTTTCATTTGTTCTGCTTGGATATGTTGCCTTAGTCGGCTTTTATTTTTATCAAACCAATTCCCGTATAGATATTAAATTCTCTTTAAAAATCAAAAACGCCGTTCTATTGTCAGCAAGTTACCCAGGACATGCGTTGACCGGTTCCTTATCATTCTATATCTTCTTCGCCTTGCCGGCTTTCTTCTGGGATCGGGCATGGATCTTTCTGATTATTTTTTCCCTATCACTGACTTTTTTAGGAGGAATGGCCTCAACTTATAATGTCGTTGAAAAATATGTCATTAAACCTGAGCCCAAAGCCGAGATTAAACCGGTATTTGATTTAAGACCGGAAATACTAGCTCAATTCCGTGAACCGAAGGCTACTCCCATAACTGATTATTCTATAAGCCAAGAAGTTAGTGAGCAAACCGTCATTAGTAACCTGGCAAAAGATCTTTACTCTAAGCATTTACCGATTTCCTGCTTTTTGCAACTGAAATAAAACCCTTGTATTTCAAATTCATATTGAATTCAATCTAGGTATCTATATAGTCCTTAATATAGAAGAATTTTTTGATACAACAAATTGTGCTTATGAGACTTACGATAAGTCCCTACTTTGAATTTATTCTAAATGAATCAAAAGTGTTTATAGTTGTGATCTGTATTGGAAATAAAGATAATTTTTAATAATGAATTGATTGAATTCTTGCCTTTACTATATTCAAATATACTATAATTAAATATAGTAATATTTCGTAGGCAATTATGAAATTCATAGGAAGAACAACTGAGCAAAAAGAAATAGCGAATTTGATTTTGTCGGAAGAAACCAAAAAGGTTATTCCTTCTTTGAATGCGAATACCAAAATAGTGCAATAACCGACGATGTTGTCAGAAAAGAGAGAAAGCAAGTTTCTGACACTGGCTTTGCTGTTTCTGGATTCGGATTCTTCTCCAAATCCGGGTACAGTCTCAAAAATGAGAAAATCGATTACGCTTTTTCGTTAGCTGACTTATACAGAGAATAATTTTAAGAAGGATAAACAATAGCGTTGCTTTCAAAGTAGTATAACGCCCCTGTTACATTGCAACTGTTCAGAAAAGAAGCATCGCTATGGATTCCTGCCTTTTTCGGCACCCTTTTATCACATTTTTATAAGTTTGAATTCAAATTAACACCTAAACCCGTTCTACTTAAGTTCTTTGATTAGCTCACTGCTGTTTGCTAAGCACAGCTCCGATAAAGAATAACTAAGAATACGTTTCTTAGCTAATCTAGGTACTAAAAAGCCTACCTTAACTAAAACCGAGCACCAATTAATAATGGTTTTATTAGTTTTCTTTAGTTCAAAGGAAACTTTTTTTGGATATACTTCCCTAATTCCACGATCAAGAATAAACCGAAGGAACTCTTTATCTTTCTTCTTTAAGTTAGAGATTCCATTTCTCACCCAAGTCAAATCTCCTTCATTTGTCAACTTGATAACCTTATCAGAATAAAGATCAAACATTCTTAAGAAATAGGAAAGCCAAATTTCAGGATGAGGAGGATTATTCCTCCCTTCATAGTAAAGAGCAGGTAATCCCATTTGCAAAGAGGAATAATACTCATCGAGATTGTAATTGAAGTATTCCTCTAAAGAGCCAAGGTTAGCAAAACCAAATCCAGATAAATCAAGATAATAGTCACAAAGCAGTCTAGCAGTACGACCATTTCCATCCACAAAGGGATGGATGGTGACTAATTGATAATGAATGATTGCTGCCTTAATTAATGGATGATCATTACTTTGATTTATGTAAGCAATCAATTCCTGAATAAGAGAAGGAATGTCTTCAAAAGAAGGAGGAATATAGTCAAGGTTTCCGGTATCACTATCATAAACAGCAAAAAGAACACCTGGTGGCATACTCTTTCGATATCCAATCTTTTCCTTACTCTCTCCTTCAACAACCTTCTTTTGAAGGGTTAGAATCATCGATTCAGAAACAGCTTCCTTTGATGTGATGCTCTTACTAAGGTATCCCAAAGCCAAATAGTAATTTCTGATTTCCTGTTCAGCCCTTAATAAGTGCTGATGAGGATCATCAATAACTTTTTCGGCTTGCTCAAAAGAAAGAGGATTGCCTTCAATTTTGTTAGAAGCATAGGAAGACATCTTCCTTGAATTCTTTCTTAATTTATTAGCATAAGAAACAGGCAAAGAAATCTTAGATAATTTTTTTCTTTTTAATTCAATGTTGATTATTAGGTTGAGCATCTCATTAGTAATCACTGGCTTTATCATAAATATAGTATATCAGAATTACACTAAAGTTTCACTATTTTTACACTATTTTTAACTAATCAAACAATCAGAATTATCAATCTATCTTCTCTCTCCAGCCAAAAGGATCATTAAGATCACCTTTCTGAATACCAGTCAGATGATCATATAAAGACTGAGACACCTGACCAATCCCACCATCACCAATAGTAAAGACATCTTCCTTATATCTAAGCTTACCAACAGGAGAAATAACAGCAGCAGTACCAGTACCAAACACTTCTTCTAATTTGCCTTCTTTTTGTTTCTCAACCAGTTCATCAATCGATATTCTTCTTTCTTCTACTGGATACTTAAGATACTTGCATAACTGAATGATAGAATCCCTGGTAATACCAGGAAGGATTGAATCAGAAAGCAACGGCGTTACAATCTTCCCCTCTATCTTAAAGAAGATATTCATAGCGCCGACTTCCTCAATATATTTTCTTTCCACTCCGTCAAGCCAAAGAACCTGAGAATAATTCTCCCTGCTTGCTTTCTGTTGTCCTATAAGGGAGCAGGCATAGTTGCCACCGGTCTTAGCAGCACCCATGCCGCCTCTAACAGCTCTTACATATTCATCCTCAACCCAGATATTAACAGGCTTTAGTCCATCAGGATAATAAGATCCTGAGGGAGAAAGAATAATAACAAAAAGATAGGTCTTTGAAGGATGAACACCTAAGAATTCATCAGTAGCAATAATAAAAGGTCTTATATATAAAGAAGTCCCATCTTCTGTCGGAATCCAATCCTCATCAACTTTAACTAAAGTCTTAATAGCTTCAATAAAGTCTTCTTCTTTAACAGGTGGGATACAAAGACGAAGACAGGAATTATAAGCTCGTTTTGCATTCATCTCAGGACGGAAAAGATAAACACTGTTATCTTTGCCCTTATAGGCTTTTAAGCCTTCAAACATCTCCTGAGCATAGTGAAACACCATACAGGATGGATATAGTTCTAACGGATGGAATGGTTCAATCCTTGGATTGAACCATCCTTTCTCAGGACTATAGTTCATTAAAAACATATGATCAGTAAAGACTTTACCAAAACCGAGTTTAGTCCCAGCCTTTGGTTTATCTTTCTTATGCTCAGTCAGAGTTATTTTTATATCCATAAAGGATGACTCCTTTTTTAACTAGATAATTTTAAACTAAATGAATGACAGGTAAATAGAGAAATCTCTTAGAAAGAAGAAAAAGAAGACTCAAGAAGAAGGGTCTCAGGAACATAAGTTTTAGCAAAAGCTCAAGTTGCACTTGAGAAATTCTCAAGTTGTATTTGAGTTTTTACTTAATTTTCGGAGATAAAAACTGCACTTATTTCTTTTTGCAAGCATCAACAAAGAGGCTGACCTTTCTAGATACATAGCAGAGATAAAGAATTAAGCAATTATATTACAACTGAATTTATATCTAAAAAATGGCCTTTTTTGAAACTCAAACTGTAATAGTGCTAGGAAGATTAGGCCATTTTGATTCAAAATACTGTAAATAATACTATAGTTTAAGAAAGAAGATAGAATGGGATTATAATTAGTTTTCCTTCCAAGTTATTTGATTTGATACTGAAAAGAATCTCTTTAATAGGAAAGATAAAAAATAAGGGAATGTAAATATCTTTCCATCAAACCCAATATTGTTTTTAGATAACTTAACACCATAATGAATGTGATTCTTTGGATTACTGATAACAGCATTAAGTGATTTAGTCCTTCCTCTTTTTGCCTTAACTTCAACAGGAACCAATTCATTCTTAACCCTAATCACAAAGTCCAATTCAATTGTGGAATCTTCACTCCTATAAAAATGAAGATCGTATCCCTCTTTAACTAAGGCTTCAGATACCAGATTCTCAAATAATGCTCCAGAATAAATACCAAAATTTTTATTTTGATTCAAATCAGTCTTAGCATCATCATCTAAGCTAGCAACCAATAAACTGGTATCTTGATAATAGATCCGATAATTTGAATAATCTTCGTTTCCTGCTAAAGGCAATGAAAGGTTTGAAAGACTATAAGCTAAATTAATAATGCCAGCATCTTTTAGCCAATCCTCACAACCAATATAATCTCTATTTCTAGCTCCATGACCTAGTTTTGATATCTGATATTTGTGATTTTCTTTTGCTAATTGAGGGGTTATATGTTTATAAAGGTTTTGAACTCGGCTTTTGTCAAGCCCATTAACATACTTCGTGATATCATCCTGATAGTCTTGAAAGAGTTGTTTTTGCTTTAGAAAGACATTAGAAAAATTTTTCTCATTAATGAAAGTATTAACAATTTCTGGCATGCCACCACAAAAGATGTAATCTTGAAAGCAAGAAGAAATAATTTGAAAAACGCCATCATCCAATGGTTTTAGTTCTTTCATAGAAGAAAACAGATCATCAATTAAATCGTCTTTATAACCTAATGCCCAAAGGAATTCTTCAAAATCAAGAGAATGCATCTCAAAGTCTTCTTTGTAACCAACAGCTATACTACTAATTGTTGAATAATTTATTCCTAACAAGGATCCACTACATATGACATCAAATTTTCGATCTTGGCAAAATGATTTCAAGGAGGTAGTTGCATCAGGAAAAGCTTGAATCTCGTCAAAAAGAATTAACGTATCATGAGGGATAAATTGACTGTTTGGTTTTTGAAGCGAAAGCTCTTTAATTACCGAATCAACCGAATATCCTTTAGCAAATATATTTTTTAACGTGGGTTCTAATAAGAAATTAACCTCAATAAAACTCTTATAGGTCTTTCCGAACGCTTCAATAGAAGTAGTCTTTCCAATCTGCCTAGCACCCTTGATTATCAGCGGCTTGTGATTAGGGTCTTTCTTCCATGTTAAGAGGAAGTCATCAATTTTTCTTCTAAGCATTTGTTTGCTCCTTTTCGATTAGTATACACATTTTTTGTTATCTTTTCAACGCTTGCTCTCACATTTTTTGTTATCCTTTTGGTCTCCAACACCACATTTTTTGTTATCTTTTCAA
>DLIM01000022.1:13468-13925 GCA_002483745.1 Caryophanales bacterium UBA7642 | reverse complement strand
CACATTTTTTGTTATCTTTTCAATGCTTACTACCACATTTTTTGTTATTGGACGTCATTTTCAATCTTTGCATTCCATGCAAAAAGGCTGCTATAAAACCAAATCCGATTCTATAGCAGCCTAATTTCGTTTTAAGAATCTAATTAGCTGACAGTGACAGCTTCGCTTTCACTAGAAGCATAATAGAATCCATCTTTAGCATCAGCTTTAATGGTAATAGTATAGGAGCCCTCATCAACAGCAATAGTAGTAGAACCACTATGATAATATGGTTAGATTTTCTCTAGCTTTACATTTTTCAATGTTTTTGGTTTACNNTTTTTCTTTTACTGAATTTTAAAAATACTAGCCCTAGAAAATTTTATTATTGCTTATTCATCAAACGTTCTTATTTTTTTAGATAGGTTCTTAAAGAATTCAATATCACCGTCTTTTAATGCAATGAGAAACGGTTTTA
>DLIM01000022.1:12610-13385 GCA_002483745.1 Caryophanales bacterium UBA7642 | reverse complement strand
TGTGCAAATAGGAACTTTTTGATTTTCTTAGATAAGTTCTTAAAGAATTCAATATTGCCGTCTTTTAAGGCAATGAGAAACGGTTTTAGATTACCACCTGGATTATTGCAAATATATTCAGTAGGTAAACATTCTAAATTATTAAGAAGATTTTGATAGGAAGAATTTAAAAGATCGTCTTTTATCAGTTCTAGCTGCCAAATTTTAGCATCGTAATAATTGGTATTATCAAGACCATTACAATTAGTCTTCTCTTTACCAATCTCTGGCCAATACTTTCTAACAAATTTTGTATTATATTTCTTAGATGTTTACTTCAAAGCCACTTTATCAAGAGTGTCTTTGGCTAGTAAAAACAATTGAAGAATATTTGGGTTTGTACAAAGACTAGCCGCATTAACACTATTTTCATAACCTAGAATCTCAAGCAACTGTTTTCTTACTGTTCTAAATGGGGAATCTTCTTCATTTTGACGGTAATCCACATCATAAACAGCAAAGACTGCATCTATTTCATCATTGCTAATATATGACTGATAATAAGAAGCAATATTTCCAAATCCGCCAGCATTTTTAACTGATAAAGAAATCTTCCCAGATAAACCCTTTGCTTCTACAATTTTAAAAAAATACTCTTCTTCATTCCCTTCAACAACTAACTGAATTGAATACTTACGATCCCTACTCATTTAGGATCCCCCTTTTCCCGAACATCTAACAATTCCTTAATGAAGTTTGGATCAGGCAAAGTACCAAACTCTCCAGAGTTATATCT
>DLIM01000022.1:7841-12328 GCA_002483745.1 Caryophanales bacterium UBA7642 | reverse complement strand
ATCATGGGCGGTAAAAATCATTTGTCCTTTAGTATTAGCAAGATTGTTAAAAGCACCGACAATAGCTCTAGTTAATCTAAAGTGAAGACCATTATCAAGCTCATCGACGACCAGGGTTTTACCCGTCTTGATTGCATCATAAATATAGGCTGCTAAAGCCTCCATCTTTTTAGTACCAGAAGAATCAAAATATAAAGACGGAACCTTGTTTTGATCATAGGTAGTCTCAAGATGAAGAGTATCAATTAGACTTTCATAACCAGACAAGGCTTTCTCGTCTATTTCTTGACCATCTTTAACAATATGGATTTCTTTTCGGTAATCGAAATCTTTAATAGAAACATCAGCATCCTTAACAAAAGCAGTAATGAAGTTTTTCTTCTTAACATCATTTCCTTTTAAAGCTTCAATAGTGTTTCCGATTGGTATGTTATACATTTGAACAAGTTCAATTGAATTAGCAAGTTTAATAAATTCTTGTTGCCAAACACTTAAAGAAGAAAATTTCCCGTTTTTTAATTCAAGAGAATAGAGAATTGGGTGTCTAGAAGGAATTACAGAGAGAAGTTCTTTGTTGTCTTCATCAAAAATATTAAAAATCTTAGAATCTGAATCCTTTTCAAAAATATTTTTTTCATTTGGGGAACCAGCTGAATAATACTTAATAGAAATTAGTTTTTCTCTGATAAAAAGCTTATCAATAGAATTATATGAAAATTCATATCGAAGCCATCCGTTCCCGTCATTGTTATTGAAAGTAATAGAAAAAGAAGATACTGGCTTATCACCAAAGAATGATCTGTTGCAATCAATATCATTTTTGCCTAGGAGCACAACTTTAAAAAGCTCAAACAAGTGAAAAATCAAAGACTTTCCGGAGTTATTTGGCCCATAGATTGCTAGAGTCTTTAAGACTCGTTTATCATCCAAATTAACCGAATTAGAAAGCATTTTCTTGGTCCTACTATCAGCAACCAAGGAAATAGAAGTTTCTTTTTTGAATAAACGATAGTTATTAAAAGTAATCTCAGAAATCATATGCTGTCCTCTTAATTTTATTTATTGTCATGCTTAATTTTAGCACAACTATAAATGAAATTAAATGATTTTGAAATTTAAATGTAAAAGCTGGACGTTTTGGCTCTTTTTTCTTTTTTTGACTAAACCTGTGTTGATATTGCAAAAAACTCTCTCATAATCTACCAATACCAAAAAGCAAATTCATGCAATTACTTTTTCTTTAAATAGTTTAAAAGATCTAGTAAAGAATCAAAAACATAATTGCAGCACTTTCTCGCTTCATCATTAAAAATAGCTACATTAGGTATACCAACTACCGTAAAGTTACCATTTCTTCCAGCTTTAACGCCATTTAAAGAATCTTCTACTACTACCGCTTCCTTATTAGAAACATGAGCCAATTCAGCACACTTTAAAAAGATAGCCGGATTAGGTTTACTCTCTTTAACTTGATCACCGCAAACGACATAATCAAAAAAAGGATAGATACCAGTCTTTTTAGTTATATATTCAGAATATGCTCTACCTGAAGAAGTAGCTAGACAGATTAGATACTTATTCTCTTTTAGATAAGAAAGTAGTTCCCTTCCGCCTTTAAGGACAGGAATATCATGATTACGGATATAATTAAAAAAGTATTCATTCCTATAAACCTTAGCATCATCAAATTTAGGATGACCATGGTAATGCTCATCAAATAGAGCTTTAGCCTGGGCTTGGTTAGTGCCTTTAATTGAAAGCATAAAATCATCATCTAACTTAAAGCCCATCTTCTTAGCGCCTTCCTGCCAGGAGATAGTTGAAAGCCTTTCAGTATCAAGAAGGGTTCCATCCATATCAAAGATGAAAGCTTTTATCTTAGCCACGAATAATCTTCTTTCTTAAAGAGTATCTCGCCATTAACAATAGTAGCCTTAACATCAAAGTCCTTATCGACAATAGCAAAAGAGGCATCCTTACCTGCTTTAATAGAACCTAAATGCTTATCCTCATGGATGTTTCTAGCCGGATTAATAGTAGCTAGATCAATAGCATCAGTAAAGCTAAGAGACAAGACATCCCTGATATTCTTAATAGCTTTATTCATCGTAAGAATAGAGCCAGCTAAAGTTCCATCACTCAATCTAGCTGCATTATCCTTAACAATTACTTTCTGACCGCCTAAAGAATAAATGCCATCCTTCATATGCTTTGCTTCCATGGAATCAGTAATCAAAATAATCTTCTTACCTTTGCATTTATATAGAAGCCTAATAGCATCAGGACAGACATGAATCAAATCACAAATTAATTCACAGTTAACCTTATCAGATAGTAGAACAGTGCCAACTGTTCCTACTTCACGATGAAGAAAAGGAGACATAGCATTGAAGGTATGAGTAGCACAGCTAATACCTTCTTCAATTCCTTCCTTCAAAAGCTCAGCTTTACAATTAGTATGGCCAATAGAAGGAGTAATATTCTTAGATACTAAGTATCTTAATAATTCTTTTCCGTTTTCTTCATAAGCAAAGGTAACTTCCTTAATAGAATGACAAACATCTTCAAATTCCTTAAAGAGATTAACATCACACTTCTTAATATTGATTTCTTCTTGGGCACCCTTATATTTCTTGGAAATAAAGGGTCCTTCTAAATGGGCTCCTAAGACTTTAGCCGTATCTAAAGGATTCTTTTTAATATATTCATTAATATTAGTTAAGGCTTTAATAATCTCATCCTTACTCATAGTCATAGTAGTAGGACAATACGCTACAACTCCATCCATTAAGATAGCTTTGGAAATAGTATGAAGAGAATCATAATTTCCTTCCATCACATCAAAGCCATTGCTTCCATGAATATGCTCATCAATAAAGCCAGGAACTACAAAAAGATCATTAGGAACGTTAATCAAAGACTTTTCTGGATTGTTTCCAACCTCAGAAATTAAGCCATTCTTAACTAAAAGACTAGTCTTTTTAATGCCAACTGCATCAAGATCAAGATTAGAATCTATAAATCCATTAATCATTTTATAATCCTCTTCCCATTGATTTTAGCACACCGCAAACAATTTTTTATAATTTTCATTTCTAAATGAAACTTTTTTCCAATATAATATAAGCTTGGAGGAAATAGTTATTGAAAGACCGTAACATTCCTTTGTTCAAATCGCTTTATCTTTTGGTATTCTTTGCAGATGCTCTTTTTACTCCCTTTGTTGCCTTAGATTTAGTAGCCCTCAATATGACAAGCCTCCAGAAAGGCCTGATTCTAGGCTTACTTCCTCTAGGCTCCTTTTTAGGAAACTTAGTCTTCTCTTTCTTTACTGGTTCTTTTAAAAGAAATAAGATCCTTCTTGAAATCACATCTATTGCTCAAGCCTTAATGATACTAGGCTGTGCTCTATTCAGTAACTTCACACTTCTGATAATCTCTTTCTTCTTCTCTGCTTTCTTTAATAGTGCCTACTTCCAGATAGAAGATGGAACATCAATAGTAGCAATCAAAAAAGAAAAAAGATTATTTAATGAAATCAGAATATTTGGATCAATCGGCTATTGCCTTTCTTTATTGTTTACAGCCTTTGCCTTAAAGAACATCACTTATAAGATTCTCTTCTCCATTTCAGCCTCCTTGTTTTTATTAACTGCCTTAGTCTTAATCTTCTTAAAATCCTATCCGGAAGAAATAAAACCAAAAGAGGCAAAAGAGAGAAGTCCGATTAATCGGACTTTCATCCTTTACTTCATCTTCTATGTCTTCTGTATTGGAAGCCAGAATGTTGAAGCTTACCTTTTCCCTCTTTACTATAGCTATACAGGCATTGAGGATAGCATCTATTCTTTCTGCAGTTTTCTAAGAACTATTGTTGAAACAGTAATCATCCTTTTATATAAGCCAATAAAGAAACTACTAAAGACCAGCAAGATGGGATTGTTAGCTTCAGCGATCTTAGAAATACTGTCTACTATGTCAGCTTTATTGATTCCCTCAACTAGCAATCTAGTTTCAATATCAATAGCTTTCTTATTTAGAGGCTTAGCTTCAGGATTAATTATTATTTCCTTAGTAGAAGCCATTAATGAAATATTCGGAGACAGCAAGACTGCTAAGAATCTGAATTTAATCAGAGGCGGTATGTATCTTTTTACCGGAATAGGTAACTTCTTATTCACCTATGTTCTAAAAAACATTTCTTATCAGTATGACTTCCTGATTCTCTTAGCTTTTAAAATGATAGGGCTAATATTTCTTGTCCTAAGCATGAGTAAAAGAAAGAAAGTTTAATTTCTGTTATTTATTTTTTAAAATTTATTTTCATTTTAATACTTTCTCTTGTTATCTAGAAAAAGTAGGTGTGTAAGGCATTATTTTAAAGTGATATCTCATCAGTTTTTAATAATTATAGAAACTATTTTTCATTTTTAAATATTTAAATTGAAATTTATTTTGCTTTTTGAAAGCGCTTTGCTATAATAGTC
>DLIM01000022.1:7461-7662 GCA_002483745.1 Caryophanales bacterium UBA7642 | reverse complement strand
GTCGACGCTTTGGGTTATAAGGAGAAATTAAAGCAAAATGAAAAAACCCTTACTAGCTGTTGTAGCTGCTGTTTCTTGTCTATTTGGTATGACTGCCTGTGGTTCAACTTCTTCTACTTCTCAAACTAACCCCGGAACTTCTTCAACTTCTAAAGAAGAAGAAGATGTCACCCTTACCCTTTATTCTTCCACCTCTGAAGC
>DLIM01000022.1:6577-7253 GCA_002483745.1 Caryophanales bacterium UBA7642 | reverse complement strand
TACTTCCACTATTGTCAAACGTGTTACTGCTGAAAAGAACTCACCTCAGGGAGATATTGTCTGGCTTCCTAGTCAGTACATTGAATCCAACTCTGATTGCTATACTTCCTATAAGGCAGCCAATGAAGCCGATAAGCCGGCTGCTTATCAGTCAGCTGATGGCTTCTGCTCAGTTACTAACTACTCCATTCCTGTCCTCATCTGGAATTCTACCTTAGTTACTGGAAACATTACCGGTTATAACGACTTAACTGGTACTGGGTTAACTGGGAAAATGGCTTTCGGTGATGCCACTACTTCCTCTTCCGCCTATAACCATCTTGAGAATATGTTATTGGACTTTGGAACTGGAACTACCGTTGCTGAAAAGCTCTTAAGTGATTCTGCCTGGACTTATGTTGATTCCTTCTATAAGAATCTTAGCAATAAGATTGTTTCTTCTTCAGCTACTACCTTAACCGGTGTTGTCTCTGGAGAATATGCCTGCGGATTATCTTGGGATACTAAGGGTTATGAAGCCTTAGCTGATAAGGTTGCTAATCCTACTGGTACTTATAAGGATGTTAATGTCACCTTTATGAGCGAAGGTGTTGTCCCTAAGACTTCTGGCGTTGGTATCATCAAAGGAACTAAGCACGAAGCTGCTGCTAAGAAGTTCATCGACTATATGTCCTCA
>DLIM01000022.1:0-6365 GCA_002483745.1 Caryophanales bacterium UBA7642 | reverse complement strand
TCTTCCTATAAGAAGAGTATCAAGGATCTTAAGACTATTGCTATTACTAGCGATGAATCCACTAATAACAAGGCCGCTGTCTTAGCTAAGTATAAGGATATCGTTCAGAAGTATTCAGCATAATAGACTATTTCTAGCTAGGCCTATTTGGCCTAGCTAGATTCGTGTTTTTCTCTCGAGGTTAAAATGAGTATATCAATTAAAATAGATCATGTTGTGAAGAGATACGGAGACAATACCGTCATTCCGGACTTGTCATTGGATATCAAAAAGGGTGAGTTCTTCACTCTTTTAGGATCATCTGGCTGTGGTAAAACTACCCTTCTTAGAATGATTGCTGGCTTCAATACTATTGAAGGCGGCGACATTTATTTTGATGATAAAAGAATCAATGATGTCCCGATTTATAAAAGAAACATCGGTATGGTCTTCCAAAACTACGCTGTCTTCCCTCATATGACCGTCTATGAGAATGTCGCTTATGGCTTAAAGCAAAGAAAACTTCCGAAAGAAGAAATCGATAAGAAAGTCATGGATATTCTTGATCAGGTTCAGATCGCTAATCTAAAAGATAGATTACCCTCTGATATGTCTGGCGGTCAGCAGCAAAGAATTGCTTTAGCTAGAGCTATTGTAATTGATCCTGGCGTCCTGCTTTTTGATGAGCCTTTAAGTAACCTCGATGCTAAGCTTAGAGTCGAGATGAGACTAGCTATTAAGCATCTACAGAATACCAAGAAGATCACTACTATCTATGTCACTCACGATCAGACTGAAGCTCTTTCTATGTCTGATAGAATTGCCATTATGAAACATGGTGTTATTCAGCAGGTAGGTACAGCAATTGAAGTCTATCGTACTCCAAGAAACCTCTTTGTCGCTACCTTTATTGGATTATCAAATGTCTTCAACGGAAAGATAGTTAATACTTCCGGTGTAATGGGTGTTGATATGGGTGCCGATGGCATCTATGCCTTACCTAACATTGATGATAAGACTAAAGTTGGTTTACCTGTAAAAATAGTTATTAGACCTAATGAATTAACCTTCTCACAAAGAACTACTAATACTATCAGAGGCGAGATAGTTGAAAAAATCTTCTTAGGTACTGAAATGCAGTATACCTTAAAGATGGCCGATAATCAGTTAATTGAAGTCCATAACGATATTGCTCTTCCTTTACATGAAGTCGGTGAACATGTTCACCTGGATTTCAATCACGATATTATTAATGTCTTTGATGCTAATACCGAATTATCAGTTATGAAGAAGGCCTAGTTTATGGAACAAGAAATGATTCCGCCGGGAGTATTCCCAGAACAAGCCCCTGAAAAGAAGCATCACAAAATAAGGCTTCATTTTACTGGCTGGAATGCTGTTACTTTAGCTATCCTCCTTTTCTTTGCTTTATTCTTTGTCTACCCATTAATTACTATCTTAGCTAAATCAGTTTATAACTTTGATACTCACTCCTTTGATTTCACACAGTTCAATGAGTTCTTCACCAATAAATATGGCTATTATCAGAAGACTGTCTGGAATTCCGTTAAAGTCTCCTTATTATCGGCTTTGATTGCTACTACTTTAGGCACGATATTAGCCTATGTTCTCTGCACAACTAAGATCTATGGAGCCAAGATAATTAAGACCATTCTTTTAATTACCATGGTTACCCCTCCATTCCTATCTTCCTATGCCTGGATTATTCTCTTAGGAAGAGCCGGTATTATCACAAAATGGCTGAATACGATTGGAATCGCCTATCAAGGCATCTATGGTTTTAGCGGTATTTGCTTCGTCTTCTCCATTAAACTCATACCTCTAGTTAACCTTTACGTATCTGGTGCATTAAAACAAGTAGATAAATCCTTATTGGAAGCTAGTGAATCTTTAGGCGGACACGGAGTAGCCCGTTTCTTCAAAGTAGTGCTTCCTTTAATCTTACCGACTATCTTAGCTTCAGCAGTTCTAGTCTTCATGCGTGTCATCTCCGATTTTGGTGTGCCTAGTTTGATCGGCGAAGGCTATCGAACTCTACCTACCTTGATCTATAACCTTTATACTTCTGATGTCCAAGAAAATGAACCTTTAGCAGCTACTATCTGTTTGGCCACCATTGTCATTACCTTAGTCATCTTCTTAGTACAAAGATGGTTATCTAACAGAAAGAAAATTGCTATGTCGGCATTAAGACCGATAGAGCCAACTAAGCAAGGAACTGTTGTTGAAGTATTCTCTCATATCTTTGTCTATATCTTATTGGCTTTATTGATTCTTCCAATGTTGATAGTCGTTATCCAAAGCTTCAAGGATTCTACTAACGTTGTTATGTCAGGTTCTTATACTTTCCAGAATTACATTACTATCTTCACTACCTCTTCTATCCTCAGATCAATTGGAAATACCTTCCTTTATTCCTTCATTGCTTTAGCAATTGTTATTCTCTTAGGTATCCTTATCTCTTACCTAAGTGTCAGAAAGTCTTCACACATCACTAAGTTTATTGATACCCTCTCTAACCTTCCATTCATTATTCCTGGTTCAGTCTTAGGTATTGCCTTACTCTTTGCCTTCAATAAGCCACCCTTTGCTCTAATAGGAACAGCTGCCATCATCGTTCTTAACTACATCATTAGAAGACTACCTTATACAATCAGATCATCAACCGCTATTCTTCATCAAATAGATTTAAATGTCGAAGAAGCCTCTCAGTCACTAGGAGCTAACCCCTTCAAGACTTTCTTTAAAGTCACCATCCCAATGATGATGCCTGGTGTCATGTCAGGAGCAACCATGAGCTGGCTATCAATCATCACTGAATTAAGCGGATCAATAATCCTTTACTCCAATAAGACTAAGACCATGTCTATTGAAATCTTTAACGCTATTTCCACCGGAGCCTATGGTTATGGTGCCGCTTTATCCACCTTATTGATGCTGATCTCAACCATAACTTTATTAATATTCTTCAAACTATCAGGTAAGAAAGAAATCTCTATTTAGAAAGGAAAATATCATGAACTGCGATATCACAAAACTTGAAACCGAGCAAAGAAATCCTGGCACGATGAATCTAGATGAAATGTCTTCAACTCAGATTGCAACTATTATGAATATTGAAGACATCAAAGTAGTTGCTGCCGTCAGAAAAGAAATACCTAATATTTCTAAAGCCATCGATCTCTGTGCCAAGGTCTATCAGCAGGGTGGCAGAATCATCTATATGGGAGCTGGAAGCTCAGGCAGATATGCTGTTGTTGATGCCGTCGAATGTCCTCCGACTTTCGGAGTATCCAAAGATACCTTCACCGCTTTACTAGCCGGTGGCCACCAAGCCATCTGGGATTCTGTAGAAGGAGCCGAAGATAGCAAAGAAATGGCTGATAAAGACATTCAAGAAGCTAAGCTTACCTCTAAAGATGTCATTGTTGGTTTGGCCGCTTCTGGAAGAACCCCTTATGTCATTGAGGGATTAAAAGTAGCTAAGAAGATGGGATTAAAGATCATCACCATTTCCTGCAATACTAATGATCTAATCTCTAAGTATGCCGATATCTCAATCCATGTTGTCCCAGGACCAGAAGTATTAACCGGTTCCACTAGACTTAAATGCGGAACAGCTGAGAAACTAGTTCTTAATATGATTTCCACTGGAACGATGGTTAGATCAGGAAAGGTTTACGAAAACCTCATGGTTGATGTGGTTCAATCAAATGAGAAGCTTAAAGAAAGAACCGAAAACATCATCATGGCCGCCACAAACTGCTCTGAGGAAGAAGCCTCAAAGAAGCTTCAGGAAGCAAAAGGCGAATGCAAACCTGCTATCGTCTCCATTCTTCTTAATTGCTCAATAGCCGAAGCCAATGACAGATTAAAGAAAAGCAAAGGCTTTATCCGGAAAGCCATTAAAAAGTAGTTATAGATACTATAAGAACACCTTAATGACAGTATTGCTTAATTTCATCTTTTAGTATAAGCAAATGAAAATAATTTACATTTTTTCTTAAAGAGCTTAAAATATTGTTATCAAAGGGGAACCAAATATGGAAAATTGCCTAATTAAAATGAAAGAATCTCTTGATTCTCTTCCTAAAAAAGAAAACGTTTTGGCAAAGTTCATACTAGACAATGTTCAAGAAGTCGCTTCCATGACTATCACTGAATTAGCTAAAGCTAGCAAGTCTAGCGCAGCGACAATTGTTAGATATACTAAGTTCTTAGGATTCTCCGGTTACCGTGATTTCACCAAGTCCCTCTTCTCCGAGGCACAGAACAAACAAAGATATCCTGAAAACGTTAGAGACCTAGAGAATATCTCTGAAGATGATTCATCGATAGAAGCCACTATCCAAAGAGTCTCAAGAGGAAACATTGCCGCTATCGAGAATTCCTTAAAAGTGGTTAACCCTAAAGACATCGAAACAGCCGTCAACAAATTAGATAATGCCGGAAAGATTTACTTCTATGCTATCGGTGGTTCCGTTATTGCTGCTAAGGACGCTGTCTTCAAATTCCAAAGAATCGGTATTGAATGCCAAGCCTTTGATTCCGTTCACGATCAGATTCTCTCAGCTTCTATTCTTACAAAAAGCGATGTAGCTTTCTATATCTCATATTCTGGAGAATCCAAAGACTTAATCAAGTCATTGAAAATAGCTAAGGAGAACAAAGCCTATACTATAGGAATGACTAAGTATTCCGATAACACTCTTTCAAAATTAGTCGACTTAACTATCCGCCATGCCGCCGTCTCAGAAGGAATCAGAACTAACTCGACTAAATCCCGTATTGCTCAGCTTAATATCATCGATATACTCTTCACCCGCTTAGCTGAAAGAAGAGTTGATAAATTGGAAAGATTCTATAAGCTTACTAATGATGTGTTCTTAGGTGATAAGGACTTAATTAAAGGCAATAAATAAATTGCTTTTAATATAAGCAACCTCTTGTCTAACTATAAGATAGTCAATATCTAAGGAGAAAAAATATGAAGATTGTTATTAGAGACACTAAAGAAGAATTATCAAGTCTGATTGCCGAGAAGTTTATAAAGCTATTAAAGAAGAAACCGGATGCCGTCTTAGGATTAGCAACCGGAAGCTCTCCGACTGTTGTCTACGATGATTTAATCAAAGCTTATCAGAAGAAAACCATTTCTTTTGAGGAAACCAGTACTTTTAATCTTGATGAATATCTAGATTACAAACATAATCAGGATTCTTATTGGTATTTCATGGATCAGCATCTTTTTAATCATATCAATATCAATAAAAAACATGTTCACTTCCCCAATCCAAAAGATCCAGCTGGTTATGATGCCTTAATTGAAAAGACCCCTGTCGATCTTCAGATTTTAGGAATTGGTGCTGATGGGCATATTGGTTTCAATGAGCCTAATACTCCCTTTGATGAAGGAACCCACATCACTTCCTTAACACAAAGAACCATCAAAGACAATTCTCGTTTCTTCCCTTCTATCGAAGATGTTCCTACTAAAGCAATCACTATGGGCTTAAAGACCATCATGAAAGCTAAAGAGATTGTTTTGATTGCTACTGGAAACAACAAGAACGAAGCTATCAAAAAGCTTTTAGCAAAAGTTGATCCTTCTTGTCCAGCCAGTATTCTAAACAACCATCCCAATACGACTCTCTATTTAGATAAAGAAGCCGCCAAGGATATTAAAGAAAGATAATTAATTTTACCCCTATTTCGATAAGATTTGTTTTCCACCAAAAAAGGCTACTTAGAAGTTTTTCTTCTTAGTAGCCTTTTTAGTTTTACTTCTTTGGAGTATCTTCTTTGTCTTTCTTATGCTTGAAGAAATCGAAGAAAGATTTCTTTTCCTTCTTCAGTTCTTCTCCTACTTTAGAGGGTTCCTTCTTATTGTTGTCTTTAGGTTTCTTCTCCTCATCAAGATAGATAGTCTCTACCTTGTTTTCTTCATGTCTTGGCAAGATATGGCAGTCGCTAGCTTCAAAGGATAGATAGCCATCCTCTCCGACATTGAAGATACGTTTCCCTCTGGGATTGTATTCACAGATCTTAACTAGCTCTTCGCCGCACTTTACATGATAGAGCTGATAGGATCCCATAAAGGTTGATAAGATAACCTTGCAGGGAAGCAGGCCCTTTTCAACGACATGCAAAGCTTCGGGACGTAAGACTAGTTTTACTTCATCGCCGACATTGAATCCGCCAGGATTGTCGACTGGGAAGTTCATCTCGCCGACTTGTACATTGACTTGTTTCTTATTGGCAGCAACAGAAGTAATCTTTGCTTCAAGGAAATTGACTTCACCAATAAAGTCAGCCACAAATTCATTCTTAGGATGATAGTAGATTTCTTTAGGTGTACCAATCTG
>DLIM01000049.1:64125-69746 GCA_002483745.1 Caryophanales bacterium UBA7642 | reverse complement strand
GCATTAGCTGGTACGGGCTTCGGCGTCTGGGTCTTCAATACTACCACTGCCGCTTCCACTTCTGCCGATTTCACTGTCGCCAACGCCGTCTCAGTCGATGGACTTAAGCTTACCGCCAAAGACAACAAGATTGTCATCGATAAGACCGGAGAGTCCGATTCCGATTTAGCTTTGGAATACACCCTCGGGGCCACTATCGATATCGAGAAGGGCGCCGTCGGAACTTATACTTCTGCCTATGCCTATACTGATAATAAAACTGCTTCCAGCCTCTCCGTCAAATACAACTTCACTGTAACCTTGGCCGGCGGAATGGAAACCTATTTCGACGCCTCCGTTGCCACTCCTGAGGGATTGACTTTAGAAGGTGGAACCTATAACGTCACCTACACCGCTGATGTCGTCGAGTCCAAGGACTTCGCCATCACCTTAGCCTGGAAGACAGACAAGGAGCCTGCAACTCTTGCCGAATACACGACTATGAATGCCGACCTCAAGGATGGCGGACAGATCAACATCGCCGCTTCCGTCGCTTCCGCTTTAGCCGCCTAGTAAGTAGCAGTCAAGAAAACACGGCCGGCGCCGTCCACCCTGATGGATGGCGGCGCTGGCTTTATTCGTTTATTAAAAAAATACGTTCATATAAGCTAAGGTCCGGTATGCGCCAAAGGGTGTTTTATGGGCCTTTTTCTGTGGATGGGGGCCAGAAAGAAACATGGATGAACTAGAGGTTATAAGCCTGGTAGTGGTATGCGTCGTAGTTTTCTTCTACGCGCTCGCTTTTTTCATGTCCTTCAGGAAGACCCACAAGTACGAGGCCGCCTCGATAGCCGGCATCACCATGGACGAGGACATAGCCGAGTCGCTGGTGAGGGAGGACTATGGGTACTTCAGGAACGAGATGGAGATCCCCAAGAGGGAGGGCCATCCGGTCACCTTCGGGGAGTACCGCGAGATGAAGATGAAGAGGCAGTCCCTATCGAATACCCTAAGCAACGTCTTCGTAGGCATATTCTACGTGGTCATCCTGCTGATACTGGGCATGGGCATCTACTTCAAGGCCGTCGGGGAACAGATTTTTATTGGCGATTATTCCTATATGGTCATAGAGACGGGGTCAATGTCGAAGAAGCTTTCTTCCAACACCTACCTCACCGACGACATGACCAACCAGATCCAGACGTTCGACTTCATCCAGCTGGAGAAGATCTCCTCGGATGACGACATAAAGCTTTACGACGTCGTGGCCTACAAGAACACGGAGACGGACATGATAATCGTCCACCGCGTGATCGACAAGACCGAGCACGACGGCGTCTGGTACTACAAGTTCAGGGGAGACGCCAACCAGTACTCCTCGGACTTCGAGACCTACGGGCCTACCGGGGGCACCGGGTACGGGCTCACCCTCAGTAACTTCGTCGGCGAGTACACCGGATTCCATTCACTTCCACTCGGCTTAGCCATCGACTACTTCAGGTCCGACATCGGCATCATCTGCGCCGCCAGCGGCATAGTCGCCCTGGTCTTCTTCTACTTCTACGACGACAGGACCAACAAGGCCATAGACGAGCGCGAGAGGTACGTGGTCGAGAGGATAGACGAGTCGTCGGACAGGAGGTACAAGTGGTACCTCTGCTACTACAGGAGCTCGAAGAGCTACAAGCAGCTGACCGAGGCCATCTACATCGACTGACGGCAGAAAAGACAATCATTCCCAATCTTTTAATGCAGGAAAGCCGGCCTGGCGCGCCAAAAGCGCTGGCCGGCTTTTCACATNNCCTTAAGTGGTTTAACTATTAATGTTGACTCTAGTTCTTTGACTTTGAATCAAAGCAGTTCTAACTTCTCGGTTAAAGAGACAGTTAGCTGTGCTGTTGACTTTGAAGATGGCATCATAGGTACTTATGATACTGATAACAAGGCTTATACTTATGATCCTTATACTGGTACCAATACCTTAAACTGCAACTATAACCTGAAAGCTTATGTCTTTGGTGGTTTAGCTAACTATATCTATCCTATAAGTATTACCTATGATTCAGACAGCTTAACTACTACTTCATCATCAGGATCCTGTACTTCAGCTGAAACCTTAGGAACCTATGGATCCATAGAAGGTACATCTGCTCAATCCTTTACTTTTTCCTTAACGGCAGAGAAAAACAAGAAAACCTATACTATTAACTTTGCCTGGTGCATCGATAGTAATGAAGAAACAGGCGGAGATGGTACTATGAAGCCAGATACTCAGGAAGAATATACAGCTATGACTAAGATCATTAAGGATTCTAGCTATAAGACTACTGCTCCCTCTAATTGGAATACCTTAGTAGATAGTAGTTATGAAGGTAAAGGCTTATCTACCGCTATTATCTTAGTTTCCTATATCGATGGCATCGCTGCTGTTTAGTTAGATAAAGGATCATTAATTAATTAGCCCCGTCGTTTGACGGGGCTATTTATATTTAAATCAATAAATAAACCTAAAAAGAAAAAAATTAAGGGTCCTTTTAAGAGAATCGAGTAAATACTAAAAAGAGCAATAGTCGAATTTAAATGAATGGAAAAAAGGAGCAGGATTATCCATAACCTAAGAAACCATAGGAATAATGAGCAATGAATTTTTATTATACTTTTGTAAATTATCTTTTAATTAATTTTAAAATATTTAGATAAATAGCCCAATTTTTGAAGATTAAAAAACAAGAAGAAATTAAGACTAATTTTAAGATAGAAATTTTCTCTAAGAAAAAAGAAAAGAATCTTAAAAATATAGGGAAGAAAGATAACAAAGAGTCGCTTTTGATAAAAACTTTTGAAAAAGTGAAAATTACAGTTGTGCTGCTTTGTTATCTATTTGTAAATATTTGTCGATATTTATCGGAATATTTTGCTTTTGATGAAAAACAAAAAAATAAGTTTTTTGAGCCTTTTTAATATTTTTTGAAGTTTAAATCGTTTTCGTACGAAAATATGATAGCTTGTCAAAAGGAAAATGGTAGCGTTTTAGTAATTATATAATTAAACAATTGATGCTTTTGTGTTTCATTTGTTAAGATGAATTTTGAATATCATTACACTTTAGTTTTTTTGTTATGCCAACTTTATGCTAACAAAAATAGCTTTTAATCAATTTACTTTCTTCATTACATTTTTCAAATAAAGTAAATCTAAGATTTTCGTTAGCCAAAAAGTTTGATCATTTCAAAAGCAAAAAAGTTCCTTAATTCAACTGCAAGGGGTTTCTTTAATGTGTATTACAAATTATATTTTGTGTTAATAAAGTTTATGCTTTACATAATTAATAAAAAGTCCTAATTAATCTTGTCTTACGGCTTATATGCTTTGTCTAAAGCCTTTCCACCATTATCCCTTTTGATGTAGGTGTTTTGGCATTAAACTTAATCCTTAGAAAATGTCGGGTTCTTTATATTAGATTTCTAAGAAAGCATGATATGCTCATTTCACATCTTTTTTATTTATGTTTTTTATTTTGGCTCTTATTCTTTTACTTTTCCTAGTTAGGAAGACTTGGTCCTTTTATCTTAATTTTGACATTTATCTAATCTAAAATATGAGTGTCGAAAGAAAAAAGGAAGGAAAAACATTATGAAGCACAGAACAAGTATCTTACTACCTATCTCCATCTTATTAGCCTTTGCCGGTACTGGTATGGGCCTCTGCTTAGCTTATCCTTCTTTATTAACTCACCAGACTGCTGATGACAATAATAACAATGGTGATATTGCTGTTAAATCTGCTAGCAAGACTACTTCTGTTAAGGCTGAATTCGAAGAAGGACATGATATTGTCGGTATTGATATGAATGAGATTGAAGGAGTCATCCTTAATGTCTCTGTCAATAAAGCGTTGGATACTTCTGATACCACTGCTATGACCCTTGAAGTCAATGTCGAAGGCTCGATGGCTGATTACATCTATCCTTCCTTTGCTGGAACTAAGATGAATACTACTTATGTTGCTGACTATGCTTTCGCCTTCGACTTCTTAGAAGGAACTATTGAAGATAACAGTACTACTTTATCCATCCCGGTCCAATTCGACTGGGCTGATAATATGAAGCCTACCACCATGGATTCCTATAAGGCTTTCGTTTCCCACATCAGCGATGGGACCTCTGCTTTCAACTTCACTGTTCGCTGCTCAATCTAGTTAATAAATCCCATAAAATACCCTTTAGCGTGAAGCTTATGTAAAAAAGAGTTGGAACCTCCTCCCAACTCTTTTTTAATTTCTTTAGTCTACTAGCTGAAGACGTTTAGAGGGGATATCTTCTCTACCTTCCTTAGCTTCTTTCTTCCCGTTAAGTCTTACTAGGTCACCGGTATACCCGACATCGATATTCAGTAAGTATGATCCTACTCCATAGATGTCGACGGGAACTTTATTAGCCTCAAAGTCTTTGATCTTAGTGGGATTAAAGGATGAAGAGACACAGATTTTCACAAAGCTAAAGCCATTCTTATCTAGTTCTCTTCTCATAGCTACTACTAATTCTTTGCAAACACCGTGAGGATCAAAGGAGCTTGTATCTTTATCATCGAAATAATGGTCAACTAAGGCTTTTGAGGTATCAGCTCTGACACAAGCTAGATTTCTTCCTAGGTGTTTTGCTAAGCTAACCGAGTCATAGACGCAGTTATTATGGTAATCGATTAAGGCAGTTACTGGATGCGGATAGGTCTTATAGTAGAGGTCACTGGCTTTGAGGATGTCACCCTGGCAAAGCTCAATCAGGGCATGAGGCATGGTCCCACCGCCTTTAATTCCTGTCCATTCTCCCTGAGCATCAGTCGAAAAGTATCTCATTCCGGCTACATAGGAACTATAGCCATCGCCTTTCTGGTTAGAGGGGTCATCCTGTCTATCTGCCATATTCAATACTTTCTTACCATTGACGGCTTCCATCACCTCAAAAGAATGAGTGCAGACAGCACTCCTTCTAGAAAGGATTCCATCGATTGCGGATTCTAGGAATCCCCAATCCTCATAACGGCCGGTGATTTTTAAAACCGGTTCGCCATTATCTACTAAATCTCCGTCATTCAAGGCTTCAATCTTGATCTCATCTGGGTTATTGCTAAAGGTCCTAATCAAAGCAATGACCTCATCTAATCCGCAGACATGGACATGGTCTTTTCTTTGGAAGAACTGCATAGTGCAAATATTGCCTTGCAGGTATTTCTGCACAATAGCTCTCGTCTTTAAGAAATAGTTAGCGGAGTAGTAGCCTTCTTTAAAACGCTTATCAAAATTGAAGGTCTTATTAGTTAGTCTTTTAATAAGTCTTTTTTCTTTTTCTTCGATTTCTAACATAATTGCCTCTATCTTTTCTTTTTCTTAGCTATAAGAAGATTGATATTTACGCCTTTGTTTCTGAATTTGGTCTCATATTCAGTAGCAGGCAAATAAGAGACTTTCTCAGAATAGAAAGGAGAGATAATCTCGATGTCGTAGAGATTGCTGTCTTTAAAGTAGTTAACAGAATCATTAAAGAGATCAACGTTATCGGAACGGAAATAAATAGTGCCATCATCTTTAAGCATCCGGTTGTATTCCTTAAGTAAAGGAAGGTAACTTAGCCTTCTATGATGCTG
>DLIM01000049.1:22988-63837 GCA_002483745.1 Caryophanales bacterium UBA7642 | reverse complement strand
TTCTTAACGGCAATACTGAAAGCGTTGACATTGATTTCGGCACCTAAATATTTCTTGTCAGGGTTTCTTTTAGAAAGCTCTAAAAGGAAACCGCCGCACCCAGAACCAATCTCCAATTCATTAAAAGAGAAGAACTGATCTTCACTCTTAATATCAGAGAGATTGATACCGATATCTTTGTTTTCCTTTAAGACTTCTTCCGACCATTTACGATGCCTTAATCTCATTTAGAAAAATCAACCTTTCCTTCTCTAAGATAGATAGATAAGTCATGGATAGCATGAGCATAGATTTGCATATTATCATAGAAATCAGATAAGGGGAAGTATTCATCATCTCCATGCATACGATAGTCTCTCTTACTGAAGGCTGCCCCAAAGGCAATTGAGTTTTTGGAGTCTCTTGCATAGGTGCCTCCACCGATTGCTAAAGGCATTGAAATCTCATCATTGGTCTCTTTTCGATAGGCGTTAAGAAGGATCTTAACGAAGTCAGAATTTGGGTCAGAAACAAAGCCTTGGCTACCACCAAGTGACTTAATTTCAGCCTTAGTCGTCTTAGCAGCATTATCAATGACAGTCTTAATATCAATATCAGAAGGGAATCTAACATTAACATAAATAGTTAGTTTTTTTCCGTCATAAACAACTTTGCCTACATTATAGGAAGAGCAATCAAAATACTTGTTGGTGAAGTTACCATTGAAGGCAATTCCTTTTCCATCTAGATAGAACTTAAAAATACTCTTAAGAGTCTGGTTACTATATAAGTCACCTAAGAAGTCTAAAAGATATAAAGCCGCATTAACTCCCATCCAGGGAAGTGAGCCATGAGAAGGCTTACCTTTGAAGGTCAGGATTTCATCGTGGTAGCTAGCTTTGATCAGCGGATGACTTCTCAGATAGAAGTTTAAAGCTCCTTCAACATCAAGGCGAGGATTAGCGATTCCACAGTTTGCATCACCGATAACAATATTAAGGGCATCACCAGCAGTAAAAGGAGAGACGCCTTTTAAAGTAAGAGGATAACTAGCGGCATAAGAATAAATAGATTTCTCAGCATAGATTAAAGGATAGTCAGCATCAGGAGAGAATCCTAAAGTAGGATAAGGCTTCTTCATAGTCTTAAAGAAATGCTCTAAGCATAAGGAGCCATTTTCTTCATTCCCGCCAAAAAGGAAACGAAGCTTATAGCCACCTAACATTCCTTTATCCAATAAGGCCTTAGTAGCAAATAGGCAAGCAATGCCAGGACCTTTATCATCGCAGGTGCCTCTTCCATAGAGGTTATCGTCTTCAATAGTCAGAGAAAAAGGATCTTTAGTCCAGTTCTTCAAATTGACAGGGACCACATCAGCATGAGCATAGATATCTAAAGTCTTTTCGCCTTCGCCATAAGTAAGCTCAGTAACATAGTTATCGCATCTATCAGCCTTAAAGCCTAGTTTGGTTCCAACTTTTGCAATATAGTCCAAAGCCTTATCGACTCCTTTTCCAAAAGGAGTACTTTTAGACTTAGTTGATTCATCATAGACGGAGTCAATACTGATAAAATCCCTTAAAGCAGCTAAAGCATCCTTCTGATAGGGTTTAACCAGTTTTAGATATTCGGAATCAGCCATATTCATCTTCGTATAGTTTTCTTTCATATAAGCCTCCATAAGGCAAAGACTGCGATATATTCTATAACTAACTTTTGAGAAAATAAACTACTTAGGAAACTAAAATCAGCAAAATTGAGAAGAAGATTACTAGTCCTCTTTAAGTCCTTTCTCAAGAAGCAGTGTCAGACGCCTAGATTCCTTTTTAGCTTCCTTAGCATTTTTAAATATTCTTTCATAGAAAGGCTCTAAAGGCCAGCAAATCAAAGGTACTGTTATAAAGGCCACACCAGCTTCAGGAAGAGTACCGACTAAGAAGATCATGCTGTAGAAGCTTGGCCAGAAGGCACCGCCAAAAGCGGCTTCGGCAGCATCTTTGGCAAATAGATAGAGGAAAAGGAAAACTAGCAAAGAATGAATGACAGTTAAGATAAAGCAAGTCGGTGCTAAGACTAGCTTTCTTTTAGAGCGGTCAGGTATCATCTTCTTAATCAGAGAGAAGACTACGCCACTTAAGAAGCCAAACAAAAGGCGGGGAACAATGGCAACAATCGGGTAATTAGCAAAAAAGATATCTAGCCCTCCAGTAGCTCTAGTGATAGCTACCAAAAAGGAAGATAAGCCAAAGACTAAGCCATAGACCCAACCCCATTTCCAGCCTTTCAGGTAAGAAAAGACCAGAACCGGAATATGAATCAAGGTGAAGGAAATCACCCCGATAGTAATATAGCCAAGTTGAGGAACGAAAGACATCAAGAGAATCAAAGCTAAGCAGATAGCAAAGAAAGTCAGATTGATGACGGAATTATTCCTTCTCATTGTTGATTTCTTCCTTGAAGAAGGTAAAGTCGCTAAACCCATAGATGTGAGCTAAGCCTTCAGTGACTAAATGCAAATCGGTTTCAAAATCAGTAAAACCGAATTCCTTCATCTGTTCATTGACTAATTTTCCGTTTCCACCAGTCAGAATGACTTTAGCCTCAGGGTCTTGATACTTTTCCCTGATTGCCTTCACCATGCTGTTGATTAACCCGGCTGTTCCATTTATGACACCAGAAGAGATACTTTCATCAGTCTTCAAAGAAAGAAGCGGAGGGTTTTCAATCAGTTCGATGTTTTTCAGTAAATCCGTCTTCTGGGAAAGAATAGAGGGAGCAGAATAGAGTCCTGGGAAGATCTGACCTCCCTGGAATCTCTTTTGCTTGTCTATATAAAGAATCTTGCTGGCTGTTCCTAAATCAATAATGATTAAGCCAGTGTTTTCATCTCTAGAAACAATATCGCAGAATAAGTCTTTTCCGAGAATTTGAATATTGGGGACATCATAATGGCTATCAAGGCAGAAATGTTCCATCCTAGAGGGAGTAAGCGTGTAATAAGGAATCTTCAGGAACTCTAACTGCTTAGTCAAGACAGTCAATCCTAAGATATCGACTGAAGAAATATAAGCTTGGATAGTATGATGAATGTTAAGTAAGTCTTCTCCCATCTTACGGATTCTGACCCGGTCGCGGGAATTAAACTTATAGGTCTTGAACATTGTGAAATCAGTTACCACAATGTCTGTCGTCGAATTGCCGACATCCGCAAATAAACAGGTGTTTGTGTTCATAACGGAACTATTATAAGTACTAAACTTTAGTAAAACAACTAAAAGTTTATTTAAATAAGCTTAAATTTTTTATTATCAAAGCTTTACCTCTATACTGCCCTCTAAATCCGTCCTCCGATAAGGAATATCAAGAGAATTAAGGGAGGCTAAGGTCTCCTTATTAGGATGCCCGTAGCTGTTATTTAACCCCGCTGAGATAATAGCTAAATCAGGATCAACGGCTTTTAGGTATTCCTTTGAAGAAGAAGTCTTTGAGCCATGATGTCCGACTTTCAGAATATCAGCTTTTAAGTCTTTCTTTTCTTCCAGTATTTGTTTCTCGATTTCAATAGGTGCATCACCTTGAATAAGAATTCTTTTATCCTTAATAGTGAAATCAAAGACTCCGGAACAATAATTAGTATCAGTGCTTTCCTGATAGTTATTTAAGTTCGTTATCTTTAAGTCATCCACATAGTAGGAATTATTTTCAAAGCTTTGGAAGTCACTGGCATAGATGACATTTAAGACCGGGTAGTTCTTCCTGAGGCTTTCTAAGGCTCCATAATGGTCATAATCCAAATGGGTGATGAAAACATAGTCAATCTTCATTATTTTCTTCTTTTTGAAGTAGGGAATTAAGCATTCTTTAGCTAAGTCAGTTTTAAGGTTTCCCCCTGTATCTATTAAGAGGTTCTTCCTTTCATATCGGACTAAAGTTGCATCTCCTTGACCAACATCGATAAAATCCACTTCATAATGTTTGCTTAAGTCAGGAAGGAAAAAACAACTGAGAGCCAGTAAGGGAATAACTAAGATAGAATTAGCCATTTTTTTAAAATGATAGGTTTTAGCAATAAGGGCTAAGACTATCAAAAGATAATAGAAAACAATTATTCCTACCCAAGGCTTGCCAGATAGGATATAGGGAGAATATTCCATCGTAATATTCATAACTTTAGAAATGAAACTGACCAGAAGGTTTATAAAGATACCTATCTGAGGAACAATAAGACAGCCAATTGCTAAGAAAAAGAGCAGATGAGTCAAAGGAATCAGCAAAAGCTGAGAAAAATGGCTTAAAAGATTTAGTCCATAATCGTTTAATAGCCTGATAGGCAGATAAAAAAGAAAGATCTTGGCAAAGAAGGAGAAAGCTTTTTGGTTTTTCTCTTTTGCCGGGAAAATCCTTAAAAGGAATAAGAAAGGAAAAGGATAATAGAAGGAAGGCGAAATCAAAGAAAAAGGCTCGAAAATAAGTAGGATCAATGCTACTAGGCTTAAGACATCCAGGCTTCTTAAAGGGTATTGCTTCTTCTTGTTGATAAAGCTTAATAATGACAGCAGAAAGATTCTTCTTAAGGTGTATTTGAATCCTGATAGAATCAAGAAAGTACTGATGATTCCGATTTCTAGGTAGAAGAAGTTATCTTTTAATCTCTTTCCAAAGAGCTTTTTAATAAACCTGATAAAGAAACTAAGATGAAAACCGGATAGTGAAAGAATGGATGACAGCCCTAATTCATTGAAGATATGATTTTTCTCATAATCAAAAAGGTTCTCGCTGAATAGAAGCCTGACTACAAAAGCTTTGCTGTCCTCATTTAAAAAACTAAGAGCATATTTTCTTAATGCTGAAAGATTAAAAGGCGACTTAAAAATAAAAGAAGTCTTTTCGCTTTGAAAAGCGTAAGAGATTCCTTCAGACTTCAAATGATTCAAGTAATCAAAGCTTCCTTCAAACTTCGTGTAATAAGGAGTCTTGCTATAACCTGTTAAAGTCACTAAAGAGAAAAGGCTGACTTCATTCTTCTTGTCTGAAACTAAGTACTTCCCTTTAAGTGTCAGAAGATAATAGTAATTTTCTTTCCGGTAGACAACAAGACCGGTTACCTCCTTAGCATCTAAAGAGCCTTTCGGCCAAAAGAAAGAGATGAAGAAACCAACTAAAAGAGGAATCAGGAAAAAGAAAGCCTTTGTCCTTATCTCCCTAAAGAAGTAAAGATAAAGGAAAGGCAAAAGAGCAATAATTAAAAGATAGGGAGAGTAGATGGCTCCTAATATCCCTATCATTAAAAAGATAAAGGCAAAGAAAACCGGCATCAGTTAATACAGATTTTGTTCTTAACTTTAGAAAAAGTAGCAGCTCCGATTCCTTTAACGTTTTGAATGTCTTCGATAGCTTCAAAGAAGCCATTGGTCGAGCGGTAATCAATCAGGTCAGAAGCTTGCCCGGAGTTAAATCCGACTCCCACCAAAGAGTCTTTGCTGGCTGTATTGATGTTGACCTTTTCAATTTCAGTCTCGACACAAGTGGTAGGCACTTCACCTATTGGAGGAATATAGAAAGAGGTTCTAGTCGAGATAAGAATACTCTCGTTGTAGGCTTTGCTATCAGCCTTCGAAGTTACGCCTCCAGCCATGGTGATTAATGTACCTAAGCTCTCATCGATGGAGATAGTGTAGTCACCCGGATGATTGATTTCACCGCTGATAGCCACTTTAGCCGTATTCTCATCACTTACTTCCGATGACAAGTAACCATTAGTCGTATTACTGCCATTCCCGGAAACCGACTTATTGACAGCCGACAACGCAAAAAGACCTACGATAGTGACAACTATGCCAATGATAATAATTTTCAGCATAATCTTGACCTCCTCATAGACTATTTAGTCTAAGGGGGTCAAATCACTAAGATAGGTCTTATATTTCTACAATAGAGTTAATTAGTCAGAAATCTTCTCAATAAGAAGCTCGTAAGGCTTAGCGACATTGACCTTAACAGTGTCTCCAGCCGGATGATTAAGGACAGCCTGAGCAACCGGGCAAGTGTTGGAAATCTTTCCAGTAAGAGGATCAGCTTCAGCTGAACCAACGATAGTGAAAGAGTATTCCTTATTGGTAGAGATGTTCTTAACGGAGATTAAGCCACCGCCTAATCTAGCAGTATTGCCCTTCTTAGTATCGGCAATGATGGTGCAGTGATCAAGAACATACTGGATCTTAGTGATTTCAGTTTCGATTTCCTGACATTTTTCTCTAGCAGCATCATAATCGGCATTTTCGCTTAAATCGCCTTGTGATCTAGCTAAATTCAAATCAGCTAAAGCTTTAGGCTTCTCGTTGTTGATAAGATCATTAAGCTTATCTTCAAGTTCTTTCTTTCCGTTCTTAGTAAGTATGTTTTCTTTCTCGGCCATATGGTTTCTCCTTGTTTAGCATAAGAATTATATCATAAAACAACCCATTGGATTTAGTTTATAATAATTATATAATAATAGCACTTTATATTTGAGCAAGCTAAGGAGATTCAAATGATAATCAAATCACATTTTGCCAAAAATACGGCAGTTCTTTCGCTTCTAAAAAAAGATGATGAAAAAAAATACTATTGCTGCAAAATCAATGGAAGAATAAGAGAACTTACTTATGTCTTTGATAATGACTGTGATGCCACAGTCGAATTCCTAGATCTTACTTCAGCCGATGCCTGTAGAATCTATGAAGCCAGTGTCCGATATTTGACTGCATTAGCTATCAAGACTATCTTGCCAAAAGCTGATGTCAGGTTCTTCTATAACATTTCCCGTTCAGTCTTCTGCCGGGTAGTCACAAAGAAAGCCTTTAAAGTAAATACCCATTTTGTCCAGGAAGTCGAAGACAAAATGAAGCAATTAGTCAAAGAGGATATTCCTTTAAGGAAAATCAAAGTCTCAAAAGAGGATGCTTTAGCTAAATACCATGAGGAAGGTTTCCACGATAAGATTCAGGTCTTGAAGTACCGCAGCGAGAACTTTGTCCATCTTTACGAAGCCAAAAAAAATTCCATCGATTATTTCGATTATCTTTATGGTTTCTTAGTTCCCTCAACCGGATTCCTAACCAAATTCAATTGCCGTTACTATAATCCAGGATTCTTAATCCAGTTGCCTCGAGCTGAATGCCATGGCGAGATTCCTCCCTTTGACGATGAAATGAAGTTTGCTATCACCTTAGCTTCCACTTCAAAATGGGCCGAAGAGAATAATCTTGATACTGTCTTCAATATCAACAAATTCGTTAAGACCTATGGTGAGATGGCTTTGATCAATGTCTCCGAAGCCCGTATCAACAATATGTTAGCTTCCTTAGGAGAGGACATAACCAGTAGAGACTCAATCGTTAGATTGATCTGCATTGCCGGTCCTTCTTCTTCCGGAAAGACCTCCTTTGCTAACCGTTTGCTCTATGAGCTGATGTCTAGAGGCTTACGTCCGATTAGAATCTCAGTTGATAACTTCTATATACCTAAAGATGTCTTAAAAGAAGGCACGGACTTAGAAAGTATCGATGCTATCGATATTCCTTTCTTCAATGAGATCATGACTAACCTGATTCAAGGAGAAGCCGTAGCCTTACCGGTCTATGACTTCAAGAATGGTATTAGATCATTTGGTAAGCCAATCCAAGTTGAAGAAAACCAGCCTATTATCATTGAGGGCATCCATGCCTTAAATCCAAAGCTCACCCCTTCAATACCTGAAGCCCAGAAATATAAGATTTATATTGCTCCTCAGCCGCAGGTCAACATCGATAACCATACTCCCGTCAGCATGACCGATATGAGACTTTTAAGAAGAATTGCCCGTGATAGTAGAACAAGAGGCTCTGATGCCACAGAGACCATCAATATGTGGCCTAATGTCCGATCAGGAGAATTCAAATACATTTACCCGACTCAGGAAAACGCCGACTTTGTCTTTGATTCCTTCTTCCCTTATGAGCCTTGCGCCTTAAGAAATATCGTCTTACCGCTTTTAGATAAAGTAAGACCTGACCAAAAGGAATACTTAACGGCTTCTAGGCTTAAGCAGATGGTGAAATACTTCTTACCGATTCCGACTAATAACATCCCCTGCAATTCTTTGATGAGGGAATTTGTCGGTGGCTCTTCCTTTAAGGATGCCCGTTAATTATTAGGTTTTTGGCTTATTTAGGCTATTATTCATCAACAATTTAAGTATTCAGGCAAAAGAAAAGACCGCCTTGCTGAGAGGCGGTCTTTTTTCTCATACTTAGCCGACTATATCTAAAAGGATATGTGACTAAGAGCCGAGTTTTGCTTAGGCAGCAAAATGGATGTTATTGGCTCTGAGACCCTTTTCGGTGGTAGTGGCATCATACTCCACAGCCTGACCTACTTCGGCGGTCTTGAATCCATCCATCATAAGCTGAGAATAGTGGAAGAAATAATCCTTTCCATCTTCTCCAGTGATGAATCCATAGCCCTTTTCTTTGTCGAACTTCTTGACAGTACCCTTCATTGTCTAAACCCTTTCTTTCGCACTAAATTATATTTAATGCAAGTACAAATATAGCATAAAGTTCCTTTTAGGTGTTAGGATTTTTGAAATTTTTAAATGTAAGCGGTTATCTTTTTACTTTAGAAAGCTATCAATTGGTTCGATTTTTGCTATTTTTAGCCTAATTATGCTTCCTATTAGAGCCGTTAAGAAGAAAGCTGTCAAGAAGCTGATTAAGTAAGGAAGAAGAGAAGCCTGATAATCTTTAAGAAGATCAAGAAGAGTAGATTTTAAAACTTTTTCAGTCATCAATGATAAAAGAAGAGACAGCAAAAAGCCTATTAATCCTAAAAGGAGTGAAAACACTAAGAAGAAAAATCCTATTTCCTTCTTATAATAGCCAAGCGATAAAAGAATACCAATTTCTTTCTGCTCTTTTCTGATAATCAGGAACAAAGATAGTCCTAAAAGAAAGGCGGAACTGATTAGAGAGAGAAAAGCAAAGCCTAAAAACAAAGAGGACAACTGATTCAAGGTCTTCTTGATTTCCTCAGTCATCTTCAGCATCGGAAAAGACCCCTGATAATCGCCGATTTTGTTCAGCTCTCTTTGATAATAGTCTTCATTGTGCTTTTTTAAGTCTACTTCTAGGACCGCTTCCGTTGCCCTAATTTCATTTGGCTGAAGAGAGGAGATAGAAAAGGCATAGGACAAAGGGAAAAGATAATCCTGATAAATGACTTTCTTTTCATTCTGGATGACACCGGTGATCTTCAATTCTCCGGAAGAAAAGTAATTTAGGTATTCTTCTCCTTTTTTGACAGTCCTTTCAAGCATCAATGTCGATAGGCTTTCATCTAAGGCTTTATCAGAGCCTAAGAAAAGCTCATTAGCTAAAGAGGAAGAAATCATGATGCCAGAATAATCATTTGGCTTATAGCCGGCAATGAGGACATCATCTTTGCTATAAGAAGAAAAGCTCAGTCCGTTTGAATCCATAGCGGAAAACAAGTCGGCTTTGATTACACCCTTAGGCACTTCAATTAAAGACCCTTGAAAATCGCCTAGATTATTTTTTGTCTTGAAGGAATTATCCTCGATCTCATTAAGCTTATCCTTGTATTTAGAAATAAAGAAAGGTTTCTTAAAGCCGCTGATATACCCGCTTGCCGTATAGGTATAGACAGGAGAAGAATAAGAAACACTCCTGACATTCTCTCCTTGGCTAGAGGCAAAGGAATTGATAGCACTGATAGAGATCTTAGAAAGATAGTCCTTATAGACTAAAAAGCGGTTATGAGTCAAGCTATCCCTCCTATCATAGTAATTCTGACTGATTAAAGGAGCTAGAACATAAGGATCATTTTTAGGGTCTAGCAAGAAGGCTTTAAGAAAATCAGCAGTCCTTCTCTTCTTCAGCCTTAATCCGATTCCTCTTTTTATCGTCCAAGGTTCCTCAGGGCTTTTCTCCTCTTCCATTAAGATAGTCTTAAAATGCAAGACCTCTTTGACAAAGTGGTCGGAGAAATCAATTGAAGGATTAATCAAAGAAGTTTTATCACTTAAATAAGCCCCTCTTACTTTGAAGGAATGGGAAAGATGATACTTCCATTCGCTTTTATCAGCCTTTAACTGCAAAGTCAGATTCTTCTTCCTGATTTCATTATTCGTTTCTTCGATGATTTCATCATCAATAAAAGCAAGAGGCTCCTGGTAAATCAACAAATAGAGGCTTTTAAAGTCGGCTTCTTTTAATCCTAGAATGACTTCTTCTTGTCCAATCCCGATTGATAGGAAGCCGGGAAGATCAGCTTCGCTATAAGTAAGGGCTTCAGAAAAGGAATCCAATGATAAGCGGTTCATTTCAATATGCCTATTGTTGCATTGAAGAAAGAAGTCTTGAGAGAGCTGAAAGGAAGAAAAGCTTTCTAGGTAAAAGGCAGAAAGATTATCGATATAGTCAGGATAGCGGTTCTTTAGATAAAGAAGCTGATTATAGTCGGCAGTTTCATAGTCAACCGTCTTATAGCTATCATCCCGGTTTTTGATAACAAAGGAGTTATCGTCCATATAGGCTGAAAGTGATTCTTTCATTGAGGAAGATACTCCATTAGATAACAGAAAGGAAAAAGTAATGGAAAAAAGAGAGATAGCTAAAGTAAAAAGAGTAACTATCAGGAACTTTCTTTTACTGATCAAGGAAGAAAAGAGGGAAGAGAGAAAGCTTTTTCCTCCATATTTCTTTCTTTGGTAACCTAGCTTCAAAGGAGATGAAGTACTCTTCTTGCTTTCTTTTAAGATCTTAATTTTTCCATTAACTAGCTCATACTGATAAGCACTATCAGGTATCAAAGTGACATCATGGGTAATGACAATCACCAATCTTCTTTGGCTTTCTTTTAAAAGAATCTCCGTGACATCCTTCCTCAGCCCTTCATTAAGGCTAGCAACCGGTTCATCACAAAGAAGTATCTTATTATCCCTAATTAATGCTCTAGCTAAGGAAATCCTTTTCTTCTCTCCGCCCGATAGGCTTTTGAATTTCTTATTCAGTTTCTCCTCTAACCCGATTTTCTTTAAGGCCTCATTGATTCTCGATAGCTTTTCTTCTTCATTCAAGTCAGTGATAGCCAAAGCCTTTAAAAGATTGGCTTTGACGCTTTCATCTTCATCGGCTTTGAAGTCCTGAAAGACAAAGCCGATGCTTTCAAAACGGTAGTCGGCCTTTTCTTTCTCGTTGAAGGACTTCAATTCCTTACCATCCACAAAGACTTCACCAGAATAATCGAAGTCCATGCCTCCTAAAATAGCTAAGAGGGTGCTTTTCCCGGCACCCGACTTGCCAATCAGATAATAAAGTCCTGTATCATTGAAAGATAAGGAGATGCCTTTTAAGACACTCTCAGAAGAATTCTTATACCTCTTAACTAGGTTTTTAATAGCAATCATCAGTCTTCTCCTTCCAGTTCCTTCTTGATTTCACTGTCTTTGATTCTCTTTAAAGGCAGCAAGGAGCCTAAAAGAGTAACTAAGAAAGAAAGAGATAGGACAAAAGCAAAGGAAAGGAAATCAAAGTCTTTCAAAAAGGAGGGATAATAGATTTTAAGAAGGAGGGCATTGATCAGTTTGGTGGCTAAAAGAGAAATAAAAAGCAGAAAGAAGACGGTCAGTAAAAGAAAGAGGCTTCCTAACCCTAAAGCTATCCTTTTCTTGTTCTTCTTAGAGTCAGAGAACATTTTGCTCAAAGCAAATAGACGGATGTTCTCGTCAAAGAGCGAATAGACAGATAAGAATTCCAGCATAAAGGCAGAAACTAAAGTCAAAGCCAAAAAGGCTAGAGCGACTTCCATTAAGGAAGCTACAATCTGATCAGTGCTTTCTTTGATGTTAAGAGTTCTACTAGTGATGCTGACCTCTTCACCATAGATTTCTTCAGCTTTCTCCTTCAGTTCACTTAGTCTTGAAGAGGTAAAAAGAAGCTTTCTGGAGCCGAAGTCTTCATTCTGGTAGAGAGGATTTTGAAGTAAAGACAAAATCGATACTTCTTCATCTAACTCAAGAGAAATGTTCTTAAGAAGTGTTTCCGCTAAAAGCTCTTCAATATCGCGATAGTCGTAATAGACGCTGGCGGAATTAAAGGCGTTCTTTTCTTTTGAGATTCCGGTTATCCTGAAAGGAACATAGACTGAAACTAGATCCGAGCTTTCAAAGCTTGAGGAATATATCAAGCACCTTTTGTTGATGATGATTCCTTTCCCTAAGACCTCTTCTTTTTTTAAGCCAATTTCTGAAAGAAAAGATTCGTTGATGACTACTTGATAAGGATTATCAAATCCTTTGCCTTCTTTAAGCTTGCTCTTATCTTCTTCTATCACCGGCTGAAAGGAAGCCGTAATCGCTTTATCTTTGATTCTTACTTCATAGTACTCAGGCACAAAATAGTCAAATGAGGGATAGCATTCCTCTAATCCTAAGGAAGAAGTGATTTCCAAGCTTGGGGTAGAATACCTTTCTAAAGTAAGGTGACCCTCGCTAGCTACTTTTTCCTTAACAGTGATATTAGCTTCTTTGGATGAATAATAGCTATTCATCAAAGAATTCAAAGAATAATCTAGTTCGTTTTTAAAGTTCAGCCCTAAATAAAGAAGACCTAAGGAAAAAGCCAGGAAGAGAGAAGTAAGAACAAGCCGGGCTTTCCTTTTTAGAAGAAAGAGAGAATTGATTCTTAAAGACTCCCACAAAGTTAAAGAGCCTTGAGGTTTCTTCTCTTTTTTCAGTAACGAGAAGTCTTTTTCTCTCTTAGATAAAAGAATAAGATTCTTTTCCTTCAGTTCATAGAGATAGTCAGCTATGTTCAAAGCATTCTTTTCATCATGAGTAACTAAGATAATCAGTCTCTCCTTAGCTAATTTCTTTATTACTTCATAGATTTCTAAAGAGTTCTTCTCATCTAACTGCCCGGTCGGTTCATCAAGGATCAAAACCGAGCTAGCTTTTACTAGGGCACGGGCAAGACTAACACGAGTCTTTTCTCCGCCAGAGAGCTTTTTGACCGCTCTTTTTTCAAAGCCCTGAAGAGAGACTTCTCTTAAGGCCTTACTGGAAGATTCTAGGCAGGAGGCTTTTCTTTTTCCTTCAAGAAGCAGTGGAAGAAGGACGTTCTCCTCTACATTCAGATAGTCCAATAACATCGGGGACTGGAACAATAAGCTAGGCTTATCAGGAAAGGAATTAGTGATACTTCCGCTCTTTGGTTTCAAGGAACCGGAAATCAATGATAGGAAAGTGGTCTTACCAGACCCAGACTTTCCTAAAATAACCACTAAGCCACTATCGGGAAAAGCCACATTCAGATTTCTAAATATCTCTTTATCGCCATAGGAAAAAGAAACGCCATTTAGTTTAATCAAGGTTTACTCCTCCCTAGGATATTTAGTCTTAGGAAGGATAATTTCTAAAAAAGGGAGGACTAGCCTCCCTTTTGATACTAATGATTCTTTTCTAAAAAGAGTGCATTGAGGATAAGGCAGATAGAAGTCAAGACTCCTACTCCGCCAGGAACTGGGGTATAAGAGCTAAGCTCATCATCGTTTGGGACAAAGCCTAAATCTCCGCCGCCTTTAGAGAACCCACAATCGATAACTACTTGCTGGGGATTAAAGCTCTCCCGGCTGATAAGAGAAGGCTTTCCGGTAGCTAAGAAGATAAAGTCGGCTTCCTTAGCCTCTTTATTAAGCATGATTGAAGAAACTTTTGAATGAGCTAAAACCAGAAGCCCGTTTCCTTTGTTGATAAGCTCAGCAAGAGGAAGCCCGACAGTTAACGATCTTCCTAGGACTAAGCATTTCTTAGAAGCTATATCAAGTTTAAAAAACTTCAGTATCTCCTTAACACTTTTTGCAGTGGCCGGAAGATAGTTCAAATCTCCCGAATAGAGTTTTCCTTTATTGATGATAGTCATCATATCAGGGTCATAAGAAGGGTCAATCAAAGAAAGGAACTTATCTTCGTAACTGATTCCTAAAGGCCTAGCAACGATGACATACTTGCCCTTTTCTTCTTCTTTGAATCTGGCAAGGTTATTCTCTTCCTTGTCGTTCTTATCAAGGAAGCCTTCCGTAAAAGGAATATTCAGTTCAGTAAGGATCTTCTTAATCCCTTTTAGGTAATAGAAAGAAGGGAGACTATCTTTATCGGAATAAAGATAGAAGCTAAGTTTAGGAAGATTGCTATCAGAACAAGCCAAAGCTAATAAGCTAGGCTTTACTTCTTTGCCAGAGAGGATGATCATTTCATTTTCTTGCTGGCCGGAACTTTAGGAAGGCCAGGCATAGTGACAATCGAACCAGTAAGAGGCACTAAGAATCTAGCGCCAGTGAATAATCTGAAGGATTCGACATGGAGGGTATGTTTAGGGACATTCAGAAGTTTAGGATTATCCGATAAGGAGTTAGGAGTCTTCGAGATGCAGACATCAAAGGAAGAATAGCCGGCGTTGATGTATTCCTTAATCTGCTCATTAGCGGCATCGGAATAGACAACTGAATCAGCACCATAGATTTCAGTAGCAATGGTCTCAATCTTCTTCTGGACCGACATAGAAGGAGCAATGATAGGCTTAAAGCCTTTATCATAGCCAGAATCAGCAAGCTTCTTAGCTTCAACAGCTAAATCCATAGCACCCTTAGGTCCATCCATATAGGATGTGTTGACGGCGTATTTGAAATTATTGGCCTTTAAGTAATCAGTGATGACTTTGACTTCTTCATCACTGTCATCCTTAAATCTATTGACAGAGACTAGAACCGGCAAATGGTATAAGTCGACATTATCGAGATGCTTTCTTAAGTTAGCTAAGCCAATCTTTACCGCATTAGGGTTAGCAGTCTTTAAGTCTTCAAACTTCATACCGCCATGAAGCTTTAAGGCTCTAACGGTAGCAACCATAACCACCAAAGAAGGATGGAATCCTCCTAAAGGTGAAACAATATCAAGACATTTCTCCATTCCTAAATCTGATCCGAAGCCAGCTTCAGTAACAACATAATCAGCTAGCTTTAAGGATAAGTCAGTTGCAATAATGGAATTGCAGCCATGGGCGATATTAGCAAAAGGACCGCCATGAACAATAGCCGGAGTATGGTGTTTTGTCTGAACCAGGTTAGGATATAAAGCGATATGCATCAGTTTCCTGATAGCAGCACGGGAATCCAAGTCTCTTACAAAGATAGGATCACCATCCTTGTTGTAAGCTACGGTTATGCTTTCCACTCGGTCAAGGAAATCCTCTTCATTCTTAGCTAAGCAGAAGATTGCCATCATCTCACTAGCGGCAGTGATGACAAAGGAGGATTTATGGGGAGTGCCGTTTTTATTGCCTAAGCAAGTCTCAATTTCTCTTAAGGAGCGGTCATTCATATCCATAGCACGGGGGAAGATGATTCTTTCAGGATCCACATTCAAAGGTGAATTCTGATAGAGTTCATTATCGATTAAGGCAGCAATAAGGTTATTAGCGCTAGTCAGAGCATGAATATCACCGGTAAAATGAAGATTAATATCATCTTCCGGATATAAAGTAGCTTCTCCGCCACCGCAGCCACCGCCTTTAACGCCAAAGACTGGGCCTAAGGAAGGCTCTCTTAAGCAAACCAAAGGCTTCTCACCGATAGCCTTTAAGCCATCAGCTAAGCCAATCGCCGTAGTCGTCTTTCCTTCACCGGCTTTAGTAGGAGTAATAGCCGTACAAAGGATCAGTTTGCCTTTTCTTTTGAGGTTAGGATCAAGAGCGGAGGTATCGATCTTGGCTTTATCTCTTCCGTAATAATAAAGAGCATCATTAGAAATTCCTAATTCTGCAGCGACTTTTGAAATATCATAGTCTTTTTCCATTTTACTTATTCCTTTCGATTAAGAAGTCAACGACTTGGCTGGCGATAGCAAGCCCGCCAGAAGAAGGAACAGTAGCTAAAGAACCGATTGTCTTACTATTGCTCTTCCCTTTGATTCTGCCATCACAGGCATAAACTATATCTATCTTAGCAATATCCTTATCTAAGTGCCCTCTTTTTTTAAGTTCATCCTTGAAGCTTTTAGCTAGAGGGTCAAAAGCCAAAGAGAGTTTTCCTCTCCTCACCTTAGTAGAATCAATATGGAATCCTAAACCCATAGCTGAGACAAAATAGCTTTGATCCTTTAAGGCTTTCTCATAGAGCAGACACTTAGCATTGACATCATCAACGCAGTCGATGATGAAGTCGAATCTACCCTCTGGAAGTGAAGCGTATGACACAATTCTCTTATCAAGAGTGGTAACTTCGATTAAGGGATTAATTCTCTTGATTTTTTCACAAGCGACTACAGCTTTTTTCTTTCCTATATCATAGTAGTCATATAAGGCCTGACGGTTCAAATTAGAAGGTGAAACAATGTCATCATCGATGATGGCTATTTTATTAAATCCAAGCCTAGTAAGAGATAATAAGGCCTCTCCGCCAACTCCCCCTAAACCGGCTAGAAGAAGAGAGGAATTCTCTAAGGAATTGAGTACTTTAGGTGCTAAAAGAAGACGGCTTCTTTCTTTTGATAAAACACTATTTTTGATAAGTTGATAAATTTCCTCTTTGTCGCCGGAAACCACATCCTTGAACTGATTCCTTAAAAAGGTTCTTTGCTTCTTAGCTAACTGATGAGTATGGACTTTAATCAGCTCTTTGACTGAGTCGAGATCCTGATGTTCCTTTAAGCCGGCAATCATTTCCTGATAGCCGATAGATAAGAAGGAATGCAGATTATCAGGATAGACCTTTAGAAGCTTCTTGACTTCCTCTACAAAGCCTTCCTTAAACATCTTCTCGACTCTTTCATCGATGAATTTATTGCCTTCGTCCTTATCAGTATCGATTCTTAAAAAAGTGCAGGGATAAAGAGGCTTATCGTTATTTAAGGATAGAATCTCTTTCCGGCTAGTCCCTTCATCAAGCTGTTCTAAAGCCCTGATTACTCTCCTAGGGTTCTTATTGTCAATTTCATTAAAAGTATCCGGGCTTCTCTTTAGTAGCTCTTTCTGCATGGCCTCTAAAGACCAATCCTGATATTTGGATTTTTCCTTACTGTTTTCCTCAGTGAAGACATAATTGAATAAGAGAGCTTTAATATAAAGGAAAGTGCCACCGACCACTAAAACATCCTTGCCTTCATTTAGATACTTCTCTATTATCGGGCGGCACTCTTTTTGGAAGTCGTAGACACTGGTTTCCTTATCAGGCTCATATTCATCATAGAAGTAATACTCTAAGCCCTTCGTTTCCTCTCTAGAAGGCTTATCTGTCCCTATTTGCATCATCTTAAAGCATTGATAGGCATCGGCTGAAATAATGGGAAGCTGAAGCTCCCGACTAAGCTTGATAGCTGTACTGGTTTTTCCGCTAGCCGTCTGACCTAAAATGACATAAATCAAAAACCGGACCTCCGGAAGATCTTCTCTACATCATCTTTAGTAATCTTAATCATAGTCGGACGTCCATGAGGACAGTTAGCTGGATTAGCACACCTAGCTAAATCCCTTAAAAGCCCTTCTATTTCATTGATAGACATCAAATGATTAGCCTTGATTGATTTCTTGCAGGCAATATTAGCAATCGTAAGATGCAATAAATCAATAGGATCGCTAGCTTCATCATTCAGGCAGGAAGAGACGCAATCCCGGATGATGCCCTCATCATCCTTATCGGCTAAGAAGGAGGGTATCTCAGTAACTTTAATCGTTTTATCGCCAAACATCTCCGTGATGATGCCTAAAGAATTAAGCCTAGCCTGATGTTCTTCGTCATAGTTCTCTTTCTCTTTAAAGGACAATTCTAAAGTAATAGGGAAAAGAGGTACCACCCTTGAACGGATGGACTTAAATAAAGCCTCGGTTTTTTCAAAGTTGATTCTTTCAGCAGCGGCATGCTGATCAATCAGATAGAAGCAATCATTAGAGTTACAGACAATATAGGTCTCAAGAACCTGTCCGATAGGATGCATCTCGGGAAGCTTATTCGTAAAGCCGGCTTTATCGAAGATAGTGGAATAGTAGTCGTCTGAAGAAAAGCTAGCTTCATGTTTATCAGTAACAGTATTAGAAGGATGATCTTTGACGACTGTCTGGGATTCAAAGGTGGGCTCAAGTGGCAAAGAATCCTGAAAATATTTGTCTTCTTCTTGACGCTTTATCGGCTTAACATCTTGATAGCTAACATTGCTGTTACTCTTTTCTTCTTCTTTGATATCTTCAATATCAATGGCAGAAGAATCACTACCGATATCTAAGTCCTTAAGGGTCTTACTATCCTCACTGGCCGAATAGATAGGTTTCTTGTTAGCAAGGGTCTTAATGATTTCATCCTTGATGTCTTTAGCAATCTCATCTTCCATGGAGATTCTGACTTCTTTCTTGGTGGGATGGACATTGACATCGACTAAAGAGTAATCAAGATCCAAATCGATGATGCAGAAAGGATAACGTAGAGGAGGCAGATAATCCTTGTAGGCCTCTTCGATGGATTTATTGATCTTATAGTCATAGATGCAGCGCTTATTAAGGAAGGTCAAAAGATTATATCTTTTTGAATAGCTGAGTTCCGGTTTAGAAACAAAACCGGAGAAAGAATAGGCGACTCCTTCCTTTTTGACAAAATAAAGCTGCTGAGCTATTTCATTTCCGTAAATCTTCTGGATAGTCTCTAATAAGTCCCCTCTTCCGGAAGTCCTGAAGATTTCTTTGCCGTCAATAGCTAAGGAAAAAGAGACTTCAGGGAAGCCTAAGGCTAGATGTTCAACAGTCTCAATAATGTTATAAGTCTCAACCTGACTGGATTTCAAATACTTAAGACGGGCTGGAGTATTAAAGAAAAGATTAGAAACCTTAAAGATAGTACCTTTCCTAGACGGGGCATCCATGACAAGCAATTCTTCATTAGGATTGGAATCGACTTCAGTCCCAGCGCCATTACCGGTTGAAGTAATGAGATTAACTTTGCTGACAGCAGCAATTGAAGGAATAGCTTCACCTCTAAATCCTAAAGTCTTAATTCTAGATAAATCATATTCAGTCTTAATCTTGCTAGAAGCATGTCTTAAAAAGCAGGCTTTGGCATCATCTCTATCCATACCAGAGCCATCATCCTTGACAAGGATTTCCCCTTTGCCGTAATCCGTGGCACCGACATAGATGTTCTTGGCTTCGGCATCCAAAGAATTTTCAACTAGTTCCTTGATGACACTGGCGGGTCTTTCGATGACTTCACCGGCAGCTATTAAGTTAGCTAACTCCGGCTTCATTAAAGCAATTTTAGACATTTACTTAGCCTTCTTCTTCAAATCTATCAAATAATTCAAAGCCTCTAAAGGCGATAAAGTCATAGGATCAAGCTTCTTAAGGTCAGAAACAACTTCGCTTTCATGGATTTCGACAGGCTTTACTTCCTTGATCTGATCAGGATGAATCTTGCTGTTGCTTTCAAAAGAAGTCAATAGTTCAGTAGCACGAGTTGTGATCTCATTTGGAAGCCCAGCCAGTTTGGCGACATTGACACCGTAACTCTTATCCATGCTGCCTGGCTTCATCTTATAAAGGAAGGTAACTTCTCCGTTATCTTCTTTGACTTCACAGTGAATATTCTTTACGCCTTCTATTTTCTCACTCAGCTTAGTGATTTCATGGTAGTGAGTGGAGAAAAGCGTCTTAGAATGGACATACTTAACAATGTATTCGATGATAGACTGGGCAATAGCCATACCATCATAAGTAGCCGTTCCCCTACCGATTTCATCGAAAAGGAAAAGACTATCAGGAGTAGCCTTAGCTAAAGCTTCGGCAACTTCCGACATCTCGGTCATAAAGGTAGACTGGCCTTTAATCAGGTTGTCGCTAGCACCGATTCTAGTAAAGAGAGAATCAAAGACTGGTAAAGAGCAGGTGTCGGCTGGAACAAAGCAGCCAATCTGAGCCATGATTACCAATAGTCCGAATTCCTTCATATAGGTGGATTTACCACCCATATTAGGACCGGTAATGATTAAGACATCAGTTTTACTGTCCATCAGGTAATCATTAGCGACAAACACGGTATTGGGGCTAGCTTTTTCAATGATTGGATGTCTAGCATTAGTGACAGAGATACTGCGATCATTAGTGAATGTTGGGCGGATATAGTTGTTCTCGCTAGAGACAAAGGCCAGATCAAGATAATAATCCAGTTCAGCTAAAGCGTCACTGGTAGTTTGAATCTTTTCGGTATAAGAAGATATCTTTTTCCTTAAGTCCTTAAAGAGAGCATACTCCATAGACTTTCTCTCTTCCGAGGCTCTAAGGATTCTATCCTCTTTCTCCTTAAGCTCGGCGGTAACGTATCTTTCGCCGGTCTTTATAGTCTGTTTTCTGATATAGCCGAATTCCGGCTTAACTAAACTGACCTGTCCGGCACTGACTTCAATGAAATAGCCAAAAACCGTGTTATAGCCGACTCTTAAATTATGGATTCCGGTTCTCTGCTTTTCCTGAATCTCCAAATTCGTGATCCAAGTCTTAGCATCACCGGTTAAATCTATCAGTTCATCAAGCTTAGGGTCATAACCCCTCTTGAAGATTTCACCATCAGTGATAGTTAAAGGGCAGTCTTCAGAGATAGCTTTATCTAAAAGGCTAACTAAATCGGTATAATCGCCTAAGCGCTGATCAATATCTTTGAGTTCAGGAACATCAGTTATCGCCTTCAAGTCTAAATGGAGCTTAGGAAGAATGGCTAAAGACTTCTTTAACTGGAGTAAGTCATGACCATTGCAGTTTTCATATCCCATTCTCGCTATCAGTCTTTCCATATCAAAGACATCAGCTAAATCATTCCTGAGGTTTTCTCTTTCAATATAATGTCTGACAAAGCCATCAGTTAAGTTAAGACGGCGATTGATTTCGGTTTGACTGGCAGAAGGAGCGACAATCTGGCTCTTTAAGTATCTAGAGCCCATAGGAGTCTTAGTCTGATTGAGAAGCCAATATAAAGTACCGAAGGATTTGCCGTCAAGACTCTTTACCAATTCCATATTGGACTGGGCCGAATAATCGATGTTCATAGTCTTTAAGCCCATCATATTCTTGACTGGCTTAAAGTAGGTCAGATCTCGTCTTTCCATATTCTTCAGATAATTGTAAAGTCTAGCCGAAGTCGCTATCTGCCTGTCATCTTTCAAATTGCCAAAAAGACTATCGGTTTCAATGGAAGAAGAATCATCGTTATAGTAGGATAAGCAGATATTGGAATTGTGCTTAAGATAAACAATCAAAGCCGCATCCATATTGGTCGGTACGACTAATTCCTTAATATCCAAAGAAAGCAATTCTTCAAGAATCCTCTCTTTATTGTTTTCAAAATTAAGGCATTTCATTTCACCGGTTGATAAGTCAGCATAGGCTAAGATGGCTAAGAAATCATAGGTTCCTAAAGAAGCAATGAAATTATTGTCAGTTGAGTTCAGATCCAAGTTGGCGCCGGGTGAGATAATCTGGATGACATCTCTTTTAACGAGCTTCTTAGTAAGCTTAGGATCTTCAACCTGTTCGCAGATGGCGACCTTATAGCCTCGATCAATCAGCTTCTGGGCATAGGAAAGGTAAGCACGATGAGGAATACCGCACATCGGTATAAATTGACCGTTTCCGCAAGCCTTCTTAGTCAGGAAAAGCTGGAGTTCTTTGCTAGCAATCTCAGCATCATGAAGGAACATCTCATAGAAGTCTCCGATACGGAAAAAGAGGATGATATCGCCGTACTGTTTCTTAAAAGTCAGGTACTGCTCCACCATCGGAGTAAAATTCTTATCTTCGGTATCTTTAACTATGCTTTTTGCCATCAGTTTTTCTCTTTTGAACAGATATAGAAATTATAGCATTTTTCGACCAATACTTGCTTCTAAAGCCCCGTATTATTTAAGGGATAGAGTAGATTCAAAACTTCTTCTTTGGCTTGCCTAAGATTAACAATTAGAGGGTCGTTATTGTATTCATCATTTAGCTCTTGGCAAAGCTTAATAGCTTCTTTCTGCTTTTCCGGGCTTAAATACTTGATCTTCGACTGCAAGTCTTTGCGGTCTTTATCAAGTTTTAGCAGCCTAGCGTTGCTTTCTTGGCTCTTTAAAAGCTGTTGATAGCTTTTATATGCAACAGTATCCTGAAAATCGCTGACTAACTTCTTAGCTTCTATAGTCAGATCGTTTTCTTCACTCATCTTTAACCTCACCAATCAAAGAATAGGTATGCGATTCAAGGATATGAACCATTCTAATTTGACCAATCAAAGACTTATCGCCTTTGACATGGACTAGTTTATTATGTCTATCATAGCCGGTAATCATAGAGGGGTCTTTCTTAGAGACATCTTCAAAGAGGACTTCCACATCCTGATTGACCGCAGTATCGGCTTTTTCGGCGGTAAGCTTTTCAATCAGGTCTTTAAGACGGTCAAAGCGCTCATGCTTAGTAGCCATAGAAGTATCATCCTTCATGAAGTAAGCAGGCGTACCTGGGCGAGGAGAGAAGATAAAAGTATAGGCAGCATCATACTTAACTTCCTGACAGAGAGAAAGGGTCCCTTCAAAGTCGGCTTCCGTTTCTCCAGGGAATCCCACAATGATATCGGTTGTCAAATAGACGTCCGGTAATCTTTCTCTTAGTTCATGGGCTATTGCTAAATATTGCTCTCTAGTATAACGCCTATTCATTCTCTTAAGAACGGCATTGCTTCCGGATTGAACAGGAAGATGGAGAGAAGGCATGACATTAGGGTATTTAGCCATCACATCAAAAACCTTAGTATTAAAGTCTGAAGGATAAGGAGTAACAAACCTAATACGGGGAATACCCGTCAAAGCCACTTTCTCTAAAAGGTCAGCGAAAGCGTACTTGTCTCCGAAGTCTTTTCCATAGGCATCAACGTTTTGACCTAACAAAGTGACTTGCTTGTAACCTTCTTGCTTTAAGCAGTTAACTTCAGAAAGAATATCCTCGACTTTTCGAGAGCGCTCTTTGCCACGCGTAAAAGGAACAATACAGTAAGTGCAGAATTTATCGCAGCCATACATGATGTTGACAAAGGCGGAGACTTTCGATAAACGGCTTTCCTTGCTTTCCGGCAACCCTTCCTCAACGGCAGTAGAGCCGGAGCGGACATCCACTAGAAGAACATTCTTCTTGATGACTTCCTCTAAAAGACTATAGAAGGAAGTCATATTGTTAGTTCCGAAAATCAGACTGACAAAGGGAAAATGATCAAGAATATGCTTAACTGGGACTTCCTCCTGCATCACACAGCCACAGATACCGATAATTAGGTCTGGCTTATGCTCATAGGCATCCTTAGCCTGACCTAATTCACCATACAAATGATTTTCGGCATTCTCTCTGATAGCGCAGGTATTGAACAATATAAAATCAGCCTCAGCAAAGGAATCAGTTTCCTTCATTCCTAAGGCGAGTAAAAAACCACGGATTATTTCGGAATCCCTGACATTAGCCTGGCAGCCGTAAGTCCTGATACAAAAAATCTTTCCCTGTCCCCAAGAGACAAGAAAAGAATCTGGTTTCGTATCAGCCTTTAGATAGCTTATAGGGCAATTAGGATCCCGTCTAGCCGCTTCCCTCAGCGAGGGAAGCGATACAAGGCGGTGCTTTTTCATCGATTTAAATCTTGATACTACTTATTTTCAGCAGGAGTATCGGTAGCAGGAGCAGTAGCAGGCTTAGCTTCTTCATGCTTAGGGACTTCAGAAGAAACAGCATGTTCAGGATCAAAATCAACCTTCTTGATATGAAGCATGATAGTGGTGACTTCTCTGGTCTCAGTTGATGAAGGCTCAGAAAAATTCTGCATCAAGAATTCCGGCTGAATAGCGATATCGCTAGGAGTCTGATCATCCTTGAGGAATCTTCTGGAAACGATGCAGGCCTTGATAGCCTGGTTGAGAGCAGAAGCTCCGACTAATGAAATCTGAACAGCACCTTCCTGACGAATGTTACCGGCAATAGCTCCGGCTAACTTCTGAATTTGAGTGTTTCCACTGGCTTTTAATGTGGTCATTTTAGATAAACCTCTTTCTAGAATTATATTATATATCAAAAAGGCTATTTTACAAGATGAAAAATGTGTGTTTTGTAGCTTTTTAAAGAAAAGTGGCCCCTTACTTGGGGTCACTTTCAAATTCTTCGTTGACAAGCTGATATTCTTCAACTAATCCGGTCACGGTACTAATCTTCAATATTAGACCATTGACCAGTATTTTTCCCTTCTTGAAAACCTCCATCGTAGCCGGCATTCCGGTGATAGTTCTTTTCATGCTTCCTTCCTTAGCATCGCCAAGGACGGAATCATAAGCGCCGTTCATGCCAACATCGGTTAAGAAGAAAGTCCCTTTATTGAGAATCTTAGGATCGTTAGTCTGGACATGGGTATGGGTACCAAAGACAGCCGTAACTCGGCCATCTAGGTATTCGGCCATGATTCTTTTTTCGGCAGTAGCCTCAGCATGGAAATCCACTAAGTTGATAATGGGTTCTTTGTCATCCTTGAGGACTTCATCCATGGCATAGAAAGGATTGGTTTGAGCCATCGGGATAAAGACTCTTCCTAGAACGTTAGAAACCCGGATTTTAGCGCCATTGTTCAAGGTGAAAATTAAGCTGCCTTTTAAAGGAACGCCGGGATCGAGATTCAAGGGACGGATAGCATACTGGAAATCTTCCACATGGTTGAATAAGTCAGGTGAATTGAAGAGATGGTTTCCGTTAGTGACGCAGTCGACACCATCCGCAATCAGTTCCTTATAGTGGTCCAGCGATAATCCATGGCCATGGGTAGCGTTTTCACCGTTAGCAATGACAAAGTCAAACTGGTCCTTTTCTTTATGAAGAGCTAGGTATTTTTTAACACCTTGTCTTCCTAAAGGACCAACCACATCGCCTAAGATGAGGACCTTAATAAACGGACTACTTAGCAATTTCGACAGCCCTCGTCTCTCTGATGACACTGACCTTAATCTGGCCAGGGAACTGCATATCGGATTCAATTTTATCCTTGATTTGGACAGCTAAGACCTTAGCATCCTCATCAGAGATTTTTTCAGGAACGACCATGACTCTGACATCACGGCCAGACTGCAAGGCATAAGAAGACTGAACACCGGCAAAGCTCTTGCAGATAGTCTCTAACTGTTCAAGACGCTTGATGTAAGTCTCTAAGGTCTCACTTCTAGCGCCAGGACGAGCAGCGGAGAGAGTATCAGCAGCAGTGACTAGCTCAGAAATCAAATACTTCTTAGGAACATCACCATGGTGGGATTCAATAGCGTTGATGACTTCATCAGGTTCGCCAAACTTCTTAGCTAAAGCAGAGCCTAACTGTACATGGCTGCCTTCCTGCTCGGCATCGATAGACTTACCGATATCGTGAAGAAGACCAGCACGTTTAGCCATAATAGGATCAAGACCTAATTCACTAGCCATAACGGAAGCTAGATAAGCAACCTGAATAGAATGGTCGAGAACATTCTGACCATAGGAAGTTCTATATCTCAGTCTTCCTAAATAAGGATATAAGCCGGCATTGATTCTAGGTAAGCCAAGCTTAAAGACGGTCTGTTCGCCGATTCTCTTTAAGGATTCGTCTAAATCAGCGGAAACCTTGTTGTAGAGATCCTCAATACGGCCAGGCTGAATACGTCCATCCTTGATCAAGGCTTCAAGAGTAAGTTTAGCCTTCTCTCTTCTAATTGGATCAAAGCAGGAGACAGTGATGGTCTCGGGAGTATCATCAATAATCAAAGAGACACCGAATAAGGCTTCCATGGACTTGATGTTTCTGCCTTCACGTCCGATGATTCTTCCCTTCATTTCATCAGAAGGAAGAGCAACAGAAGAGGTGGAATGCTCATTAGTAACATCCTGAGCATACTTTTCCATAGCGACACACATCAAGGTCTTAGCCTTGTCTTCAGCGGAAGATTCAGCTTCTTCTTCCATCTGATCCTTGTAGAGAGCAATCTTCTTCATTTCCTTCTCTTCAACACGCGCCATAAGCTCGGCCTTAGCTTCATCAGTAGTCATATTAGCTACCTTCTGAAGCTCAACAATAATGGAATCAATCTTGGCCTGAAGATCTTTGTCCTTAACATCAAGAGCAGCGATTCTGTCTTCAAGTTCAGCTTTCTTCTGATCAATCTGATCTTCACGGGTGATGATAGCATCCTCACGCTTATCAAGGGCGCCTTCCCTTTGATCAAGCTTAGCCTCAGAGGCGACAACACTGGCTTTTCTCTCAGTGATATCCTTCTCAGCATTCTGCTTCATCTCATCGACTTCGCTCTTGCCTTCGAATTTGGCATTGGCAAGAATCTTCTCGGCTTTGACGTTGGCATCGTTGATGATCTTCTCAGCCTTCTTATTGGCCTGATTTTTCTTGAAAATCGGGAAAAGGATAGCGATTAAAAGCCCTAAGAACAAAACGATAGCAATAACTAATAGAACTATTTCAATTGTGGACATGAAATAATAGCCTTTCTAGGCATAGGAAAATAAATATCGGTCCCCTACACCCAAAGAACCTATCTCGTAAAAAGATTAAAAACCAGAGAACGACTATACATCACAATGCTTAAACCCATAAATCTTTTATATTAAAGTACCTAAGGTCATACCTTGATACTTTTAATATTATATAATAAACGTTCCTTTTTAGGCATACACATTTGAATATTTTTTACAAGACATGAAAGCCTTTGCAAAAGATCTAGATTTTGATCTCTTTTCTTAAATAACCTCCGCTTTTTTCTCTTTGTAAAGCCTTTTTAAAGACGGCTAAGAAAAAAGTCCTTCAGGCAACTAAGCCGGAAGGACTATTTTTATTTGCTTATCTACTTGTCGTCATCAGTGTCAGGAACAGTCGTCTCAGGAGTTTTATCGTCGCTAGCTTTCTTGGGGGCTAAAGAAGCACGGACCTGGCTTTCGATGCTATCTTCAATTTCCGGATTAGCTTTGAACCAATCATAGATAGAAGTAATACCCTGTCCTAGTCTTTCGCCTTTGAAGCTAAACCAGCTGCCAGCCTTTTCGATAATGCCATAATCAATAGCTAGCTGAGCTAATTCATGATCGTGATCGATGCCTTTTCCGAAGATGAGATCAACCTTGCAGGAACGGTATGGCGGAGCGACCTTGTTCTTGACGACCTTCAAAGAGACCACATTGCCAATATATTTATCGCCCTGTTTGATCTGGTCAGCACGTCTGATCTCGATACGGATAGTAGCATAGAACTTCAAGGCTCGGCCACCGGTCGTGGTCTCGGGGTTTCCATACATGACACCGACTTTTTCACGGAGCTGGTTAATAAAGATAACAGTGCAGCAGCTCTTAGAGAGAAGTCCAGCTAATTTTCTTAAGGCCTTGGACATAAGTCTAGCCTGCAAGCCAACACTGGAATCTTCAAAGGTGCCTTCTAATTCTGCCTTAGGAACCAAAGCAGCTACTGAATCAACGACAATTAAGTCAATGGCGTTAGATTTAGCAAGCATGTCGACAATCTCTAAAGCCTGTTCACCGTAATCAGGCTGAGAGAGAATTAAATCATCGATGTTTACACCTAAGACCTTGGCATAGTCAGGGTCGATAGCATGTTCGGCATCAATGAAGGCGGCTCTTCCGCCAAGTTTCTGAACCTGAGCAATAGCCTCAAGGGCCATCGTGGTTTTACCAGATGATTCCGGACCATAGATTTCGACAATTCTTCCCTTAGGATAACCGCCCACTCCTAAAGCTGAATCCAAAAGCATGGAGCCAGTAGGAATAACGGAGACATCAACTGAGGGTGTCTCACCTAACTTCATAATGATGCCTTTATCGTTATAGAAGTTGCGGATGTCCTTCATCGTAGCTTCTAAGGCTTTATCCTTTTCGTTTTCAACGGCATTCTTCTGATCTGCATTCTTTTTGGTTTTATCCATTGTGTAATTCACCTTTCAACTACTATCTAGTTTAAGAGAGCTTTTTTTCTAAAGAAATTAAGCTTTTAGTTTTTCAATCAGGGTAGAAAAAGCAAAATCAACGCATTGTCTACGGATTTCTTCTCTTTCTCCTGTCAGTTCTAGCTTATAAGAATAAAGCTTGTTTCTTACCTTCAAAGCAATGAAGACTAGACCAACTGGCTTGTCTTCACTAGCAGTAGGTCCGGCATTCCCGGTAAAGCTGACTGAAACATCAGTATTAAAGAACTTGCTTGCTTGTATCGCCATTTCTTTTGCACATTCAAGAGAGACCGCTCCATATTCCTTAATAGTCTCCTTCTTGACCCCATATAGTTCTTTTACTTCATCAGTATAGGTGATGGCTCCGCCTTTATAGACTTGGCTAGCGCCGGGGATAGAAGTAAAGCTAGCGCCAAATAATCCGCCAGTAAGGCTTTCCATCGAAGAAAGAGAAAGCTTAGAAGCCAGAAGCAAATCCAATAATTCTTTTCTTTCCATATTTACTTATTCTCCTTAAGAACATCCTTGTTCTGCTTAAAGTAGATGACACATGACACTAAGGACATGACTAAGGCAATAAGTGAGAGGACATTAGTAACAATATAAGAATATTCCCAGCTTCCCTGACCTTGCATATCAAAGTAGCTGAAGGGGAATCCTCTTAAGAAGATAATCGGGATAACGATCATCTCCATAACCGTCTTGATTTTTCCATAAATATTGGCAGCTAAGACTCTTCCCTTGTTGTTAGCAATCATTCTTAAGCCGTCCATAGCTAAGTCTCTTCCGACAAAGAGAACAACTAAGAAAGGATAAATATAGAAGTGACCGTTGCTATCTCTAGCAGTTGCTAAGAGAATTAAAGCCGAATCAACCAGGAACTTATCAGCTAAAGGATCCATAAATTTGCCAAGGTTAGTGACAAGATTATGCTTTCTAGCTAAATGGCCATCGATTGAATCAGTGACCGCACCTATAATAAAGACAACCGCACAAACTAAATCAATCCAGTTAAAGCCACTGGTTCCAAGGTTAGGAGCAAAAGATGCCGACTGAGGCAAAAAATTAAGGGAATAGATTATGATCATCAAGAAGGCAAAAAGAAATCTCGTAAGTGTAATCTTATTTGGAGTATTCATATCTGTTCCTTTCTTTTTAACTAATTGAGTAACCGACCTTGTAAGCCATGTTATGTCGAGGATGACAATTTATCTAGGTTATTAGCCTGCTCATTGAGGTTATCATTCCCTCTTTAAGCTTCCCTTACCAAAATTTAGGTTTCTCGCTTGTGGGGCTTTCCAGCGTTTCATTACTTAGGTTTCCCTAAGTTTCGTCACTGTGGAGCTTTCAAGAAGAGATATCATGACCGAAGTTTTAGATTCTCTTCTGCCGTCCGGGACTCCTCCCGGCCCAGGCTTATTTATTCACCTGGCGCAGACACTGCTCTCATCACAGAGGGCGCGAGCATGGACTTTCCTCAAAAAGAATTGCTTCTTCCTGCAGTCATCGGGGTCGGAGAGTAAAAAATTACTCTATCGTATTCGGATTAATACCTGCTTTGTTTAAGGCCTTCTCTAAAGCAGAGATTCTCTTTAATAACTCAAGGTTATTTAAGGAAGCATCTGCATTAGCTCCAATGCCATTAAGCTTGTTTCTAAGAGTAGCGTTATCGGCTTCCTCTTTTGAAAGCTGTTGGTTAAGAAGAGTAGCTTTTCTATTGAGGTCTTCAATCGTTTTCTCAGAATCAGTGACATACTTAGAGAAAGTATCGTAGTCCTTAATCACAATATCTAAGAACGAATCAACCTGAAGAGCATCATAGCCAGGCTTAGTGCCTTCAAATTCTTTATGATAGATTTTATTAGAATCAAGTAAAAGCTTTACAGCCATAGTTTCTCTCCTTGCCGTTAATTATATAACTAGTTTTTAAATAAATAAATAAGTTTGTCTATAATTTTCAAGAAAATCTATGCCCTCTGGACTAACCTTTATTTTTTCTTTGCTGGTTTGATTAGCTTTATAGAATCTTTAATTCTAAATATTGCTTACCGCAATGCAAATTAGTCGCTCAAATTTTGTTTTTTAATCAGTAAATGCGCATAAAGTGATACTTAATGTTAGCGGTAACATATAGTAGGTAACCGCTTTCTTTTATAAAGAATAAATACTTTTTACTATTTTATTTTAATTTTTTATTCATATATGCAATGCGCAAAATTCTTGCTTGAATTGCTCATTATTTTTTAATAATATGATTATGTACTTAAGAAGGAGGTACAAAACATGAGATTCACTTTACCTAGAGACATCTATTATGGTGACAATGCTATTGCCGAATTAAAGAACTTAAGAGGCAAGAAGGCTATTGTTGTTACTGGCGGACATGCTATGCAGAAGTTTGGTTTCTTAGATGAGACTGTTAAAGAACTCAAGGCTGCTGGCTTTGAAGTCAAAACCATTGAAGGCGTCGAAAATGATCCCACTGTTGCTACCGTTAAGAAGGGTGCTGAGATTATGAGAGAATTCCAGCCTGATTGGATTGTTGCTATCGGTGGCGGTTCTCCTATTGATGCTGCTAAGGCTATGTGGGTCTTATATGAAGATCCTAAGGCTACCTTAGAAGAATTAGTTGCTGGAAAATTCCCGGTTTTAAGACAGAAGGCTCATTTCTGTGCTATCGGCTCAACTTCTGGAACTGGTACTGAGGTTACTTCCTTTGCTGTCATAACCGATCCTGAAAAAGGCATCAAATATCCTTTAGCTAACTTCGAAATCACTCCTGATGTTGCTATTGTTGATCCGGCTCTTCCGCAGACTATGCCTAAGAACACTGTCGCTTGGACTGGTATGGATGCTTTAACCCATGCTATCGAATCCTATGTTTCTACCTTTGCTACTGACTTCACTGATCCTTTAGCTTTAAAGGCTACCAGAATGGTCAACGAGAATATCTTAGCTTCCTATAATGGCGACAAGACGGCCAGAGCCAATATGCATTATGCTCAGTGCATCGCTGGTATGGCTTTCACCAATGCTTTACTTGGTATCACTCATTCTTTAGCTCATAAGACTGGTGCTGCTTTCTCAACTGGCCATGTTCCACATGGCTGCGCTAACGCTATGTATTTACCTCACACTATCGAATGCAACGCTCATGATAAGAGAGCTCACAAGAGATATGCCGAGATTGCCGACTATATGGGCTTAGGCGGAAACACCGAAAATGAGAAGGTTCAGAACTTAATCAACCGTGTCAGAGAATTAGACAGAGATTTGAATATCCCTCATGGTCTAAAGGAATTCGGTGTCATTGAGGGTGAGTTCTTAGCCAAGGCTAAAGATATCGCCCACAATGCTGTCCTTGATGCCTGCACTCCTGAAAATCCAAGAAAGATGGATGATGAGTTAATGCTCAAAGTCTTGAAGGCTTGCTATTACGATACTGTAGTTGATTTCTAGTCCCCCTAGTCGAATTGCCAGCCCTTATTTTAGGGCTGGCTTTTTTCTCTTTGAATGGTTAATTCTATACTATTGTTTATTTATTTATAGTAACTATTTTTGGTTTAGGGTAAAATATTATTTAGTCAAAAAACAAGGAGGCCGTTAATGTTCAGAATTGTATCCAAAGAAGTCCTTAACCCTACGGTAACCCGTATGGCAATTTTAGCTCCCTTTGTCTCTAAGAAAGCAAAGCCTGGCCAATTTATTATTTTAAGGACCGATGAAAACGGTGAAAGAATCCCTCTCACTGTAGCTGGAACAGACCCTGTCAAAGGGACTGTCAGCATCATCTTCCAAGTCGTTGGTGCTACTACTGAGAAACTCAATCATCTTCAGGCTGGCGATTCTTTAGCTGACTTTGTTGGACCTTTAGGCCGTCCCTCTGAATTAGAAGGATTAAAGAATGTCGCCGTTATCGGCGGTGGGGCTGGCTGTGCCATTGCTCTTCCTTTAGCTGAAGCCTTACATAAACAGGGAACTAGAGTCACTTCCATTGTTGGATTCCGCTGCAAGGACTTAGTCATCCTGGAAAAGGATTTTGAGACTTGCTCCGATAAGTACATCAAGATGTCAGATGATGGCACCTGGGGTACTAAGGGCTTAGTCACTGCCGCCTTAGAAGAAGAAATCAAGGCTGGTGTCAAATTCGATGAAGTCATCGCTATTGGACCTGTCATCATGATGAAGTTTGTCTGCCTTTTAACCAAGAAGTACAACGTCAAGACCGTTGTTTCTATGAACCCGATCATGATTGATGGAACCGGTATGTGTGGCTGCTGCCGTATCGTCGTCGGTGGCAAATTAAAGTTTGCCTGCGTCGATGGACCCGACTTTGATGGTCACGAAGTCGATTTTGATTCTGCTATGCTTAGAAATGGACAATATCGTCCTTGGGAGAGACATAAGTATGAAGAAACCTGCAATCTCTTCAAGAAGGAGGTCAAGTAATTTATGGCTATCAACATGAGACCAACTAAGAATCCGATGCCGACTCAGGATCCGAAGGTCAGAGCCCACAATTTTGATGAAGTTACCTTAGGTTATACTGAGGAAATGGCTATTGACGAAGCTAAGAGATGTCTTGATTGCAAGGTCCCTAGCTGTGTCCCTGGCTGCCCGGTTCAGATTAATATCCCGGCCTTCATTCATGAAGTGGCTTTAGGAAATTTTGAAAAGGCTTATCAGATTATTTCTTTATCTTCTTCTCTTCCGGCTGTCTGTGGACGTGTCTGCCCGCAGGAAAAGCAATGCGAAGGTAAGTGCATCAAGAACAAGGTCCCCGTTATGGATCCTGTTACCCATAAGCCTACCGGTAAGTTCCAAGAACCAGTCGGTATCGGAAGACTAGAAAGATTTGTTGCTGACTATCATAGAACCCATACTTGCGTTGCTAAGATTGAAATCAAGAAGAACGGCCACAAGGTGGCTGTCATTGGTTCCGGCCCTTCAGGTTTAACCTGTGCCGGTGATTTAGCCAAGAAAGGCTATGAAGTCACAGTCTTTGAAGCTTTGCATGTGGCAGGCGGAGTCTTAATGTATGGTATTCCTGAATTCCGTTTACCTAAAGCTATCGTCCAATCCGAAGTACAAGGATTAAAGGATATCGGCGTCAAGATTGAAACCGATATGGTTATCGGCCACGTTCTTTCAATCGATGATTTAATGACTCAGTATGGTTTTGAGGCTTGCTTCATCGGTTCTGGTGCTGGTCTACCTCGTTTCATGAATATTCCTGGCGAGAATGCCAAGAATGTCTATTCTGCTAACGAGTTCTTAACTAGAATCAATTTAATGAAAGCCTATAAGGCTGATAGCGATACTCCTATCATCCATCCTCGCTCAGTAGCAGTCGTCGGTGGCGGAAACGTTGCCATGGATGCCTGCCGCTGTGCCTTAAGACTTGGTGCCGAGCATGTCTACTGCGTCTATCGTAGAGGCAAAGAAGAGCTTCCTGCCCGTAAAGAGGAAGTCGAACATGCTGAGCAGGAAGGCGTTGAATTCCATCTATTAAACAACCCTGTTGAAATCCTTGAAGACTTAGAAGGTAACCCGAAGACTAATCCTAACTATGGCTGTGTCAAGGGCATCAAGATCGAGAAGATGGAGCTTGGTGAACCTGATGCATCGGGAAGAAGAAAACCAGAGCCTACTGGAAACTTCACTACCTTAGATGTCGACTGCGTCATCATGTCTATCGGAACTTCTCCTAACCCCTTAATCAAGAACACTACTCCTGGCATTGAGACTAACCCGCATGGCTGTCTCATTGTCAATGAAGCCACTAATGAAACCACTAAGAAGGCTGTCTATGCTGGTGGCGATGCAGTCACTGGCGCCGCTACCGTTATCTTAGCTATGGGTGCTGGCAAGAAGGCCGCTAAATCCATCGACGAATACATCCAGGCCAAGAAGTAACTAAGTAATCAAAAAGCAATTGCTGTTTGCTATTGCAGTTAACGGCAATTGCTTTTTTGTTGGTTTTAGTAGGCCTTCTTTGATTTATATGAGCTTTATTTAGTATTTTGTCTTTTTGCAATTCAATGGTAAAATAGTTTGGCTTTAAAACTGTTTTAATGGTTCAAAACTATTTGTATAATAAACAAAGAGGTAAATTTACATGGCAGATAATGACAATAAGATGAATATGCAATCGAAAGAAATGACTGATAGTATTAATAAATTGATGGACTATGTCGTTAAAATCAGAAGCAATGGTGAATTAGATCTTTTTACTCAGCTCTTCCAGACTGATTTTAGAATCTTAACTTACTTAGTCACTCATCCGGGTGCTCACCCTTCAATCATGGCTGACGACTTAAAGGTCACCCGTCCTAACATCGCCGCCAACTTAAGATTGCTGGAATCAAGAAAGATGGTCGACCGAGTAGTTGATCCTAACAATAAAAGACAAGTCTATGTCGATATTACCGAGGTCGGTACTAAATATGTCCAACAATGTGAAAATCAGCTTAGTTATCTTTTCACCGGATGGTTCAATATTTTAGGAGAAGAGGAAGTAAAGCATCTTTTCAAGATTCTTGAGCTTTCTTCTAATCCAGCTGTTATGACTGATGATTTGAAGAGTTTTAAATTTGGTCAGCATTAATATTTATGTCTTTTCCACGGTTAACTAAAGAAATATCTAAAGCTAATCTTGTTATCTTCTTCGATTTTGAGGGAACCCAAATACGGCATAAGGCTATTGCACTAGGAATTGTGGCTTTTGAGAAAGAGCCAGGAAAGTTAGTTCCTTCCAGCAAGAAGGTTTTGTCCTATAAGGCTTTCATCAGAACCACTGACGAGATTGGTCCGGTCGTGAAAAAGATGACTGGCATAAATGAAACGACTTTAAAGAAAGAAGGGAAGCCTTTTTCCTCAGTCATTAAGGAAGTCATGAATTTAACTAGAAAGTATAAAGAGAAGGTCTATATTTCCTATGGGGATATGGACTTGAAGATTCTTTATAATTCTATTAACAAAAGAGATCAGAACGAATATAACTTCTTTAACCACATCTTAAAGAACTATCTGGATTTCCATCTTTACCTGAGTCATTTTTTGATTGATGATAAAGGACAGTCTTTATCAATAAAAAAGCTTCTTACCTATTATAAAATCAAGATTGACGGCAAGGAACATGATCCCCTTTTTGATAGCAAAGCTTTGATGGCTATCTATCTTAATTACATTGAAAGCGAAGAGAAGACAGTTGTGTATATTCTTAAGAACTATAAGAAGAATCCTTATCTTGATGACATCAGTAAAGCCTTTGCTCTTAAGGCCATCGAGAAGAAGAATGCCACCTTAAACGACTTGAAAGAAGAAATCAAGAAGAACCTATGAGGGAAATCAATTATCCTGATGGCAGAAAGTCCTCTTTCGTAAAGGATCAAGATAAATCCATTGATCACCGTAAAAGCATCAATAGGACTGATGCCCAAAAAGCCCGGGACAAATACATCAAGAGCAATATGGGTATGCAGTTTGAGTCAGAAGTATCCAAGACTTGTGACTTTTACCGTGAAAAAGGCTTGGCTGATATCTATAAAAGGCCTACCCCAATTAAAGTGGTCAAGATGTCTAAGTCACATCCAGGGATGATTGAAGAAGCCTACTTCCAAGAGAAGTCTACGACTGATTATGTCGGTATCTATAAAGGCAAGTATATTGATTTTGAATGCAAGGAAACCATCCATGATGAAGTTCCTTTCCACATGATCAGAGAACAGCAATTTGCCCACTTGGAGTTTATTATCAGATTAGGTGGCTATGGCTTCTTCTTAGTCTCTTTCAAGACTGCTAGTGAAGTCTATCTCCTCGATGCCAAATACATCTTGGCGGAGATCAAGGTTAAAAAGCATCCGGGATTCAAGAGGGATTTCTTTAAGGAACATGGAACTTTAGTAAAGAGAGGCTATAATCCACCGTATTTTCTTTTGGAAGCCATTGATAATACTTTTTTTCTCTAAAGTGATGTAATCGTTTTCATTTTTATTTAATCATCTTTTTTTGCCAAATTTTAACTTGTTTATATTAAATATAGGTGTTAAAACACTGATTTTTAAAGTTTTAAGAAAAATGCTTTCTTCTTCACTATAATAAAATCATTTTTGTTTTTAACAGTTCAATTGTAAAATTAAAGGGTTATGTTAGCGAAATAAGGAGAATATTATGAAAAAGAATTTACTTTGCCTGCTTCTTCCTCTTTTAGTACTCGCCTCTTGCGGTACAGCTGAATCCTCAACTACTCCTATCTCATCTAGCGATAAAACCACCAGTAGTGATAAAACCAGTTCTTCTACCTCTACCAGTGCAGCCACTACTAAGAAAATTATCGTGACTAATTCTCCTAAAAAGACTGAATACCTAGCCGGTGACTTCTTCGATAGCACTGACTTAGTCGTTCAAATTGCGGATACTAAAAGTGATGGCACCGTTATATCTAAGACTCCTGTCAAAACCTATACCTTAAAAGATCACACCACTTCTGATCTTATTGATGCGACTCATGCTTTAACTGGAAACGGTTTAATAACCATTGATATTTATGTGGAAGGGATTACTTATCACGGCAGCTTTGAAATATCAGTCTTTTCTGATGTCTTTTACAATATAAAAACTGTTGTCTCTACTAATAACTATACGGTTAAATCAACTAAGGATAATACCTATTCTGGTTATGCCTCTTATTTCACACCCACTGCTATGTACACTAAAGACTTAGCGGGTTCTTATGTTGATAAAGGCTATGTAGCTGATGTATCTATAGCATTAAAATTTCTAACGAGAGTGTGATTGCTACCTCAAGTTACTTAAGTGATGACAAAGGGACAAAGCTTACTCCTAGTCAGCTTTATTCTTCTTCTATTCTTGATACGCAGTCTTTAAAGCAGGACAATGCCTCATTCAGTGCTTTAAAAAGCAACATTAACATTGATGGGATTGTCAGTGAAGCTACCCGAGTTAAAGGAACTAACACCTACTATGTCGCCGGTTCGACTGCTAATGGGAAGGCTTTCTTACAGGCTTTCTTTAATCTAACTAAGGAATGGGATTATGTTACTAATCCAACCCTTTCTTATGCGGGAATCTATATCCAGCCCTCTTTAGAAGGAACTATTGTTTCTACTAAAGAAGTCAAAGACTATATCATTTCTCTTATTTGATCACTGATATCGGAAAGACTGAGGTTCCTTATATTTCAAGCTTCCTAGCTAATGATGGCGGTCCTATCACTAGCGGAGAAAATGACCCAGATATCAAGCAATTCTTAAAGGCAATTACGGATAACAACTTTGTCTTAACCGATAGTGGCTTGACCAATAGTATTGCCGGTTTCACTAAAAACTATACCTATTCCTTGAAGGACAATGAGACTAGGCTCAACATCGTTAAAGGCAGTGCAGTTAGTATGTCTTCTCCTTACTACACTTATTCCTTAAAGGATGGCAAGATAAATACTGCTTCTTTAGCTAAATATACTCTTGGCGCTTCTAAGCCTAATCCCTTCATCGGTGAATATGAGATCTTCTCTTCTGGAACCAACTGGACTAAGGAAGAGTACTTAGTCAATTCAGAAAAGCATACTGGCTGCTTCTATCGAATTGAAAAGGCTGGCTCAACTTTAGTTTCTAGCGGCTTGCAGGATCTTTATTCGGTAGTAACCGGATTAAGCAAGAACAACTGCACCTATACCGGATTAATGGTTGAGAAGACTAGTTCTGGCTACTATAATCTTTCGCCTCTTGCTTATGATTCCGATACTGCTAAGGAAACAACCCTTGAGGTGATTGCTACCGTGTCGTCAATCGGTGAAGCTGATGTCGGTTATCTAGCTTAAATATATAAAGGAAAATATCAAATATGAAAAAATCAAGAATCTTATCTGTCTTATCACTCTTATCAATCGTCTCTTTAGCCTCCTGCGGAACTGCCTCAGTCTCTTCTACAACAAGTGATGAAAGTGCAACTTTATCCACTGCTTTAAAGAATATCAGGAAAGGCTTTGATATCTCCGCTAGCATCAATCTCGATAAGACCTATTACGAAGATGATTCCTATGAAACAGTTACTGGTGATACCGGAAGTGAAACCTATCAGGCTAAGATGACCTATATCCACAACGACAAAGAAGCTTTTGAAAGATCAGTACAGCAAATGGATAGCGATGGGGCTTACCAGTCCTTATATGATGATAAGGTTTACCGTGGCAGTGATAATTATGTCTATTACTATTATTTGAATACCGATAACACCGTCTCTACTGATAAAGTCACTAACTATTATGGAAGCAATGTCAGCTAGGCCATGGCTGGTACCGCTAATCCTTTTGATTCCATCATTGAAGATGACTTCACTAAGAACACTGATGGCTCTTATTCCCTTAATACCACTAAGGGAACGATGCTAGTTGATAACCTCTATGTCATCCTTTCTGATCAGTATTCCAATATCTCTAAGGTTACCTTAACCATCAAGGATGGAAACTTTGCTACTATCAAGATCTCCACTGAGGATTATTCAAGCACCGAGACCGATTCCAGTTACAACACTCTCTATTTCACCCAGACTTCCAATATCACCGCTACTTTAGGAAACATCGGATCTACGGCTTTCGAAACTCTCTCCCCTCAGGAGCATAAGAGCAATGTCGAACCTTTGCAGACAGCTATTGATGAAGTCAAGCTTCAAACTATCAGCTGACCTTCTCGCAGGAAGTCGTCTCTACTGATAGTTCAGATACCACCACCAAGGTCTGGGATATCTATCTCATTCCTGCCGATAGCACTATCTATTTCCGCTTAAAGAGCGATAGCTTATCATCAGCTGAAATGGTCTTAAAGAAAGCTAATGACACTGATACTAAATTAACCGTCTATAGCTATGATGACACCGCCGGAAAGTCCATCACCGGTGTAGCGACTATGCTGCTATCAACAACCTCTTCAGCTATGAGGAATGGGCCCCTACTCTCAATCTAAGCGCTGATGTCTTTGATTACAATGACTCCACTTTGAAATTCGATGCCGCTTCCAGCGTTGTCGGAAATGTACCTTATGAGATCGGCTCTCCTTTCCTAGTCAATGAATGCAAATATGTCTTCCATGGTTATGCCGATAGCGGAACTATCTCCTTAACCGATGAGGGCAAAATGAATGATGCTTCCTTCCATTATGCTTATTCTAGCTACTTCTATAAATACGAAGGAACTGTCGACTTCAAGTATTCCAATATCGGTACTACTACTCTTCCTAGCGAAGTAGTCTTTGAGGACTAAGAATGAAAAGAAAATACTTTCTTCTTCTCTCTCTTCCGCTTCTTTTAGCATCCTGCTCAAATAATATCAGCAGTTCTTCTCCTTCTTCTTCAGCAAGCTCAGCTTTAGATTCTTCTAGTTCTAGAAATAATATCTCTTCCTCTACTTCAGAAAGCGAAGTCAAAGCTGAAGATATAGAGGATACTGACTCCCAGTATTTTGAGTTCAAGCTTTTAGATAATGATACCTATAAGATAGAAAGCCTAGCAACTAATGACCCTCCTAAGAGGGTCGGGATTCCTGCTACCTACTTAAATAAAAGCATCACCGCCATTGCTGATGGAGCATTCAGGTCGGCTGGAGGAGTAGAAATCATCCGCTTAAGCGATAGTATTTCGGCTTTAAACAGCAAAGCCTTTATTGACTGCACTACTATTAAAGAAGTCTTGGTCTATAAGACTAATACTCATTATCAAAGCCTTAATGGCGTTCTGTATAGCTTTAACAAATCCACTTTAGTTTATTTCCCTTCCGCAAAGGAAGGAGAATATTCTCCTATTGATGAATGTACTGTCATTGCTTCTTTTGCCTTTCAGTCATCAAGGAAACTAACCGCCTTTTCCTCTAACAAGGTCGTAACTATTGAAGGTAATGCTTTAAATGCTTCCAAGTTTACTTCTCGTATCGCTTCAGCTAGCTTAAAGACTATCGGTGAGAGTGCCTTTGATACTTGCACTAATCTGTTAACTATCTCCTTGAATGAAGGCTTAGAGGAAATAGGGGCTTCCGCTTTTACTTTCTGTACTTCCTTAAAAGAGTTAGTCTTACCCGCTTCCTTGAAGAAATTGGAGCCTTTAGCTTTCTTTAACTGCAAAAAGAATACAAAGATAGAATTTAAGGGCGATTTGATTACTTCTATCCCTCATGACTGCTTTGGCTATAACGGAACTGGTAATACTGAATTAAAAGTCACACTTCCAAGCAAACTAGAAAGTATCGGCGATGATGCCTTTACCGGTGATCAGGCCATGAAGAATCTGACTTTACCGGAAACTTTAGAAAGCATTGGATCAAGTGCCTTCTATGCCTGCAACGACTTAGCAAGTCTTGTGATTCCTAAGAACGTTAGTACCATTGGCGATATGGCTTTCTATGGGACGATTTCTTTAGCATCTTTAACAGTCGATAGCTCTAACCAGTATTTTGAAATTAATAACAATTCCTTAACTGATATCGGCAACACTAAAATCCTTTTTGTCATCTATAAAAGAGGTGATTATCAAGTCAAAGAAGGCGTAGAGACTTTGTCTCGGCGCTGCTTTGGCGAATCTATTTATGTGACCGGAATCACTCTTCCGGTTTCCATCAAACACCTCTATCTTCCTTTTTACGGCTGTACCTCTTTAACTAGGTTATCTTATTCAGGAACAGTTAGTCAGTTTGAGACTATCACTAACAATTCCGTTTTTACTGATTCTTCCAATGAGACCCACAATTGGAATGAAGGACTCTCCACCATTGCTTATGTTCAGTGCAGTGATGGTAACTTCACCATTGAATAATTT
>DLIM01000049.1:22424-22820 GCA_002483745.1 Caryophanales bacterium UBA7642 | reverse complement strand
TTTATTTGTTTAAAGTGGTCTTTTCAAAGAAGATATCTTTAAAAATTTTGTCTTTCCGTATTTGCACTAAAATAAAGAAAGGCAACTTTTTGTCTATATCAAATAAGATGAAAGTTTCAAATTAATCTATGAGAAGAGAAAATTTTAGATTTTTTTAGTCTTCTTTTTTCTTCTTGAATACAAGCACAGTCTTTTTTATGATTAATAAGTCAATTGTCCGATAAAACAATTGGAAAGGTAAATTAATTATATGAAAAAAGGAAAACTTTTAGTTCTCTCACTTGTCTCTTTAGGTATGTTAGCTTCTTGCCAATTAGGTGCTAATTCTACTAGTTCTTCACAGGCTGACTCTTCCTCAAGCAGCTAAGCAATCAGTTCTTCTAGTTCCTCTTCTAC
>DLIM01000049.1:6613-22229 GCA_002483745.1 Caryophanales bacterium UBA7642 | reverse complement strand
TTCCTGAGCCTACTAAATATAAGGCCTTAGACTTAGTTAACGCTACTTATCAGAATTTCACTGCTAACTTCAAGGCTGGCGATGAGATTGCTGAAAAAACTACTAAGACTTTATCTTTAACCTTTACTAACAATATGGGTTCTAGTGCCGCCTACTAAGGATTAGAAATCAATGATACTTATTATGCCTTAACCGCTGATACTACCGGATATATTCTTTCTCTTGATTTCACTATGCCCTCAAAGGATATCTTAGTTGCCTTTGTAAATATCGATGAAGAAGAATCCGATGGCTTTAAAGTCAACTATTCCAATACTGATTCTTATTCAGTCCTTGGTATTGATAAGACTAAGAAAATGAGCGGCTAACATAGCTTTTCTGTTTGGATTGCTGCCGGTTATGTGATTAAGACGGTCAGTTATACTTCCGCTTCTGTTACTACTCCTGTTGAAATCACTAGTTATTCTGATTCTTATATGCTTCCTGATTCCACTGAAGATATCACTTTAGCTATCGAGGTTGAAAATACTGGCGTTAAGAACATCACTTATAGTGGCGTTAACAATAAATTTGATTCTGCTAAGTCGGTTCTTCCCACTTCCGTAACTGTCGGAAAGACTATTACCGTTTCTCCTAGCTTTGTAGCTGGATATGGACTAGATTCCTATACTTTCAGCGATGAGACTATCGAATCTACTACCGGTGAAGGTTACTCCTTTGACTTTGTCATGCCGGACAAGGATATTGCAATCACCTTTACTACTAAGGCTTTACCGACTATTTCCTTCAAGGCTACCGATCACTTAACTAGCGCTAAGTACTATTCTGACTTTGAATGCAAAAACCAGATTCAGTATTATGATGCCAAGACTTCTGACTCCATCATTGCTGTCTTCACAACTGAGGATGGCTATGGTATCACCGATGTCAGTGTTGAAGGCGATGAAGAAGCTTTTGTCTATTCTTCTATGAATAGTTGGAACATCTCTGGTATCACTATCAATACTGATATCATCTTAGATGTCACTGTTGTTAAGAAGCAGACAGTCAGTTTTGCTACCGTCACTGGTTTGACCTTTGCTCTATCCGATGAGACTTCTTCTTTCTTGCCTGGCAAAGAAGTTGATTTCACCATCACTCCTGATTCTGGCTATATTGTCGCTACTGATTCAGTCTCCGTAAAGGATGCAAATGGCCATGATGTTGACTGCTCCTACAACAAGTGGAGTAAATCTTATTCATTCGAAATGCCGGAAACTGCTGTAACAGTTACTGCCGGTGCTACTAAGCTCCAGGCTGCTAAGGTCACAGTTGTTAACAATGATACTAACAATGCTGCCAAAACCATGAGTTTTGAAGGCGACATCAGTGATGCTTCCTTAACCGCAATTGGTTCCTCCTCTTCTTTCTATATTCAGGATACTGTCGATTTTGAAATCGACTTCTCCGATAATGCCTGGACTGGTGCCATCTCTGTTAAGCAAGGCGATAAGGATGCTGTCACTATCGATAATGAAGAAACCGGAAATGCCTTTATCAATGGCTCATTTGTGATTACTGAAGCTGATATCATTATCACTATTCTTCCTGAGCATAAGACAACTAGAGTCATCACTACTACAGTCGATTCGACCATTGCCCCTTCTTATCGGATCAATAGTGCAACTGCTGTTTCCTTTGTTTCCGGTCAGGCCATTGCTCCTACCTATTCCAATGATAAAATCACTATCAGTTTTGCTGCTATTACTGATGGACACCGCTATATACTAACTGTCATGAATGGTGAAACCAAAGTAAGTACTAAAAAAAGTTATGATGGCCTTTCCTATTCCTTCACGATGCCTGATGCTAACGTATCTCTTACTCTTGTTGATCAGACGATCAATTATGCCACTGTCACCATCAACAACAATACCTCCAATGCTAGATTAACTTCCGAAATCAGAGATTCCAACTTCGTTACTGTTGGAAACGGCGGGAAAATCGAAATTGGAACTACAATCCGTTTTACCAGTTCTGATAAGAACGTCAATGTGAAAGTTGAAATGGGTGGAGAAGTGACTAAAAATGAAGCCTATGCTTCTAGCTTTAATTTCACTGTCACTGCCGATCTCACTCTCACTTTCACCGATATTACTACTTCTGCCTAAAATTAAAACTATAATAGACGACATGTCAGCGAAATCTAAGGAGATAAGATAATGAAGAAATCAAAATTATTAGTGTCTTTACTTTGCATCATGACTTTATCAGGATGCAAAGGCATTAGCAGTTCTTCTACAAGCAGTACTACTAGCGATAGTTCAACCACAAAGATTGATTATCCTTATGTCGAAAGAGGGAAAATCAACTCAAAGGTTACCGATAAGATCCTTTCTTATTCTGATAATTTAGCTTTGGGCAAATGGACTTATCATTCTTCTTTATACAATACCTTGACTGCTAATTTTATAAATATGAACATCGAAACTACTGATAGTTTCTAGGACAATGATGTTTATATTGGTTCTTCTACCATTTCTAATCTTTCAGCTACTTCTACTCTGGACGGTGATACTACTTTAAAGTCCACTGATACTGTCACTGCTGAAGGCTATGAAAAAGATGGTATTCTCAATTATTATTATGATAATACTTCTTATTCAGATGCCTACCCTTACTTTGACTCCTTCAGCAATGATACTACACATTCTGTAAGTTACTTAAAGAAAGCCGCCGGCTTTGTTTTAACCTATGTCGGGACTATTCTTTCTGATCCTGAAGCCTTCATAACTAACAATGTCAAAACCTATATCGTTGCCTGCACCATCGAAACTGAGCAGATATTGACTACCACTTATGAAGACGGCTCTATGGATGCTAGCTTTTTTTCTCCGTCATTCCTGCTGATACAGAAAACTACTACACTCCTCTTAGTGAGTCATATACCGCTTCCTTAGATATTGATGGCTCCATCAAGTCAATTAAGACAGAATCTTATCAATACAGTGATAAGGAGTTTTTAGAGCCTTACTACCATACGACTTAGACTTATGAAGTCTCGAGTGATTTTTTAGGTGATTACACTGATAGTCTTCACGATTCAACTAGTACTTCCAATACTCTCTTTGGAAGAACCGGAACCACTGTTGATACCACCAAAGTCAAAGATGGGGATATTGCTTTTGATGAAGCAAAGAAAATCTGCTCTGGAATTGAAGAACATTCCTATAATGCCACTCATTTCAACTATACTTCAGTTCTTGATTCCAATGACAAGACCGGTCTTCATTACTCAGTTACAAACTCTGGCCAAGTCTATAAGGATGATATCTATTATGAGACGGGTGCAACAACGGTAAACGTTGATAAAGTTACCGATAGTTCTGTCTATACGGATAAAGACTATACACAGTCCTATACCTTAAAAGGAACTATTGATAAGCTGGCCCATAAGAAAACCTATACCACCGGTGAGTGTGATATAGCTATCTATTCCTTTGATGACTCGGCAACGGATGGATTCATGTATGCTAATGAAATCATTCAGCCAGTTTCTGATACTGTAAAATCCTACTCCGGTTTTGAACCTGACGGTCCTTATTCCTCTTATTCTGTAAGCAAGCTGACTTCAGATGATTTAATCTCAGCTACTTCAAAAGGCGGCCTAATCAATATCAAGTTCAAATGTTTCTATTCAGGAAACGTTACTGGCGAATACAACACCTTCGAAGTAACCATCAAAGACAATGTCTTACAGAAAGCTATCTACACTAAAAAAGATGACTTCTTCACTTACGGAACCTCTGCAAATAGCAGTGGAGAAAACGCTTATAGCTTCCATACTACCATTTATACCTATAATTATTCAGTTGGTGAGTTAACAACTTATCAAGGATAATAAAAAAAGACCGTTACGTTATTTCGTAGCGGTCTTTTTTAATGCCTGTTTTCTACTTCTTATCAGTTCCAATAAAGGATCTCAGCCTTTCGTTAGTGGATTGATTAAAGATATAGTCAGGAGTTCCTTGATCAACAATGTAGCCTTTATCCAAAAAGATAATCTGATCAGCGGCTTCTTTAGCAAAGCTCATTTCATGAGTGACGACAATCATAGTCATGCCTTCATTAGCCAGCTCTTTCATGACATTAAGGACTTCGCCAACCATCTCCGGGTCAAGAGCACTAGTAGGCTCATCAAATAAGAGAGCCTGAGGCGACATACAAAGAGCTCTAGCAATAGCCACTCTTTGCTTTTGACCGCCCGAGATTTCAGAAATACGGAAATGGATTCTATCCGACATTCCGACTCTTTCTAAGTTAGCAAGTGCGATGTCCTCAGCTTCTTCTTTGGTTCTATGAAGAACTTTCCTCTGAGCTAAAGTACAGTTAGCTAAGACATCCTTATTGTTGAAAAGATTGAAGGACTGGAAGACCATACCTAACTTGGCTCGGATTTCATTAGTGTTGAATTTTCCGTTGATGATATCGACTCCATCAAAGAAAATCTGACCGGAAGTTGGAGTCTCCAATTTATTCAAGCATCTAAGCATAGTTGATTTGCCAGATCCTGAAGGACCTAATATTACTAAACATTCACCACGTTTAACATCAAAAGAAATATCTTTTAAGACTTCCGTTGTTCCAAAAGTCTTGGCAATATTCTTAACGGAAATAACCGGGCCTGAGTAATCAGGCTTAAAAGTATTAGTGTCTTTCATTAGGCATTAGCTTTCTTAGCCTTGAAGTGGCTAAATCCAAAATTGATCTTCTTCCCATCCATTTTAATCTTAGCTAGATGAAGAATACCGTTAGTGAGTAAAGTTAGAATCAAATAGATAGCGGCAATGATGACATAAGTAGCCACTAAGAAGTAGTTCTTATTGGAAGCCTGACCAGCCTGGAAATATAGTTCAGTGACGCCAATAACATTAAGAACTGAGGAATCCTTAATATTGACGATCCATTCATTCCCGATAGTCGGAATAGAATTCTTGATTGCCTGAGGAAGAGCGACACTAAACATCGTCTGGAATCGACTCATACCTAAGGATCTAGCGCCTTCAGACTGTCCATTATCAATTCCGTTTAAACCGGATTTGACAATCTCACCCATATAGGCGGCAGTATTGAAAGTGATAATGATAAGACCAGCAAAGAAGAGACCATCAAAAATCTTGGCATTCTGTAAGAAATCATTCCAATTCAAGCCCATAGCTAGACAGCCAAAATAGAAAATCATAGCTTGGACCATCATCGGAGTGCCTCTTACGACTACCGAATAGATTTTGCAGATCCAAATAATCAGATACTGCCAAGCTTTGGTATACCAAGGGGAATTCTTATGGACATGAATCTGTTCACCTAAAGCTAAAAAGATACCAAGAAATAAACCTACTATGGTTCCAAAGATGGAGAGAACAATAGTAGAGACAATACCATAAAGATAAAGTTGCCAGGAATTCTGGAATAAATAACCAATCTGTTGAAATAATGACATTTTAGAGAGAAGAACTCCTAGTCACGGCCGCTTCCATCATCTCTAATCTATCAGCATCGGTTATTTCCTTTAAAGCGGCATTGAGCTTGCTCTGAAGTTCAGTGTTGCCTTTTTTGATGCCGATAGAGACACCTAAAGAAGATAAAGAATCTCCTAAAATAGTCTGATCGATGTGAACAATACCTAAGTTAGTGAAAGAACTGATTAAAGATTCAGCAACCGGATACTCGGCAGTCATAGCAAAGGCTCCGCCTTGGTCGACATTAGTAGCTGCTAAAGCAAAGGAATCAACGGGATTATTGTGAATAGCTCCATAATTAGTCTTAAAGACATCTTCAATGATATCGTCAGTGACAGTCTGACTTTGTGAGACAATCTGCTTGCCCTTAATAAAAGTAGAGAAGTCAGTTGAAGAGATAGCCGAAGTATACTGATCAGCGATATCCTTCTTAGTGATAAGAACCAATTCGGAATGATAATACTCATCTGTGAAATCAATCGATAATTCACGTTCAGCGGTATCAGTCATACCGGCAATAACCGCATTGATCGTGCCAGCCTGAAGATTAGGAATCAGAGAAGTCCATTCAGACTGGAAGATAGAAACCTCCATACCGGTTTTCTCAGAAAGCTTTTTAGCTACTTGGATATCATAGCCATCAGCATAAGTTCCCGAATGGTTAGATACTTCAAGAGTGTAGTCATTAGATTTAGTCTCGGCCCAGTTGAACGGCGCATAATTGACTTCCATGCCAATGACTAACTTATTGGAGTTATCAGAAGTGCTTCCGCAGCTTGCAAGAGATGAGAGCATCAGAACCGACATACCAGCTAAAAATAGAGTCTTCTTCATGGCTTTTTCCCTCCCGTGGGTGATTAGATATTTGCCATAAGAAGAAAAGGCGGTAGTTTCCCAATTAAGGAAAGCTACCGCCTATTGACTCATAAAATAAATTACAAGTTCAACACGCAATAGCTCTCCACCGTCAGTGAAGACGGTGACAGTCGGATCTATGTTATAGATTCGCCCAAGCACTCCTAGAGTTAAACCTAGAAGCCCTTCGGCAAGAACACCCTTTCAGTTAGGATCGATGCTATTTAACTAGCTAACCTAACCTACTCTTGAATCCTCGCGCCTCTACTTTGTGACAAATACAATTTTCTTTAGGAACTGCCTAAAGACTAAATTATCAAAACATTATAGAAGCCAAAAGTAAAGTATTATTTTCATTTGTTTTTAATTCATCCTACAAAAAACAGGTAATCTAAGGCCTTTTGAATCTTATGAAAGGGTTTTCATCTTCAAAGAAAAGAGGTGGCTTAATGCCACCTCTCTTCTCTATTTCCGTTTCTTATTAGATAATTTCTTTGATTTATTCTTAGTCTTGCTAGAAGACATGTTCTTGGAATAATAGTTAATATCCTTACTTCTCTTAGCTTTCTTGTTGTTATGATGAATAATGAAGAAGAAAAGCAAGAAGATCAAAACGATTAATACAGCAGCTGCAATGATAATGAGGATATATTTTTGATTCTTGTTGAGCGTGACATTAAGCTTAAGACTAGCTAATTTTGTTTTGCTATCTCCGCTTAAATAGATGGAGATAGTGGCACTACCGTTTTTTACTCCGGTAATTAAGCCGGTATCAGAAACCGTAGCTATATTGGTGTCTGAGGACTCGTAAGCCAGACTTTCATCATCAAAGGAATTATTAGCCGTGACATTCAACTGATAAGTAGAGCCTTCATTGACATTAATAATTAAGTCGCCCTGAGTTGAAGCTAAACCCGATAGAGAGACAGCTTCTTTAACGTTGATAGTAGATGAATAAGTAGTCGAAGATAAGGAAGAAGTGGTATCGACTGGATCTAGCTTAAATGACAAAATAGTAGTTCCATTAGCTTTAGGAGTTAAAAGACCGGTTTTATAATCAAAAGAAATAAGGTTTTCATCATAAGCGATCTCACTTAACTTGTACTTAGTATTCTCTTTTGATTCCGGAATATTAAGATTGAGGGTCAGTGGAGTGCCAACGTGCATATTATAGGAAGACTTTAGATTAGAGAAAGTAAAGTCTGTATCATCGGAAGAAGTATCATCACCGAAGACTTTGTTCACCCATTCAGGATGATCAACATAAGGATTACGGTTGTTCTGAACATTCTTATAGATAAGATTGTTCCTATGCTTCTCATAGTTATCGACAGGATCTAACGTATTCCAAGCTAAGAAATCAGAAAGATTGTGGAAGACACCGTGGTAATGAGAATCATCGTCAGTAAGAGTATTGTCATCAGTCAGCAAAAGATAAGGCTCAGCTTCAGTATTGGTATCTAATTTTTTCGAGAACCTCGTAGCCATATAGAAAAGAGCCCGAGCGATATCGCCTTTCCACTTATCAGTCGGTTCAAAAGCATCTTCCCCTTTATCGGTCTTACCAATCCAGCCGCTAACTTCAGTGGTGCCATCTCCGTAATAGCAATAAACTTTTTTAGCACTGTCATGGTTAGCAACATTTCCATAGAACTTATCGCTATGAACATTATTGGTATGATGATCAGCTGCAATCAGATGGTGCAAATCCGTTCCTGCGCCTGGGTAAGGATTCCCGCTAGGTGAAAAGCCATGGCTTTTAACCCAGACATGTTCCTTATCAACCTGGATATTGGAATTAGGTTTAGTCTTATTAGTCCAATCAATGTAGTTCTTAGAAGAATCAATAGTATAGGTAGACTTATTGATATCAGTGTTGATGGCTTTGGTCTTCGTGGTGTTATCGGCAAAGTAAAGCATCGTCTCGAAATAGTTTCCGCCCGTATCAAGAGTAAACTTATAAGAATCAGGATCAATAGTCTGACTTAAATCCCAATTACGGTCAGTGATCTTATACCAATCAGTGACATTAGAATAGGTAACATAAGTGTTGCTGACTGAGATGACATCATATAGGGAAGTCATCAAAGTACTACCGGATTTACCGGACTGATTTCCATAATAGGCAGCAATTTCTGAATCAGTAGAATCAGTAAAATCTAGCTTAGAACTAGAATCATAGGCTTTTCCCTGGAAAGAGGAAGAAGCCTTTAATGTAGGCAAATTAAAGGAACAGAGAAGCAAGACAGGAAGAAACGATATTAATACAGTTTTTTTCATGTTCTTATTCTACCATTGAGGAAAAGAAGAAGGAATATTAAATCTTGGTAAAACAAGCGCATACATCTATTTACTCTTGGGTTTTTACGATAGAATATCTTTAATGAAAACACAAGATAACAAGATAGCTATGCCCTCTAACCAGAAGTTCCTCATCGTTCTTGACTGTGATGGCACCCTTTTAACCGATGACAAGAGTATCTGCCCTTTAACGGCTAAGTACTTGAAATATCTTCAAAGCCAAGGAAATATCGTCGCTATAGCTTCAGGAAGACCCTCTCGTGCTATTTTGCCTTACTACAACAAGCTAGGCCTTAATGGCCCCTTTATAGCTTATAACGGCGGTTTAGTCAAAGATCCTAAGGATCCTAGTTTTATTCCTATCGAAAAGAAGATTCCTCTTCAAGTAATCAAAGACTTCTTGGTTCATTTCAAAGAAGAAAGCTTCTTTAATCTGATGTCCGAAGACGAAGATGATCTTTACTATCTTAGGGAAGAAGACTGCTTCGATGATTTCTTCCATCCCCGGGATATCAATAAACATACTGGTTCCTTATTAAAGCAGATGCATAAGGATGTCTTTGCTTTCATCATTCAATGCTATGACCAGTCACGGCATCAAGTAATTTCCAATTATGTCAATTCCTATCCTGACTTAGGCATCAGGTACTGGTATGATTCACCTCTGTTTGGTGAGTTCTACCATTATTCAGTCAATAAGTCGACGGCTATTGAAAGCCTCGAAGAAAGATATCAAATCGATAGAGCTCATACGATTGCTTTCGGCGATGCCCCTAACGATATCGAGATGATCAAGAAAGCTGGTATTAGCTTTGCCATGAAAAACGGATCTGACCAATTGAAGGAAGTCAGCACCTATGTAACCTTAGAAGACAACAACCACGAAGGCATCTACCTTTCTTTAAGGAAACTCTTTGAAGGAAAATAGAAAAAGCTCCGGTTAAGGAGCTTTTTTGATATCGGCAACTTATTCTATAGTCCCATGCTCTTCTTAAGTTCAGCAGTAGCCTCATCGACATACTTCTGGGCTTTAACATCATCTAAGCCAGTTACTTCAAAATAGAATTTAACCTTTGGCTCGGTGCCAGAAGGACGGATAGCAATAAACCCGCCTCCCACAAAGTCAAAGCGCAAGCAGTTAGTGATATCAATATCAGGATTGACTAAAGGAGCAATAGACTTGTTCTTGAAGTCATAGACTTTTCTTTCCTGATAATCATACAGGAAGGAAACTTGCTTAGAGGCTAAGGAAGTAAAAGGATGTTCTCTTAGCTTGGTTATCTGCTCATTCATGAGCTTTAAGGAATCAGCGCCATTGAAGTAGACGGAGACCTGTGTGTTGTAGTAAAGACCGGTTCTCTTTGAAAGTTCCTCATAAGCCATATCAAGAGTCAGACCGCGTCTTAGATAATACTCAGTCATATCGGCGATAGCCACTATCGACTGGAGAGAATCCTTATCACGGACAAAGTCAGCTAACAAATAGCCGTAGCTTTCCTCATACCCGAAGAGGTATTTCTGCCCGGAGGCTTCAATCTGATCAGCCATGTTGCCAATATATTTGAACCCAGTAGCAGTAGTTCTGACTTTAATGCCATATAAGTCAGCTACCTTAGCGCCCTGAGAGCCCGTGACGAAAGTATTGCAGATTACACCATTCATCGGCAAGATATTGCGTCTTTTTAAGGTGCCTAAGACAAAATCAATTAAAAGAGCGCCAGTCTGATTACCGGTGAATCTTTCTTTCTTGCCGTAGCGATTGATAAAGGCAATACCGCATCTATCGGCATCGGGGTCAGTGACAATGATGAGACTATATTTCTTGCCTTCAGCATTAAGCTTGTCCAATTCCTGATAGGCGCCTATATAGGCGCCATCCGTTTCCGGATTAGGGTTTTGGGTTCCTTTGAAGTCAGGATCAAAGAAATCCTGATTAGGAACCGTTGTCACAGTATAGCCAGCTTCCCTCAAAGCTTTAGGTCCGACAATACAGTCGCACCCGCATTCAGGAGAGAAGACAATCTTTGTCAGTCTTTCTCCCTGGAATTCCTTCTGATATAAAGAAGTCGAAACTTCCCTGGTGACAAATTCGTCATCATACTTAGAATCATTATCAAGGAAGAAAATCTTACCGTATTCATTTTCGGGGACTTCCTCAAAGGAGACATTCAGTTCATCAGCTAAGCCATCAATAGTTCTGATTAAGCCATCGATAATCTCATAGACTCCCTGGCAGCCTTTCTCATCATAGAACTTATAGCCGTTATACTCTTTAGAGTTATGGCTAGCAGTGATCATTAAGCCACCCACACAGTTGAACTTCCTAACAGTATAGGATAATTCCGGAGTCGGGTGAGGCTCTTTGAAGGTGTAGACCTTGATTCCCATCTCAATCAGGACTTTAGAAGCGATGTTCCTGAATTCCTTGGAGTAATGGCGGTTATCAAAGGAGATAGCTACGCCTCTGGTTTTAGCGCTAGGACCATATTTAGATAAAAGGAATAAGCCAACACCGATAGTGGCTCTTCTGACAGTGAGAAGGTTAAGTCTGCTAGATCCCGGCCCTAATAAGGCTCTCATACCGGCGGTTCCAAAATGCAGATTAGAAGAGAACATCTCTTTTAAGGTGTCATCATCAGCCTTGTTGATATAGTCCTTATCAGCAGAGAAAACCCAACTAGAATTCAGCCAGGCCGTCTTTCTTTCTAGATAATCCATTATGTTAACCTCTTTTTACTCGACGATTGCTTTTATTATAGTTGATAGCTAAATACAGGGCAACGAAATTACTTGCTATTGAGAGTAGGAGTTAGGCCTTTGCGCTTTTTATCGAGAAATTCAGCGAAAGTCTTTTCGCTTTTGTCAAGTTCCTGACAAAGATGAAGATAGTTGTTAATTCCTTCTTCTTCGGTTGAATACTTTGAGTAAGCTTCCAGTAAAGGGGAGAAAGCCAAATAGCTTCCTAAAGTCCCAAGATCTTTTTCCTTTTTGCAGAGGAAATAGGTCAAATTATAGATATCCTTATATTCCACCCCATTAAAGACAATCGTGGTCTTCTTAGAAAGAAAATAGCCTAAGGAAAAATAAGCTAAGGAGCTGTCGCTGAGATTTTCTAACTCCAAAACCTGATTGTAGATATCAATATGGTCTTTAGCATAGTCGGAAGAGAGCATCTGCTCGGAGATCAATTGATATCTTACTAGCTCCAATAAGACAGGGTCTAATCCTGGACCATAGGCTAACATCGTCTTGCCAAGGGCTTCATACGAATCAAAGCAAAAACCTTTGATCCTTAGAGACATATAAGGATTAAGGATATAGCTTGCCTTAAAGACAAAAACATCATCGGGAATAGAAAGAAGATAAAGCTTCTTGATCTTCTCATACTTCTCATTATCTTTTTCTTTTAAGAAGCTGACTAGATTCTCGCTTCTTAGCTCTTTTGCCATTTCATCCGAAAAGAGATACATATCCTTAGCTAAGGTAAAAAGAGAATCATAGGTTTTGTTTTTATATGTGTATGACATAGTCTTTTCCTTTCCTAAGTTCCAGCATTGAAGATAATGCCTAAGATAAAGACAACAAAAGAAATCAATCCTAAGAAGCCAGCCAAGGTGGAGAAAGAAATGGTCATAGCATAAAGAACCTTATAGAGACGCTTGTTCTTTAAGGAGGCGACATTCATGACGGCCTTGAAGTCAATATATGAGCTAGAAAGCTTAGAGAACTCTTTGATATCGTTCTTTAAAGTCAGACGGTTATTGATGGCACCGGCAATATAGTCATAAAGCTTTTCCTTTCCGTTTCTTAAATCATCAAAGACCTTATCGGAGTTCTTCCTTAAGAAACGCTTAGCATAATTGTAAGGCTCGGAAATTCTGGCTCGATAAGTATGGAAAGCAATGAAGGTAATATCATATAAAAGCAATAAGACCGGATAAAGGTACCAGATATAGGTCATGACACGGCTAGGATCAGGATGGACTAGATAGTATCTAAAGACACTAGTCGGATAGGTAGCCATCACAAGCAATAAGACATTCAGAATAATAAAAAGCAAAGCCTCTAAGAACTTTCCGATAGCTTTAGTATCTCTTTGACTGGAGAAGGCTCGGCTTTTAACAGCATCAATCGCCTGATACACTAATTCATTAGTATCAGAAAGATAGTATTCCAGCTGATTGTTGACAAGCTTCTTCTTTTCTTCCGGGGTATCTAAGTTAGACATGATGATTTCATTTAAGGGTACTTCCTGACGATGGTAGCTAAACATCAAATCGCCGATGGATTTGACTTCGCCTTCATAGTTAGGATCAATCGTAAAGGGATTAAGGTAATATTCCGGGAAGGAATGAAGAGAAAGATAATTCACTTTGGTTTCTAAAATAAAGCAGTCTTTAACAGTCTTCAAATCAAAATTCAAAGAATCATAGCCTTTAACGACTTCATAGGCCCTAGAAGAAATGACCTTTCTGATCTCGCTTACACTGCCTGAAAGTATTTTATAGGCTTCACTGTCTTTGATCTTATTGGAATACTGGAAAGCATAGATGGAGCAGTTCCATCCGGATTCTTCAGCTAAAAGATAAAACTTTAACTGGTTATCCATATCTATGCCTCAACTAAATAAACCCAGTTGAAGAACTGAGCAAGAAAGCCATCCTCTAAAGGGATTATTTGTCTAATTTCAATAAGAAAGAAGCCTAACGATCCATAAGTGAAGATAAAGAAGACGATGACATAGAAAATATGGAAGATTACTTTTATCGGTTTATGAATATTCGGGTTAGAGCCAATAAAAAAGAATTTTACAATCAAATAGGAAATAAGATAAAGACCTAAATACAGTACTAGCAAAGCAAAGAAGAAAGACAGGTGAAGGATTTCACCATCAGTCAGTTCCGTATAACCCTTAAGGAGAAAAGAAACAGCCGGAAGGTTAAAGGTACCGATCTTATATTCAATATTGGGAAACCTGATATTAAACGCAAATAAGGCTCCAACTGTCAAAAAAGGGATTATAGAGCAGAGAGTAAAGGACTTCAAACGGTTATCCGGCAATAAAATCGCCGGAATGAGAAACAATGGGATAAGAATCAAAACTAAATAAGACAGTGTCATTAATAGCTAAGCTATCTTGCTCAATGATTCCAAGATAGCCTTTTCCTTCTCCGGAAGGGGAGAATTGAATTTCTTTCCTGACAAATAACTTAAGACTCCCGGAACATCATCCTTAAAGGCAAAATAAGAGGCATGCAAGAACTGGTTCTTGAAGCCATACATCCTATCGAAAGTATCATTGACATCAAAGTCGCCGTATTTGCTATCTCCGACAATCGGATGCCCGATAGCGGCAAAATGGACTCTTAACTGATGAGTACGGCCAGTCATTAGTTCAGCTTCAACTAAGGAGAAACCGCAGGAATAGGCTTTGATTCTAGTAAAGACTGTTAATGCCGGCTTAGCAAACTTATCGTTTCTAGCGACATGGACCATATGCTTAACCGAATCTTTGACCAAAGGAAAATCAATTTTACCGGTGCCGTTGGTGATTCCTCTAACCAGCAAAGTATATTTCTTCTCAATCTTATCTCTTTCTCTAAAAAGAGTTAGAAGCTCCTGCAGTGCCGGAAGGGTTTTACCAAAAACCACAATACCGGAAGTGTTTCTATCTAGTCGGTGGGCAGGGGAAGGAGTAAAGCCAGTTAAAGAATCAGGATCAAATTCACCTTTTTTGGCTAAATAGTTTAAGACCATGTTCTGAAGGGTGATACGATTCTCGCCTTCATCATCGGCGTGAACCAATAATCCTCTAGGCTTATCGACTATCAAAACATTATCATCTTCGTAGATGATATCAAAATCAGGTTTTACTGGTCTTAAAATGGCTTCTTTATGGAACTTATCAAGCAGGACTTCCTTGAGATAAATATCAATCTGGTCTCCTTCTTCAAGGATATAGTCAATCTTAGCCTTCTTCCCGTTAACCTTCACATCCTTCTGACGGAACATCTTGTAAATAAAGGAAATCGGAGCATCCTTAAGCATGCGCTTAAGGAACTTATCGATTCTTTGATTAGCCTCATTACTAGTTACATTAAATATCATAATTAAAATTATACCATTAGAAACCCTGATTTTAGATTAATAATAGTAGTATGTTGAGTTTTTTCTTGACAATATTCTTGCTTACGCTAAAATAGATATTGCCGTTTTAAGCGGTAGGCTATTAATAGTAGCTGTTATCGAAAAACATATTCAGCATGGAGCGATACCCAAGAGGCTGAAGGGGTGGGCTTGGAAAGCTCATAGACAGGCAACACTGTGCGAGAGTTCAAATCTCTCTCGCTCCGCCATTAGAAATGTTTAACGGACTCTATTAAAGGAGTCCGTTTTTTATTCCTGCTTTTTGCTCACCTTTTGTAATTCTCATTCGTTGGTTATATAAAGGGGAAAAATGATTCATCCATCAGAAGAACATTTCACCGAAGTATATAACTCTTATTATCAAGATGTTTTTAGAGTGGCCTTTTCTTACCTTAATTCGGTTGATGAAAGTAATAACGTTATCCAAGATGTCTACATTGAATACTATAGAAAGCCTCCAAAAGAAGAAAAGAACATAAAATCTTGGCTCTTATCAAAAGCAAATCATAGAAGCTTAGATCTATTAAAAAAGCGGAGATTCGGTCTCTTTCTTTTTTAGCAAAGCAGATTGGGATGATTTCAAAGAAAAAATACTAAATAAGAAAGATAATTATCTGTCACCGGACTTTATGGTTTTAGAATCTTATAGATTGAGATTTTCAAAAACAGTCTTTACAATTTAAGTAATCAAGCAATCTACTTTTTCCCCGTTGTATAGTCCCTACAAATACCGACTAGTTTTTCAACTAATTGGTCTTCTTCCTCCGGTTTATAGTCAATAATCGGATAACCGGATAAATATTTCATTAGATCAT
>DLIM01000049.1:0-6397 GCA_002483745.1 Caryophanales bacterium UBA7642 | reverse complement strand
TTTTCTAAACGGTCTTTCGTTATTTCTAATTCATTAGGAATTCTTTCTGAATGATTACATTTTTCAGAGTAAAGGAAAAGAACTAAAGTTGCCTTATGAATTAGGTCAAAGTCATTATAGGCAAGACTTAAATCACGAATAGAATAATAAACAGTGATATTGGCTTTTTCTAAAGCTGTAGTTAGCTTTAACCCTAACCTATTAGTAACTTCACCGTTTTTGTAGGTGAGAAAGACTTCCTTATAAGAAGGATTAGTTTTTCCCATAATATCATCCTCCCTTTGCTCTTGCTTACTTTATTATACCTTATTGTAAGCAAAGATAAAAATTATCGACTTCCAATCAAAGCCAAAGCAAGTTTCCTTAAAGAATTGTTAAATTATTTTTAATAGCGAATAGTTTTATTGAAATTATTGATTTTCCTTTTTCTGGAATTTATGGGCATATTTTAGATTCTGCCCTCTTTTCTTCAATCTTTTTTAGAAATAGTTTGCTTAAATGCTGTCATAGGAAGGTTATTCTTATGAAAAGAAACGCATTGAAGTTTTTGGGTCTTATTCCTCTTTTAGTCTTTATAGCCTCTTGCTCAAAGAGCTCTTCTTCAGCTTCTAACAATACCTCCTCAAACAACAATTCCACTAGTACCTCGATTAGTGTTAACCAGCCGGATGAAGTCACAGATTTAATTGAAACCACCAATTATGATTCAGTTGTCTCAGCTTTAACTTTCAGCGAAAGCACAACCGGAATCGATTCAGCTACTAGTGTAAACGCCGGCGATGAAATCACTGCTACCGGAAGTTATAAAGTTTCCGGTACCCAAAGCGGAACTTTAACCATTTCTGCTACTGGTGAAGTCCACCTCTATCTCGATGGTGTTACTTGGACTGGCAAAAAGAAGGTCATCGATATTGCAAGTACCGTCACTAAGATGATCATAACGGTTAGCGGCACTAATACTATTTCCAACACTTCTGACGACAAGAATGTCATCGCTTCGGATTGCACGGGTGACTTAGTCATTAACGGAACAGGAACCTTATCGATCACGGCTACTAAGTCCTGTATCAAGACTGAAGGCACTTTAAAAGTCATTGAGGCTTCTTTAAATCTTTATTCAACCGGCAATGCCTTAAATGCTTCTACTATTCAAGCTAAAGATAGCACCATCTATGCTGAGTCAGGTAAGGATGTTTTCCATGCTGAATTAGCAGATTCCGTTACTGCTTTTACTTTAACTGCTTGATATGTCTATTTAAATGACGTCACTTTAACAACGGGGTCTACTAATAAAGTCTATGGTGATATTGTTCAGGCCGATACCTATATTTATGTTCTTTCTGGAAGCCTTGAAGGAACTACCACTGGTGTCTTTGTCACTGATACCACTGATAATAGAAGCACTTATGATTTAGAGGATGATGACTTCCGGTACATCCATAAGAACAACAAATATCAGAAGATTGCCTCTGACTATATGGGAAGTGAAACCAAATATGCTTTAGCCCAATCCTGCAAAGGCTTAAAAGCCGGTGAGATTGAATATGATACTGATGGGGATGATGTCGATGATGGCATCGCTTCTTCTACTGATTATCTTATTGAAGTCAAGAATGCCACTATTAACTTCAATTGCACTGATGATGCCCTTCATTCCAATAACGGCGATACTAATATTGAATCTTCTACTTTGACTCTTGCTACTTATGATGATGCCTCAACTGTTGATCATATGCAGGTCATTACTGATTCTACCCTCAATATCACTTCTTCCTATGAAGGCTTAGAGGCCGAGCAGCTCTTTATAGATGGAGAGAACACTAACATCAGTATTGTCTCCTCCGATGATGGCATCAATGCCTCGACTGACTATGATGCTACCAATATGTTCATTGAGATCAACGCTGGCTCTATCTATGTTAATGCCTCGGGGGATGGAATTGATTCTAATGGCTATCTAAGAATCAACGGCGGTACGACTTTTGTTGAAGGACCTACGGATGCTGGTAACTCGGCTTTAGATACGGAAAGTGGTATTTACATCAATGACGGCACTCTTTTAGCAACTGGTTCAACTGGCATGTTAGAGCTTCCTTCTACTGAATCAAAGCAGCCTAGTATTGTTTACGCCCCTACTTCTTCAGTTGCTAGTGGAACAGTAGTTTCTTTAGTCGATAGTTCCAGTAACACGATTATTTCTAAGACCTTATCTAAGAGTGCGGCTTCTTTCATTGTCTCTGATTCTTCTTTTGCTCTTAATAGCTCTTATACCTTAAAGAGCGGATCTACTACTCTTAGTACCATCACCTTATCTTCAACTGTCACTAATGATGGTAATCTAGGGGGCAATAACCCTGGCTCTGGCGGTGGTAACCCAGGTGGTGGTAATCCTGGAGGCGGTGGACGTCCTTAGTTTTAATTAGTTCCCCTCAAAAAGACTATTGGTTGATTTCCCAGTAGTCTTTTTTATTGGTTTTTTGTATTTCTCAGTGTAAGATAATCCACGTATGAAAATCATGGTTATTTCGGACTTACATAATGACGAAAACTATACTAAGGCTGCTATAGACCTTTTTAAGAAAGAAAGCTTTGATAAGCTCTTTGTTTTAGGCGATATCGGAATAGATAGTATTAGGTTATTGAATCCTCTTCATGAAAAGATCTTAGCCGTTAAAGGCAACTGTGACGGGTATGATTTAGATGATATTGCTAGATTCAATCTTCCCTACATTAATTATGACTATGACTTTTCCAAATTCATAGTCATGAGTCATGGCAACTTCTATAGTGACTTCAATTATGACAAACCTTATGATATCTTCTTAGAAGGACATACCCATATGTCTCTTCTAGTAAAGAAAAAGAATGGGCAGATAGTGGCTAACCCTGGTAGTTTATCAGACCCAAGAGACTATAGCCATTCTTACTTAGTGATGGATGAAAAAGGTCTCAGGGTGATTGATATCAATTCCAATGAAGTCGTTCACTTTCTAGAATATTAAAGGAGAAACTATTATGAATTTCTTAATCGGATCCGATATCCATGGCTCTATAAAATACGCTAAAATCTTCTTTTCAAAGGCTGCTAAATACCAGCCTAAGAAGATTATCCTTTTAGGAGATAACTATTATAACGGTGCCAGAAATGATCCACCTGAAGAATATGCCCCGAAAGAAGTTGTTAAGTTATTAAATTCTTATGCCAAAGACTTAATTTCTATAAAAGGCAACTGTGAAAGTGAAGTCGATCAGATGGTTTCTAGCTTTCCAATTGTCGAGATGGCTAGTATGTTTGTCTTTAATAAGGAAATTGTGATGACCCATGGTCATCATTTCAATTTTGATAATCTTCCTTTAGACCCGGGCGATATCTTCTTACAGGGACATACCCATATTGGTGTTTTAGAGAAGAAAGATAATTTAATCTTAGCAAACCCTGGCAGTGTTTCTCTTCCAAAAGATAATCGGCATTCCTATATGGTTTTAAATGAAGAGGGAATAGCCCTAAAAGACCTCTTTACTGATGAAACCATCAAAGAGATCAAGTTCTGATTATTTGACTATATTTAAAGACTGCGTAAGCAGGTAATGGCGTCCTTCTTCCTTGTAGCGAAGATAGCGGTAATATAAATAGCTTAATAAAGAACAGATTAGGAAAAGAACTAATATAACAGCAATAAATCCTACCCACATCAAGGGGGTAAAGTGTTTATAGTCTAAAAAATCGGTGCCTAGAACACAGATTGTCAATACACCGATATTCCGGAATATCAAAGTACAGATGAAATTATAGCTAAATTTCATCTCCGTCATTCCAGCAACTAAAGATAAAGTATCATCAGGAAAGAAAGGAAGAAGATACATCATCGGTAAGGCAGCTTTTCCGCCTAAAGTAAGCAGCCTTTTAGCTTTATCGCTGCTTTCCTTGCCAATAATCCATTCAACAGCTTTCTTGCCCCCAAATCTTCCAATTATGAACATAATAGAAGAAGTCAAAAGAACTGAAGCTGAGCAGATCAAGAAGGTTCTGCTCATTCCCCAAGGCGTTTTATCATTGAAGAGAAGATTCCCTAAAGTCAAAAAGAAGATGGAGCTGATTCCTGGGACAATATTGATCAAAGGCGAAAGAAACAGAAAGAGACAGTAAGCTAAGGCTGGGGATTCATTAGCCCACTTCTGAAAATCAGCAACTAATTTTCCTTCACCGACAAAAAGATTAAACAAATAATAGCAGACCACTAGAAAAAAAGCTAAGGAAACAATTATGGTCAAGGCTCTAAGGGCAATCTTATTGAGGTTCTTTTTCTTTTTCATTGCACGTGAATTGTAACATATCAGCAGCCAAAAATCTTCTTAATTTCAAAAGTCCATCTAGATCAAGGAGTATCTAGATGGACATAATGAAAAAGAATCTATAAGGGAGTAATTAATTATTTAATTCTTTCTTCACAGATAGGATCAAAGAGATGGGCACTCTTAGTATGGAAGTAGACGCGAATCTTGTCTCCCATCTTAATCGGTTTGATTACCGGTACCTTAAAGACTAAGTCAATGCCGCCAAAGTCGGCATGGACATAGTAATCATGTCCGAGCAATTCAGCTACAGTAACAGTTAGATCAAAACCATCCTCAGCTTTCTGATTAGTATCAGGTTCTAAATGAATGTTCTCAGGTCTGATACCAAATGCAACATCATGCTTACGATTATCTTTGGCATTCTGGTCAAAGACAACTTCTTTCAAGTAGCCTGAAAGTTTAGAATCTAGCTCAGCTTTATCTTTAGCAATCTTATCTTGCTCACGCTTATACTTAGCCGGAAGAAGCTTTAAGTCCTCAATCTGCTTCTTTAAGTCAATGATGGCTTCTCTATCAATATCGACACGCTTATTATAGAAAGCATTACTAGCCTCGACAAAACTATTATCAAGAGTAAGGATATGATTGTCAGAAGTAGTTAGCTTGCCATTCTCATAAGAGACCTTCATGATATTCATAGAAGGAGAACCGATAAAGGTAGCAACAAACAAGTTAGCCGGGTTATTGTAAATATCAATAGGGCTACCAATCTGCTGAATTCTTCCTAATTTCATGACTACTATTCTACTAGCCATCGTCATAGCCTCAGTCTGATCGTGGGTGACATAGATAGTAGTTGCATGCTGAGCTTCATGAAGCTTAACAATCTCGGCTCTCATCTGGACTCTTAATTTAGCATCAAGGTTAGAAAGAGGCTCATCCATTAAGAAGAGCTTAGCATGCCTTACCAAAGCTCTGCCTAAAGCGACTCTCTGTCTTTGACCGCCGGATAAGGCCTTAGGTCTTCGATCTAAGAATTGCTCAATCTGAAGGATCTTAGCAGCATTCCTGACTCTCTTATCGATTTCTTCCTTAGGGATGTGTCTCATCTTGAGGCCAAAAGCCATATTATCATAGACACTCATATGCGGATAAAGCGCGTAGGACTGGAAAACCATGGCTAAGCCACGGTCCTTAGGAGGTAAGTTGTTAGCATATTTGCCATCAATCCAAAGCTGCCCAGAAGTGATTTCCTCAAGACCGGCAATCATTCTTAAAGTAGTGGATTTACCACAGCCTGAAGGTCCAACCAAAACAATAAACTCATGGGGCTGGATTTCAAGATTGAAATCAAAAACAGCCTGGACCTTGTTGTCGTAAATCTTATTGACGTGACGGATGGAGACGAAGGCTAGATCATCGGGAACCGGAATTTCCGTACCTTTTTTCTTTTTCTTAGTAAGGGTAGGTTCTTCTTCGGGAAGGAGATCTTTACTTACGGCTTCTTTCTTTTCGTTCTCCATAATGCGTTGTCCTCCTTGTTTGACTTAGCTTTTTACTTCTTACCTAATTCTAAGACTAACGGCTTGAATATCTCAGCTAGATACTTAGCCATCACCTGATGACCTAAGTCATTAGGGTGTAAGCCATCATCGCTGATATCATAGAAATGCGGGTTAGACGGGTTATATTCTTTGAAATCATGGTAGAGATCAATTACTTTAAAGGAATACTTGTTAGCAACGTCTTTAACAGCATTGACATAATCAATGAAGGTTGAACCGAATTCGTTTCTGTCAGTAGAGTAGAAACCGAGTTTCTTCTCATCTCTTCTCATAGGTGTACCTAAGATAATTCTATCTTTAGTAAGGAAGGTTAATAAGTAATCAGCAATATACTGTAATGCGCCATAGTAAGTATGAGTATCCTTAGAAGCAATATTCCCTAACTCAATTGCCTGGTTAGGGCAAGTCCCAAAGTCATTGGTGCCACCAAGAACAAAGACTAAGTCAGCTTGCTTATCAATCTTCGGCAGTTCAGCAATGAAGTTAGACCACTCTGTCTTTCTGTTGCTGACTCCAACGGTAGATCCAGAGACACC
>DLIM01000014.1:877-26330 GCA_002483745.1 Caryophanales bacterium UBA7642 | reverse complement strand
CAAGTTTAGGGGTTCACTACAGTTGTAGTGCTTTTTTAATTTATCAATTTTTTCTAATAATGTTGATTGGAGATTGCTTTCTTGTTTTAATTATTGGAATTAAAGTGCTTGAAAGAGAAACAAGTAATGAAATTCCTAAGACGATGAAGACTTGTCTTAATTCAGGAATGATTAAGAATAGAGATAATTTTGCAGATGTTGTTATAGCTTGATTTAAGCAAAATCCTCCGGCAAAGAGAACTACTAAAGCCAAAGCAAACCATATTATCGCAATTATTAAGGTTTCAAATAAGAAAATAAAAAACACATCTCTTTTTAAAGCGCCGAGTGCACGAAGAATGCCTATTTCTTGTTTATTATCAATTATAGATGATGATAAATAATTAAAAAGAGGTAAGGAAGAGAAAATGCCAAGAATAATTGCGCATATTAAAAAACCAATTTAAAACTAGAAATAATAGTAGTAATTGAATAAATTCTCGAAAGAATTGGGTTATTGATCGAATAAGTATGGAAATTATTGATAATGCTTTTGGGACTATAATAAGCGGAAATTATTTTCTCCAAACTTGATATATTATTTGGCATGGGTTATATGAATCTAATAAAATTGTTATCAACATTTAGGCAAAGCTTTGCAGCTATGCTTTTAGTGATAACCGCTTTTGATTGTGATAAGTTTCCAATTGAAAAACCTATAGCTGAAAACGTTATGGTTTCCGGATTTTTATCATCTACGCTTTTTATTTTCTAAAAACAATGATTAGTGTATATTGCGTTAAGGTCAAATATAACAGCAAAAAGCAAACTTTACTTTGAAGTCAAGAAACTAAAGATAGTTAAAGCAATAATTTTCTTGCTTTCTTCGTTATAAGGCATAGCCCCTTGGCAGATGAGGGTAGCATAAAATAAAGTAGAAGCATCAATTGAATACCAAACTGTAATTAAAGCCTTATCAGATAAAGTCTTTAAAACCGGGAATTGATCCTGATATTGCCTAAAGAAGGAAATGTATCCAGGGTTATCTGGAGCTTTTTCATAAGGGTTGAAGGCATTAACTGATGTATAGGATATTAAGTAATTGGTATATTCAGGGTTAGAAACCAAGAAATCCATCATTTTGAAATACACTTTAAGGGGATCGGAGTCTTCTTTAAAGTAAGAAACCAAATTAGAGGATAGCTGTTCATTAATATAGACATAGGTTTGGTACATTAGGTTCTCTTTAGTCTTGAAATGTTGGAAGATTGTAAAATCTGAAATGTTGCATCGCTTAGCAAGCTCCTGAGTAGAAACTTTAGCAATGCTCTTTTCATAAGCTAGGGCAATGACACCTTCCAAAATAGATTTGTCAATGCCAGGTAAATTTCTGTAAGCCATAATTATTTTCTATATTATCCCATAAACAATAGCCTTTTGCACTAAATTCAATAGCAAACTGTAAGGAACCAATAACCGCTTTCAAAGAAAAATAATTGAAAACCACTTTGAATTACTTTATTATGTACGTCCACCAATATGAGAAGAGCTTATCCATAGACTCGTTTCTAGCAGTGTGGCACATCAATAAAGGAGGGACAACAAGATGGAAGAAAATAATTCTGAATTCCGTAATGTCACTGATGAAGAAAAGGAACAAGAAAATCGTTCTAAGAATGAAGAGAGATCTGAATTCTACGATAGCTTAGTTCTTAGTTACTTATTCTCGCAGAATATGGACATGTAGTTCAGGGCTTGGAGCAATCCAAGCCTTTTCTTTTTATTTTAATGGTAGTTAGACTATAATTTATATGTCTTTGCGGCAACTTCTAAATGGAGGTCTTATGAGCGCAACTACATTAACTATTATTAGTATTGTCATCATTTTTGCAGCTACCACTCTAGGTTCAGCATTTGTGTTCTTCTTTAAGAAAGGCTTTGGAACCAAGGCTAATGACTTTGTTTTAGGATTTGCAGGCGGGATTATGCTGGCTTCTTCTTTCTTTGGATTAATACTTCCTTCTATTACTGAAAGCCAAACTATGGATGTCTATTCTAAATGGAGCTATATACCTCCAATAGTCGGCTTCTTATTAGGTGGCTTAGTTCTTTGGGGAATGGATAAACTTATTCCTCACACTCATTTATCTAATGATGTATCTGAAGGTATGGGAGGGAAGAATCTTTCTAAAAATACTAGATTCTTCTTTGCTGTCACTATTCACAATATTCCAGAGGGATTATCAGTCGGCTTAGCCTGTGGATTAGGCTTAGCAGCCGCTAAAACAGATTCAACCAACCTTACTTTAGCATTTAGTGCTTTATCGTTAGCAATCGGTATTGCTATTCAAAATATACCTGAAGGCGCTGCGGTTTCTATTCCAATGTTTGGAGCCGGAGAAAAGAAATCAAGAGCTTTCTTATTTGGAACAGCTTCTGGTGCAGTAGAACCAGTGTTTGCAATTGTAGGATTATTCTTAGCTCAGATTGAGGTTATTTCTCCTTGGCTTTTATCCTTTGCATCTGGAGCTATGATTTATGTTACTTTGGATGAATTGATTCCTGATTCTAGGCAAACCCAAGATGCTCATATCGGTATTTGGTCCTTTATGATTGGCTTTGTTGTTATGATGGCTTTGGAATTGGCTTTTTAGTATTACTTAGATTATTTTTCGGCTTTAAGATAAATACTTGTCTTGGTGTTATAATTTTAAATATGGCTTTAGATAATCTCACATTAAACATTATTGTTAAGGCGTTAAAAGAACAATTGGTTGGGGCTACTTTTGGTAAGCCTCTATTTTTAGGCAATTCCGATTACGGCTACCCTTTCTCAGAAGTTAAGTCTGATGGAACCATAAAACATGGCACATTTGTTTTTTCTTTAAACCCAGCTAATCCTTTTCTTTCTTATTCTCATGATCGTTATGAGAAAGTCGATGATAATTCTCCTTTCTTTAACTCTTTAAAGAAATTAGTTTTAAGCACAGTTACTGATGTTAAGAAGCTAGAAGGAGAAAGAGTCATTACTATTAGTTTTTCTGCTAATAGCCATGATTTGATTGAAGTGAATTCTGGATATGATCTCATCCTTGAATTATTTCCTAATCATCCCAATTGCTTCATTGTAGCTTATCCATATGGGAAAATAGTTTCCTTGTATAAGGAACGCACTGATGTTGAAAAAGGTATCTTTATAACCAGAAATGTCTCTTATGAGTATCCTAAAAAGAGAGATACTTTGCCATCTCATTTAGATAACTTAGAAGAAGCAAAGCCTTATTTATCTAATGCTGTTTACCGAAAGCTTAAGGATTATGTTGAATCAAAGAAAGCTTCTTTGGATGATGCTTTAAAGAGTCTTATTGCTTCTACTAGTTTGTATCTTTGCAATAAAGAAATACTTCCTTTTGATTTCCAATTAAAGGAAGCTAAACCTCTTTCTGTCTGTGATATTTATCAAAGCTTAGTGGTTGACCAAAAGAAAATGGCTAAGCTTCAAAAAGAAAAAGAATTAATTACTCTTATCGATAAAGCAATTAAAGTTGTTAAGAAAAAACTTATTAATCTTCAAGAAGATTTGCATGATTCTAATGATCATCTTAAGTATATGGAATATGGTCAGGAAATTTACATGTATCAAGGTGAAATTAAAAAGGGCGATAAAGTACTAATCAAGGATGGTTATTCTATTCCTTTGAATCCTTTGCTTGATGCTCCTAATAATGCCAACCGTTATTTTAAGAAATACACTAAAGCCAAATCTGCTGTTGGTATTTTGAATACCTTGATTCTTAAAGCTAAAGATGAAGAACAATATCTAGAGAAAAAGCTTTTAGAAGCTAAAGATGGAACTCCTAGAGATATCATGGAGCTAAAGACAGAGCTTTTAACTGAAGGATACATTAAGGAGAAACAGGGTAATAGGCATATTCCTAAGATGTCTAAGAGCCATAGCTATGATCCTCACTATTTAACTTTGCCTGAAGGTAAGATTGGCTTCGGAATGAATGGTCTTCAGAATGAAGAGCTAACATTCAAGATTGCCAAGAAGGATGATCTTTTTATCCATGTCAAAGATTATCCTGGCGCCCATGTTGTAATTTTAGTCGGTGATGAAAATGAAAATGTCAAAAGAACCGCTTATGAGTTAGCTTTGTATTTATCTCACCTTGATAATGGCACGGTCATGATTGCTAAAAGAAAAAATGTCAAAAAGAATTCTGAGAAGATTGGACTAGTAAATATTCTAAAATATGAGACAGCTGAGGTAAAATATATCCGTGCTGAGTCAATTCAGCTCTTCAAAAAGTCTCTAAAACAATAAAAAAGTGAAAATCCTTCTTTCTATTTATTGACTTTAGATAGTGAATTAGCTATATTAATTCACGCGACTATAAACGCCCTATTAGTTAAGTGGTATAACGGGTCCATGGTAAGGACCAATCGCTAGTTCGATTCTGGCATGGGGCACCATTTTCATTTAAAATTGTTTGTTGTATACTAATACATACGTGTGCTACCAGGATCGGAGGAACATTCGATGCGCTTCACCGAAGACAAAGAAGAAAAGAAAAATACTAAAGCCAAAGCCCATGCTGTTGCTGGCTGGGAATGGTTTAAACAAGCTGCCTGGTTACAGGTTCTTTTAATTGTCGGTGTGGTTGTAGCTATTGTTATTTGCATTCCTTATATTACTAAAGCTATCAACAATGCTCAGAACGACACTAATTCAGAATTCTTTGAATCTAAGCCTACTACTTATTCAAAATTCCAAGATTATATTGATGGAAAAGATACTAACTGCAATGGCGTTGTCGGTGCCGAGAACAGTTCCTTATCCGAAGATAAAGAAGGCTTCATTGTTGTCTACTACAAGGATAACAGCGATGATTGCAATACTATCGAACAGTATGTCGAAGATTGGTATAACGATTTCAACGATAAGATTGCCAAAGGCAAATTAAGACTTTATACGATCAACTGCAGTTGGGTTCCTGGTGATTCTACCAAGAGCAAGAATGTTGAAGGAAAAGATCCTGAAGACAATTATGATAATTCCAACATCACTCTCCAACAGCAATATGAAGTTCAGCAGAATGTTAAGAGTGTCTACGATAACCAAGCTAACCGTTATAAGAATTCTTCTGTAACTGAAGAAACTCTTGATACTCGTCTTGATTCTCAGTCTGGTGGCGGAACTATCTTTACTCCTTGCTTTGTCACCTATATGAAGAATAAGACTGATACCAAATATGATATTGCTAATCCTAGCAAGGTCATATTCGGAATGGAAAGTGGCTTATCTAACAGTTCTAAGGTTGATGTCGGCAAGCAGATGAGAGATATCCTTAACTACGATATCTACACTGTCGCTGAATAATGAAAATCAAGCCCGGCCAAGTGTCGGGCTTTTTTAATTTTCTTTTTCATCTATAATCTATTTAGGAGAACAAAGCTATGTTTTATAATCCTAAGGCTAATTTAGTTAGTGTTTCTAACTCAATCCTAAAAGCATTTGGCTTAAAGACCTATCACCCCTCATTTAAGCCACTAGATAGGCTTCTAAAGGCTAATAAGGTTCCTACAAGGAAAGTTATTCTAATTCTTCTTGATGGCTTTGGTAGCCACATTCAGTACGTCTATAGAAAAGAAGCACCGCATATCTATAAGGCAAGAAGATTTCAGATCACTTCTGTTTATCCCCCAACTACAACTGCTGCTACTACTAGCCTTTTAACTGGTAAGTATCCTCTTGAAACTGGCTGGCTAGGCTGGACTGAAAAGCTTCCTATGTATGAAATGCCGGTTTTGATGTTTGCTTCAAAGTTTGCTGACTCTTCTAAAGATACTGAGATTAAAACTAATCAGTATCTTCCTTTAAAAGAATTGGATTCTTTGTTTCAGGAAGAAAAAAAGAAAGCCAAACTGATCTTAGGCTTTGCTCTTAAAGATCCTACTTTTATTAATCTTTTAGCAGAAGGAGAAAAAGCCTTAAAAGACAATGATTTCCTTTATCTTTATTGGACTGACCCTGATTCTTCTCTTCACCGAAATGGAGTCGGCTCCAAAGCTGTAGGGGATATTGTTTCTTCTCTTGATAGAGAGGTTAATGATTTTGCTTCAAAGCACCCGGAATCTTTAATATTGACTATTGCCGATCACGGCCATACTAACACTGGTTATCATTCTATTTATGAGCACCCTGACTTCTTTGATTGTCTTAAGAATCCTCATTTCTTTTTAGAACCGAGATGTACTAGTTTTTTAGTCAAAGATGACAAGAAAAAAGTATTTCTGGGATTAGCCCGGAAATACTATGGCTCTGATTTTTACATTTATTCTAAGAAGCAAGCTATTGAGAAGAGAATCTTTGGCTTAGGTAAACCCAACAAGCATTTCAAGGAGTTATTAGGTGACTATCTTTTCATCGCTAAAGGGAAGATGGGCTTTTCTCAGGATCTTACGATGGATGAACTGTTTGTTTCTCATCATGCAGGATCAACAGAAGCGGAAAAGAATATCAATATCGGAGTCTTTAACAGCTTAGTTTAGCTTTTAAAGCTGTCTCTCTTCTTAATCATAGCCTTTAAGACGGGAGCTGGAACCAATTTAGAGATATCTTCGCCATGAGCGAAGATTTCTTTAATGTTGCTGGAGGAAACAAAGGCTTGATCACGGTGTGCCATTAGATAGACCATATCGATATCAGGCGCAATAAATTCGTTGACTTCATGAATCTGGAATTCAGCCTCATAATCGGTAACAGCCCTTAGGCCTCTGATTAAAGCCTGAGCACCTAATTCTCTTGCTTTCTTGACGACTAAGCCAGTAGTGGAGACAACTTCAAAACCATCGAGGTCTTTAAAGGTTTCTTTCGCCATTTCAACTCTTTCTTCAGTAGTGAAGGAATAACGCTGCTTCTTGTCTTGGTTATCGGCAACGATGATGATAACTTTATCAAAGATTCTTCTAGCACGTAAGGCGACATCGACATGTCCATTAGTAAGGGGATCGAATGATCCTGGATAGCAAGCTATTTTCATATGCTTTCCTTTCTATATAAGGCTACATGTTTTTCACCATAACGGTATTCTTTCATGGTATAGCCTTTAATCTCATCGTTAGGATAATCTTGTTCAGAGACAATCAAAGCATCATCTTTGAGCATCTTATTTTCTTCACAGTATTTGATGATAGAACCGTTGATTGTGAAACGGTAAGGCGGATCAAGAAGAAGAATATCTAGTTTTAAATCTTTGTTCTTTTTAAGAAAGACGCGATAGTCAAGACAAGCAAGTTCATATGAGTCTTTATCAGGGTTTAAAGATAAAACATTTTCTTTCATTGTTAGGAAGGTACGATGGTCTTTATCATTGAGATAGACTTTCTTAGCACCTCTTGATAAAGCTTCTAGGCCCATAGCTCCACTACCGGTAAATAAGTCAAGAGCCACGCTTCCTAAGCATTTATCCTTCATGGCTGAGAAGATTGCCTGACGGACTTTATCCATCGTGGGTCTTGTCACTTTAGTATCAGGGACCTTTAAGAAACGGCCTTTGTAAGTCCCGGCTATAATTCTTATCATTGCTTATTAATTCCTTTGAAGATGCCATCATTGATGATGGCTAAGATGTTTTTGATTTTCTGATAATGATCTAAATAGTCTTTCATAAGTGGAGAAGAAATCAATTTGTCACTAGCCTCTTTGGCTTTGATTAGTAACTGTTCTTTTTCTTCTGGGAGAGCATCATTTGCTGATTGATAAAAGGAGTCTCTTTCATTAGCTAAAGAAGTCAAATAGGAATCTTTAGCTATCTTATCCGATAAGTCTTTTGTTTCTTTATATAAAGAAGACGCTTTTAAGTTAGAGAGGAATTCTAGCTCTTCTAGATAGAAATCATTATCATTCATGTGATAATTATAGCATTTTAAGTGATAGGTTTATTCTTTCACCATGCAAAAACCTTATTCTCTATGTTTTTTATTTTTATTTATACTCCTTTTTGTTTAAGAGATGATAGAATAATTAAGAAATATGAAATTATTCAAAATCTATACCGATAAAGACCCTGTTCTTCATATGAAGGCGGGCGAGGTTACTCTTCCCTTGGACAAAGATACCAAAAAGACTATTGTTTCAATGGTCGAATATCTTAAGAAGAGCCAGGACGATAAGTATGCTAAAAAGCATGGCATAAGATCAGGCGTTGGACTTGCCGCTCCTCAAATTGGCATTTCTAAAAGGTTTTATGCAATTTATTTCGATGATACTGATGGCACTCATTATGAGTATGGATTAGTAAATCCTAAGATTGTCTCTTCTTCAGTGAAAAAAGGCTATCTGACATCAGGAGAAGGCTGCTTATCAGTACCTGTTGATGTTAAAGGATATGTTTATCGATATTTTAAGGTAACGATAGAAGCCTATGACGCTTTAACTGAAAAAGAAGTGACTTTAAAATTGTCTGGTTATCCAGCTATGGTCTTCCAGCATGAATACGATCATCTTGATGGAATTCTTTATTATGAAAGAATCGATAAAAAGGATCCTTTCTATACTGATCCTGAGGCCGTTCCGATTGAATAAGGTTTTGTGTTAGCGTTTTCTCTAAGTCTTTCTTGTGATTTAGAGAAATGTTAATTACAATATTTAAAGCTTTCGAAGAGTTCTTTAATTTTTTTACTTTTAAAACATAAATTAAGGTCTTTCTTCGGTTTTAATTTAGTAATTAAGGAGATTTATATATGTCTGAATTCAAGCACACTCTTAACTCCCCAGTAGAGATCTATGCTCTTGGCGGCCTTGGTGAGGTCGGCAAGAACCTTTACTGTGTTGAGAATGACAATTCGCTTTTGATTATTGATTGCGGTGTTATGTTCCCGGACAGCAATCTACCAGGAATTGATTACATTATTCCTGATTTCACTCATCTTAGGGACAATCAAAATAAGATTAAGGCTTTAGTTATTACCCATGGCCATGAAGACCATATCGGTGGTATTCCTTTCTTGCTTCAGCAAGTTAATGTTCCTATCATCTATGCTCCGAAGATTGCTGCTGCCTTAATCCGCCATAAGCTCTCTGATGATAAGATCCATACTGATACTAAGATTATTGAATATGATGAAGATGATGTTTTCCAGGCCGGAGACTTTAAGATGGAATTCTATCATGTCACTCATTCTATTCCTGATTCTTTTGGTATCTACATCACTACTCCTCAGGGAACCATCGTCGAATCCGGTGATTTCAAAATTGATTTAACCCCTGTCGATAAAGACTTTGATATTCCTAAGTTAGTCCATTTTGGTGATCGAGGAATTGATCTCTTAATGGCTGATTCTACTAACGCCGAAAAGGAAGGTTATACCCCTTCTGAAAGAACGGTTATTCAAGGCATTCAGGATGTTTTCTCCGAAGCTAGCGGCCGTCTTATTATTTCTACTTTCTCTTCCAACATTTGCCGTATTCAGCAGATTATTGAGACTTCAATGAAGTTTAAGAGAAAGATTATTGTCTTTGGAAGAAGTATGGAGTCTAATATCGAAGCTGCTAGAGAGTTCGGATACATAAAAGTACCTGATAACTATCTTTGCGCTCCAGAGGACTTAAAGAGACTACCTCCGGAAGAAGTCTGCATTCTTTGTACTGGAACCCAAGGTGAACCGATGGCTGTCTTAAGCCGTATTGCTAGAGGTGATCATCGTTTTATTCATGTTCTTCCTGGAGATACGATTGTTTTCTCATCCTCTGTTATTCCTGGAAACACCGGTCCTATCAATGCTGTTATCAACCAACTTACTAGATTAGGCGCCTCAGTTATCACTAATTCTGTTTTAAGCAACCTTCATGCTTCAGGCCATGCATCTAAGCAAGAAATGCGTCTTTTCCAGAAACTTTGCCGTCCCCACTATTTTATGCCTATCCATGGTGAATACCGTATGTTAAAGCTTCACGCCGACATTGGTGTTCAATGTGGCTTAACGAAAGATCATACTTTCGTTTGCGAAAATGGTGATGTCTTAACTTTGATTAACCACAACGTCACTCGTGGCGGTCAGGTTCAGGCCGATGCTATCTATATTGATGGAAAGAGCACCGTCAGTGTTTCAACTTCTGTTATGAAGGATAGGAATACTTTAATCAACGAAGGTATGGTTGGTGTCTTCCTAGTTATTGATCCTAAGACTAGCCGTTTAGTTTCAGTACCCTTAGTTGAAAGCCGCGGCTTTATTTCTTCAAACAAGAAGAGTTTGCAGAAGAAAGCTAGTGAAATTATCGGTATTGAAGTTGATCGCTTAATGAAATCCGGAAGAAAAGTAACTTATTCTGATATCAAGTCTACTGTTAAAGCAATTGCTAGCCACTTCCTCTATCGTGAATCCCATCGTAATCCAATGGTCATTCCTGTTATTCTTAACTACAACGAAGTTTCACCCAGCAAGAAAGTCCAGGTCAATTATTAATGATTATCTTAGCTAGTCAATCACCAAGAAGAAAAGAGCTTTTAGCCCAGATTCTTAAAGATATTCCGTTTGAAACCATTCCCTCTTCCTTTAATGAAAGAGCTATTCATGAATCCAATTGCCGTCATCTCTGCTTAGAGGAAGCTATTGGTAAAGGACAGGAAGTTTCTAAGACTCATCCAAATGATATTATTATTGCTTCTGATACGATGGTCTCCTTTAAAGGAGAACAGCTAGGCAAGCCGAAAGATGAAAATGATGTTTATCGGATGCTAAGAGAGCTATCTGGAAATAAGCATGATATCATCACCGCTTATTGCATAATAAAGAATTCTGAGATTCTTAAGAAGCGTGTCGTCACTGCAACCTTATTCATTGAGAAGATGGCTGATTTAGAAATCCAGGAATACATCGATACCGGTTCACCATTTGATAAAGCCGGAGCTTACGGAGTCCAAGATAAGGACTTCATCAATAGCAAGATCTTATCGGGAAGCATGTCCACTATCATGGGACTGCCTACTGATGAATTAGCTGAAGACCTTAAGGATTTAGGAATAATTAAATAAAAGATAGCTGGCAAAAGCCAGCTATTTTTCATCAAAAAAAGCCTAGGCTTCAGCCTAAGCTTGTTTTTCATTCACTTCTATTTGTTTTAGGCAAAAAGGCTAGTCAAAGCTAAAACACAGAACAAGACAACAACAGCAATGATGCAGATGCTTAATACCCACCACATGACTTTAGTACTTTTTAATAACTTCATAAATGCTCTCCTTACTTGAATATAAATTAATTATATACCTTTAGCGATTGGCTACACTAGACTTTCCGTTGTTTTCTGAAAGAAGCTTTTGGAATTCTTCACTATGGCTGCCGATAACAAAAACGACTTTGTTACCCATAAACATCACATTATCCATAATAGTAACTATATCCTTTTTAAGGACTAAGTCAGGATTAACAACGCTGACAGTTACTCGGGATCCTCTTTGGGTAATTGAGACAATATTAGAATAGCCACCGAACTTATCCGAGATAGCGTTAGCTGAATTAGTCATCTTAATCTCAGCCTGTTTATCAGAGGCTTTAACCTTTCTCTTTTTCCTAATTACTAGAAGGAGAATAATTAATAGACCTACTAATAATGCTCCACCTACAGCTATCAAGGCTATTTGCCATGATAATAAAGAAACTAAGAATATATAAGACATTTTTAATCCTCTATTTCAGATATTGACTTTCTGATTCTGTTAATATTTGAAACCTCTTTTAAGTGAAGCAACTTAACTTCTTTAGTAGAAGAAAGCAGAATTGATACTTCACATTCGTTATCTTTATTCATTGGAATTCCATCTAAGGAAATCTCATAAGGATCAGAGGCGGAAATACTTAAGACATCATTAGTAGAGAGGATAGCTTTGCTGATGGTATTAGGGAAAAGCCTATTAAAGACAGGAGCAATAAAGGAATACATATAGATGCCAGGGTCAGAGACAACTATAGGAGCATTTAAGGAAGCTAAGTAGCCAGTTGAAGAGACAGCGGTGCCTACTACAATTCCGGAAGCTCTTGAAGAGGTAAAGTGAATATTGTTGATAGATAGGTTAAACTCACAGGTTCGGCCAGCTTGAATGACTAAATCATTCAAAGCATAATTTTCCTCGCCGTTGATATTGATTTTCAATAAAGGCAAGTCTTCGATGATAGGATCAGAATCAACAATATCATCCATGAAATTACTAAGTTCACCGATAGAATAATCGGAGAAGAATCCTAAATGCCCGGAATTGATCAATAAGAAGAGACCGTTGAAGTTAAATTCATGAATGGCTTTAAGAAGGGAGCCATCTCCTCCTACTACGATGATTAGTTCAGGATTGTCATCATCAAGAGTAAATCCTAAATCTAAAAGACCTTGGCAAAGAAAGTCGATTTCGCTGTCTTTAGCCTTGGATTGTCTTGTGAAAATTGTGAACGAGCAAGGTTTCATTTCGTGTTATCTCTCTTTATATTTTCCACTTGGTATTGTATCATATTAGTTAACCAAGGAGTGTCTTTTATGGCAAGCAATAATATAGAAATTGAAGCTAAGGTTCTGCTTTCGAAGAAAGATTACGAGAAGGTTCTAGCTAAGCTAAATTTTGGTGATGCTTCCACTATTCAAACCAACTATTATCTTGATTCTGATGATCGTATCCTAAAGAAATACGGAATGGTTTTAAGAATCAGACAAGCCAATAACAAGTCTATCTTGACTATGAAGGCCCCATTAGCTGAAGGACTTCTTGAGAAGGATCAGACTCTTCCTCAGAAAGATGCTGATAGTCTTATCGACCATAATATTTTCCCTAGAGGAGATATTTCTGATTTCTTAGATATTCTTCAAATTCCGACCTCTAAGATGAAAGTCTTAGCCCATATGACTACTGAAAGAAAAGAAGTCGATTATCAGGGAACCACTATTGATATCTCCAAGAACACTTATTCCAAGAAAGTCGACTATGAAATTGAATGCGATTCTGATGCTGCCTTGACTTCTCAGAACACTTTGAGAGATATCTGCGCTAATTTAGACATTGAATTCAAAATCAATACCTTATCCAAAGAGACTCGTGCTATTAACGCTGCCATGGATGAGAAGTAGTTTTTTCTTATACTAAAACTATTGCCTCAGCTTTATTAATAAGCTGAGGCTTTTTCAATAAAAAAGCCATTGCTTATGAAGGTAATGGCTTGTTTCATTAAAACTAAATCTACTTGCACTTCTCGTCGCAAACTTCGGTCTTTTCTCTATTATCCCCAAAGTGATGGACGCAGTCGTTATAGTTTGGACAAACCTTCTCATTGCAGACGCTTAAGGCAATCTGCTTGGCTTTCTCAAAGATCTCTATTTCATCGGGATTATAGCCGACTTGAATCTTGCTGTCATCAACAATGATGGGTCTTTTTAAGATAGAAGGGTTATCCTTAATGAATTTGCAAAGAGAAACGACAGACATGGAATCAATATCGATGTTTTCTTCCTTGAAGATCTTGCTTCTAGTTGAAATGATTTCATCAGTGCCATCAAGAGACTTGTTCAGCATCTCTTTTAGCTCTTCAACGGTGATTTCATGTTTGAAAATATTGATTTCCTTATAGGGAATCTTCTCATTATCGAACCAAGCTTTGACTTTGCGGCAGCTAGAACAGCTAGGCGACATATAAATTTTAATCATTATTCTTATTCTCCTCTGGTTTAATTGAAACTTTTTTAATTTCTTCCGGGCCATGGTGAAGAAGCTTAACAAATAAGAAACCGTATAAAATAGCGGCTAAAGTCAAGAAGAAGATGGCAACCGAGGCTAAGGAATCAATAATCAAATGACATTGGAACAAGTCGGAGACATAGTAAGCATCTAAGGCGAATGGTCCGCCAATCAGTAAAGCGCCTAGGATGACATAGAAGATAAAAGTTGCGACCTTACCATACCATTTAGCTCCGCCAAAGGTCTTATTGTGCTGAGCCAATACAATATCAGCCATCATTAAACCTAATTCTTTAACGACTAAGACAGCAAACATTGTCCAGATAGATGCAAATTGCCAGAATTTAACGCAGAGGGCTGTAGCAACCGAGAACTGAAGCAATTTATCAGCAATTGGATCAAGGATCTTTCCCAGTTGTGACTGTTCATTGAATTTTCTAGCAATGAAGCCATCAAGGAAGTCAGTGTAAGCCGCTGTAATCATTATGGCAGTGGCTAAATAAATATAAGCTTTGTTATTTCCGGCAACTGAAAAAGGAATCAAATAAAGGCATAGGAATACGCCAATTAAAAGGATTCTTACATAACAGAGAATGTTAGGAAGCAAAAGAACATCTTCCTTGCGGAAGTATTTCTTCATTATCGCTTTAAAGTTGTCTTTCTTCTCAGTGTGGTCCATATATTGTTTTCCTATTAAATAATGATAGCACCTAAAAACACTTAATCAAAGCTGATAGGAAACATTATTTTATATCAATTTCGGGATAGTAGATATGTTTTAAGATTAACCCTTGGGGTTCAGCTTTAAGCTTTTGATACTTAACTGTTTTACCGGCTAGCATGTCTTTGATTTCTTTGATGGTTAAACGGTTCGTTGCGTATCTAATACAGGCGCCAACCATGAATCTGACTTGGTATCTTAAGAAACTTCTAGCTTTAAAGGAGAGAATAGTTAAGCTACCTTGTGAAGTCAATAAGACATCATCGATAGTCAAGATGGTCTTTTCTTCTTTTGATTCGGGCGTAGCAAACTCTCTAAAGTCATGTTCGCCTTTAAAGCAAATCAAGGCCTCATTGAGCTTCTTTTCATCTAAGACTTTGATAGGAGTAAAAGTAAACTGGTTAAGGAGAGGGTTCTTGTCTTTCTGGTTTTGAATAAGATAGATATATTCTTTATAAAGGCATGAATACCTAGGTGAGAAATCATCGCTAATAACTCTTACATCTTTGATGAAGATATCTTGGCTTAAATACCTTCTTAGATAATACTTAAGATGATCTAGAGAGATAGTTTTATTTTCAGTAATGAAAGTTAGGGCAAAATCTAAAGCATTCACTTTGCTATCCAGCCTAGAAGAGATGGTCACTTTGATTTTCTCATTGTAGATATTAGATAAAGCCTCTTCAAAAACGGATTGTATTGTTAATCCTTTTTTCTGTTTTTGAGTTCCAATGAAACTTTGACCTAAAAAGGCAATCCTAATGAATATTTTCATTATGATAATTTAGGTAAGGAGATTCCTAAGTAATTGAAGAGATCATATTGATAGACGGCTAAAACAATCATTCCAGCCAAGAAGGCTGCTGAAAGGATTACTCCGAAAGTATCGTTGAAACCCCAGTTATAGGCTCGATATCTAGTTCTCTTACTATCAGGGTTATAACCACGGGCTTCCATAGCATCAGCTAATTCTCCTGAAGTCAAGAAAGCACTCATAAAGAGAGGAATAATTAATGAAATAATGGCTTTGATTTTTTCTTTTATTTTTCCTTGATGGAAGTCGACTCCTCTTGAAGCCTGAGCTTTCATGATTCTTTCAGTCTCTTCGGCTAAAGTAGGAATGAATCTCAAAGCTAATGAGATTGCCATAGCTATCTTATGGATTGGTAATCCAATGAACTTGAAAGGGTAAAAAAGCCATTCTAAAGCACTAGTCATTTCCATCGGCTTAGTTGTGGAAGTAAAGATATTAGTCATCATCATAACTAGGATTAGTCTTACTAAGATATAAGAGACGTTGATGATAGTTAGATAATAGACTTTAACATTACCGATACTGAAGGCTACATCACCGCTAGTCTTACCTGGCAAGAAGATATTTAAAACGATGATAAAGAGAACCATAAACCATAATCCTTTTAAGGATTTGAATAGCTGAAGGAAGCTGACTCTTCCTAATAAGGATATGAATAAGAGGATAACAAAGATTCCTCCATAGATGACTAAGTTCATATAGGGAGTTCCATATGAAAGGAAGACTGATACCATAAAGACAATTAAAGCTATCAGTTTGATACGACTATCAAGTTTATGAATGATAGTATTGAAGGGAGTAAATTTACCAAGAGTTAAGTTCATTATTTAACTCCGCTCTTAACTCTGATGATTTCATCAGCAAGAGAATCACAGTCTTTGATATTGTTAAGATTAATATCAAGTCCGTGTTTCTTTAAATCCAAAGCAAAACGAAACACCTTAGGAGGCTCAAGAGAAGATTTATTTAAAAATTCACTGTTCTGGAATAAATCCAAAGGCGTAGAATCACTGACCACTTTTCCTTTATCTAAAACAATAGCTCGATCAGCGTACTTTAAAACGACATCCATATCATGGGTAGCTAGAATGATGGAGGTTCCATTTCTGGAGATTTCTGTTAATAGTCCCATCAGCATTGCCTGTCCTCCGGCATCTAAGCCGACTGTCGGCTCATCAAGGACTAGGACATCAGGATTCAGAGCAATGATGCCAGCGATAGCGACTCTTCTTTTTTCTCCTCCTGATAATTCAAAAGGAGATCTTTCGTAATAGGAATGATCAATACCGACTAAGGCTAAAGCTCTTTTAGCAGAGGCAATAGCTTCTTCGTTGGTGGCTCCAAAGTTCTTAGGCCCATAGGAGACATCTTTAATGACGGTTTCTTCAAAGATTTGGTATTCAGGGAATTGGAATACTAATCCAACTCTCTTTCTTAATGTCTTAATATCCTTTTGCTTCTTCTTATGCTTCTTTTTCATGGCATGCGTATTGATTACATCTGTAGGAAGACCATGCTTTTTCTTATACTCTAAAGTCATATCAATAACATAGTCGTTTACTTGGACGATTCCAGAAGTCGGAAGAAGTAAGCCATTAAGGTGCTGAATCAAAGTTGATTTGCCAGAGCCCGTTTCTCCAATCAAGGCAGTAAAGCAATGGTCCTTGAACAAAAGATTGATATCAGAAAGAGCCTCTCTAGAACTAGGGAGACCTTCATCGTAGGTGTAAAAGACATGCTTGAGTTCTATTGGCATAGCTTTTTTAAAAGCTCCTCATCACTATCAATAGGACCTAAGTCATAACCTTTGTTCTTTAAATCCTTTGCTAACTTATGGGCGAAAGGAATATCGAGCTGAATGCTTTTAAGTAAAGAATCCTGTGAAAAGACATAGCTGGGCTTGCCATCTAAAATAATCTTTCCGTCATTCAAGGTGATAACTCTATCAGCATCATAGGCTTCATCGATTTCATGTGTGATATTCAAAACCGTCAGGTCAGGATTATCTTTTCGGCTTGCTTTAATGAATTCCCTTATGCTTCTTTTGCCTTTAGGATCAAGCATAGCCCCTGCCTCATCCATGATTAGGATCTTAGGGCGTCTAGCTATGACTCCAGCCAAAGCTACTCTCTGTTTCTGACCGCCAGAAAGATTAGAAGGCTCGGTATCAAGGTAATTAAGCATACCGACCCTTTTAGCACAATCGTGAATGATATCATCCATTTCATAGGAAGGCACTCTAGCATTCTCTAAGCCAAACGCTATATCATCTCTGACTGTGGCCCCAATAAACTGGCTATCAGGATTCTGAAAGACTAAGCCGATGTCTTTACGCAAAAGAAGAGCGTTGTCATCTGTCATTTTGACACCGAAAATGTAAATATCGCCAGAGTTTTGGACTAGGATACCATCAATCAATTTTGCTAAGGTTGATTTACCCGAGCCATTATGTCCGATTACCGAGACATACTGGCCTTTTTTGATATCAAGGTTAGCATTAACAATATTTAGTTTTGTTCTTTCATACCCAAAACAGAGGTTCTTTAAGAAAATAGCAGAATCACTAGGTATGGCTGAATCCTTTTTTAAAAGCTCTATTTCTTTCTTTTTAGTTCTCATCTTTTCTTGTCTTTTTGTATTTAATGATCTGATAGATCCAGAAGACTATTAAGCTTGCCCCCAATAATGATGCCCAAACCACTGCAAAAATCCAGGCTTTGCTGGAGACAGAGGTGGAATTGATGATACCATAAAGCATTCCTAGGACAATAGCACCACAGATGATGATAACGATGGTTGAGACTAAGCAATGCTTGATAGGAAACTTTGTGTGCTCAGCGTAGGGGTTGTTTTTAGTTCTCTTCATTGGTTCTCCTTAAAGGTGATGATTGGAAGCTTGCCAGTATATTCCTCATATTCGATATGAGCCATATCCAGCATTCTTCTAGCAGCGATTTCTTCATCGGTGTCATGATATTTATCAGAAATAAAGATTATCTTTTTGATTCCTGACTGAATGATAGCCTTAGTGCATTCGTTGCAGGGGAAGAGAGTTACATAGACAGTCGCACCATGTAAATCATGGTTGCTGTTTAAAATGGCATTTAATTCAGCATGGCAGACATAAGGGTACTTGCTATCTAAGAAAGCTTTTCCATCAGCATGGCTAGCCCAAGGGATAACCTGGTCATCAATACCAATCGGCATGCCATTATATCCTAAAGAAAGGACTTTATGGTCAGGGGAGACAATGCAGGCTCCTACTTTAGTATGGGGATCCTTGCTTCTTAAGGAAGAAAGGACAGCAATAGACATAAAGTATTCATCCCAAGAGATATTATCAAAATGCATGTTACCCTCCTACATAGGCAATCATAAAAATCGATATTAATTATATTATTTAATTACCTTATTTACTACTGCTTATTTATTTAAAGTTTCTTAAAATTAAAAGAGGCTGCCTAGAGGCAGCTCTCCATTAGACGTCTTTTTTGGTCGACTTGATGTTAATTCGGTTGATAGCTCGCTTAAGCTGAATTTCAGCGTTGTTGGTTTCAACAACTGTCTTAGCCTCTTGAAGAAGCTTCTCAGCCTGAGTCTTACTGGCAATAGCACGCTGCAAATCAATCTCTTCAACTGATTCCACAGAAGTGACTAAAAGCCTTGCGACATTCTTATCATGCATGAAATATAAGGCACCGCCAGAGGTGGCATAATGATAAATGTGGCCGTTGTTTTTAATGACAACCGGGCAGATTTCTATGTTAGCAATTAAGTCAATATGGTGAGCTAAAAGTGTCATTTGACCTTCACTAGTCTCCAAGGTCAAAGACTGAGCATCCATATCAGGAAGCCTTTTGTCTGGTGTAAATATTTCAAGCTTGAAAGTATCCATAAAAGCCTTTACTTCTTAACAGCAACAGGAGCATTTGCTAAAAGCTCCTTGCCTTTTTCTTCAGCTTCTTGGAAAGTACCGACATAAGTGAAAGCCTCTTCAGGAAGATTATCTCCCTTACCATCAAGAATAGCTTTGAAGGAAGCAATCGTATCTTCGAGATGAACAAACTTGCCCTGACGTCCAGAGAATTTTTCAGCTACAAAGAAAGGCTGAGAAAGGAAGTTTCTGATTCTTCTTGCACGAGCAACGGCTAACTTATCTTCCTCAGAAAGTTCATCGATACCTAAAATAGCGATGATATCCTGAAGGTCCTTATATTTCTGAAGAATAGCCTGAACCTGACGGGCAACTTCATAATGTTCCTGACCGACAATATTAGGATCAAGGAAGTTAGATGAAGAAGCGAGAGGATCAACAGCCGGATATAGGCCTAAAGAAGCAATGCCTCTATCCAAGACGGTCTTAGCATCAAGATGGGAGAAAGTCGTAGCCGGAGCCGGATCTGTTAAATCATCAGCAGGGACATAGACGGCCTGAATAGAAGTAATGGAGCCATCCTTAGTAGAAGCAATACGTTCCTGAAGTTGTCCCATTTCAGTAGCTAAAGTTGGCTGATAACCGACAGCTGATGGCATACGTCCTAAAAGGGCGGAGACTTCAGAACCAGCCTGAGTGAAACGGTAAATATTATCAATGAAGAGTAAGACATCCTGATGGGAGACATCACGGAAATATTCAGCCATAGTCAAAGCTGATAAGCCGACTCTCATACGGACGCCAGGAGTCTCGTTCATCTGACCAAAGACCAAAGCAGTATTCTTTAAGACACCGCTCTCCTTCATTTCGTTGTAAAGATCGTTACCTTCACGGGATCTTTCACCGACACCGGCAAATACCGAGATACCGTGTTTCTGAGTAGCAATATTGTTCATAAGTTCCTGAATCAAAACCGTTTTGCCGACACCGGCACCGCCGAATAGTCCAACCTTACCGCCTTTGATATAAGGGCAGAGGAGATCAATGACTTTGATGCCAGTCTCATAGACTTCAACCTTAGTAGACTGATCCTGGAATCTCGGAGGATCGTTATAGATTGAATGATATTGATCATCGACAAAAGGACCGCCATTATCAATTGGCTGGCCTAGGACATTAAACATACGTCCTAATACTGGTCTTCCAACCGGTACTTTGATCGGACTCTTGGTATCCAAGACTTTTAATCCTCGTTGAATACCATCAGTTGCACCCATAGCGATGCATCTAACAGTATCATCTCCGATATGCTGGACTACTTCCATTGTTAAGTCGCTGCCATCGCTCTTCTTGACTTTCAAAGCCATGAGAAGCGGAGGAATAGTTGTCTCAGTGAAGCGGACATCGAGAACCGGTCCGACAGCTTGAACTAATGTTCCATAATTTTCATCAGCCATTTTTTACTCCTCCTATTAATCATCATCGTCTTTGCCGGCGTTAGCACCGGAGACGACTTCAGTGATTTCCTGAGTGATTGCACCTTGACGGGCTTTGTTGTAGACGATCTTCAACGAATCTTTGATCTTATCAGCTGAATCAGTAGCAGTTTCCATAGCATTTCTTCTTGATGATTGCTCAGAGAGTTCGGATTCAATTAGCTTGCTATATAAAGTAGCATCGATGTAGTGAGGTAAGACTAAGTCAGCAACAGCTTCAGGGCTTGGGTCAAAGATAGGTTCATAACCGATCATTTCATCATCATAGCTAGTGACATCGTCATCATCCTGGCTAGAGATAATTTTCTTTTTATCGATATCAAGAGGGAGAAGCTGTTTCATAGTTGTGACAAAGGATAAGGAGTTTCTATATTCGGTATAGACTAGGGTAACTGTCTTATAAAGCTGAGTACGGTAAAGACGGTAGAAGTAATGTCTCATGGCTTTAACGTTGTTATAAGTAAACTGATCCATCAAAGAAAGATAATCATCATGATGGATGTATTTTGATTCCTTGTAATGAATGTAGCCTTTTTGTCCAATGAGAAGTAATTCATCATCAGGTTTAAGTAAAGGGTCAATCATTCTAAAGATGTTGTAGTTATAGGAACCACAGAGACCTAAAGAAGAAGTCACAATGATATAGAGATTCTTGGTATCGGAAAAATGCTGAAGACAGGCAGGCGTTTTGATTTTAGAGAAGTCCATGGAATCAACAGTGATATTCATGACTTCTTCCATGCCTTGGGTATAACCCTTGTTTGCTTCATACATCTTTCTCCACTTCTGATACTTGACTGAGGCAACTAATTTCATTGCCTTAGTAATCTTCTCAGTGGACTGGATGGTTTGAATTCTTCGTTTAGTGGCAACTAAAGAATCAGACATTGATTTCCTCCAAACCGGCTTTCACATTCTTAACGGCATCCTGAATCATCTTCTTAGTATCGTCGCTTAAAAGCTTTGTTTCATGGATATTAGTGAAAATCTGAGGGACGTTATTAGAAATATATTCATGGCAGTTACGGAGTACCATATGAATCTGATCAAGAGGAATATCATCAATAAGTTTAGACTGGGCAATATAGATATCGACAATCTCATCTTCCATGCTTAAAGGCATATATTGTTTCTGCTTTAAGACTTCCATTAAAACAGCACCATGTCTTAAGACATTCTTGGTTACCTGATCCAAATCAGATCCGAAACGAGAGAAGTCTTTTAATTCAGCATAGTTAGCTAATTCAATCTTGATAGAGGCAGCTACACTCTTCATAGCCCTAATCTGAGCAGCTGAGCCAACACGGGAGACAGAAAGACCAGAATCAATAGCCGGTCTTTGACCGACATTGAATAAATCAGTGCTTAAGAAAATCTGACCATCAGTAATGGAAATGACATTAGTAGGAATATAAGCGGAAATATCACCAGCCTGAGTTTCAACAATCGGCAATGCGGTTATTGAACCGCCGCCTTTTTCATTGGATAAATGGCAGGCTCTTTCAAGCAATCTAGAATGAAGATAGAAAATATCTCCAGGGTAAGCTTCACGGCCAGGGCTTCTTTTAAGCAATAACGAAAGGGTACGGTAAGCGACAGCGTGTTTTGATAAATCATCATAAATAATGAGGACATCTTTGCCACGTTTTTCCCAATACTCAGCGATAGAAGTGGCAGCATAAGGAGCAATATAAAGCATTGGAGCTGATTCAGAAGCGGAAGCGTTAACGACAACAGTGTATTGTAAAGCATCATTTTCTGTTAGTTTAGTAACAATCTGGGCAATAGTGGAATTCTTTTGACCAATTGCACAATAGACACAAATGACATCTTTATCCTTTTGGTTAATGATGGTATCAATAGCAATAGCAGTCTTACCAGTCTGTCGATCACCGATGATTAGTTCACGCTGACCCTTGCCGATAGGAATCATAGAATCAATAGCTTTGATACCAGTCTGTAAAGGCTCAGTAACTGGTTGACGATCCATAATGGCAGGAGCTGGAGCTTCAATAGGAGCTTCTTGGCTGGTCTTGATATCACCTTTGCCATCGATTGACTGACCTAAGGCATTGACGACTCTTCCTAGCATCTCATCACCGACTGGAACTGAAACGACTCTTCCAGTTCTCTTTACCATATCTCCTTCATAGATTGAGGTATCTTTACCTAAAATAACGACACCGACAGAATCTTCGTTGAGGTTCATGACCATGCCATAAACGTTGTTGGGGAAAAGAACTAATTCTCCATACATGGCTTTATCTAATCCATAGATTGTAGCGATACCATCACCAACTGTGACAACGGTACCGACATCTGATGTTTCAATCTTGTTCTCATAGCCAGAAATCTCTTTTTTGATGAGATAACTGATGAGATTGACGTTATTGTTATCTGACACAGTGTTTTTCCTCCGATTCTTATCAGTCTTTATAGGTAAGACGATCTTTGATATTATTTAATTTCGTATCGACTGAGTAATCATAAAGAGTATCTTCTAAATAGATTTTCATTCCGGCTAAGACCTTCTTGTCGATAAGGACTTTGAAGGTAACTCTTTGTGAGAGTCTCTTCGAGAAGATATCTTCGATTTTTCTAAGCTCTATTTCTGAGATTTCGTAAGGAGCATAAATAACTCCTTCTAAGATTCCCATCAAACGGTGGTAGCAGTGTTGGTAACTTTCGTTAATGGTAGGGAAGCCTTTTACTAAACCTTTATAAGTCAGGACTTTGAGAAATCCTAAACTAGCCTTATTGATGCTATTGCTGAAAGCTTCATTCAGGATTTTTTCTTTCTCATTACGGCTGATTAAGGGAGAATCAAGAAAAAGAACTAAATCCGGGTTTGCAGTAAAAACACCTTCCAATAGTGAAAGGTCATTGCCGTAGTCGACAACTTTGTTGTCTTCTTTAGCAATTTGAAACAGAGCTTCAGCAAAATGCGTCAATAATGACTTGTTCATTACTAGTGCTTTTCAGCCTCATCCTTCTTCATCTGGTCGATGAAATCACTAACGATCTTGTCGTTATCATCTTTAGTAAGCTCACGTCCAATGACAGCTTTAGAGGCATCAAGGGCAGTATTCACAATTTCGTTATGGGCTTTGCGCTCCATATACTGTTTGCGTTCTTCTAGGTCCTTATCAGCCTGCTGCTTCTTGAATTCAATTTGAGCCTGGGCATCAGCCATTATCTTATCGGCATCAGCCAAAGCTTCTTTATGGGCTTGCTCGACAATCTGGTTAGCCTTTACTCGGCTAGCTTTGATGTTGCTATCAGCAACTTCCTGAGCTTCTTTAGCATCAGAAACCTTCTTTTCGGAATCCTTGATATTGTTATCAATGTAATCTTGTCTCTCATGGAGCTTCTTTTTAATAGGCTTATAGAGGAATTTAAAGACAATAAAGACCATGACAGCAAAAGCACCCAGCTGTGCTAAACAAACCCAAAGGTTTGGAAGAGCATTAGCTATGGTTTCCGAAATACTACTGCTGATATTGTCGGCATCACAGGAAGTAAGTGCCACCGAAGAGAGAAGTAAAAGAAGGAGAGATTTTTTATTCTTCTTCATTCGACCCTCTCTACTTAGCGACAAAGATTAAAAGAATTGAGAGAACCAAGGTGTAAATAGCGCAGGTTTCGACTAGAGAGCAACCTAAAATCATAGTTGATCTAATCTTACCGGCAGCCTCAGGGTTACGGGCAATACCTTTAACGGCATTGACGCAAACCAAAGCTTCGCCAATTGAGACTAAAGACATAACGATGCAGATGATACCAATAGCGATGTACTTCATTCCGGTAGCAAAGCCGGTGGTGTCTTCTAAGAAAGTAAGTAACATAATGATCCTCCTTTAAATAAATGGATCTTCCTAGTTGGCTGCTTTTGCCTGTTGAGCAATCGTAGTCTTTAAACTGACGGTGTTAACCATCTTCATCTGCTCTTCGATTTCTGGACCTTCCTGTGCGATGTCCATCATCGTGATCATGACGAAGACCAACGTCTGTATTAACCCGCTGAAAACATCAAAGTAGGCATGGAAGAAGGGCATTACAGCAGGAGCTAGGATCAAACCCCAACCAGTGTTTCCTAAAGCACCATAAACCAGGGTGCTTAAGCAGAAACCAGCTAAAGCGTTTCCGAAAAGACGGAGAGATAAGGAAATCATCGGAACCCAAAGAGTGGCTAAGCCGATGACGGGAATTGGTGAAACAAATCTCATTAAGTATTTGGCATGTTGGAACTTAATAGCATAAACCTGAATAAGCATTAAGGAAATAAAGCCAATCATTAGAGGGAAAGCTAGGTTAGTGAAGGGATTAGGCAAAGCCGTAAATAATTTGCTGCTATTGATGATGGCATTGTCTCCAATTACGATAAAATTAGGAATACCAATCATACCAATCATAAAGCCAACAAAGATATAAGCAGCTAAGGCAATGACATAACCGGCGAAATTGCCATAGACAGGCCCCATTAGATCTTCGACCTGCTTATCGGCAAAGGAAACTATCATCTCACCAATTGAAACAATACCCTTAGGTTTATCTAAAGGCTTGTATTTCTTACCTTTAAAATAGACGACCAAACAAAAAATGCAGATGAGAAGCATCGTTAACAGACTGCTGATGAATTCTAAGGGCATTACATTACCAAAATCTGTCCTTAATATGTTCTCGGTGTTCATGAATTTTTACTTAGTGTTTATTTTATCTTTATTACTACCTATCATCTTACTACTATTATTTTCATCCATATAGGTAAAAACAATAGATATTATATATAAAATCAAAATCTCTGTGGGAGGAATTAAAATAGCGTAAGCGCTTACTGAATTATGAATCCAA
>DLIM01000014.1:0-625 GCA_002483745.1 Caryophanales bacterium UBA7642 | reverse complement strand
GACTTCAGTAATAATAATAGGTAAGAAGAAAGCAATTGGTATAGCGGTAAAGAGAGAAAAACCATAAAATCTCAGGCAAACTAAGACTATTGTAACTATCATTAGACAGGCTGAATAAGCAATCAAGAACAGCCATTCTTTTTTTGTAATATTCTTCATAATTATTCTCTAGACTACTTTATCATTTTTGCTTAGCAAACTAAAGAAAATAATAGAAACCGTATTCATTTGTAAAATGGGGTAAACCAGTAACTCATTTTTAGATGCTTTTTAAGTTTTGAAATAAACTTTCGCTAAATCGGTTGACACCACGATATTGATAAACTATAATTTACCTTGCTTTGGGCGTTTAGCTCAGCTGGGAGAGCATCTGTTTGACGTACAGAAGGTCATAGGTTCGATCCCTATAGCGCCCACCATTAAAGCAGAAATAAGCCTCCTAAGCGTAGGCTTTTTTCTTTAGACGGAGCAGTACCCAAGCGGTTCAAGGGAACGGTCTTGAAAACCGTCAGTAGGCTTATACCTAGCAAGAGTTCGAATCTCTTCTGCTCCGCCATTTTTAAATAAAAGCCCTATTTCTAGGGCTTTTTTATTTTTTCTCTCACACTCCTTTAGCTTTGGCTGT
>DLIM01000030.1 GCA_002483745.1 Caryophanales bacterium UBA7642 | reverse complement strand
AGGATAGAATCAATCTTATAGGACTGGACTTTAGGGTTATTAAAGTCTTTATCCATTTCTCCTAAGAAAGGATAATACTGCTTCTGATTATCAATAATCTTGATAAGTTCAATTTCGTTTAACTGATAAGGAAGAACACCATTGTCTTTAGCATTCTGCCTAGGAAGGTATTTTTGACTATCCATGGCATTCGATATCTTAGTTAAAGCTTCTTTATCGCCATTTGCTTTCCAAACATAGGTAGGATCACTAACCTTATCGAAAGGAAGCGTGGTCTTTATTTCTTTATATAGAGAATCTTTATTAGTTGTTTTAGCAACACAGACATCTTTTCCTTTTACCTTACAGAAACCAATATAGGTGGAATAGTTGATTAAAGGTTTCCCGTTTTTATCAAATACTTTTCTGAAGAAGGAGTTGTATTTATCAGGAGCATACCTTTTAACTAAGTCTTTTAATGCTTTAAGTTGATCTTTGTGGGTATCATAGATATTAACCATAGCTTCAGAAACATACTTTTCACCTTGAAGGACATTAGCTAGAATTCGATAATCGTAAATATCTTTAGCAGCTTTAATAAGAGCAGCCTCATTATCACCAATCAAACTAGGTAACTGAAGCATGGTTTCATCAACAAAAGAGCTACTTGTAAAGTCGACTTTAGTATCACCTGTCTCGTCATCACTATCGCTGTCTTCATCAGGTGGGAAGATATCCTTCATTCTTCTAGTCGAACCACAGATGATAGCAAGAAGGGCATTAATTCCAATTTTGCCTTTGGCTAGTTTAAGAATATCAGTAGCCTGTTCAAGTAGTAGAGATTTACCGGCATTTGATTTAAATAAATCAATGAGACTCTTAGCCATGTCTAAAGAACAATTAAACTTAGGGACAGAATGAGGGGTATCCTCATCAGCTGAAGATAGTTCATCAAATAGGCTATCTATTTTATTAAATGAATCTACTAAGGTCTGTGGATCGTTTCCAATATTAGACATTGTTCCTTCTCTAAGGAAATTACCACGGTATTTAATCATATGTTCCATAGCAAGGTAAATCATTCTAATATCGAATTTCTTCTCAGGCTGTTCAATCATAGCTTTTCTGAGATGATAGATAGTGGGATATTCTTTGTAATAATCTTTATCCGTATAACCCTTACCATTGAATAAAAGGCAAGGAGCCTTAGCAGCTTCTGGTTTATCTTCTTCATGAAGGGCGGAATTATTTAATCTATCAAAAAAAGAGGGATCAACTTTATTAATATCTTCTTTGAAAATATCCTGAAGAAGTAGGATTCTCCATCTTCTTCTTTCAAGGCGTCTTCTTGATTCTCTTGCTGCTCTTCTACTAGAAGCATCACTAGCTTCAGTAAAAAGCCTTGAACCCCAAAGATGCTTTCCTTGTTTCCTAATAATATTGTAATCACGGTCAGTGACACACCAGCCAACTGAATCAGTTCCGATATCCAAACCTAAGAAATACTTCTTCTGAGCATTAGAATTTTCATTTTCCATATTTGACTTTCCCTTTCTACCCCCATATAATGTTCTTGTTTAACAATACGAGTTCAAATAAACAGTAATGTCAAACCTTGAACCTGCGTTGGCGGGTAATTGCCCTTCGTAAGAAGGACTTTTTTGTTTATTCATATTATATTCCTAAAATAAATTTAATAAAAGTATGGGCTTATTACTAACCTTCTTAAATAGCCGTAATTAGTTTCTTTTCAATTTGTTTGTTGTTAAAAACACTTAAATTCAGCTAAAAAACAGCATATTAAGTTCTAACAAATTTCTTATTTGTTAACATGAACTATCATTTCTTTTAGATATTTTCTTAATTCTGTATCAGTACAGTAGATGTAACAACCTTTCTGCCCTCTTGTCAAAAGTACTTTATATGTATTCCTTATTAACTGATCAGCCAAGACTGAATCTTTACAAGTTCTTATCTTTGAGGAATTATCATCTCTTGAAATTGCATTCCTGTTAGTGATGACTTTTCCGTTCCGGTAAAGAAGATCATCTCCGATGATTACTCCTACATAATCAAATTCCAATCCCTGCGAAGTATGAATACATCCGACTTCATCAAAAGAGTTTGGCTTAATAGCCCATTCTAAGCCATCTTTAGTAAGGTTCCATTTAGCTTTGAATTTACCATCATCTAAAACAATATCCCATTCACCTCGATTGTGTTTGACATTCCAGTCAAAGCAATACCCGGCTACCATCCTAGCTTTATTGTTAGTGTTCTTTTTTCTTAGTTCTTCTCTCATCAGGCAAGGATTGTCAAATATTTTGATATCGAATCCTTCATAGTCAAAATATCTATTTGCGGTTTGTCTTATACCTAAAAGATTATCTAGGAAAGCTAAATAGCCATCAGAACCATTGCATCTAAACTCACTTCTAAGATACATGTCTTCATCTGCAATAATACAATCTTGACTTATTCCTTCTTTGATAGCCCAGCCCTTAATTCCTTGGACTGAACCGATATCCTGAGTAGTTATTCTTTGAGTCTCATCAATAAAGAAAATAGAAACCAAAGATGCATCAATACATTCTTTGATCTGATTAACACCTTGGAAATCACCATATTGTTGTTTTACTAACCGATGAGCTTCATCAACTATCAGGCAGTCATAAACGTTATTTGCTTCATGGCAAAGACCAAAAGGTGATCTAAATAATTCCTTTACTGCTACTTTTTCTTTTGGCTTTCCTTTAGCTAAGATATCTACATAACAGTTTCTAGGCGCACTGTTTTTAGTAACATAAGCAACATTCTTGCCTTCTTTTAGAATTGTACAAAGAAGATTAATAGCTAGAACTGATTTACCAGTACCAGGACCACCTTGAACAATAAGAGTTCTCTTTTTATGGTCAAGCATGGAATCATGAAAAGCTTTTAAGCAGCGGTCATAAACGGTAATCTGATCATCTAGAAGAATAAACTCCTGTTTGCCTTTCATCATATTAGAAAGACAATCCTGTAAAGCTTTAGTGGGCCTAATTCTTCCACTATCTATTTCATAGAGAAGATTTCCGTTAGGACTGACTTTAGTTATTCTTTTTTTAATGAAGGCTGTTAACTTAAGTAGGTCTTGCTTTAAGAATAAAGGAGCTTCCTTAAGCCAAGGAGAATATATAGGATCTTCTAACTGAAAACGGTCTTCTTCTCTAAAATTGTGGCAGAAGGCGCAAGGAATAAGGTGCATGTGAGGATCACTTGCTGCTTCAGCATAGTTCATGATATGAACTTTGTAGGAATAAGCCTGATAGCAAGGATGAGGAACTTCACGATCTTTTCCAGCGACAAAGGCTTTGACAGTATGACATTCATCATCGTTAACCTTCTCAGCTGTTGTCCACTGCTTTAATTCAATGATAATGACATTATCATCTCCTAACTCATCGGAGCCAGCAATAATAAAATCAACCCTTTTAGAAGTGAGAGGAATTTCATATTCAATGCTGACATTTACATTATCAGGTATGTCTTTATCATCAAGAGCATCCTTCATGAAGCGCATGGAATTAGTCCAAGCCATGTATTCACGGGTGTTTTCATCATGAATACCTTTGTCATATAAGTCTTGTTTTATTTTATCGGCAATTGTCCCATTTAACACATCTTCAGAGAAAACTTTCTTGGTGCCAGAATATACAATCATTTGATTCCCCCTCTTTCTTTTTTGTAAGTGAAACTACAATGACTATTTTATAACACTTATATAACACAAAATTATCATAAATATATTTCTTTCAAAAAGCTTTTCAAAAGAATTGTAAAAATATACTAAAAGAAAATTAATAATTTTTTGATTGTTATTTAATCTAAAAAAACAGTAATGATATTTAGTTAAGAAGCAAATCTAAAACTAAGAATTAGTTATCTTGCCATTAAAAAAATCAAAGCTTTTCAAAAAAGTAATATATAGGATTTATCTACTATTTAACTAAAACGTTATTGAGCTTTTCTTTTATGTAATCTCTTAGATTAGAATCACAGGCATAAACAAAGGTGCCTCTTATTCCTCTGGTTAATAGAACCAAATATGAATTAAGGATATCTTCAATTGTTTTACTTATGTCTTGACCAACTTTTCCGTGCTTATCGAAATAGTTGGAAGGTACGGCTTCTATCTTTCCGGTTTCTTTGTTGTATTTAATATCATTAGAGAAGATAACTCCAGCATAATTAAGATCAAACCCTTGTGATGTAAAGACAGATCCTATTAAATTAACTGAATTAGGATTAGTAGCAAAGTTCTCGTTTATTCCGTTCCAGGAATACTTAACACCATCAATGATAAAATCATAATCTTGATTAAAGCGTTTTCCTTGCTGGTCTCTCATGGTTTTTGTATAGGGGAAACCATAGCCAGATAGAACACGGCATAAGCCATCACATTCTTTGTCTTTAGCCTTAATGTCTTCCATCATTTTTGAACAATCATCGTAGACTTTGAATTCATAGCCAGTATTTATAAAATTTGGCGCAATTTCGGTAGTTTCATTTCTTAGCAACTTATTCCAATAGTAAATATAAGCTTCTCCAGCACCCAGCCTTATTTGATCCTGTAATGAATAAAGTCTGTTTCCTTCTGCTT
>DLIM01000003.1:4524-4667 GCA_002483745.1 Caryophanales bacterium UBA7642 | reverse complement strand
ATATCAAGTAATCCAATTGAGATGTTGGTTGATAGTAATCTAAAGGATACCAGGTTCTTAGTTGAAACACCCTTGATTAAGAAACGATAGGAATTGCTGCCATTCTTAATGACAAAGACGGAAGATAAGCTAGTGGAAGAAGA
>DLIM01000003.1:0-4262 GCA_002483745.1 Caryophanales bacterium UBA7642 | reverse complement strand
TCATAATCAGTGGAATTATAGGTCTTATATAATTCGCTGAAATTATTAGAAATAGTGGTGTTAAATGAAATATAATTGCCGAAAGAAGCAATCTTATCTAACTTGGTAGTTAGATATTCAGATAAATTAATGTTCTTTCTTCCGGCAGAAGTAGCGCCGAAAGTCGAGATTATATAATTAGTAGTGGTATCAGGAAGATAGGTTTTCTCAGTATCATCGTAATAAGCTTTAAAGATATTAAATAAAGTAAAAGAGTCTCTAGCAATAGAATCTGTCTTCTCCTTAGGAATATCGACATAAAGAGAAGCCGAAGAAGAACCGATTCCGCCACCTACTGAATCATAAATACTATTAGTGGAGCTTAAATTAAAAGAACAGATCTTGGTCTCTTTAGTATTATCAGAATGAGTTACTTCATACTGACAGGCTAAAGGAAGATTAAGACTGTTCTCGCCATAATATCCCAAAATATAATCAGTATCGCCATTATCAATAAAAGAGATAGCGAATGACTGACAGTCATCGGTATAATTTGATTTCGTTATTTTAGCTGTGAAGGAATCATCAGCTGTCGTTAATTCAACACCATCACTAGGAAATACTAAAGAGGACTCACTATTGCTGGCCTTGGTATCATTCTGATTTGCTCGCTCAAGAGTTAAATCAGAAGGAGAGAAGAAGCAAGAAAAACCAAAGAACCCCAGAGTAGCTATTAAAGCCGCTGACTTTATCATTCTCTTTAGTTTCATGCTTTCCCACTTATATCCTTTGTAGTTTTCTACCAACAAACCTTATCGATATTGTATATCAATTATAAAGCAATTACGGACTTTATTCAATGATAAGAAATAAAGCTTTTTTCTGTAACATTTTATTTACTTTCGATGTTTTTAAAATCAACACCTTTTTGATCAACTAAGAGGTAATCATTTTCTATATCCGCATGGCTATAGTAAATCTTAGAATTAGTGACATCGACTTCATAAACCTGCAACATATATTCAGTAAAATCCTGTTTAGTTTTAGTAGCTACTAACATCGTAATATCAATAATCAGAGGTATTCCTAAAGTATAGAAAGATAAGAGAATTACTAAGACACTTCTTAAGAATGACCAGATAAGACATTTTCCGGTTTTTACAGCTAAAAGATCATTGTTGATTAAGCCAATATGATAAACAAGCATTCCAATAGTCTGACGGTTTCTTTTAAAGCATAAAGGCGGAACCATTAAAACCAACAAAGCTGCCAAAAGAACAGCTAAAGGAACCTCTAAGAAAATAACTACATTGGACATCATCTTCGTATCACTGTAATACTGAGGAATCTTAGATAGCAAGAACCCTCGGGCCTGAGTATCAATATAAGGCTCATAAACATTGCTGGAATATAAAGAATAGATGCCATCCCCTTTAAAACTGGAATTCTTAATAATCTCTCCCTGATCATTCTTAACAAAGAAATGCTGATCATTATAGGTAGCATCTAATCTATAAGAATCATAGTTGGCTTTTACTTCATCCCCGGCGCCTTCAATGCCATCGGAATAAATAAACTGAATAAAGGTATCTAAAGAAGACTCATAAGTCTTCATTCTTCCGCTTGCCGATAAATCCTGATTCTTGTAGTAAGTAACAATATCACGATAGACTCCATCGGATTCCACATAAAGCCCTGAGTCTTTCATGGTCTCATTAGTTCTATCACTGGCTTCCTTATAAGAAGAAGTGTTCATCACAATAGCTCTAATACCTAAATAGAAAAGCATTCCAAAAAGAACCATCAAAAGAAGGTCTACTAACCTAGCAAAGATTCGCTTATAAGTTTTAGCCTTCTGATAGTGGATATGGACTTTTCCATCCCCTTCAGGTTTTTTTTCCGTTTCAGGAAGTGGAGCTTCACTGACCGGAGTGGGAACTAAAGTTCTTTTAATTTCGCTCATGATTGATAACCTTTAGCAGCATAGATCTTTTCCAGTATTTCTTTATCAACATAGATATCCTGAAACAGGAAATCCGAAATCGTTCTTTTGAATTTCGATACCCACATAGTAATCAAACTAGCTAAAGGGAAAATCAAGGAAACCAAAGAAGGGACGCCAAGAAGAGGCAAATCAAATAAGCTAGAGAAGCTAACATAAAGCATCGGAGTGAACATCATCAGAGGCATCGTGAAGACTAACTGATAAATAAAGGTAGAGATAATATCGCTTTTTCTTAAAGCCCGATAATCTTTAATGCTGATTCTTTCCACCTTTAAGGCAATCATGCTGATAGTCCTGCCTCTTTTAGTGCAAAGAGGAATAACTAAGAAATTAATAAGACTAGCTAAAAAGAATGAAAGATAAGTTGAATAAGTAAGAGCGTTATGGCTCTTTACATCATTTTCTTTCTGAAGGCTTCGATATTCACGGTACTTATAAAGATCAGAAGAAGAGACAATATCGTTAGATGCTGTTAAATCATTGACCATCGAGGTAAATAAAGAAACCACAAAACTATTCTTCAGATTATTAAAATCCGTCTGACCTTGATCAGAGACTTTATCATTCGGATCAAGAAGCGGGGATAACTCTTCGATATAAGAATCCTTTAAGACAGGCAAAGTTCCGGTATAGTCAAAGTATCTCTTAGTATCTAAATTCTTAAAGCTTTCTTTATAAGTCTCTTCACTCTTACCTAGTAGCTCTACATAGAAATGATAGAAATAGTTATGATTGCTGTCTTTCTTGATCTGACTATAAATAAACTGTTCGGAACTATAAGCAATAGCCGAATCAGAATCATATTTTTTGGCATCATTAGAACTGTCATAGTCTAGAAGCTTATTGTCGTAAAGAACATCAAGCATCTGACAAGAGAAGCTGTAGTTTTCACTCTGGATAGAAAAGTAGCCAGAGGCATTTCCCCAGATAGGGAAAACAATCGTGCTAAAGATAAAAAGAGATAAAAGGAAATTAATGAAGAGATCAGCAAAATAGACTAAAGCTCTCTTACCGCGGGTAAGAGGAAAAACATCTAAATACTCCTGATTATCAACAAGAGCTTTTTCGCTCATTAGAACATCTCCAGATACTTTCCAATCTCCGGATAGTCATTGATCCAAATAACAATCAAATCAAAAGTAAAGAAGTAAGTAGTCAAATCCCGATAGACTTCCTCGGAATACTCTTTTTCTTTCTTGATAAAGATAAAATTGAACTTCAGATAGTTCTTAGCTAATTCAAGAAGTCTCTTCATATCTGGGTCATTTAAGGAAATGCCGATAAAGATACAGGTATTGAACTTAAAGTCATGAAGCTGCTTAGCTATATTCCAGCTATAAGGATTGTTATAAAGATAGTAGTATTCTGATTCATTGAAAATCAATGAATCAGTAAACTTCTTCTCGGTGTATCTGTCATATGGTAAGAGACCATGGACATGGTAAATATCAACCACATCATCGGCATCCACAAAGGCATTATCATCATAGATAGTCACATAAGGTGCGTTTCTCTTTTTTAAGAGGTATTCTAAGTTAGTATCATAGTTATAAGTAATGACGGAAGTATTCTTATGCTTAATCAGATAATTGACACAGCTATATAAAGTCGAATCAGAATCATTAAAAGACTTAGCTTCCTTAAACTCATAAAGCTCATGATTGATGAACTTATAAGCATCAAAGCCTGAAGTTTTTAAAACCATCGAAGAAGTAAAGAGTTCTTTTCCGGTATAATGCTTCACCTGATCACAGAAAGTCTGATCGCCTTTATAGAAGTCAGCATTAAGGGCATTAATCAAGCCTTCCCAGCTCTTGGCGCCATAATCCTCATTGATGCCAGCACCCATGACTAAGTCAGTATGAATCTTAGTTGTATAAAGCTTAACTAGCCAGGAAATAAAGGAATCAGCAGAAGTGTTGACACCTTTTTCATCCTCAGTCTGAGAAAGGAAGTAGAGAAGATTATCAGTCTTGCCATTCTTGCTATTCTCAGAAGTATAATTAATCTCTTTGCCCTCTAGATAACCTAAAGCCACAAACTGAGCGCCATCTAAATAGATATTCAAGGAAGCATCAGGGGTATAGTAATCCAACCCTTTAATATTGCTGACTACTGCAATATTGACATTGCCCATTAAATCAAGCTTGGCAAAATTGACACCAGTCAATCCTTCAAAGATATGAACAACATATTTATGAATATGATCCTTCTTGCTCTTCACAATAGCCTTAAAGTTACAGCTAGGATCAAAATGGAAACCAAAAGATCTTAAAAC
>DLIM01000037.1:3348-3919 GCA_002483745.1 Caryophanales bacterium UBA7642 | reverse complement strand
GGGAAGATCATCACAACAGCTAAGATAATCAGAATAATATATAAGAAAGTGGTTGATACGATATTCTTTATTTTATCATTTCTTCTGATCGTATCGACAGTCTTTCCGGCATCATCAAGAGAAAGAACAATCTTGTCATTGACTAAAACGCCCTTGAAATCTTCATATTTCTTAATTGGACGTTTTTCTTTAATTGCTTGTTCCATAGTTCATTCCTCCTTTAATAGTAGACTCGCTTCTTGGAGACATAAAGCTGGATAAAGGTGAAGACAAGTATGACGACAAAGAGGAAGACAGCTGCAGCGGCAGCAAAGCTAGTATGAGTGGAAAGGTTATCATAAATATAGTAAACAATCGTATACATATTATAACTGCCGGCAGAAGTTCCCTGCATATTGAACAAACCAACGATAGAAGTGTATTCCTTAAAGGCTCCGATAAAGGAAGTAACCAAGATATAAAGAATCTGAGGAGACATCATCGGAACAGTGATCTTCCATAAAATCTTGTTGGAAGAGGCACCATCCATCTTAGCGGCATTGTAGTACTGCTTATCAATGCCCTGAAGTCC
>DLIM01000037.1:0-3213 GCA_002483745.1 Caryophanales bacterium UBA7642 | reverse complement strand
CCCTGAAGTCCTGATAAGAAAATCAAAATCTTGAAAGGAAGCGATGACCAAATGATGTATAAGCAAAGAGGCACATAAGCATGTAGCCTATCAGCGCCATAAATCCATTTAGTCGTGGAATTAAATAAAGTGTTGATGATACCGTTTTGATCAAACATAACAGAGAAGACCATACCGATTGCAATAGCGTTAGTGACATACGGCAAGAAGAAGATAGTCTGTAAGGCTTTCTGTAGGAACTTAATCTTATTTAAGCCGACTGAGATCAATAGAGCAATCAATGTAGAGACCGGAACAGTGATAAAGACGATTAAGAAGGTATTTGGAATAGCATATTTCGTGAAGTTAACTTCAGTTGCCCCGTTATAAGTAGATAAGCCAAAGATAACACCGAAGTTATTAAGGGTAACACCATCGAAGGATCCATCAATGTAGCTATAGTTATCAAGGAAAGCGATGAAGATAGTATTGATTAAAGGATAAAGCAAGAAGACTACTAAAAGAATCAGAACCGGAGCAAGATAGAGCCAGGCTTTCCAGTTGTTCTTGGAAGCAACATCATCAATGCCAGTAACCTTATAAGGCTTGGCATTCTTGTTTTTATCAGAAACTAAACGGATAACGACATTCTTTCTTTCGTCATAGCCTTCCTGATAGACAGGACGGTCATCGAAGAAGTCGTTAGCGGCTGTCAGAGATTTAGCGGCTCTTAAGCCATTAGTTGCTGGTTTAACTTGATTAACCTGTTGATTTGCCATACTAATCGATATAGATTCTTTCTTCCGTATCAGTCTTGAAGATGAAGAGCTTATCCTTCTTGACCTGATAATAGATATCACCAGGCTGGATAGCCTGAGAAGAAGAAATAATAACCTTGAATGAAGGCTTTAAGCAATCAGGATTATGGGAGATGATGAAAAGATCACGTCCTAAAACCTGAATCATCTCAGCGTTAGCCTTAAAGGACATATCGCTCTTCGTATTAGAGGCGTGCATGCCTTCAGGCCTAATAGCTATATAGACTTCCTGATCTTTAATATCAGTAGTAGTCTTATAAATCAAATCAGAGCCAATATAGATACCCTTATCCTTAACGGTTCCCTTAAAGACATTGATAGGCGGATTGCCTAAGAACTGAGCAACAAATAAATTAGAAGGTGAATTATAAACCTGCTGAGGAGTATCAATCTGCTGTTCCTCGCCAAGCTTCATAACGACAATCTTATCAGAGATAGACATAGCTTCTTCCTGATCGTGAGTAACAAAGACAGTGGTAATACCAGTAGTCTTCTGGATTCTTCTGATTTCCTCACGGGTCTGAAGTCTTAAACGGGCATCAAGGTTAGAAAGAGGTTCATCAAGCAATAAAACCTTCGGTCTCTTAACTAAGGCTCTAGCAATAGCGACACGCTGCTGCTGACCGCCAGATAGCTGAGAAGGCTTACGTTCAAGATATTCTTCAACCTGAACAAGCTTAGCCGTATCATGGACAATAACGCTTCTTTCTTCTTTAGTAAGCTTACGGTGAGTAATAGCAGTAGAGATATCGGAAGTAAAGTTAGCTAAGCCGTGATTATCGGCTAAGATCTTCTTAGCTAAAGCAATCTTATCCTGGCTGGCTTTAGTGATGATTAAGAAAAGTCTTAACTTTCCGTTTTCATAATAAAGCTTTAAGTCAGAGAAAGTAATATCCTGAGCCTTAAGCTCCTTCTTGATAGTCTTTTCGAATTCCTCATCCTTAACCTCAGTGATAGCTAAACTGGTGTTCTGGAAGGAAATAACCTGAGAAAGCTTCTCTTTGACATTAGCAGCATCATTAGTATGGAAGTTTTCACCTCTAAGTACCATTTCAAACCCGCTCTTGGTTCTAATAATGGTGCAGGCAGAAACATGACCAAAGTCTTTGATGGCGGCTTTAGCCTTAGAGATATCGCTATCCATATTCTCATTGGAGAAGTTTAAAGGCATCTTGCCAATAAAGTTGAAATCGATTCTTTCAGCATCGGAAGCCTTAGTGATGTCGCCTCTGATCTTGCAATCGAATTTAGCTTCACTAGTCTGCTTTTCTTCTTCTTTAAGATCTTTATATTCAATAATCTTCTTGAAGTTATCAACAAGGCTCTTTCTGACATCCTTAGAGACATTGAAAAGCTTAACAGTCAAAGTCAGAAGCCTATCGGCAATATTAGAAGTCATTTCATACTGTTTCTTCTTCAGGCCTAATTTTCTTAGGAGAATCTGAGTAGAAGCTACAATACCATCAGAATCATCGTCATTCTTTAAATCATAGGTGAAGGTTTCGGTAAAATCAAAGAAAGTAACAAGCGGTACTTCAACCTTTAAGTTAGTAAGCGGGAATTCAATGTTCTTGAAGATAGTCATATGAGGATAAAGAGCATAGTTCTGGAAGACTAAACCGATACCTCTTTTTTCCGGAGGAAGGTTAGTGACTTCCTGATCACCAAACCAGACTTCGCCAGAGGTCGGCTTAAGCAAACCGGCAATCATAAACAAAGTAGTGGATTTACCGCAGCCTGAAGGTCCTAATAAACCGACAAGTTTGCCATCGGGTACTTCAAAGTCGAGATTGTTGACAGCAATCGTGTCACGAATATTCTTCTTAGGATCTCCTGGGAAGATCTTTGTTAGATTCTTGAGTTTGATTTCCATATGCCTTTATTCTCCTATCAGTTTTGTGCCGTCGTCTTCTTTGTTATTCTTATTCATCAAATCGGAAGCTTTCTTCTCCTTGATGTCTTTTAGATAACTAACTAAGGCTTTAATCCAGTAACCAATGAAGATGATTCCAACTATTGAGAGAACCACAATGAAATTGTCTAAAGGATTAAGACAAGTAACCGAGTTATTGAAAAAAGTAGCTCTACTAGCAATAAAGAGGATATCAACAAAGACCACTAAGGAGGCAAAATAGGCAGAAACACTAGTCTTTGCAAAGCGTTTAGCATTGACTCGCTTGAATTCATCATTCTTGTATTTTCTTTTCTTATAGAAATAAAGACCGACAGAAGTTGAAGCAAAAAGAATAGTAAAGATAGCCACAACTAAGATTGAAACAAGAGTGAAATTAAGATGGCTCACGGAACTGATAGCTATGTAATTATAAGTACTGAAGTCAATGATTCCGGCTCTTAAAGCAAAAGAAGTGCCACTGATAATTTTGTTTTTGGCAATATCAAGTAATCCAATTGAGAT
>DLIM01000012.1 GCA_002483745.1 Caryophanales bacterium UBA7642 | reverse complement strand
TAATTGGTTCTATCCAGGAACAGAAAGCTGAACAATCACTAGAAGCCTTAAAGAAACTCTCTACTCCGACCTGCACGGTAAAACGAGGCGGTAAGATAGCTTCCATCAAAGCCGAAGATGTCGTACCTGGTGACTTAGTAGTCTTAGAGGAAGGCGATATCATCCCCGCAGATGTCAGATTAATCACTTCTGTCGATATGAAGTCTGATGAATCTTCTCTTACTGGTGAATCAGTACCAGCTGAGAAATCATCTAAAGGTGTATTACCTATAGATACCGTACCTGCTGATAAATCCAATGTCGGACATATGAGCTGCCCGATTAGTTATGGCAGAGGTACCGGTATTGTTATTGCTACTGGTATGAATACTGAAGTCGGTAAGATTGCTACTATGCTTACCACTGCCGAAGATGAACAGACTCCTTTACAGAAGAAGCTAGCTATCTTATCTAAGCAGTTAGGCTTAATCTGTCTATTCATTGTCATTGCTACCTTTGTCGTTGGTATGATCTGGGCCTGTATTAAGATCGGTCTCTCTGCTAGCCCTGATTGGTCAAAATTAGGAACTGAGACTCTTACCTTATTTGAATCAGCTATTGCTTTAGCCGTAGCTGCTATACCTGAAGGCTTACCGGCAATTGTTACAATTGCTCTAGCTTTAGGAGTCGGCAAGATGGTCAAAGTCAATACCATTGTCAGAAAGTTACCTTCAGTTGAAACCTTAGGTTCAGTAACAGTTGTCTGCTCTGATAAGACTGGTACTCTTACCCAGAATAGAATGACCGTTAAGAAGGTCTACATTAACGGAACTACCTATGATGCCGATAAAGCCGTTAAGCCTGAATTCTTAGCTACCGGTATGATGCTTTGCTCCAACGCTTCCATTAATGGCGATAGATACGGAGATCCGACTGAGATTGCCTTGCTTGATTATGCTTTAACCTTAGGCATCGAAAAAGAGAAGACTGAAGAAACTTCACAGCCTCGTATCGATGAATTACCTTTTGATTCAGTAAGAAAGATGATGTCTACTGAACATCAGTTAACTGACGGCAAGAAGATCATCTACACCAAAGGTGCTCTTGATTCTATCCTTAAGCATGTTGACTCGATTGATATCAATGGCGTAGTAAGACCTATTACTAAAGAAGATATCGATGCTATTAACCTAGCTGCCTCCAATATGGCAAAAGAAGCCTATAGAGTCTTAGCCTTTGCCTACAAGTATCAGAATGAGAGAGATGAACGTCCTGAAGAAGAGCACTTAATCTATTCTGGCATGGTCGGTATGATCGATCCTGAAAGAAAAGAAGCTAAGCCGGCTGTTGAAAAGCTTAGAAATGCTGGAATCAGGACCGTCATGATCACCGGTGATCATAAGGATACTGCCTTCGCTATTGCTAAGAACTTAGGCATTGCTGATGATCCTAATCAGTGTATCAGCGGCGATGAATTGAATGATATGACTCCTGAGCAGTTACAGGAGACCGTCAAGACTGTCAGAGTCTTTGCCCGTGTCTCTCCTGAAAACAAGGTTCAGATTGTCAAAGCCTTAAAAGCCAATGGCAATATCGTCTCTATGACTGGTGATGGCGTTAATGATGCTCCCTCTCTTAGAGCTGCCGATATCGGTATTGCTATGGGTATCACTGGTACCGATGTTGCTAAGTCTGCTGCTGATATGGTCTTGACTGATGATAACTTTGCTTCCATTGAGAAAGCTGTTGAGGAAGGAAGAGGCATCTACGCTAACGTCAAGAAAGCTATCCTCTACCTCTTATCTTCAAACTTCGGCGAAGTCATGGTGATGTTCATCACTTTACTTCTAGGCTGGCCTTTACCTCTTGCTACTCTTCACATTCTCTGGATCAACTTAATCACTGATTCCTTACCTGCTATTGCCTTAAGTATGGACGATAAGGAAAAAGATATTATGAAGCAGAAGCCTAGGAATCCAAAAGACGGAATCTTCTCGCATGGCGCCTTTGGCTTCACAATCGGATATGGTGGTGTGATCTTCGTCATTACGACTGTGGCCTTCTTATTGCCAGTATTAGAACATATGGGTGCCATTAGTTCCTGGGATTGGAGCTGGGATGGCTTAGTCCGATGCATGAACTCTCAGGATATCGATGGAAACTTCGTTGGTGTCAAATACGTCAATGGTCAGTACATTACTCAAGTCTTTGAATCAGAAGCTGCTCTTGATGCCGTTCAGTTCACTGAAGGCTACCTTAATGTCCATGAACAGGCTCAGACCTTTGCTTTCACTGTCTTAGCTATGTCTCAGGTCTTCCATATGGTTGGTATGACCGACATCAAGCATTCCTTCATCAACGTCTTCAGAAGCAAGAACTGGATGTTATTAGTTGCCTTTGTCGCTGGCTTTGGCTTACAGGTCTTAGTCACTGAAGTCAATCCTTTAGCTCTGGTCTTTGGAACTACTAAGCTCCAAGGCATGGAGTGGTTAGAGCTGATTGGCTTAGCTATTGTTCCTCTAATCGTTCATGAAATCTTAGCTCCTATCTTCAGAAAGAAAAACGTTCAGATTATCTAACTAACTAAAACAACTGAGCGCCTGATTATTCAGGCGCTCTTTTCTTTTAGATTCCACTTGATTTAAAACTAATATTTGACTTGCCTTAAATAAATTAGACTCGGATTTGCTTAATAATAAATGTCTCCATTACCATTTCCGCTAGTATTAATACTAGAGGAGCGAGAAAAACAAGCAAAACACTGGAATAATTTGCAAAAAAGAAAAAACCAGTAAAGCTTGAATAAATGACACTAGATAGATAGACAAGTAAAAGTGAAAGACCGGAGCCAAGCAAAACAAAGAAAGTCTTCCCTATTACTTTTTCTGCCCATATATGGCTAGTGGGAACACCTAGAAGAATTAACGAATGATAATAGTCATGTTCTTTCTTTTCTTGAAGGTAGTCAGAAAACAAAAAGCCAAAGATAATGGCTATTTCAATTGCTATTGCCATGACATCAACAATGCTTTCAATTGGCTGAAGACATCCCATCAGGGGAACATAATAAAGAAGAGGATGACTGAAATAATCAAAACTAGGAGTAACAAAACCGCTACTATAACCTGAAACGTTAGAAAGCATGTTTAGTTCTTTTGCATTAATTTGAGTCTGCATATGAACTGATAAGAATATTCTTTCATTTTGAACCCCATCAAGAAGATTAAGGTTTTCAGATGAAACGACAAGAACAGGAAAATTAAAAGAATGGAAAAAAAGAATTGCCTTCTTACTGACTTTTTCATCTTCTTTCATAAATGAATTTATATTAAATCCATATTTTTCAGCATAATCATTTACTTCCAAAGTAGAGTCAGATGATGAACTAATGACAATCGCTTCGCTTGAATCAATTTGATTAACAGAAGAGCCGGTAAAATAACCAAAGTTCTTCAAATTGAATTCTTCAGGAACCATTAGAACTCCAAAAGCGGTGTGGCTTTCTTCTGGATAGAAAAAGAATGAAGTTTCTATGGATGAAATCTTCTCTTGAAATGGCAATGAAAGAAGCTTTTCTTTATCTGAAGCTATATTATTCTTTAAATCAGTCATAGAAAGAGAACTGTTATTTTTCTCGTAATGAGTCTCACCAATAGTAAAAGTATTGGAATCCATAAAGCTATTTTCAAAATAATATTTTTGAGGATAATAATCATCTAAGCAAGAAACAAAAAGAACCAACAATGAAAGAAGCAAAGAAAGAATAGTAAACATAAAAGGATGGTTTCTTTTATTGAAGAGAATTTTCAAATAAAAAGAGGACTTATTTATTGATTTCATTTAACTTCCGGTCCTTAATTTCGAGGATTTCATCAAAAAAGGGCAATAGAGAATAGTCATGTAATGCAACAATCACAGTCTTATTGCACTCTTGAGAAATATCTTTGAGCAATTTAACAATTATCTTGGCGTTATTAGGATCAAGATGAGCCGTTGGCTCATCACAAATTAAAAATTTCCGATCATATACTAAAGCACGGACTATAGAAATTCTTTGCTTTTCTCCTTCTGATAAGAAAGTAACTTTACTATCCAAGCAGCTTTCTAATTTGGCAAGTTGAATATATTTATTTAGCTTTTCATTATCGATATTTGTCTTCCTGATTAGGCTAGAAAAAAGGATATTTTCTTTAACAGAAAGATAATCGATAAGATAAGGATGAGAAAAGACAAAAGAAAATAGATTGCTACGAGTTTCCTCCTTTTTTTTACCTTTGAGAGTTTGATATGAGACTCCATTTATTTTTATGCTTCCTTTATATTGATTATCAATTAAAGAAAGCATATTTAGTAAAGTGGTTTTACCACAGCCTGACTCTCCAATAATTGCTACCAATGACTGATCTTTTAAAACTACCTTGCTACAAGAAAAAAGAGTCTTGTTAGAAAAAGACTTTTCTAGGTTATCAATTTCAATCATCTCCGTTACCTATCCTTTCAGATTTATATACTGTCTTTATATCTTTATGGGTAAAGAAAAGTTCAAAGAGCAAAACATAAATCAATTCACATAAAGCCAAAAGCCAAAAAGTTAAAGAAGAATGAATACTTGTAAATGAATAAATAGGAAGAAAAACAATAATGTTAACCAAAAAAGGAACAATAATAACCATTAGTCTCTCCCGTAAAAGAGAAAAGAAAGAAGAAGAGAATGAGGAGCCGAACATTCTTCTTAGAAAAATCTCTTTAATCTGAAAAACACTCATTTGTCGAAGAATAAAGGCATATGCTAAAAGAAGAAGGCAAGTAGGAACCAGAACTGCAGAATAAATCAGAGGAAGAAAGACTGTATATCCCTGAGAATATTGTTTATTAAGTTCACTTCCTTTAATTAAGTTATGTGATTCAGCTTGATTACCTGGCTTAACAATAAGAGACTTACTTGAGGAACTAAAAGAAGAATCATCTAGTAAATTAGTTTTCTCATCAATAACAACAGCTAAGTAAATATTATCGGCACCACTATTTTCTAAAGTCTTCTTAGCCGAATCCGAAAGATAATAGTCAAACGTTCCAATTATCGGATAACTTTTATCCTCTTTAATAAAGCTTTTACTATCATCAGGATAGTTGCTTGATACATAGCAAAAAGAAGATGAAGAGTTATCATTAACTTTAAAAGTTGAAGAATCAACCTTGGCAAAGACTCGAGAAGATAACATTATTCCAAAGCCTTCCTGGAAATTTGATGAAGAATAGGCTGAATAAACTAAGGTGTGGTCAGAAAAAGAACTTTGAATATCAACTGAAAGACTATATTGATCTTTATTAATAGACTTTATATATGAATCATCAACTCCTTCTCCATAATAGAAATCATTATTATAGCCTGATGAATAAATATAGATTGAAGAAAAAAGATCAGATACTAATAATCCAATGACTGATAAAGAAGCAAAAAGAATGAGGATGGTTATTGATTGAAGAAGATAATCTTTGAAATAATATCTGACTTTCTTCATTTTAAATAATAAGCAGGCTCTGAATCATCATTTCCAGAACGAATACATAAAGTAATTGCTGATGATTCATTACTATAAATTAAGACTGAATTAGAAACATTAACATCTGAATCAGACTTTGAAACATAATCGCCCCACCAATAATGATCATAAATAGTGTAATTAAATTCAAATAATTGAGCTGAAGCAATGACACATGAAGCAAATTCATATCCATCAGGTATTGAAGAAGTGTTAAGCTGATATTCAACAGTTTTCGTTTCTATTGTTCCAAAAGAATATGAAAAGGTTTCAGACAAAGACTCTTGGTTTGAAATTTTACTCTCATCTGAAATTTGACCAAAACCATGAATATCAACAGCGGCACTTATAGAATTAGAGATATCCTTAGTGATTGTTTTGGTAAAAGAGAAGGAATAATCGGTAGACAACGAATACGAATAAGAAATTTTTTCTTGACTTATACTGTCAACTTGAGCCATTTGACCATGGCTTAGAATATAGGCATCACCATTAGGTTTCGAATAATTCTTTAGTTGAATAATTGTTAGCCGCATATATTCACCTATTGGCCAGTTTCTTCTACCAAGATCAATATTAAAGGTGTCACCTTTGCCATAATTTTTATTATTAACTGTGATAGTAGAATCTTCTCCAACAGACTTATAATAACCTTAAATATCTGAATTATTCATATTTGTAAATGAGCAAAGAATGATACTCACGGGAAGCAAAAGCAGAAACATCTTGGATTTAGTCATTAAATTATCCTCGGCAATCCATTATAGTCTCATCAACCTACTTGTCAATAAATTGGATAGGGCCTAAAAGTCCTTATTTTTGCTTCATTATAAAAAATATCTAATCCAAAAACACCTCCAATTTTTTTAAAAAAGCAAACCTGCTTTTCACTGAAATAAATCAGGAAATTGATTTTCAAAATGGAGAAAGCTTTTCTTAATGAAAACTTAAATTCTAGGTAGTATAATACCCCTATATAGAAAGGAAAACTTATGTTATGGGAAACGATTATATAATTACTACCGATAACTTAACTAAGGTCTATAACAAGTCTTTAGCTCTTGATAGAGTCTCTATTGGTATCCATAAAGGTGAGATTCTAGGCTTAGTTGGTAAGAACGGTGCCGGTAAGACTACTCTGATTAGAATCCTTTCTGGTATTGTTAAACCTACGAGTGGTACTTTTTCTCTCTTTGGAGACAAGGATCCTAAGCATTTGCCAAGTCTCTTAAAGAATGCTAGCTGCATGATTGAACATCCAGCTTTATATGATGAATTATCCGGTAAAGACAATCTAATAGCTACCTGTCTTATTAAAGGAATGGATAAGGAAGTAAAGAGCGGATACATCCAAGATAGACTTAACTTTGTCGGCTTAGGTGCTTTATATAACAGCACTAAGAAAGTCAAAGACTATTCTTTAGGTATGAAGCAAAGATTAGGCATTGCTATGGCTACAATCGGTGA
>DLIM01000001.1:2190-4735 GCA_002483745.1 Caryophanales bacterium UBA7642 | reverse complement strand
CACTTTAGTTTATCCTTCTCATTTATTTTTGTGGGCGTCTTTTTATACGGTCTTAGTCGGAATAACCAGAATCCATTCCGGAGGTCATTTCTTAAGTGATGTCAGTTGGGGATTAATAACAGGTTTATCTGTCGTAGTTATATTAAATCTAATAATTAAACCAGGTAAGTTTAGTTTAACTAAGCCGCTAACATCATCGAATCAATAAGAGTCGGATATAATTCCGTATTATTATGACGATTAATGATCTTATAACTGCCACCATCATCCCACCAATAGCATTTAATGCCATAGGTCTTAGCTTTCTTTAAATAATAGGTGGCCCATTCAGTCTTCTTATCTAAAGAACTTTTACTGCCCTTAACTCCAAACTCTCCGATAATGACCGGATAGCCTTTAGCAATAAAGATATTGTTTAAGTTGCTCATAAAACCATCAATGTCAGATTCTTTATAAGTGTCAGTTTCACCAGAGCAGAAAGAATAAGGGGTATAAGCATGAACACTTAATACCAACTTATTCTTCATAGTATCAGTAGGGAAGACAAAATTAGCCATCTCGCTCTTAGCAGCAGAAGCCGCATAAGTGTTGAGAACCAACACTCTAGTGGGATTATTACCAGTTGATTTTCTGACAATATTAACGAAGTCCTGATTAAGCTGATTAACAATATCACAGGTGGCTTTATTGACTCCGGCCCAAGTAGAACTCTTGTTCAGAATTTCATTCATTCCTTCAAACAATAGTTTCTCGCTGTAGTCTTTAAAGTAATCTGCAATCTGAATCCATATCTTCTTAAATTTGCTTTCTTCTTTAATGAAATCTTCATCATTAGGATCAGCAAAAAGCCAGCCCTTAGTTCCGGTATCGTGATGAACATTAATAATACAGGTTAAATCAGCATTTAAAACATAATCGACTACTTCTTTCACTCTTTCTAGCCAGCTTGCATCTATCTGGTTATTGCTATCCATATGCTCATACCAAGTAACAGGAACCCTAATAGCGTTAAAGCCAGAGGCTTTAACGGTATCAATAAGAGCCTCAGTAGTTAAAGGATTTCCCCAACACTTTTCAGTAACTGAGGGAGAATAGATGGTTCCTTCTTTTTCCCATTCGGTGTAGATTTTAGGATAAGCATCAAGCGTGTTTCCTAAGTTCCAACCCAATTTAATATTAGAAACAAAATCAGTAGCTGATAAACCAGTGGTTTGAGAAACACTAACGCTAGAAGAAGAGCCATCCCCCTGTCCCATACTTGGAACTTCATAGCTAGATGAACAGCTATCACAGGAAAGAGCAATTAAAAGACAAAGAGATAAGCAGCATGCATTTCTTGATTTTGTTTTCATACTTGTAATTTTATACATAAATCATTTGAAAAAGAAGACTAAGGAGAACAACTAGTTGAAAAAAAAGCATAGAATTTGATTTAGTACCAAAAAAGGAGTCTTTTATGACTCCTTAGATAGTTCAAGAAGAATAAATACTAATCCATCTTCCAGTCAGTGACTTTTAAGCCGTTAATATCAGTGAAGTCACCAGTCAGAAGCGTAACAAAATCAACAATCGTGCCAATAGAGAATAATCCACCAGTCAGTAACCAAAGAATACCAGTTCCGACCTTACCAACATAGATACGATGAATTCCGGCTACACAGACAAATCCTAAAGCACAAAGGATAGTTGCTATTCCACGAGACTTATCAGATTTTTCATCAGGTCGAACAATCTTAGCATCAGAAGTAGCAGCACCACCGACTTTAGCACCACACTTAGGACAGAACTGAGCGCCTTCCGGGATTTCAGTTCCACACTGTGAACAAAACCTAGCCATTTAATTAATCCTCCTATTTAGCATAAGCAGACAGATAATTAGACATCGTAATTTCACCAGCATTATTGATAATATTAATAGCGCCGGTTACATAAACAGCAATAATAGCAACCAGCTCAATCAAGAAGAAGACTAAGCCAATAATGCCCATAATGAAACCAGCCTTGGCCTTAGAATTATCTTTTCGGTAAGGTGCCCCTAAGACAATAGCGACAATGCAGAGAATAATACCGAAACCGGGAAGTAGTCCTAAGATACCGCAGATCATACTAGCTATACCCTTATCGGAAGCTTCTCCAGAATTAGAATTCATATTATCGCTATTCATCTGATTAGAAGAGCTAGGTGAATAAGAAGGGGTAGCACCAGTATTAGCAAAGGAACTATTACTATTAAGATTACCAGCTAAATTAGCACCGCAATAAGGACAGAATCTAGCATTAGGATCAACTTCCTTGCCACAGCTAGGACAGAATTTAGTTTCTTCCATTACCTGGTCCCCCTTATCAATTGTCTTTGTATTATATGCTAATAGCATTAGGTTTTAAAGAATATATATTCGGTAAAACCGATAGCAGTTATAACTACGAAGTTTACTAAAATGAAAGCGTTTTCTTTGCACTTTTTACCACTTATTTACTTTTAAACCTTTGACACTGATACTTATAGGGATTAATCTTTTTCACAAGGTCATCAACCGAGAGTAAC
>DLIM01000001.1:1597-1935 GCA_002483745.1 Caryophanales bacterium UBA7642 | reverse complement strand
TACATCGTCAAACGTGTACTTTTGGCCTTTGTAACTGTCATTGCTGTTATAACCATAACATTTTTTGCAATGCAGGCTATACCTGGCGGACCATTCACCTCTGAAAAGAGTGTCTCTGCTGATACTTTAGCGTTGCTTGAAGCCCAGTATGGCTTAGATAAACCTTTGTTTATTCAGTATCTCAATTATTTAAAAGGTGCCCTAGTTTGGAACTTCGGTCCTTCAATTAAACAGACTGGGCGTTACGTAAGCGATATTATCTTCACCGACTTTAAGATTTCCGGAATCATCGGCTTAATTGCCTTAATCATTGCTACCACCTTTGGTATCTTCTTTGG
>DLIM01000001.1:0-1392 GCA_002483745.1 Caryophanales bacterium UBA7642 | reverse complement strand
TGCATCGCTCTTCCTTCATTCATCATTGCCACTGTCTTCCTCTTAGTCTTCTGCGTTCAGTTGAATGTTCTACCTATTGGTTCAACTTCAATAGGTGGCTATGTTCTTCCTACCTTGACTCTCTCTTTATATCCAATGGCTTATATCACTAGACTTACCCGTTCCTCTACCTTGGATGTCCTTAACCAAGACTACATCAAGATGGCCAGAGCAAAAGGCTTACCTAACTACAAAGTCCTCTTCAAACATGCCTTACGTAACTCTTTAACTCCTGTCATTACTTACATCGGGCCTGAATTTGCTTACATCATCACCGGTTCCTTAGTCGTAGAAAAGATCTTCGCTATTCCAGGACTAGGAAACGATTTCGTCGGTTCCATCTCCAACCGTGATTATCCGATGATTATGGGAACCACCATCTTCTTAACCGATATTATGGTCATTATGCTTCTCGTCTCCGATATCCTCTACAAGGTTGCTGATCCGAAAGTCGACTTCGACTAAAGAAAGGAGAATTCTTAACATGACAGGCAATGAAAATGGTATGCGCTTAGGATTTGGTCTAGGCAAAAAGAATCCTCTAAGTATGCAGGTTGACTTAACTAGATTGCAGAGAGCTACAGATGAGGAACAGAAATCAACTGATATCAAGGGAAAATCTTCTTCGTTTGCTAAAGACGGTATGAAACGACTTCTCAAGAACCCAATTGCTGATATCTCCATGGTCGTTATTCTTCTAATAGTCTTAGCCGTCATCATCATTCCTGAAGTCTGGCCTTATTCTTACGATCTCCAGTTAGGAACTAAATATTCTGATGGTTCCTATAACAATCTAGGGCCGATGGAATACGGAACTACCGAGTTAGCTAGAATTGCCGCCGGTGAAACAATCTGGCCACATCTCTTCGGAACTGACTCTTTAGGGCGAGATTACTTCATCAGAGTTGTCTACGGAGCCAGAATATCCTTAATTGTCGGTGTCTTTGCTTCCGTTATTGTCTTAGTAATTGGATCAATCTATGGTGCCATCAGCGGTTACTTCGGCGGTAAGGTCGATATGATCATGATGAGAATCGTTGATATCATCTACTCTTTACCTGACTTACTGATCATTGTTCTCTTATCTTCAATTCTTAATACCGTCTTAAGCTTCAGCAGCGGTAGCTTCCTAGCTACCTTAGGTACCGGTATGATCTCAATCTTCATTGTCTTTGCCTTGCTTTATTGGGTTGGTATGGCTCGACTAGTCAGAGGTCAAATTCTCTCATTAAAGAAAGAAGACTTCGTCTTAGCTTCCAAAGCCTCTGGTGCTAACGGTCCTTGGATCATCTTCAAACACCTTTTACCTAACTCCTTATCAGTAATAATCATCTCTGTTACCTTGCAGATTCC
>DLIM01000008.1:24195-29684 GCA_002483745.1 Caryophanales bacterium UBA7642 | reverse complement strand
TAAAAAGTTAGCTCCACTCATCAATAGCATTTCCCCTGAAAGAATCGGAGAAGAGTTTTTAAAGATTCTAATCCTTCCTTCCTCTGATGAATTAATAAAAGAATACTTTGATGTCTTTACCTCCTTCATTCCTGAGCTTATTCCTCTAGAAGGCTTCAATCAGCATTCTTCCTATCATGAATATGATGTTCTCGATCATTCATTAAAAGTTTTAAATGCTATCAAAGATAGAAACCCGGCTTTATGTTTAGCTGCTCTTTTCCATGATATCGGTAAGCCTCATACTTTTTTCATGAAGAATGGAAGTGGGCATTTCTATGGTCATGATGAATATGGTGCTGAATTAACTAAAACCATTTTAACTAGACTTAAGTATTCCAATAATTTGATTGAAGAAGTCTATGATTTGATTAGATATCATATGGCTCAGATGGATTCTAAGAAAGCTATTAAAAGACTAATGAATAAATTAGGTGACAACGCTTTTAAAAAACTCATTGAATTAAGAGAAGCTGACATCAAAGGCTGTAATGAAAGAAACAAAGGTCCTTTCTTAGCAGTAGAAAATATTAAAGAATCTTATCGAGAAATCCTTGCTAACAAAGAATGCTTTTCTTTAAAGGATTTAGCCATCAATGGTAAGGATCTAATTGCTTTAGGTATGAAACCCGGTAAAGAAATAGGTAATGTCTTAAAGGAACTTCTCAATAATGTTGAAGAAGAAAAGGTTCCTAATGATAAAGAATCATTAATAAATGCCGTTAAAGAAATGAAGTTGTTGTAAAAGCACATTAAATCTGACTCTTCTATTTCTTTGGGGGTTGCCCCCACAAAACTATTTTTGTATGGTAAAATCAATATTGGTAATTGGCAAAAGGAATTAAGTTAGATAGTTGTTTTTCCTCTTGCTATTAACTAATAAGAAAGAGGAAAAGCCATGAAGAAGATCTTTAGCTTATTGCTGGTTTCAGTTTTATTCTTAGGTGGCTGCCAATCAAAAGAAAGCTCTAGTTCTTCAACAACTCCTCCTATCTCTTCAACTTCAAATAGTAGTTCTACTGAAGCCAAGCATGCTCTTGATAAAGACTTAGCTATTCTTTATACCAATGACACTCATTGCGCATTAGGGGATAAAGACACTTTAGGTTATGCTAACCTTTCTCAATACCGCAAGGACTTATTAGCCGATAACAAATACGTCACCTTAGTAGATTGCGGTGATGCTATCCAAGGTGATTCAGTAGGAACTCTTTCTAATGGAGCTTATGTTCATAACATCATGGAGAATGTTGGCTATGATATAGCCATTCCTGGCAATCATGAATTTGATTATGGAATGCCTAATTTTCTCTCCTTAGCAAAAGACTCTTCTTTTAAGTATATCAGCTGCAATTTCACTGACTTAGTAACTGATTCTTTGGTTTTTAAGCCTTACACTATCAAACAATATGGGACAATAAAGATAGCTTACTTAGGAATAACTACCCCTAAAACCATTACCTCTTCAACTCCTACCTATTTCCAAGATGATAAAGGAAATTTCATCTATGGCTTTGATCAAGGAGATGGCAGTCAGCTTTATGCCGCTGTCCAAAAAAATGTTGATGAAGCTAAAAAAGAAGGAGCTGATTATGTTGTTGGCTTAAGTCATTTAGGAATAACTGATGACTGTTCACCTTATAAGAGTACTGAAGTAATTAAAAACACAACTGGAATTGATGTCATGTTAGATGGTCATTCCCACAGTGTTATCGAAGGTGAAGAAGTTAATAACAAAGATGGAAATAAAGTACTCCTTTCATCAACTGGAACAAAGTTTCAATCATTTGGAATGCTCTATATGAAAAAAGATGGTAGTTTCCAAACAAGTCTTATTAAAGAATATTCCGGATATGATACTATCATTGGAGACTATATCGATTCCGTCAACGCCTTACTGAGTGAAAAACTAAAAGAGAAAGTTGGAACAACAGCTTTTGATTTAACTATCATGAATCCTGATACCGGTAAAAGACAGGTTAGAAATGGTGAAACAAATTTAGGTGATCTTTCCGCTGATGCCTTTAAATCGGCTGGAGACTCCGATATCGCTATTGTTAATGGTGGAGGCGTTAGAGACAACATAAAGACTGGTGATATCACTTATGGTGATATCATCAAAGTCATGCCGTTTAATAACATGTTAGCTAAAGTAGAAGCTACTGGGCAAAAGATCCTTGATGCCTTGGAATTGAGTGTCAAAGATGCTCCTTCCGAGTTTGGAGGCTTCTTACAGGTTTCTGGTCTAACCTTTGAATATGATGTCAGTATTGCTACACCTGTAATCTTAGACACCAACGGAATTCTTTCTTCTATCTCCGGAGAAAGAAGAGTCAAGAACGTTCTTATCAATGGAGTAGCTCTTGATGCCAGTAAGAAATATATCGTCAGCAGTACTACCTATATTCTTAAAAACAGTGGTAATGGCTACAATATGTTCAAAGACTGTACCTTCCTCATGGATGAAAACCAATTAGATAACCAGGCTTTAATAAACTATATTAAGACCACTCTTTCAGGTACTATTACCGAAACTTACAGTAATCCTTTAGGAACTGGAAGAATCAAAGCTCTTAATGCCTAGAAACCTTTATACTATAAATACTAAATAGAAGGAGAGATATATGTTACGAAGGATTCCTTTAGAGAAAGTCGAAAACTTTAGAGATGTCGGTGGCTACTTTGCAAGTTATGGGGAGACTTCTTTTGGCATCGTTTACCGAAGTGGTTCTCTTTCTGATGCTACTGAAAAAGATATCGATAAGTTAGCCTCCTTAAAGATTAAGACTATCATTGATTTAAGAAATGATTCCGACAAAGAAAAAAGACCTGATAAGACCATTGGCGATAAGCGTTTCATCAATATACCTTTATCAGTTAATGGCAACGGTAGAGTCCCTTTAAACCGTTGGGATATGATCAACAGCTACATTGAAATGCTTGAGGAGCCAAAGCAGGCTAAAGAAGTCTTTAACACTCTTCTTACCTGTAAGAAGCCTTGTGTCCTCCATTGCTCAGCCGGAAAGGATAGGACTGGTTGCTTTATAGCCATTCTTCTTCTTGCTAACGGTGTTCCTTTCCATGATGTCAATGCTGACTATATGCTCTCTTTTGCTTATTTAACTAGACTTCAAAGACAGACTAAAAAGAAGTATCCTGATTTCCCTAAAGCGGTTATGCAGCCTGATCCTCTTTTCTTATCTAAGGTGATGAAGAAATTCAATAAGAGATGGGGTAAAGTTGACGACTATTTTAGGTTTTTAGGTTTCAATGATAAAGAGATAAAAGCTTTATCTCAGCTTTTAAAAAGTGACTAAGAAACCAGTTTTCTTTAAGCTCCGGAGATCTTTTTCATATTTCATCTTCCAAAGGATTCTTATCGGCAACTCTAATTTATAATTCATCTTGTATCCACCACAATTTTCAGGTCAAGAATTGACTTAAAGTAAAAAGAAATAAAGAAAAAAGCGGGCTTTTAACCCGCTTATTTTTATTTGGCTTTTTTCAAGCGACTATAGAAGTCTCTTGCGTCAAGTCTTATACCACTGCACCAATTGAGGAATAGCAACGCTATCACTTTGATGCGACCACCATTTAATTTAGTGGAGCAAGGCAGGATTGGAATGGTGCATAACCATTCACTTCAGTTCGTACTCATAGTTACTATTATTCCAAATTATAAAAAGTTATAAAAAAGAGAAAAAGTTATAAAGAGTTATAAAAATAAATACCTTGGGAAGTATAGCAATAGCCTTAACTCTATACGCTCATATTTCTCATTTATAGATGCTGAGAGTTAAATGACATAGACAAAAGAAATAAGTAAGATGTTGCTATTTAGATTTATCAGTTACCTCCCAATAACCATTCTTATTCGAACCAACTCTTTTAATAATCTGGCGTTTTCTTAATGAAGATACATTATTCTGAATAGCCGTTCTTCCTAATGACAATGTTTTTTGCAATTCCAAAAGTGTGATATTAGGGTTATCTCTCATCTCTTCGATAATCAAAGCTTGTGTTTTATTTACCTGGATTACTGCTTTATCCCCCACTTTATCACCCACATTATCCCCCGTTTTGTTTATCCAATTAAAAGGAATGGTTACCGCAATTGAATTTTCACGGAAATCAAATGCTTTTTTTCCATAAGCCGCCACTATCTTCGGAACTCCTCGTCCTGATTGCTCACTTATATGAAGTTGCATAAAGATATCAGCTAATCTTTGATTAACCGGCATAGATTCTCCAGCAAAAAAGCCTTCCTCAGTTTGACCACCAGAAAGCTCTCCTCTTGAGATGATTTCTATTCGATTTGAAAAAACAGAAATAATTGGTCCGTTCTTAGAAGTCCATTTATTATGAACAAATGCATTGATAATAGCTTCTCTAAAAGGCTTTGATTGAAAAAGTGTGATATCTTGTCTTTCCACAATCCTATTTCTCTCATCGGCCTGTACAAGATTTAAAACATCTCCATATTCAATGATTTTGTCTAACGACACCAAAATACAGCATTTTCCAAATTCCCTGACAGAAAAAAGAGGGGCCGTTTTATCGGTCCCAGAGAACAAAGAGACCCTAATGCTTATGTCAGAATTATCTGAAAGCAGTTGTGCAAGTAGATTGTATTTCCCTGTTTTTGTAAGAAAGTGGAGGCTTTTCTTAAATGTCGATAATCTGAGTTCTATTCCTTTTCCGGCATAATAAGTGAATAATTGAGAAAAGGATAAACTTTGGTTGGCTGACTCAATATTATCAACAGTTGGGAATCCATTTTTTAATACATTGAAAAGTTCAACCTCTTTACTAGGATATTTTGAAATATCTTCTTTACTGGATCCTATTCGTATGTATCGTACCTTCATGAAAGCAGTAGGAATATTATGGGCTTTGGGTATTGTTAAGCAAACTACATTCTTACCATCAATAACGAGCTCATCGAATTTGAATCCAATGTCTGGGGTGATTTGTCGAGCCAAAAAATGTTTTAATGGCTCTTTTTTGTAATCTTGATTTGGATCAAAGTCAGTTCCTTCAATGGAATGATTATTATCACTAATACCCCATATAAAATAACCAAATTCCTCATCTAAGAGCGCTGCACTATTGCTTATTGCGGATATATAAATTCCAAGTGTTATAGGTTCAAACCAGTTTTCCTTAAACTCCACCCATTCGTTTTCATGCTTCATTTTACAAAGAGTTTTAATCTTTGATTCTAATTGATTGTTCATTTTTATCCCTCACCAGCATTATATCATAAAGTGGGGGATAAAGTGGGGGATAATTTAACGCAAAAGAAAAGCGGGCTTTTAACCCGCTTATTTTTATTTGGCTTTTTTCAAGCGACTATAGAAGTCTCTTGCGTCAAGTCTTATACCACTGCACCAATTGAGGAATAGCAATGCTATCACTTTGATGCGACCACCATTTAATTTGGTGGAGCT
>DLIM01000008.1:22225-24065 GCA_002483745.1 Caryophanales bacterium UBA7642 | reverse complement strand
ATTTGGTGGAGCTGACGAGGATCGAACTCGCGACCTCCTCCATGCCATGGAGGCGCTCTCCCAGTTGAGCTACAGCCCCAACTAACCGCTGAATTGATTAATTCAAGCGGTGTTTATTCTATAATAAGACGAGAAAATAGTCAACTAAATTTTGGGTGTTTCATTAAAGACTTTCGATAAGGTCTTTTCATTGAACTCATCATCCATCTTTCTTTCTTGTCTAATACCTTTATTGGCTTTATCTAATTCTTCCTTGAAAACGCAGGTTAGGACATCAATAGCTAGGTTTTTAATGCCATCATTATTGACGATGATATCTGCATAATTAGAACTAGGCTCGATGATTTCTTCAGACATAGGCTGAACAGTTGTGAAGTACTGTTCAACGATGCTCTCAAAGCTTCTTCCTCTTTCTTCTTTATCCCTAATGATTCTTCTTAGGAATCTTCTTTCACGGCTAGCTTTGATGAAGACTCTTAAGTCTCCAATGTCTCTAAGCTTTTTATCAACTAAAGCCATGATTCCTTCAACAACTACTAACTGTTTAGGAGCAACTGTCTCAGTTTCTTTTCGACGGTTATGGATAGTGAAGTCATAAATAGGTTTTTCTATTGAATGACCATTCTTTAGCTCTAATATTTGCTCTCTCATCAAGGGCCAATCAAAGGCTTTAGGATGATCATAGTTGCCTTTGACTCTTTCTTCCATAGACATATCACTCTGGTCTTTATAGTAGTCATCAATTGTGATGCGAGTCACATTGTCTTCGCCAATATTCTTTATGACGGAGGTAGTTACAAATGTCTTACCTGATGAAGAACCGCCACCGACTAAGATGATTCTTGACATGGTTTGGCCTCGTTTAGTTATTATTATAGTTATTAATTGAGTTTTTCCTAGACAAAGGTTAAAAATGTTTCTTTTAGCACAAAAATGAGTATTTTTGCTTGAAAGGGCTTTCCTTTGAAATTCTTCACAAATATAATGTTAATCAAGAGGAAAAACATATGCATTTTGATGTTGCAATAATCGGTGCCGGCATCACTGGATCTGCTATTGCTTTTGAATTATCTAAATTCAATCTAAGAGTAGCTGTCCTTGAAAAAGAAAATGATGTCAGTATGAAGACTACTAAAGCTAATTCCGGTATCATCCATGCCGGCTATGATCCTAAGCCAGGTACATTAATGGCTAGACTTAATGTCGAAGGTAGTCAGCTTACTCATGACTTATATCCGCTTTTAAATTTCCATTACAAACAGATAGGCTCTTTGGTTATTGGTTCCACTGAAGAAGATCATCGAGTAATCAATGATTTATATGACCGCGGCATCAAAAACGGAGTCAAGGAAATGCGTATCCTTAAAACCGCTGATGAAGTCCATCATCTTGAACCTAACCTTAATCCTGAAATTGATTACGCCTTATACGCGCCTACAGCTGGTATTGCCTCTCCTTGGGAGCTTTGCTTAGCTTTAGCCTATACTGCCAAAGTTAACGGAGTTGATTTCATTCTTGAATGTGGGGTCATTGATATCACTAAGGAAAAAGATATTTTTAAGATTAAGACTACTAAAGGAGAGTATGAAGCTAAATACGTCATCAATTGTGCCGGAACTCATGCCGATGATATTTATCGCCTAGTACTCAAAGACAGAAAGAATGAATCCTTTACGATTGTTCCCTGCAAAGGCGAATATTATCTATTAGATAAAGATCAAGGTTCTTTAGTTAAACAGGTCGTCTTCCAGACTCCCACCAAACTAGGAAAAGGTGTCCTAGTTTCACCTACTGTTCATGGTAACATCATCGTCGGACCTAACGCTGACTTTGCTTCAGC
>DLIM01000008.1:13357-21960 GCA_002483745.1 Caryophanales bacterium UBA7642 | reverse complement strand
GCTGGTATAAGAGCTACTTTAAAGGATGGAGATGACTTCTTAATTGAAGAATCAAAGATTGTTCCACACTTTATTAACTTTGCTGGTATTAAATCACCTGGCTTATCCTGTGGGCCTGCCTTTGGTAAAGAAGCCGTAAGAATTCTTTCTAAAGCCGGTTTAGACTTAGAAGAAAAGAAGAACTTTAAATATTACCGTCTAGAGACCTTCTTTAATAACATGACTCTTAAAGAAAAAGAAGAAGCCATTAAGAAAGATCCTCTCTATGGTCAGATTATCTGTCGCTGTGAAACAGTGACAGAAGCCGAAATCATCAATGCTATCCATGCTCCAATTCCGGCTACCACAATTGATGGCGTCAAGAAAAGAACTAATGCTGGTATGGGTAGATGCCAAGGCGGATTCTGTGGACCGAAGGTCTTTCAGCTTTTGATGGATGAACTCAATCTTAAATACAATGAAGTCTATCAGGATAGAGATGGCTCAAGTGTCGTTGTTTCTGAGACGAAAGGAAATAAATAACCATGGAAAACAGAGAACTTGTTATCATTGGCGGGGGTCCGGCTGGCTTAGCTGCTGGATACGGAGCCTATAAAGAAGGTGTCAAAGATATTCTCATCATCGAAAGAGATAACCATTTAGGTGGTATTCTCAATCAGTGCATTCATAACGGTTTTGGTCTTCATCGTTTCAACGAAGAACTAACTGGTCCTGAATATGCCTCTAGGTATGAAGAGCTAGTTAAGAATACTAATATTGAAGTCAAGTCTGATACGATGGCAATTGATCTATCAAATGATAAGGTCATCACGGTTGTCTCTTCTAAGAATGGACTTGAGCAGATTAAAGCTAAAGCCATTATCTTAGCCATGGGCTGCCGTGAAAGAAGTAGAGGAGCTATATCAACTCCTGGAGATCGAGTTGCTGGCATCTATACTGCCGGTGCTGCTCAGAAATACTGCAACATTGATGGCTACTTGGTAGGCAAAAGAATAGTAATTCTAGGATCAGGTGATATTGGTCTTATTATGGCTAGACGTATGACTCTTGAAGGAGCCAAAGTCTTAGCTGATGTAGAATTATGTCCATATTCAAATGGTTTAAACCGAAACATTGCTCAATGCCTTAATGATTTTGATATTCCTCTTTATCTTTCTTATACCGTCACCGATATCATTGCTGATGAAGAAAGAAAGCGAGTCAAACAGGTTGTCATCATGAAAGTCGATGACAAGAAGAAACCGATTCCTGGAAGCGAGATTACTTTTGACTGCGATACTCTCTTATTGTCTGTTGGTCTGATTCCTGAAAATGAATTATCCAAGAAAGCCGGTATTGAATTAGATAGAAGAACTAAAGGACCAGTCGTCTACGATAACTTAGAAACTGATGTCGAAGGTATCTTTGCCTGTGGCAATGTCCTTCAGGTCCATGATTTAGTTGATAATGTCTCTATGGAAGGAGAAAGAGCCGGTAAGAATGCTGCTAACTACTTAAAGAATGGTCAGAAAGAGTCTTCCTTAGTGACTATGCTTGCAGGAAATGGCATCGGTTATGTTTGCCCTCAGTTCATTAGAAAAGACTTAGTGGATGACTATGTCGATATCTTCTTTAGAGTCAGAGCCCCTTCTTCAAACTGCAAATTAGTTCTGACAAAGAAAGGAGAGGATTTCCTCTCTGTTCCAAAGATTAAAATTGCCCCTTCCGAAATGCAGTCGATCAGAATCAAGAAAGAACAATTAAGTGATGCTAGTGAGATTACTCTTTCTTTAAAGGAGAATAAGTAAGATGAAAAAAGAAATGGTTTGTATTAACTGTCCTCGAGGCTGCCATCTAGTTGTTGATACGGAAACAATGACAGTTACCGGGAATACCTGTATCAGAGGTAAGAATTACGGTATCAGTGAAGTCACTAACCCCGTAAGAACCGTAACCAGCACTGCTAAAATCTCTGGTGGAGAAATCAATCGAGTCTCCGTTAAGACTGATAAGCCTATTAGCAAGAAGCTTATCTTTGCCTGCATGGATGAAATCAACAAGCTTTCTTTAAAGGCTCCAATCAATATTGGCGACATCTTAATCAAGAATGTTCTTAATACTGGCTCTAATATCATTGCTACAAAAAGCGTAGGTAAGAAAAATGGCTAACGGGGAAACTGTTCCTTTAAGGAAAAGCTATATCATCTCCCTTGATCAAGGAACGACTTCTTCAAGAGCTGTCATTTTTGATAACTTTGGTAATGTCATTCAGGTAGTCCAAAAGGAATTCAAACAGTTCTTCCCCAAGCCTGGCTGGGTTGAACATGACCCGATGGAAATTTATTCTTCTCAGTATTCTGTCATGATTGAAGCTATTGCTCAATGCGGTATTAAGCCTCATCATATCAAAGCTATTGGTATTACTAACCAACGTGAAACAACTATTGTTTGGGATAAATTTACTGGTAAGCCTATTTATAATGCTATCGTCTGGCAATGCCGTAGAACTGCTAAAATTGTCGAACAGGTTAGAAAAGATGGTATGGAGAATTATGTCCGCAATACAACTGGATTAGTCCTCGATGCTTACTTTTCAGCTACTAAGATTAAGTGGATATTAGACAATGTTGAAGGTGCTAGAGAAAAAGCCCAGAAAGGTCAGTTGCTCTTTGGAACAGTTGATACCTGGCTGATGTGGAAACTGACTAATGGCAAAGTCTTTGCTACTGATTACACTAATGCTAGTAGAACTATGCTATTCAACATCAAGACTTTGAAATGGGATAAGAAACTCTGTGACTACTTTGGTATTCCTATGAATATGCTTCCGGAAGTCAGACCCTCCTCTTCAATCTTTGGCTATGTCTCAATCTTTGATACGGAAATTCCAATCGCCGGTGTGGCTGGTGACCAGCAGGCCGCTCTCTTTGGCCATTGCTGTTTAAGAAAAGGCGAAGTAAAGACGACCTATGGAACTGGTTGCTTCCTCTTGATGAATATCGGAAATAAACCTGTTCTTTCAAAAAACGGATTAGTAACTTCTATAGCTGCTTCATCTGACTCCAAGGGACATCCGGACTATATCCTTGAAGGATCAGTGTTTGTCGGCGGTGCCGTAATTCAATGGATCAGAGATGAATTGCGTTTGATTTCAGATGCTTCTGATACTGAATACTTTGCCACTAAAGTCAAAGACAATGGTGGTGTCTACATGGTTCCGGCTTTTACTGGTCTTGGTGCCCCATATTGGGATATGTATGCTCGAGGCACAATCTTTGGTATCACTCGTGGTACTAATAGAAGTCATATCATCAGAGCTGCACTGGAAAGTATCGCCTATCAGGTCACGGATGTCATCAATGCTATGAAAAGCGATACTGGCTTAAAGATCAAATCAACCAAAGTCGATGGCGGTGCTTCTAACAACAACTTTTTGATGCAGTATCAGTCTGATATTGCTAATGTTAAAGCAATTAGAGGCAAAATCAAAGAATCAACGGCTTTAGGTGTTTGCTTCTTAGCAGGCTTAGCTGTCGGTGTCTGGAAATCAACTAAGGAAATTAAAACCTTAGAAGAAAATGATCATACTTTCAGTCCGCAAATGTCTGAGCAAGACCGTCAGTATTACCTGAAGAAATGGCATAAAGCGGTCAAGATGTGTGAAGGTTGGGCTAACGATAACGATAATTAAACAGTATAAAGTGTGCAGTTATGTCTTTAGTCTAGTAGAATATTCTTAAGCTTGATTGCTTAGGAGAAAAAATTGAAAACACTCGTTGCTTTGACTGGTGCTAATGGCGCTTTTGGCAGTGAAATACTGGCCCATCTTTTAAATGACTCTGATCTCAAAATTAGAATTCTTCTGATAGAGGTGGATAAACTAAAGCCTCTAGTTAAATCCATGATTAAAAACAATCCTGATAGGATTGAAGTTCTGTATGGAAACACTAACTCTGAGACTGACTGCCAGAAACTGATTCAAGGCGCTAGATATGTTGTTCATGCTTCTGGCATGATTCCTCCTAAAACTGAGCATAATGAAAAAGGCGCCTATGGCGCTAACTATCTAGGTACCAAAAACATCGTTGATGCTATCAGGACTTCTCCTGATCGAGATAATATTTACTTTGTTAATATCGGATCAGTTGCTGAATACGGAAACCGTAATGAGAAACACCTGTGGGCAAGAGTCGGTGATCCTTTAATATCATCAGATTACGATAATTACTCTTATACCAAAATCTTAGCTGAACGTTATGTCTTAGAGGCTGGTCTTCCCCATTTTGTCTCTTTAAGACAGACAGCTATTGCCCATCGCTATCTTTTCAATAACAATCTTTCTGATGGCTTGCTTTACCAGGCACCCTTAAACGCTCCTTATGAATGGGTAACTGATGGTGACTCAGGTCTTTTGATTGAGCATCTAGTCGAATATGATCTTAATCATCAATTAGATACCGGTTTCTGGAATAGAATCTACAACATTGGCGGAGGGAAAGCTAACCGTCTAACAGGCTATGAGACTATGAACAGAGGCTTTTCTCTTTTAGGAAGAAACCTTAAAGTCTTCATGGATCCTAATTGGTTTGCCACAAGAAACTTCCATGGCGCTTTCTTCTATGATTCCGAGGTCTTAAATTCCTATCTTCACTATCAGACTGAAACAGTCGATGATTACTGGAAGAATATGTCCAAAATCTATTGGTATTTCCATCTTGGTAAATTAGTACCTCCTTCTTGGCTTAAGAAGACTCTCTTTACTAAGCTCACTAAATATGATGATTCCCCTAAATACTGGGTCGATAACCATATTGATGGCAAAGTAAAAGCCTACTATGGCGGATATACTGCCTATGAGTCCATACCAAAAAGCTGGGATTACTATCCCCTTCTCTGTGAGAACAAAGACAGCACCGGTTCCTTTATTGATTATGACAAACTTAAAGATGAAGCATATGCTAAGCCATATCTTTTAGAGCATGGTTTTGATGATACTAAACCTCTTGATCAGCTTGATATCAAAGATATGAAACAGGCTGCCAAATTCCGAGGTGGTTTCTGCCTTTCTGATGATATGGTTAAAGGCGATATGTTTACTAAATTAACCTGGCAATGCCATAAAGGCCATACCTTTAAAGCCACACCATATTCCATTCTCTTCGGAGGATTCTGGTGCCCTGAATGTTTCAATAAGCCTTGGAAGAATGGGAGAATGGCTAAGTATTCACCTTACTTTGCTCAGCTTTATTATGCTGACCACAGCAAAGATGAGGAAGATGATATCTATCCACCTAAAGAAAAGCAATAAAAACTAGTTGTCTTAGATAAGACGTGACTTAAGTATTAAATTAGAGCAGTTTCCAAACCCTATACTGCCATAGAACTCATCATGGCCTTTATCGTTAATTGCAATCAATTGACATAAGAAGGCACCTTTTTCTTTGGCTCTCTTCATAGCTTCAAGAATCAGAGCCTTGCCATAGCCTTTTCTTTGATAATCTTTGGCGATGAGAATCTCATGTAGATCAAAAACTAAGCCATCCTCATACTGTTCAAGATAGCCCATCTCAATTCCGACTAACTTCTTATCCACTAGAATCTTCAAAGAAATAGAATCTTCTTTAGTAATAGCTTCATGGATTCTACGATAGGCATCATCATAGGTCCAATTGGTTTTCTCATTAGTATTAAAGTAATCAGCAAAAAGAATAACAGCTTCCTTCATATTGGATTCATTTAATTCTTCAAAAGAGACATTATTCATTAAAGATCAATCCTTTCAAATTTCTTAGCACAGCTAAAGTAAGTTAAGAAGAAAGACACTACATAAGTTCCTATTCCTCCTAAGAAAATTAGAAGCTGGCAAACTAAAGTATCATTTGCAACCACATCCAACTGGTGAGAAATGCTTTCTAAAGGAGTACCTTGCATTGAAGCAAAGATTTCAGCAAGAATCAAAGGAAGATAACCTAATACTGAAGAAAGAATCATTGGTACCAGCATTCTGAATTTCTGATGATAATGCATATTAAGGAAAACAGAGTTAAAGATAGCAAAAGCTAAGAAGACGAAGCCAAAGAAGGCTAAGGTAGGAGGTATTCCAACACCTCCGCCATTAGAGAGAGAGCCTATTTGTTTACCCATAGGTCCATAGCCCATAAAGTAAGTTGAGATACCAGCAACAGCTGCCATAATGATAGAAAGCATCTCAAAAGCTAAAATTGATAGGAATCTGGCTTTGACGATATCTCTCTTCTTAATAGGAAGCAAAGCCGAATAGAAAGTATCATTGTTTTCCCGGCTTCCTTGGAAAAGGAAGATGAAAGACATCATGACATAGATAACAAAAACGGAATTAGGATAGTTAGGAATAAAGATCATTAATCCGAATAAAGCAAACACCCAAACCATCGGGTGAATAGCTAACATGAATTCTTTATATAGAAGGTTCTTCATTGGCATTCTTCCTTTCTAGATAAACCATAATCGTGTCAATATCAGGAACATAGGGCGTATAAGTATCATTTGAAGGATAGTCTTCTTTCTTGAACAAGGCCTCTATATCATTGTGCCTAGAATGATAAGAGATGGCTTTATCTTTGATCTTAGTGAAAGTATCACTTTCTTCTCCTTTAATGAAAAGATAATCATTTTTAAAGTCTTTCAATCCTTTAGAGGCAATAATCTTCCCTTGCTGGATGTAAGTGATAGTGTCAGCACATTTCTCTAAATCAGAAGTGATGTGAGTCGAGAAAAGAATTGAGACTTTTTCTTCATCGACAAGTTTCTCAAATATTTCTAAAAGCTCATCTCTAGAGATAGGATCAAGACCAGAAGTGGGCTCGTCAAGAACTAAAACATTAGCATGATGCGATAAAGCAATGGCTAAACTATACTTAACCTTCATACCAGCTGAGAGTTCTTGTACTCGCTTGTTCTCATCAAGAGAGAATCTCTTCAAAAGCAAAGCATATTTAGTTTCATCCCAATCCTTATAGAATCTCTTAGTTACCTTGGATAAAGTTTTCAGTTTCGTCTTAGGATAATAATCGATTCCTCCTAAAAGGATTGATAGTTTCTGCTTGTTCTCTAATTCATGATCAAGAAAAGGAACACCATTAAAAAGGACTGTTCCGGAATCGGGGTGGACAATATTGAACATGGACTTGATAGTGGTAGTCTTACCGGCTCCATTTCTTCCAACAAATCCCATAATCTCTCCCTGTTTCAAGGAAAAGGAGACATCCTTGAGTTCAAAAGAAGGATATTTCTTATTTAGGTTAGTAACTTCTAAAACATTGCTATTCATTATTTAAAAGTTTTAGTAGCAAGATTAATCAACAAGCCTTCTTTGACTATTGCTATACCTTTCTTAGTATCGGCTAAAACAACCACCCTATCACCAGGGTTGATATCAAACATCTCTCTGATTACTTTAGGAATGACAATCTGGCCTTTACTTCCTACAACTGTAGAAGCCATGGCCTTGTTCTTATGAGTCTTGACTTCCGGTTCCTTAACTGAGTTTTCATCTAGTTCTTCATTCGACATATCTTGTTATCCTTTGTATAACCTTTCATACTTTTCATACTTAATCATACAAAAAGAAGGCCTAGAAAGCAATACCCCACTTTCTAGGCCAAAGGATTAAACTTTCAAATTTTTAGTCAGACTGTTTTCAGGATGGTCCTCTTTTTCGTCTTTCTTTCTAAGAGCTAGTCCAGTTGACCCTAACGCAATTAAGCCAACAAGAGAGACAACAAAGAGATATTTTCCTAAACGATAGGCTTTAGTTCCAGTATATTTGACTTCGACGGTATAGTTTCCTGCCTCAGCAACTTTAAAGGAAACTAATCCATCGGTAGCAATAGCATCCATAGTTGAAGAAGAATTAGTATCCTGATTAATAAGCTTTACCTGATAACCATCATAATAGAACTGCGGTATTTGAATCAAAGTATTGGCTTCACTGACAGAGGCAGAGAGAGTTACTTCCGGTGTCTTTAAGACAGTAGCCTTAACAGTAGCTTTGCCTTCTAAGCTTTTAGGGCAATAGGTGGAGCTATTGTATTTATCAAGGGTAGTAATAAAGTTAGACTGAGTATCAAGAGCATATCTAACAGATTTATATAAAGAATTAGAATACTTAGAAGTATAAGTTTCATCAGAGAAAACTAAAGGCAGGTATTCATTCATTGCGCCTTCATGTCTGACATTGCTAGTGAATTCTTCATCGACTAAAGAATATTCGTATCCGCCATCTAATTCATATTTGACTCTTTTCTCAATATAGGCCTGATTGAAACTAAAGAAGACAATATTGAGCATTGATAGAGCAGCAACAGCATATTTAGTGCCCTTAAATTTAGTTTGATTAAGATAACTAAAGCAATAGATAATCAAGAAATCAACAAAAAAATTAAATAAAGACCATTCTCTCCAAGCAAACTGACACTGATAGAAGATAGAAGGTACATACTTCCAAACATCAGCTTTAAAGATAAAGACAAGTGAAACAATACTAGAGATAATTAAGAAATAGATATCAGGATTCTTATAAATATGTTCTTTTTTGTCTCCTGCCTTTTCAATTTCTTTATGGTCCTTTAAGATCATCACTAAGA
>DLIM01000008.1:0-13122 GCA_002483745.1 Caryophanales bacterium UBA7642 | reverse complement strand
GGCATTAAGAAAAGAACAATTAAGTCAACAATAAAGCGATAGTATTTAGATTTGGGGGCTTTCTGAATAAAGTAGTCAGCTACCATCATTAAGACAGCCGAAAATAAGCCAATCACTCCACCAATAATCAAATAGTTAAGGCTATAAGTCTCAACCCAAGTTCCATTTGAAATCTGACCGCTGATCCACTCATTGTTTAAAAAGCCACTGAAAGAACGACTGCTATTGGTGGAACTAGCCACATGTTCTAAAGTAGTCCAAACCGATCCTGAGTCACAGACAATATAGATTCCAGAATTCTTGGCCTGAAGAGTAGGCATCACATAGAAAAAGACTAAGCCAATAATCAAAACCATGGAGCAGAGAGTAAAGACAACCGTATGCTTTCTTTTGAAGATATGAATGATCTTCATGATATTGCAGAGAAGATAAATAACAGCAAAAATCACCGTTAGCAAGGCCGTGAAGGGATGAGAAAGAACTAATAAGACCACTCCTAAAACGGTATTGACAAAAGGCGAAACATAGAATTTCTCATCATTTAGAATCCGATAAAGCCCATAGAAGAGCATAGGAATGAAAGCCATACCGATAGATTCAGCAAAAGCTCCTCTACAGAAGATACAGAAAATCCTATAAGGAGAAAGAATATAAATAGCAGCACCAGCTACACTGATAGCTTTAGAGCCTATAGAAACTTTCATACCTAATAGATAGGTATAGATACCACTAACAATCATCGACATCATAACAACAAATTTATAGCAGCCAATCAAAGAAGAACCCATCCATTCAGTAAAGAGATAAGTGAAAGCCACTAAGTAATGAGGAAGCGGACCATAAAAGAGATAAGTATTGTAGCCAAAAGCACCCATAGCTAAATGGTTAGTCGATAAACCGAAGAATCCGTTCTTTAAGCCATAATAAACATCATATGACTGTGTTAAATGAAAATAGATGTCATCCTGATTAGAAATTCCGCTGAGGAAAAAAAGATAACATGATAGCAAAGACACTATCACGATTAAGCCGTAACAAAGGATGTTTTGATATATCTTAGTTTGCTTTGCTTGATTCATTGATTAGTATTTTAAGGCAACAAAAAGGTATTAACAATAGTATCAGTAGCTTAGAGGAACAGCTTCTATAGTATCAATAAAAATCTGCGGGAGTCTTTTCTTAGTTTCTTCAATCATAAAGCTTGGAATCCATTTATAATAAGCCGAAGCAATAGCGCAAGCCATGGCACCAGTCGTGTCAGTATCGCCGCCGATATAATTGATTCTTCTTAAGCAGTCCTCAAAGCTCTTACTAGTCAAGAAGCAATATAAAGCTTCCGGAATAGAGCCTTGGCAAGTTGAATTATGAACATAATTTTTTCTCAATCCTTCATAATCAAAGGAATTTATTTGAGGATAAGAAGAGATAGCATAATCTTTTAAGAAAGTTAGGTCTTTATTATGAAGAGCATAATAAACCATTAATGAAATAGTTTCAGCTCCTTTAAGTCCTTCAGGATGATTATGTGTTACTTCAGTAACCTTTTTAGAAAGCAACTTACATTCTTCCACTGATGACGCAAAATAGCCTACACTACTTACTCTCATCCCGGCACCATTGCCAAAAGAATTGATTGGCCCCATAGAATCATCGAAAAGCCACCTGCTAAAACGTCCGCCATACCCGCCTTTAGGACAAGGATACTTAACGGCAAACTCTCTCATGGTCTTACTGACATCTAGTTGGTGAAGAAGACTATAAGCAATAGCAACGCTCATCACGGTATCATCAGTATAGTTAGCGTCTTTAGGGAACAATTCAAAATCATAGGAAAGGGGTTTATCTTCAACACTCATTGAGAATTCCCACATGGATCCGACAATGTCTCCAATTACTGCGCCATACATCAAATAATTCTTTTTATTATTCATATTTTCTTTTCAATTGCTCTTGTAAGCTTATCTTTTTTCTTCTCGCTAAGAGAATCGTAGGAACCTAAGTCATCAAGAAACTTCTTAATCACTTTCGGATCAAGAACAACATCAGCGGTATACTTTTTATTAGATAACTCAAGTTTTAACTCATAGGCGCCAAAGATCCGATGATATTTGACTTTAGTGATATCTTTTCTAGGAATGAGACGAATGTTTTTATGACCACCAGTAGTTAAGCCACTAATAGTAACACTGTTATCACTAATTTCACAAATCGTAAGAGCTTTATATTTTGGATAGATCCATAATCCAAAAAGCCAAAAGAATACAGTCATCATAACCATCAGAATAATAACCTGTATGCCCTCTATATCAATAGCATAGAAACTAGCCGGTATGTTTTGATATCCACGATAATAAGCTAAAGCTATCAAAAAGAAGTTTAAAGGACCAAAGCTTATAAATGGAGAGAGAAGCAAGGGTATAAGTAGCCCAATTCTTTGGCAGGCTTTACGATTGAATTGATATTCTTTCGCGGTGTTATTCATAAAGTTTCCTAGATGTGCCTATTTTAAATACAAATTTAAAAGTAATCAATAAGCTTTTAGATGTTTATTCCTCTTTAGAAAAACTCTTATTATTTTTTCTACCTAAAAAGCCTCCGTTTATAGGAGGCTCTTGTTGTTTTTTACTTAGGTGGATTGTAAGTGTTTTGATTGTCAGGACTAGCATAAGGAGCAGGGGCAACATTAGCGTTAGCGGAAGCCATAGCTAATGTTTTATTCTTCTCTGCTTCATCAAAGGCATGACGCTGAGCTAATTCTACTTTAATCTTCTCATGCTCATCTTCGTTTAAATGATAGCCAAGTTTCATTACTAGATAAGCAACAGCCATAAAGATTATTAGTAATCCAACAAGCCAAGCTGTATAGCCAATCTTTGAACCCCTAGAGATACTATTGATAGCATTTTGAACAATGGTTTCTTCATCGGCAGAAGTGATTGTTCCGGCATTGACTTTACTAGATGCATCATTAAGAGTGTTATAGAAAGCAAAAGTACCGCTAGCTATTAAGGCAATTAGATAAAGACCTTTCTCTAAAGCACTGGAGATCTTAGCATCCAGAGGACGCCAGGCAAAAGCCACAGATTCCTTTCTTTCTCCAAACTTCCATTCGTTGTAATCAATAGAGTTCTGCATCATAACGAGCAAAGCCAGATAGAAGACACCCATAGCGGCACTAAAGAAGAAGACAGGAATCAAAATCAGCCAACCGGTACCATCAAAGAAATTAAGTTTGCCATCAGTGACTTTACTGTAAGCTAATGGGGTATCTCCAAAAATAGGAGCTCCTAACAAGAAGAATAAGACAAAGCAGGCAATAGCAATAATAAAGGTTGTCGTTAGGATTGTCATCTGCTTCATATGCTTAGCAATCAAAGGATACAAAGCCTGAGAAATAACAGCGCTTAAGATATAGACTCCTAAGAAGAAGATAGCGGCTGTTCCACCTAAACTTCCGCCATAACCATATATAAAGTAGAAATAGTTATAGCCGAAGCCAGTTAAGACAGCACCTAAGACATAATAAGCAAATATAGCAATAACCGTCATTCTCAAAGGCTTATTCTTTCCAAACATCACAAAGAGATCTTTGAATTTAGTATGAGAAGAAATCTCATCCTGTTTAGGATCACGGGTATGTTCCTTACAAAGGAAGAAGACCGCTGCCTGAGATAGCAGGAAGAGAATAGCGGTAGGAATAGCAATATAACCGTAAATGTAACTGACATTGCTAGCATTAACCATTAAAGCCACTAAAGCATACATGCAGGCAGAGCCGATAGTAGTAGCTACAGTAACCATCGTGGTGATCTTGTTTCTTTCCTTCTCATCATTAGTTAAAGAAGGCAGCATTGACCAATAGCCTAAGTCATTCATAGTAAAGGCAAAATCCCAAAGGAAATAGAAGATGCCAAAGCAGGCCACGAATCCCCAGCCAGAAGGTTTAACTAAGAACATCAGAAGAACCATTAAGCAGTTGCCTAAACCGCCAATCAATATCCAGGGACGGAACTTACCTGATTTGAAATGACACTTTTCGACAATGATTCCCATGATAGGATCATTTAAGCCATCCCAGATAAGACAGAGAACTAAGATGACAGTGATAGCTGTCATTTGAGCAGTATAAGTATCACCTGTTCCTAATAGGCCTGCTGATTGAGCATAGACTAAGAAATCAGCGCTCACTAGAGCATAACAGGCATCACGGAAAATACCGGACATGGAATAAATCCATGATGTTTTCTTTGGTACCTTGTCTCCTGAGTAAGTGCCGGCTGTCAGACCACGTCGTTCCTTCTTTGCTTTTTCTGCCATAAAAATCGTTTGCCTCTTTTGAAAATAAAAATAAAGCCTTCTTTTTGGCTTACTAGTTTGATTATAAGACTTGTAAGCGGTTAGAAATAGCTTTTTTTCTATTTTTTAAGCTTTTTAAGTTAATATTCAAAATTAGCTAACACTTTCTTTGCTTCTCCAATTCATGATAAGATATGAATATGAATACCAACATAAAGGAATTGACTGTCAAGCTAGAAAAAGTAGTCTTAGAAAAGACTGGGTATGATATTTCTAATGTTCCTGTTTTCTACGGATCAAGAAATCTTTGCTATGTTATTTCTAATTCAATCAAACCGGTTGCCATAAGAATCTCAAAAAGCGATAACGGTTCTAGAGAAGCTATTGCCAGTGAATTGCTTTTCATGGATTATTTAAAGCAGTTCATTCATACCATCTGCCAAGCCATACCCTTTTGCGGCTCATTAGTAAATACTGTAATTGTCGATAATGAAAGCTTTGATATCGTGGTCTTTAGAAAAGGCAACGGCTATCCTTGCTTAAACTGTACTACTCCAGGCTTTTTAAAAGCTAGTGGTTCATTATTAGGAAAAATCCATTCAGCCTCTATTCAGGCAGGAAAAGAAAGATTTCATTTTAAAAGAAAAAAACTGGTATGAGATGGATTTCTTTAATTTAGATACAGAAAAGTTCATTCTAGCTGCCGGTAAAGAAAACTATGAGTACTATCAGAGCATCATTAATGAAATCAAAAAGCTACCAACCAATAAAAACAACTATGGGATGATTCGTGGAGACTTCGGAGTCAATAACCTTTTCAGGGATTGGGATGATTTATGGGTCTTTGATTTTGGAGATTGCTGCTATTCCTTTTATATATATTACATTTGCACTATTCTCAGTTCCCTTTACATGACTTTAAATAAAAATAATGACCTAAAGTCTTTTTCCAAATATGCTAAGGAATTTAGGAGCGCATATGAAAAGGACAACAAGCTACCAAAAGAGGAATGGAGAAGTGAAAGAGCTAAGTTTTTTATCCAATTAAGATTGATATCAAATTTAAGTATTCTTCTAAAGCACATCAATAAAGATTCAGATGCCTATAAATATGTCTCCATACATATAGATGCCATTGAAAAAATTAAAAACACCTCAGCAATAGATCTGTTTTTAGGAGAGTATATTTAACTACTGGTTTTTCTCTCTATGTTTAGAGTGTTTAATTTAATATAAGTTTCATTATTCCTTTTAAAACGTTGAAGTGTGTTCTTTTTTATGGAAGCAAATGTCGCCTAACAGCCAAGGCTATAGGAGTGTGAGAAAAAAATAAAAAAGCCCTAGAAATAGGGCATTTTTGTTAAGAATGGCGGAGCAAGGATGTATTTATCCGAACCTTTTTGAAGTCCTCGGAGCCCATAGAGACGGTCGGTTCGTACCCGAAGAGGTCGAACTCGAAGACGATGGATCCGTCCTCCTTGATAAGGATTCTCTTCACGAAGTTGTTGAGAAGCGCCTGCCTTTGCTCCGGGGTGTCCACGCCGGTCTTCGCTAGTTCCCTGATGGCCCAGTGGATCTCCTCCTTGCTGAATTTCTTCGAACTTATTGTCTTCTCACCCAATTCGGCATCCAGCTTGTCCCTCTCGGCCTCCAGCGCCAAAAGGGCGGATTTGGTGGACGGGGTTCTTATTCCTTCGCTGATGGCATCGACCAGATTGGCTATCTTCCTCTCGACTACTTCCTTTCTTTTCCTCATTGAGAGTATCTCCGGAGCCTCGTTCTTTTGCTGGGAGAAGATGTAGTCGGCGAGCTTCTCGGAGAACTCGTCGTCCGCCATGAGGCTCAGGGTCAAACAGCAAGTGAGCTCCTCCAGCTCCTCCTTCCTTATCGGCTTGGCATCGCATTTGTGACGCTTCGCCCCGTTGCATTTGTAGTAGGAATGGACCTCCCCTGTGTGGCTCGTCCCGGATTCTCCAAGGAACATCGCCCCGCACTTCTCGCAGACGATCTTGCCCGAGAGGTAATAATCCTCCTTCCCGCGATAGGCGAAGTTCTTGTGCTTCCTCTTCGACCTCTTCTTCTGGCACAGGTCGAAAAGCTCCCTGGAGACCAAAGGCGGGACGGCGTTCTCGTTCCTAGCGCCCTCACATTTCAGAACGCCGATGTACTTTTCCGACTTCAGCATCTTCTCGATGGTGGAGTGGCTTATCTCTCTCCCGTCGTTCCTTCTCTTTCCTCCGGCCTTGAGCTTCTTGGCTATCGCAAGGGCGGACATGTCGCTTTTGCCATAGAGGCGGAATATCTCCTGGGCTATAGAGCCTTCGTTTGGGTCGATCTCCAATCTCCCATCGTCCGTCTTCCTGTAGCCGAACTGGAGGACGCCTCCCAGGTGCTTGCCGTTGATGACGTTCTCCCGGTTTCCTCTTTTCACCTTGATGGAGAGGTCCTCGGAATACATTTGGTTGAGCCCTCCGTTGATGGAGTCTAGGAATGTCCCCATCGGGCCTTCGAGATTAGCTTCGGTTGCCGAAAGGAGCCTGACTCCATTGTCTTCCAGCTGCCTTTTGTAGGAGATGTTGTCGACCATGTCGCGGGAGAAACGGTCGCTCTTCCAGACGATCACGTTGCCGAAGACGTGGTTGGCGGAGTCCCTTATCATCCTCTGGAAATCCGGCCTGGCATCATTGGTCCCAGTCATCGCGCGGTCGACGTATTCGCCGAGAACAACAAGATTGTGCGACTTCGCGAAGGCAGTGCACTCCCTCCTCTGGCCCTCGATGGAGTTCTCCGTCTGGCTTTCCGATGAATACCGGAGATAGAGCACCGCCTTGTTCGCGAGTGCGGGATCCTGATTGACTTTCGTCGGTCTAAGCATCGTGGTTTTCTCCTTTCTTTGGCTCGTGGATGAGAATCTCTTCCTCAAGGACAAACGCTCCCATGAAGGCCATCAGCATGAGTTCCTTCAACATCCAACCCGTGGCTTCCTTTGGAAGGGTGGACCCGCTTTCCTTCTCTGCTTGAGAGATTAAGGCCATGCATACCGATGCCATGTCGTGGATGATCTGAGCCACTCCCTCCTGCCTCTTGTACTGGTCCTTCACGACGTCATCCAGAAAATGGAGATTTGCTATCTTCACCCTGATGTTATCCATAAACACATCATCTTCGTTCATCCGTCTCAAAAGGCCGGGCCCGAACTGGTAGGAGACGCTCCTCAATTTCCGTTTTTCCTCGTTGTTCATCCCCCTTTTCCGTTCCGTCACCGCCATGTGGGTTTCCCCACTGTCCGAACCCTTCGGAAGGGGGAGTGACGCACAATGCGCCACTTCCTTATCCTGTTCCTGTCTTAAGCCGTTTTCGGGCCCGAAATCCATCTTTTCCTCCGCTGACGGCGGTAGAGAGACGATTGGCTTTGTTTCCGAACTTCCGACGGCCATCAACGGCATCAGGATTGTCTTCTCCTTTATTATTGTCGCTTCTTCCATTTGCTTCCTCCTCTCATGCGAAAAGCCTCGAAGGGCTTCTTCTTCCCCTTCACTTAAATAGCCTTTTTCACCCTATCTTCTTATAGAGGCGATAACGAAAAACGCCGATTCCATCGAAGGAAATCGGCGAAAATAAATTTTTGCGTTCTGCCGGAAGTGGTCGGAATTCCGGAAAATCACATTTCCGGGCAGTCGTATTCCTTATGGGCTTCCTTCGCTCTCTTCCTGATTGACTTGGCCCTTTTCTCAGCCTGCTCTTTCCTTTCTTCCAGAAGGTCCATGTACTGCTCGTAGAGCTCCTCAGATGTCTTTCCCTCGTTCATGAGGTAATCGTTCCATGACCAAGTCCTGAATCCCGCGGGGTTGGATGGCTTGTAGAGGTTCTCGAGCGTGCACATATGGGAAGTGCCGTTCTTAATCGGGATGGTCTCGAAGCGGTTGGGTTTCTGCTTCCCATCTTCACCGATGACTGGGACCCTCCTGATCACCCCTCGCTTTTCAAGATAGGAAAGGTCGGACTGAATCGTCCTGTCGGTCACGCCGAGCTTTGCGGATAGAAAAGACACCTTGATATATTCATCCTCATGGCTGCGAATGTAGGGGAATACTATTCCTCTTCTTTGCTCAGGGGTAGGCTTCCGTATCTCATAACATCTCTGATCGAATTCGTTTCTCCCGGCATAGACCAACACAAAACCATGGTGGTTGCCAAACCAGCGAATCTCCTCGCCGGATTTCAGCCTGTAAATATGCTTGGAATTCATGCGTTTGCTTCAGATGGCTTGAGCAATACATTCCGTCGAAGCCTAGGGTGTGAAGTTAGCCTCATTAAGTTCGAATTCTTGCTTCTAATTTGCCTTTTATTCGCCGTGGTCTTGAGGGTATCTTTGAACATCAGTTTCCGTTTTGATCGTTCTGAGGAGTTCCTCAAAGTTGATCCATCCTTCATGGCTGTCTTGATAGTCATGGTAGGCATGTTTAAGGTAAACATAGAATTGTGTCCCATCTTTGATGACGATTCCGCCTATAACTTTCGGATCGTATCCGCGATTAAAGTTGATCTTCCTGAGATATTCTTCCAGCGCATTTGCCTTAGCAGTTGTGTCCTCGATTCTAAAGCCAGCCGGTTTTGTGTCGAAAATACCAACAGAGCCATCTGAAAACTTGACGATGAAGTCCGGTTGGAACGTGTTCATACCGCTGTTGTAAGGTATCCCGAAGTTGATCCTCATCAGCTCCGGTCCGTTCTCCCAATACCAGTTAACCTCATTTTTCGAGTCGAGATAGTCTAAGAAATCCTTTTCAAGCTTGTTATCTGGATTCTCATCGTCATTCTTTAACACATATAGCGGCTGGTAGAGCGATTTAATCATTCCGCTCAATGGTGTGTGCGTCTCCGTTGAATAGGCTCTGGAGGTATCGATTTTGAAGTCATATTCATCTCCCGGATTTTTCCTCTTCAACTCTTCAACAAGCATATCTCTGAAATCACGAGTTGCCTCGGAAAGAATTTCGGCAAATATTTCGCGGTTGTTGACGACAATTTTCATTATGCATTCCACTTTCTGATTCCTTGGGAAAACATTGTAGAAAGTCCCGAATGCATTCATTATTGCGGAATTGATTGGTGACCTAGATCTGACGTAAGCCAGACCGTTTAAATTGTCATTGATCAGCTGATAGTAAGTCGCCTGTACATCGCTTTTGGACATTTGTACTTTAGCTACATCACCGCTGATAGACTGTTCAGTATCAGCCGTCTGAGATCCGACCTGCTGCTCTGTCATGATTAAATCGTTAGCATCGAGGCTAAGGTTGAGTCCATGCTCTTTGAGTCTTTCGGCCAAAGCCCCATTAAGCAATTCTTTGTCAGAATCTACCAAGCTGAATCTCTTCATAAAGGAGCGCATGAAGAAAGCGTCGAACCTGCTGTCTGCGGAATTATAATTCCCCTGCCTTGAACGGTAGAAAGAGCGAAGTTTAGTTTGGCCCCAGATGCTAAGCTTGTTGTAAGGCTTCCTCATCTCAGCAAAGGCAGTCTTGATTCTATTGGGATTGTAGGTGTCTGCCTTGGTTTCAAAACGCCAAATGTTGGTAAACATATAGGCATTGTCGAGAAGCTCGTCGCCATACGACTTGGCTTCGGCAGTACGGAGGATTCTTCCGATTGTTTGTATTTCAAATGTCTCAGAGTTTCCGTCTCTAAATTTAACTAAGATATGAGCTCTTGGGCAATCCCACCCGGTAGCAACAGCTGTTTTAAAAATCAAGTATTCTGTAATGTCATCACTTTTTCGAATTGCTTTCTTATCAAAGACTGCGGCCCCATCGCACCATAATTTCAGCTTGCCATTGTCTGTGGTGATACCGATGTTCCGCAAAAAATCCTGGATTACGAGTTTCTTGGCTTCCCCTTCATCCTTGTTCGGAATCTGAACGAGCACTAGGGGATTGACGTTCACTCCAAGTTCTTTGTATCTTTCAACTATCGCTTTTCTCTTGGCTTCGCCCAATCTGAGGATAAGCAACTCACTGTCTTCTTCGCTTATGCTTTTGTCTTCAGAAGAAATGCCCTCATTGACAATTACATTTTCCTTAATCATCCCTTCATCAATGACTTTTTGCGGATCAATTTCCACATCAACGTGAGAACTCAAAGGGGTAGCCGACATTTCCAAAGTCAGGTCTGGAATGATGATTGTATCCTTAAATTCTTTTATTCTTGTTTTCTGGCTTGAGCCTATATGAGATTCGTCAATAACCAAAATAAGCTTAGATCCGTTCCTTTTGGTTTGGTCGAGAACCTCGATGAAGTTCATCCCTTCCTGGTCCTTCATCAAGTTGTTTGCCCATTCTCCTGTTTCTCTGTCCTTCTGAATGAGTTTTTCCCAATTTACGAAAACGATTTCCTTATCGTCGATGTATTTTCTTGATCCGAAGAAATCCTGTTCAAGAAGTGTGCAAGCAGGGTCGCCGCCTACATATGATTTTACAGCATCGTATGACTGCTTTTGGAGATCACCCTTCCCAGGGCAGCACCAAAGAACGCAAAAGTTCGCATCTTGGTTTTCCCTGGCCAATATATCGAACAGCGTGGATGCCATAAGCGTCTTCCCTGATCCTGTAGGGGCTTTGAAGACAATTTCCTTTTTTGTCCCACGCTTGAAGGCAAGCTCGAAATAATCTTTTAGTTCGGCAACGGCTTCCCTTTGGTAATCCTTCAATTCGAAAATCATAATTCTCATTCACCCCTCTTTATTCCCGCGACAATTTGCTTATAAATCTCATAGATTTTCTCAGGGATCGGCCTGACATCGCACTCCGGGATATCTTCAAACAGGGATTCATCGACCTCATTGTCTTCAGAATAGATATAAACTATCTTCTCACCCTGAGCTTTTGCCACATCCTCCTTAAATCTTTTCATCCTTTCATCGTTAAAGTAATCGTTGTAGATGAATAGATGCCGTTTGCCATTTTCAGTGGAATAATGGGAAGAGTAGTTCGTGCGATTTATTGGTAAAAAAACGCTTTCTTGAATGCAAAGCAGCGGATCCAATTGACTTACGAGATTGTATTTGGCCTGATCGGTATTATCGGAATCATCCACGAACGCTGTTTTGAAAAAATAGAGATTGCCAGGTGCCGGATCCTTAAACTTAGTCCCATCAACTTTTTTTCCGGTAATAACTGTCTTTATTCTTTGATATGTTATATTTTCGCAAATGCCATTTTCGTTGTTGGTGCAAAGAATAAATCTTCTATTGCCGCCATCTTCTTTATTAAGTTCTAATGTAGCTTGCCCTGTAGTGCCCGATCCTGCAAAGAAGTCCAAAACAACCATGTCTTTTTTGGGAATCATTTGAAGGCAGGTTTTAATTAAAGAAGATGGTTTGGGAAAATCAAATTTTTCATCAATCCCGAACGAGGCAAATTCCTTTTTCGCATTATCGTTTGAATACTTATTATCTGTAAAAACTAAACTATTAAAAGCCTTAGTATCATCAACTTTTTCAAGAGTATATGACCCATTTCTTTCAACAATTGAAACTTTTGTGTACGTCTTCGTATAAATTCTTTTCCTTTTTCCGTTTTTAATAACGATAAATCCGTTTTTAAGCCCGAAATCGACTTTAGCGGGAGACCAGCGCCAAGTCCAATCAAATTTTCCGTGCTCACCGGCTTGTCTTCTTTCCCAATCTTTTTTCGAGCCACCCGGGTAGAAAGTTTCGCCGTTTATAGTAAGAGGGTAATCCATGGACTTGCCATATGTTAAGGAATCATAATCAAGGCATTGATTTAAGCGGTATGCCCCTCTTTCTTCATAGAATTCATCTTTTAAAAGATTTTTTTCGTCACGGTCATTTGCTTGTTCAGCAAAAGTGACAAGATCCTTGTTTTTTGTGTATATATATACGTAATCATGGTTCTTTGCGATAGTAGTTGTTGTTTTGCCACTCTTTTTCCCAATTCTCGGCAAAAGGCCAATAAAATTTTGCTCGCCAAAAATACTGGCTAACAACAATCCAATATTATTAACTTCATCATCTCCAATACTAACGAATAAAACGCCGTCATCTTTTAAAAGTGTTCGAGCTAAGCAAAGCCGGCGTTGCATAAAAGTTAACCATTTTGAGTGCCTGTATCCATCCTCCTTATCAACATAATTGTCATTGTAAATGAAGTCTCTTTCCCCTGTGTTATATGGAGGATCAATATAAATAGCGTCAATGGTATTTCGTAATATATAATTCAAAGCGACTAATGAATGATAGTTATCGCCTTCAATTAATAGGTTATCGGTTATTCCCGCGTTTAAAGCAAAATCGTGAGAAGATGGGGCTAACACGGGAATCTTTTTTTCACATTCTTGGACGACTCTTTCAGGCACTTTCTCTTTATCCCACACCAATCCATATTTTTTTTGAGAATTTAGTTCCGCTGAAAGCTCATTTATTTGTCTTTTTAAAGCAGTGATTTCATTTTCTTCCATATTCTCAGCACTCCTCGATATTATACTTTTCAAAAAGCAGTCTTAATTTTCTCTTAGCTGCATAGGTGGGTTCATGCAATCCGTTCTCCCATCTATTCACAGTCGCATAGGAAACACCAAGCTTTTTGGCCAGTTCGCTCTGGCTGACAAGCATCCGCTTTCTCAGCTCTTTTATTGCATCGCTATATCTCACGATAACATTATACAACTATGTAACATCTTTCCTTGCTAGAATTTGCCGATTACAACAAAAAATCGTCCCTTTCGAGACGATTTCCGCTATCTTGAGGCCTTGTGCTGACGAAGCCATTTCTGCCATTCGTCACCTCTGACCTCTACACCGAACCC
>DLIM01000009.1:3368-48047 GCA_002483745.1 Caryophanales bacterium UBA7642 | reverse complement strand
ATGGTGCCCGGAGGGAGACTTGAACTCCCATGATCTCACGACCATTGGATTTTGAATCCAACGCGTCTACCGGTTCCGCCATCCGGGCAGCTTTTTGAATATATCATTTTTTGAGGCTGTTTTCAATTGTTTATATCATATGTATCATCTTTCTTGTTCTTGTTTAATAATATACTTATAATTGTACACGAGGTATTTATCCATGGATTATAAAGAAAGTGCTCTAGATGCAATCGGAAATACTCCTTTAATCAAACTTAATCGAATTATTCAAGAATATAAACTACAAGCTAACATCTTCGCTAAACTTGAGAGAAGTAATCCCTCGGGCTCTATTAAGGATAGAGTAGCTAAAGAAATGATTCTTGATGCTTTAAAGGATAAAAAAATCAACAAAGAAACTTTGATTATTGAACCTACTTCTGGCAATACTGGTATTGGTTTAGCTAGTGTCTGTGCCTCTTTAGGTTTAAAACTTTATATTTTTATGCCTTCTAATTGTTCAATTGAAAGAGTCAAGATGATGAAGGGGATGGGTGCTAGTGTCATTATGACTGATGCTAACAAGGGCATGCAGGGCGCTATTGATGGAGCCAAAGAAATGCAAAAGAACAATCCTGGCTCTTTTATACCTTCACAGTTTGATAATCCCAATAATTCTTTAGCTCACTATAAGACTACTGGTCCAGAGATTTATGAACAGCTTGAAGGGAAAATCGATATTTTTGTTGCCTCTTTTGGTACAGGGGGAACTTTAACTGGCATAAGTCGGTTCTTAAAAGAAAAAAATCCTAGTATTAAGAGTTATGGATTAGAGCCTTTGTCTTCTCCTTTGCTTACTAAAGGCTTTGTTGGTAAGCATAAGATCCAGGGAATTGGTGCTAACTTCAAGCCTAATGTCTTAGACCTTAAGTATGTTGATGGTATCTATGATGTTTCTGATGAAGAAGCTTATGAATATACCAGAGCGTTAGCTAGGACTGAAGGACTGTTATGTGGCATTTCCTCAGGATGTAATCTTTGTGGCGCAATTATGCTTGCTAAAGAAAAAGAAAATTTTGGAAAGAACATTGTTACGGTTTTACCAGACGATGGTGAAAGATATCTATCCGTAGAGGGCCTATATGAGTGATATTAAAGACATTCAACAGAATTTAGAATCTTTATACGCTAGTGATGAAGATCAAGCTAAACAGATAGATTTTCCTTTATTTTATTCTTTGATTGATGATACTAAAAAAGTCCTTACTCTTGATTATGTTGAACCTGATTACACAAAAGAAATATTATCTGATTATCTTCAAAAGATAGATCAAAAGCTGACTTTAGTCCTAACTAAGTTTCATGCTGATGATATTCAAAAGAAACATGATTTCTATATTGATTCCCTTCCTGAAGTCAGAAGGCTTTTAAATGGCAGCATTCAGGCTATCCTTAATGGTGATCCTGCCAGTGATTCTCCAAGAGAGGTAGTTCTTTGCTACCCCGGCTTTAGGGCTATTCTTAGCTACCGTATTGCCCACTTATTGTATGAAATGGATCTTAAGCTCATGGCTAGGACTGTCAGCGAACTTTCCCATCGCTCTACTGGTATTGATATTAATCCCGGGGCAAGAATAGGCGAAAATTTCTTTATTGATCATGGTACTGGTATTGTAGTTGGAGAAACGACTATTATTGGAAATGATGTTAAGCTTTATCAAGGTGTTACCTTAGGAGCGTTATCTTTAAGCAGAGGGCGATTATTAAAAGGTTTAAAACGTCATCCAACAGTTGAAGACAATGTCACCATCTATTCTAATGCGGCTATCTTTGGCGGAGACACGGTTATTGGGAAAGGCTCCACTATCGGTGCAGTTGTTTACCTAACTCATTCAGTCCCACCTGATTCAATTGTATACTTAGGTAATTCCGGTATTAGGATTATTCAGAAGGTCAAGAATCCCTTTATTAAGGAAAAATAGAAGCCTATCTTTTAGATAACTGTTTAAAAATCGCATCAAGAAATAAAAAAGCCCTATTTCTAGGGCTTATTTCTCAATGGTTGAAGCGATGGGATTTGAACCCATGACCTCTTGGTCCCGAACCAAGCGTGCTACCAAGCTGCACCACGCCTCAATTTATAAGCTTTGCTATTCTAGCATTCATGAAGCTCCTTTTCAAGAACTTAGATAAGAAAAAGTCTAAAAGAATGGGAATATTAAGAAACAGATAAATCCTAAAAAAGACGGAGACATTTGCCTCCGTCTTTTCTTAGTTCTGCAATTAAGAAAGAAAGTTTACTTAGCTTTCTTCTTAGCTTTAAGCATATCTCTTATTGAACCAGCATTACCGAAGGCAGAAGATTTAGAAGCACCAATAGGTTTAACAGGCTTTGAGATTTTTAAGGTCTTAACATCCTGGTAACCGTTTTTCTTAGCCTCTTCATTGATCTTCTTAGCTTTCCAGGCAGGCTCATTCTTCTGGTTGATGAAGACAGGGTTTACAGTAGGCTGGACCTTAGTGACGCCTTTATTAAAAGCTTCTTCAGGGGTTAACTTACCGGAATAGGTCTTAATCTGATACTGCTTGAGATCGAACTTGACATGAGTAGGAGCAACAGGGGCAATCTTTTGAGTTCTCTTCTTGCTGATACCATGAAGCGGGCCAGAGATTGGAGCAAGTTTGTTTTCGCTTTCAGACGGCTGTGAAACAGTATTCTGATGCTGCATAGGATCGACAAGATGGAAGACTCTCTTCTCTTTTTCTTCTTCAACAGGTGTAACAGGTTTGATAGGTTCAACAGGTTTTTCTTGTTCAACAGGCTTAGCTACTTCAGCAGGCTTTGCTTCTTCTTTTACAGGAAGCGGAGCTACATACTTTGGTAACTTCCATTCATCCTGTATCTTAGAAGGTTCTGTCTTAACATCATTGTGGCTATTATCGGTAGTGGTAGAAGCTTCAACAGGGGTAACATTTTTATCTTCAGAAGTAACCTGTTCAGTCTCTTCAGGACGCTTACCGTCTTCAAGATTGTTATTGTTAGCAATAGAGACAGGTCCCTCTTCTTTAGGCTGTTCAACAGGTTTCTCTTCTTCTACCGGTTTAGCTACTTCGACAGGTTTAGCTTCTTCAAAGATCTTTGCATTGTCTTTTTCAGGAGTGGCAATATTGGTGACATTTTCTTTTTCTTCAACTGGTTTTGCCTCTTCGTTAGTCTTTTCTTCTTCAGCAGGCTTTGCTTCTTCAACTGGCTTAGATTCTTCTACATATTCAGGTAAGATCCATTCATCTTTGACTGTAGAAGGCTTAGTGATGATATCTTCACGGGTATTGTTAGCAGTAATACCAGGTTCAAGAATAGTATCGCTGGTTTCTTTTTCGACATTCTGCTCAGCCTCTTCAGGACGTTTGTCATCTTCAAGGTTATCGTTAATAGCGATGAAAATAGGTCCTTCTTCTTTAGGCTGTTCGACCGGCTTAACTTCTTCAACAGCGACAGGTTTTTCTTTTTCGACCGGCTTAGTTTCTTCTACAACAACCGGTTTAGCTTCTTCAACTGGCTTAGCTTCTTCAATAGGTTTAGCTTCTTCAACCGGCTTTTCTTCTTTAGGTTCTAATTCATTGATGATAGCATCAGCATTGGTCTCATAAATTCCGGGAAGTTCAGCAACCGGTTTAGCTTCAATAGGTTCTAAGGCATTAAGAATAAGGATTTCGTGAACAGTAGGAGCAATAATATCAGCTTCAGTGTTGATTTGATTTTCAACAACTACTGGGGTAGCAGCACAGGCGGCAACGGGTTCAGGGTTGACTTCGGTAGCGGAAGGAGCAGGTTCAGCAACAGCTTCAGCAGGTTTAGAATTATCGGTAACAGTAGAAGTAGTTGCCTGAACGTTTTCTTTAACGACGGCCTTCTCTTCACATTTACCAGCCATGCAGATGACATGAACAATGGCATTAACAAGGATTAAGGCAATAAAGAGATACATAGTAAACATAACATATGTATTTCTGTTTCCAATTCTTAAGGCATTTAAGACTCCACCATTTTCAAATAGAGCAGCGCCTTTAGTTAAGACAGTATTAGGGAAGGTGATGATTTTAGCAAGGTTGTTTGGCATACAGACACAAATGAAAGAGAAGATAACAAAGACGTTGAGGAGGGCATCAATAGCTTCAATAACGATTCTCCAAGTACGACCTTTTTTGTTGACCATCTTGTTATGTCCCATAACAAGGAAAGGTAAATAAACAAAGAAGAGTAAGACAACAAGACCGGCAGCAACTGCCCATAACACAAATAGATAGAAGAAAGTAGTTGATAATCCTAATAAGGTAGTTCGACCAATTCCAAAAGGTTCAAGAATATGATTAGGAACCTTATTAATAATTGAGCTTAAGAAACTAGATTGAGTCAATGGCTCAATAATGCTTCGAGCAGGTGTCAAAATGAAGGCACCAGAAACTGCTATTAAAACTGCTAAAACAATAAAGATAATATTGAAGACTAAAGCTGCAACATGCTTTTCTTTAGGCTGAATAGATGTACCATTGTTAACCACTTGACCCATAGGACTACCCCCTGTCTTTTATTTGCATTTATAAAAAATAGATGCAATCTTTAAAATACTATATCACTTAAAAAAGTCGACTTACAAGAAAAATCATATGGAGAAACAAATATTTAGCAAGAAACAACTTTGATTTTATATATGATACAAGCACTTTTGAAATTCAAAAGAAAAACCTGTCTGTTATTTAGTAATCAGACAGGCTTTTCTGTGTGCTATTCAATGGAATTTAATTTTCAGTTCCCAAAGACAATAATAATGTAGAACAAAACCAATTAAAAAGCAATAAATAAAGGATAAAAATAAAAAGGGTGCATTGATTAAAAATGGAAGTTGGAATCTAGTCCAAACTATTTATTTGAAACAATTCTAATAATATCTATAATAAAAAAGTCTATCATGATAAAATTATCTAGGAAGCTTAGGAGAATCTAATCTTAAAATGAATAAATATGTGTTCTTTGATTGCTGGGATACTGTGATTAGTTTTAAAGAAAAAACTAAATCTTGGAATACTGAATGCTTAAAAAGGCATTGTACCAATCTTTCTGAAGTTGATTTTAATCAGGTTGAAGGTCTTGCTTCAGAATTTTTAAAACAATACTATTTTTCTTTTAACGAATATGAGATTACGGCAAAACAGTTTTTAACTTACTTAGTATTAAATTCTAATATAAAGCTTGATTGTTCCATTGAGCACTGCACTCATGATATTCTTTCACACTTGTGTCCTGATATGGTTCCTGGCTTAGATAAGTTACTTTCCTATTTGGATGATAACTGTATTTATTATGCAATACTTTCTAATACTATTTATGATGATCAAGATACTTTTGATTTAGTTAATAAGCTTGTTCCTAACAATCACTTCCGCTTCTTTTTAGGTTCCGCTAAAATTGGCGTTAAAAAACCCAATCCTCTATTCTTTGAAACTGGTTTAAAGGTTGCTGGTGCAAAGAGTTCTGAAGCTATTTATATTGGGGATAGTTACATTGCTGATGTTTTAGGATCTAATCGAGCCAAGTTCTCATCATCTATCTGGCTTAATTCCAAAAACAAGAAAAAGAATGATTATAATTTTTATTCTGGTTTTAATCAGGCTTCTTATTTCGAATGCCATAACTATGATGAGGTTACTAATTTGTTTAAGAAAAAAGGAATATGAAAATAGCTATTTCTAGTGATGACCAAAGATACTATCGCCAAGACTTTACAATTAATGAATTGGATTCTTTTGGTAATCCTAATCTTCAAAAGCTCTTTAAGTTTGTCCAAGATTGCATTTCTGTTCAACTTAGAAAACTAAAAGTTGGTCCTGAAGATATGCTAAATCATCAATGCCTTTATATTCTCTGCCGAATTAGGATTAAGTTCTTACGGAAAGTCAAGCCAGGAGAAAGACTTACTTTTATCACTTATCCTTTAATGCCAACCAAGATTCAAATGAGAAGAGAGGCTTTTGTTAATGATAGCGATGGCAATGTTATTGCTTTAATAGATTCCCTATGGGTTTTTATTAATTCTAAAACAAGAAGAATAACTGTAACTGATTATTTTAAAAATGATACTTCCGGGTTTCTAACTAGCCTTGGTAATCTTAAACCTGTTTTTGATGATTTTATTTTTGATATTGAATACCCAGAAAAGGGATTTGTCTTTTGCTTTGATCATGTAGTAACTGATAAAGAAATCGATCTTAATGGTCATATGAACAATACTTTCTATGATGAAATCATTCAGGAATGTTCTTCTTGCCAAATTTTAGAACTGAATGTCGGCTATGAGAAAGAATGTTACTTAGGCGAAAGAATCCACGTTTTCAAATACCAAGAAAATCATTTAATATATATTCTTGGGAAGAAGGAAAGCAACGAACTTGCTTTCAAAGCAAAAGTTAATTATTAGAAAAAATACGTTCTTGGAACAAACATACTTTGATGAAAGAAAAGTATGTCTGCCCGGTTTGTGGGAATGAAGATTCTCGTTACATTGGATATTCCAATGGCTCCCCTTATTGTCGGCTTTGTTTGCCCTTTAGTGGTAAAAAAGCGGACCGGGATTTTAAAGTCAAAGAAAATATTAAACTAGAACTATCCTATCCTTTAAGTGAAAAGCAGGAAATAGTAGCCAAAAAGGTTAAGGAATTACTGATTAACAAAAGGAATGTCTTGATTCACGCCGTTACTGGAGCTGGTAAAACTGAATTAGTTTATTATTCTATGGCTTACTATATAAAGACAGGTCTTCATGTTGGTTTTGCTACCCCTAGAAGGGACGTAGTTGTTGATTTACAGCCAAGAATTAAAGAAGCTTTTCCTTCGGCAAGAGTGATTTCTGTCTATGGTAGTCATTCTACCGTTATTGAAGGCGACATCATTGTCTTAACCACTCATCAACTTTATCGTTATCCATCTTATTTTGATCTTTTGATTTTAGATGAAATCGATGCCTTTCCTTACAAAGATAATTTCCTTTTGAAATCTTTTTTTAGGAGAAGCGTGAAAGGAAACTATGTCCTCCTTTCTGCTACTCCCTCAAGAAAAGATATCGAAGAGGTTAAAGCCGATAGTGGGGAAGTAGTGACTTTGTTTGAAAGATATCACAAAGCTAAAATGCCGGTTCCTCAGTTTGTTAAAACTGGCCCTTATTCTATTTATGTAAGGACTTTAAGATATTTAAAAAAATATGAAGAAGAAAGCAAACCAGTTTTTGTTTTCACCCCAACCATTTCAGAAGGGAAAAGATTATTTGGTTTTCTTTCTTTTTTCTTCCATAATGGCAGTTTTGTCTCTTCAAAGGAAGAAGAAAGAAAAATTGATATTCAGAAGTTCAAAAATCACCAGTTCTCTTTTTTAGTTACGACTTCAATATTAGAAAGAGGAGTCACTGTTAGAGATCTTCAAGTAATTGTCTTCAATGCTGATCATGCTCTTTATACTCAAGCAGCTTTGGTCCAAATAGCTGGAAGAGTCGGAAGAAAAATTGGGGCAACTTCTGGTGATGTTATTTTTTTAGCTGAGGAAGAAAACGACTGTCAGATAGGAGCAATAGAGGAAATTGAAAAATACAACCAAAGTCTTGAGGTATTGTAAGTCTTGCATTAAAGAAATAAAACTAAATCCGGCCCGCTATCTTCTCGAAAGAAAACCACTAATTTGTGATGAATGTATTTCCAGCATCGATACAAAATTGGAATTTAGAAAAGCTTTTGATGTTGAAACACTTTTTCTTTCTTCATATTCTGGAATTATTAAGCAATGGCTGATGAATTTTAAAGAACTGAAGGATGTTGAACTGGGGCCTTGCTTTTTAAATATTTTTTTGCCTATAATCCAAACCGCTTTTCCCCATTATTTGTTTATCCCTTTGCCTTCTTGTAAAAGCCGTGTAATGGAGAGAGGATTTGATCATCTAAGTCTAATTCTTGAATCCAGTCATTTACGTTTTCTTTCAGCTTTGGAGAAAGAAGAAGACAGTGAACAAAAGAAGAATTCCGGTCCCGAAAGATTTAAGGCGAAAAGAATTTCTTTAAAAAATCCTAATCTTGATCTTTCAAAAGAAAAAGTAGTTCTTTTCGATGATGTTTATACTACTGGAAGTACCTTTAAGGAATCTTTAGAGGCTATTAAGAAAGCTAAGCCTAAGAAAATCAAAGGGCTGATAATCATGGATAATTTCCATGTTGATGAACTGAGAATGAAATAGTACTTTTAAATAAACATTAATCTAATATATAATTATATAGCGCCAAACTATTTCTAATCCTTTGATTCAGGAGGCAATCAATGAGCAAATTATTAAAAAAAGAACGCTTAATCCTAGCTATAGTCATTATTTTTGAAGCTTTGATTATTGGTACTTTGGTAGTACTCAATATTTTCTATCCTGGCTTCAACTATTATTTTTACTCTGCTATTGGCTTTGCTGGTCTCTTCGCTATTGTCGACTATGTTATAGCTTTAGTATTTAATCTTAAAATCAAAGCCCTAAAAGGCAAAACTGAGACAACCTCAGCCGAGATTATCGGAAATGATGTTAATGAAGCTTACAAGTTCGGTCAAATCGGTTTAGTGGTCTGTGATAAGGAAAGCACGATTCTTTGGGTAAATGATTTTTTAGGAGAACGTTTTCCAAATATTGTCGATAAGAATATCTATGATTTATTCCCGGGATTATTTGTTCTTGAGGATGATTCCTGCAACAAGGATTCTATCAAGATCAATTTTGAAAGCCATATTTACCAGGTTCAACTTCTTAAGGAAGCTAGGCTGTTTATCTTCAAGGATGTCACTGATTTTGAAAATACTTTCAGCTACAACCAGCATCAGGCTCCGGTAGTAGGCTATATTGCTATTGATAACTATTCTGATGTTCAGATGTCGATGGCTGATGATACTAAGTTTACTGATATGCTGACCTCTACTCGTTCTATCATTAATGATTTTGCTTCTTCTTCTTCAACACTTCTAAGAAAAATCAAAGATGACCGCTATATGTTTGTAACCACCAGAGAAAACTATGAAAAAATGTTTCAGGATAAATTCTCGGTAGTCGACAAAGTCAGAAATTCCTACTCCAATGGTTTTACTCTCTCTATTGGTGTCTCTTATGGCTTCCCGGATTATTCTAAATTGGCTGATTTATCATCCTCGGCTCTTGATGTTGCCTTGTCACGAGGTGGTGATCAGACGGTTATTGCTCCTTTCAGTCAATCTATGATTTATTTAGGTGGCAAGAGTGAACTCAAGCCTAGTCGTAACCGAGTAAAGATGAGAACTATTTCAAACTCCTTCCTCACCATCATCCGAAGCTACAAACGTGTTTTGATTATGGGACATACCGTTGCTGATTTTGATGCTATTGGTGCTTGCTTAGGCGTTCAGCTTTTATGCAAGTATGTCAATATTCCTAGCAGGATTACCTGGGAAGACCAGTTAGTCGAAGATAAATGCCGTGTAGCTATCAAGAGTGAATTCACCCAGTCCGAAATGGAGGATTCCTTCATTAATCTTAAGGATGTCGATAACTGGATTAATGATGATACCCTTCTCATTATGGTTGATCACAACAATCCGCGTATTTCCATGTTTGCTGAAACCGTGAAGAAGATGGCAAATATTGCTATTGTTGATCATCATCGTCCAGGACCTGTAGCTGTATCTAATCCGGTCTTCTCCGGAGTGGATTCCTCTGCCTCATCAGCTTCTGAACTGATTACTTCTTATATTACCTATTCCATTGATGATATTCCGATTGATTCCCGCACTGCTACTTTCTTACTGGCTGGAATGGCTCTTGATACTCATTTCTTTAAGGAGAAGGCAACTAATTCCACCTTTGAAGCTGCTTCTCAATTGAAGAACTATAATGCTGATAGTGCTAAGGTGGAAGACTTCTTAAAGGAGAACTTTGAGGAATACAAAGAAAAGATCTCTATTCTGAACTCAGCTGAGACTCCTTATTATGGAACCTTAGTGGCCATGTCTCCTGATAGTGAGATGATTCCTCAGATTATGCTTTCGATTGTTGCCAATGAGGCCATTCAGATCAGAGGTATCAATTCTTCTTTCTGTATTGGCCGAATTAATGAACATGATGTTAGAATCTCTGCCCGTTCCGATGGCTCTGTAAACTGTCAGATGTTGATGGAAAAGCTTGGCGGAGGCGGACACTTCACTATGGCCGCAGCTAGTTTTACCGATATAAGTGTTGATGAAGCTAAAAAACGTCTTAGCCAAGTGCTGATGGATTATCTTGATGAAGCTAAGGTGACAGACGCTAATAATTCATAAAGGAGGTTTATAGAATGAAAGTATTAATGAGTAAGGATTTACGTAAAGTAGGAAAGAAAGGCGATATTGTTGATGTTTCTGATGGCTATGGCGCTAACTATATCATCCCTAACGGTTTCGGCGTTCTTTATACTCCTCAGGCTCAAAAAGAATATCAGAGGGAATTAGCTCTCGAGAAAGAGGAAGAAGAGAAAAAGATGGCTGAAGCTAATGAAATCAGCAAGAGGCTTGAAGGCATTACCTTAGAGTTTCTAGCTCCAGCTGGCAGAAGAGGTGAGATGGTCGGCACGGTTTCCTTTAAGGAAATCAGTGAAGCTCTGAAGAAAAAGTATGACATCATTGTTGATAAGAAACAGCTGATTGATAGGAATGTCATTGTTAACGGCTTTGGAAAGACTTCTTTGAAGGTTGATCTATTTAAAGGTGTAATCGGTCAGATCAACGTTCATGTTTCTCTACGTGAAAAGAAATAGAATCTTATGGATGAGAGCGAAAAATCAGCCGAGAATATAGACGAGATTTCTATTATTTACGATATTCTTTCCGATGAAACCGGAAACACCTTTTTGGATGTCTCTCCTCAGCTGAATCCGGATGATTTTATTGATATTAGAAACCGCCTTATTTATCAGACCATGCTTAGCATGAATGAAAAGGGCATTTCTCCGACTGTTTCTACTTTGACTACGGAGTTACAGAATCTCAAGCTACTGGATAAGGTTGGTGGACTTGATTATTTGAGCCATATTCTTGAATCTGCCTATGTTTCAGCTCCGGTCCAGAACTTAATATCTAGTATTCTTGATAAGTCGCTTCTCAATAAATTCCTGAATCAGATAACCGTCATTGAAAATGATGCTAAGACTAAGCCTATTAATGATATCGATGAATTCATCGGTAACTCAGAAACAAGTATTTTAAAGATTACTCAGAAACGCCGCATTTCCGATGCCAGAAGAATGGATGATATTTCAGAAGAAGTGGTATCACGTTTGGTCAAGCAGACTGATGACTTCATTAAAGAAGGCAAGAAAGCCAATGGTGTCACGGGTTGCCCAACTGGTTATGAACCCCTTGATTATCTAACTAAAGGCTGGCATAAAGGCGACATGATTATTGTTGGTGCAAGACCGAGTGTCGGCAAGACTTCCTTTGGTCTTAACTTACTTTATCAGGTGGCTAAAAGAGGAACTCCTGTTATCTTCTTCTCACTAGAAATGTCGGCTGTCTCTATTGGCATGCGTTTGCTTGAAATGACCTCTGGGTTAAGTCATGATGAAATCAACTCAATGTCTTTCCAGCATGGCTCTAAAAGAGAAAGAATTTTAGTTAATACCTCAAACTCTGAAGAGGCGGCTCGAGTCAATAATCTACAAAGAGGACTTAATGAATTAGGTGCTCTCCCTTTCTATATTGATGATTCTTCTGGTTCCAAGATGATTGATATTTCTGCTAAATGCAAGAAGCTGAAGAACAGTATTAAGAATGTCGGCCTGATTGCCATCGATTACTTAGGCTTGATCACCTCTCCTTCTAAATCCAGTGCCAATAACCGTCAGCAGGAAGTTGCCGATATTTCCCGTCAGATTAAACAATTAGCTAGAACTTTGGATGTTCCGATAGTGGCTTTAAGTCAGCTATCACGTCAGTCCGAAAACCGTCCTGATCATACCCCGCAGCTTTCTGATTTAAGAGACTCAGGCGCTATTGAGCAGGATGCTGATATGATTTTCATGCTTTATCGAGCCGACTACTATAAAAAGCAAGGCGAAGAAGAAGGACAAGCTCCTGCTCCTGAGCAGGGTGATGACAATCCAATTTCCACTGTAAATGTCATCATGAAGAAGAACCGTAATGGTCCTGTTGGGGAAATACAGTTTGCCTTTGACCGTGTCCACTGCTCATTCAACGTCATTGATAAGCAGCACGGTGATGACGAAGGAAAACCTTTCTAATGCAATTTGATGTCATTTCTTCAGGGTCAAAAGGAAATGCTACTATCATCTACTCAAATGGTAGAGCTATTCTTATTGACTTTGGAATATCAAAGAGGAGAGTAGAGCAGGCCTTAAAAGGCTATGGGCTTTCTTTTGACGATTTAGAGGCGTTTTTTATCACCCATACTCATTCCGATCATGCCTCTGATTGTTTTAATGCTCCGATTGAAAAGGTCTATTGCTCTAGTCAGGCTATACCCAAATGTGAGCACACGGTTTTAAAGGATCACTTGCTTTTACCTTTCATTGAAAAAACGGTCGGACCTTTTACAATTACTTCTCTTCCCTTAAGCCATGACTGCAAAAACACTATGGGATTTTTAGTATCGGATGGCGAAGAGTCCTTAGTCTATGTGACTGATACTGGCTTTGTTCCAGAAAAAGATTTCCCTTACTTTTCTAATCGGAATTATTATATTTTTGAATCTAACCATGATCCTAAGATGCTTTATGAGTCAAAAAGACCTGATTATCTGATTAGGAGAATCATTTCCGATAAAGGGCATTTATCCAATACTGATTGCGCCTATTATTTATCTAATCTGATTGGCAAGAACACTAAAGAAGTTGTTTTAGCTCATTTATCAGATGAATGTAATACTCCTGAGGTTGCTAAAGATACCTATGAATCGGTTATGCAGACTCAGTTAGGTTATCTTCCGGATGCCATCTTAAAGATTGCTTCAGATGTTAAAGAAACTAAAGGCGGTCAGTAATGACTATCAGGTTTATGCTTCCTGGAAAATGCCGGGAAAGCTTCTTAGTGTCTGGATACAACGAATACCTTAAACGTATTTCAAAATTCGCTAAGGTCTCTTTAGTTAATTTAACTGAAGAACCTTTAAGCTCTAAGCCAAGCCCCATCGAAATTCAGAAAGCTTTAGACAAAGAAGCTCTAAGAGCGTTGAATCAAGTCAAGAACAGCGATGTTTTGATTCTTCTTGATGTTCATGCTTCTTTACCCACTAGCGAAGAATTAGCTAGTGAGATAAAGAAACTATCTGAAAGGAGCGGGAATTTAATATTCCTTTTAGGATCCTCATATGGTTTGTCAGATTTGCTGAGGAAAAGAGCGGATTATTCTTTTTCTTTAAGCAAAATGACTTTTACGCATTACCTAGCCATGCTATTAACCCTTGAACAAGTCTATAGGTCTTTGAAAATTAATAGCGGAGAAACCTACAATAAATAGTTTTAAGTGTTGACAAAAGGTCTAAACTTATTTATACTTTTTCATTGCCATTGGGATATAGTCAAGCGGTAAGACAACAGTCTCTGAAACTGTCATGCCCTGGTTCGAATCCAGGTATCCCAGCCATTAGCTAAAAATGCCCTAGAAATGGGGCTTTTTTTGTGGCTGATACGAATTTGATACGAATTTTTTCAAAAGTTTTACCTTTTTTAGACCCATTTAAGAGGTCAAAACGTGGCTTAATTTTTTGCCGTTTGAATACATTTTGACTAATATTACTTCCTTTTTGCTAAAGATTAAAAAGATTATTTTGAATGGCCTTTTTTGTTATAAAAGAAGTTAGATATTTGTTTTTCTTTTGTCATTCAATTGCTGTCTTTTTCTTTAGTTGTTTTTAATTTTTATGCTATTTTATTACCCTAATCCGGATAGCAATTTAAGAAAATCATAGGTGTTGTTAAGAAGGCAAAGAAATAGTCGGCTTTTTGATGAAAGAAATGGCTGTTTTTGGTATAATTTTATAGAAAGAAAAATTAATCATGGATATCAAAAAAGAGCTCAATGAGAAACAATACGAAGCTAGTTCAACTAAAAGCCAATACTTACGTATTATTGCTGGAGCTGGCACTGGCAAAACTAGAACCCTGACTTATAGGATTGCTTACTTGATTACTGAAGGTATGCTTCCTAGAAGGATGTTAGCAATTACTTTTACTAATAAAGCCGCTAAAGAAATGCGTACCAGGGTCGATGATCTTTTAATAACTGATGGGTTTAAAACAGATGGCAAACCTTTAGTTCTTACTTTTCATGGCTTCTGCTACCGCTTTTTAAGAAAAGAAATAGCTTCCTTGAATTCTTCTTATAACAAAGACTTTATGATTGCCGATGATGAAGATACTAATGCTATCTATAAAGATATCTTTAAGACTATGACTAAAGGATCTAGCAAAGATTTTACTAAGGCTGTCACTAACAAAATTGCTGATTTGAAGACTAAAGGATATTTTTTAGGCGATGTGACTCCTCAGATGATTCCCGTTGGTGAAATCTATAATTTTCAGGATCTTGAATATGTCTATGGCAAATATGAAAGTTATAAGCAAAGATCTAATCTTTTAGATTTTGATGATCTTCTTATGCTGACGGTCAAGATCTTAAGAAGCTTTCCTACTATCAGAGATAACTGGAGAAACAAATACGATATTATTTTAGTTGATGAATTTCAGGATACTAACGACATTCAATATGATTTGATCAAGCTTCTCTTGAATCCTAAAGCTATGTTAACAGTCGTAGGTGATCCAGATCAGACTATTTATACTTGGCGTGGAGCTAAGAATGGCATTATTAAAGATTCCTTGCAAAAGGATTTCCCTTCTTTAGATACCGTTGTCCTTGATGATAACTATCGTTCCACTCAGTCGATTCTTGATGCTTCAAACTCTTTAATCAAACACAATCAGGACCGTATGGAGAAGAATCTCCATGCTGCCAGCAATGAAGTTGGTGATCCAGTCAGTTACTTTAAGGCTGCCGATAACGACAACGAAGCCTACTATATTGCAAACACTATAGCTAAAATGGTCTCAGCCCAAAAAGCCAAATATTCTGACTTTGCTGTCATCTATCGTTCCAACTACCTTTCTAACAGCATTGAAAAACAGCTGACAAACTTTAGAGTACCATATGAAATCTACGGTGGGTTAAAGTTCTTTGAAAGAGCTGAAATCAAGGATGCTCTTTCTTATTTAAGGCTAATCATCAATACGGATGATATTTCATTTATGAGAATTCTGAAGTCACCTTCTAAAGGAATTGGTGATGTCACTTTAGAAAGTGCTAAATCAATCAAGGATCTTTTGCCTGAAGAAGAAGCTAATCTTTTCAATATCTTTAGAAACCACCGCGATAAGCTAAAACTCACTAGAGGGACAATAGCTGCTTTAGATAATTTCTATCGGGCTTATGATGAATTTGAGAAAGTCTATCTTGGACATAAGGACAATGATGATCTTATTACTGGAATGAGGAATTACTTTGAAGCTACAGGCTTCAATTCCTATGTTTCAAGCGAAGACAAAAAAGCCGAAGAGAAACTCTCTTATACTGCTTCTAGTTCTACTTCCAAAGTCGATAACGTCCAAGAATTCATTCGTTCTCTAACTCAGTTCTTAGAAACTGATGTCTTTGACGAAAATGGTGAATCTAAACCGGCTACTTTGGAAGACTATTTGATGGATGTTGCTCTTCAGTCTGACCAAGATACCATGACTGAGACTGATCGTGTCTCTTTAATGACCGGACATGTATCTAAGGGACTAGAATTCCCCTTTGTCTTTGTCACTGGACTTAATCAGATGGTCTTTCCGACCACTCATGCCATGATGGCCTATACTAGAGGGGCAATTGAGGAAGAAAGACGTCTCCTTTATGTCTGTATGACCAGAGCCAAAAAGAAACTCTTCTTAAGCTCTTTTGGCGGGACTAATTTCAGAAATGGCGAGAACTATCAACCCTCTATGTTCTTGAAAGAACTCAATATTCTTAGTACCAAGAGTACTAATAACAACGAAGCTAACAACTATGATGCTCACCTTGGAAATCATCGAGCTAGCCACAGTATTTTCAATAACGCTTCCGCAAGTTTCCAATCTTTGATGCAGGCCGGTGTAGCTAATAAGAAAACCACTACTGATACCTATGTTATCGGCGATAAAGTCATCCATACTTCCTTTGGTGTAGGTGTAGTCAAAGAAGTTGATGGCAATAAGATTGTTGTTGCTTTCCCTGAACCCTATGGAACTAAGAAGCTGATGGTAGGCTTTAAAGCCTTTAGAAAAATGCGGGAGGATGAGAAATAATGGAATCGGTAGATCAAGAAAAAGCACGTGTTAAGGAGCTTACTGACTTACTTAACAAGTACTCTCATCAGTATTATGTCGAAGATAATCCGACTGTCAGTGATTTTGAATATGATCAGTTGATGGAAGAACTCCAGCTACTTGAGAAGAAAAGACCAGATTTAAAAGATAAACTATCTCCTACTAGCCGTGTTGGCGGAGGAGTAATCTCTTCCTTCCCGAAAGTTATTCATAAAAAATATATGCTATCTATCGCAGATGTTTTCAACGAAGATGAGCTTTATGATTTCGATAGTACGATAAGAAAGGCGACTGGACTAGAAAAAGTTGAGTATATGTGTGAAGTCAAGATTGATGGCTTGGCTTGCTCGATTCTTTATCATAACGGTGACTTAGATATTGCCTCAACTAGAGGTGATGGCTCAGTTGGTGAGGATGTTACCAATAATGTCTTAACTATCCCTTCAATCCCTCTTCACATCAGCGATCAAAGAGACTTAGAAGTCAGAGGCGAAGTCTATATGCCCAAAGCTTCTTTAAAAGAGCTTAACGAAGAACGCACCAAAACTGGGGAGCCTTTATTTGCCAATGCCAGAAATGCCGCAGCTGGCTCTTTAAGGCAGTTAGATTCTAAGATTACCGCTAAAAGGCATCTAGAAGCCTGGTGGTACTATGTTCCCGATGCTTTAGCTTTAGGCTTTACTAAGCATAGCGAAGCCTTGAACTATATTCATTCCTTAGGCTTCAGGACTAATCCGGAAAGAAGGCTAGTCTATGGCATTGAAGAAGTTATCAAGTATATGCATGAATACCACGAAAAGCGTCCATCTCTTGATTATGATATCGATGGCTTAGTCATCAAGGTCAACGATATGACCTTATATGAAAAGATTGGCTATACCATGAAGACCCCTAAGTGGGAAATTGCCTATAAGTTCCCGCCGGAAGAACAGATAACGAAAGTTACTGATATTCAAATATCGGTAGGCAGAACTGGTAGAGTTGCTCCAACGGCCGTACTTGAACCGGTGAGAGTCGCCGGATCTTTGATTTCAAGGGCTACTTTAAACAACGAAGACTTCATTAAGGACAAAGATATTAGAATCGGTGATTATGTCTCACTTCATAAGGCCGGAGATGTTATTCCGGAAGTTCAAGGTGTTGTTCTTTCAAGAAGAGCAAGCACTTCTATTCCTTATGTCTTCCCTGACACCTGCCCTTACTGCCATGAAAAGCTTTCCCGTATCCAAGGGCAGACCTTCTGCACCAATAATTCCTGTCCTTCTAGAAAAATCAATGGCTTAATCTTCTTCTGCTCTGATCAAGGCATGGATATCGATGGCTTAGGAGAGAAACTCGTTGAATCATTATTTAACGAAGGACTAGTAAAAGAAATACCTGACTTCTACTCATTAAAAGACCATCAGGAAGACTTGATGATGATGGATGGCATCGGTGAAAAGACCTGCAAATCCCTCTTTGCTGCTATTGAGAAATCCAAATCCAACGATCTTTATATGCTGATTTGCGGATTAGCGATACCATTAGTAGGCAAGAAGACTGCTATTGTCTTAGCTAACCATTTCCAGACACTCGACCGGCTGATGAATTCTTCAGTTGAGGAATTGAGCTCTCTCCAGGATGTCGGAGAGACTACGGCTGAAAAGATTAGAAACTACTTTGCTGCTCCTGAGCATCTTGAAATCATTGAAAGACTTAGACAGTCAGGCTTAAACTTTGCCTTGCTTAATCCTCTCAAAGAAGCTAAGGACAACTACTTCAAGGGCAAGAAATTTGTTCTAACCGGTGCTTTATCAGTTTCCCGGGAAGAAATGACTAAACGTCTTGAATTATTAGGCGGAGTTTCCTCTTCTTCGGTATCTAAAGCCACCGATTTTGTTCTTGTTGGAACTGACCCAGGAAGCAAGTATACCAAAGCCACTAAGCTTGGAATTCAGGTGTATGACGAAGATAGTATCATGCCCCTCATTCTTGAAGCTGAGAAAAAACAGGCTGAATAGATGCTTAAATACTTAAATTAGTGCAGGTGTTGATATATAATTAGTTGTTTTGAGGCAAGAAAATGATTAAAGTCACAAAAGAAGTCATAGAAAAATGCGCCACTAACATGATGTTCAATCTCAATCCTGGTCAGGCTGACCTGATTTTTGAAGAATTCAATACTGTTTTAACTCAGATTGATTTCCTTAAGAGCATCAAAGGCGTTGATGAATCCGAGCCGATGACCTTCCCTTATAGTGAGCATCAGAAGCTTTTAAGAGAAGACAAGCCTGCTAAGCCCTTGAGTACTAAGGCAGTACTTAGCAATTGCAACACTAAGCTTGGCAATCAAGTAAAGCTTCCGAAAGTCGTAGGTAACAAGAATGACGAAATTGATGAATAAGCCGATTAGTGAGCTCCATGAGCTTTTAGTCAAAAAGGAGATCACTCCTGTTGATTTAGTGAATGATTGCATCGCTGGAGTCAAAAGCGATGACTGCAACTGCTTTGAGGCTCTCAATTTTGATGGCGCCTTAAAGGAAGCCGGCAAGATTACCGAAATCAAAGAAGAAGAATATTTAAAAGGTATTCCTTATTTTGCCAAGGATAACTATTCCACTAAAGGAATTGAAACTACGGCTTCTTCCAATATTCTGAATGGCTACGTCCCAGTTTTTGATGCTACCGTCATTTCAAAACTTAATCGAGCCGGTATGATCATGGTTGCTAAGACTACCATGGATGAATTAGCTATGGGAGGTACTGGTACTACCGGACATAAAGGCAGTACTTTGAATCCTTATGACCATAGTCGCATCATTGGCGGATCATCCTGTGGAAGTGCCTCTAGCTTAGCTTTGGGTCTAGCTCCTTTAGCCTTAGGAAGCGATACTGGTGATTCAGTCAGAAAACCTGCCAGCAATGGCGGTTTAGTAGGCTATAAGGCTACTTGGGGAAGAATTTCCCGCTACGGACTATTTCCTTTTGCTCCCTCTTTAGATGCTGTAGGTTTCTTCACTAGGAATGTTCTTGATGCTAGCTATGTTCTTTCTGCCTTATCCGGGCATGATAGAAATGATATGTCTTCTTCATACCGCAAGAGAGAGAAGTATGAAAACTATGTTTTAGGCCATAAGACTTTAAAGAAGATTGGCTACTTTAAGGCAGTCATGGATAGTATTTCTGATAAGACTATCAAGGATAGTTATGTTGATCTGCTCAATAATCTGAAAGCCAAAGGCTATGAAGTGATTGCTTACGACTATCCGGTTGAATTGCTTGATGCTCTTTATCCCACCTATATGATCATCTCCTGCGCTGAAGCCACTTCCAATGATGCCAATCTTGATGGCATCCGTTTTGGTCCTACTGCTAAAGATAATCCAAAGACTTATTCTGAATATATGACCGAATGCCGAACCAAAGGCTTCTCAGATTTAATCAAGAGAAGATTTGTTATCGGAAGCTTCTCTCTTCTAAGCCAAAACCAGGAAGAGATGTTCTCCCGTGCCCAAAAGGCCAGAAGACTGATTGTCGATAATCTTAACAGGTTCTTTGATTCCATTGACTATTTAGTTCAGCCAGCCAGTTTTGCTATTCCTAAGAAATTCTCTGAATTATCGACCGCTTGGTCGACTCATCCTGACTTCCTCGATAATATTCTTACTTTAGGAAACTTTGGCGGTAACCCTTCTTTAACTCTTCCTATGGCTTTTGAGTCTGGTATGCCTCTTGGCATCAATGTCACTGGCCGTATCTTTGAAGATGGCTATGTGATGGGCTTAGGTCAGGAAATCGAAAATATTACTGGCTTAAAGAATCTCACCGTTAAGGAGGCTAAGTAACTATGGAATACGAACCAGTCATAGGTATTGAAATCCATGTTGAGCTGAAGACTAAATCCAAGATGTTCTCTTCTGCCCCCTGCACTTTCGGTAAGGATCCTAACTCACAGACGGTTCCTCTTGATTTAGCTTTTCCTGGTACGATGCCAGTCGTCAATGAAGAAGCCGTTGTCTTTGGAATCCGAGTATCCACTGCCTTGAATATGAAGGTGGCTAGGACTTTATATTTTGACCGAAAGAACTACTTCTATCCTGATTTGCCAAAGGGTTATCAAATTACTCAGCAGTTCCATCCTATCGGCCGAGACGGCTTTGTTGAAATCAACGTTGATGGCAAGACTGAGAAAATCGGTATTGAGCAAGCCCACTTAGAGGAAGATACTGCTAAGCAGATTCATTTAAGTGATATATCCCTTCTTAATTTCAACCGCTGCGGCACACCTTTAATTGAAATTGTCTCGCTTCCGGAAATGCATTCTGGCTTAGAAGCCATGAAATATGTGGAAGCTATAAGAGAGATTGTCGCCTATTTAGGTGTCTCTGATGGAAAGATGGAGAATGGCTCCTTAAGATGCGATATCAATGTCTCCTTAAGACCTAAGGGAACGATAAAGTTAGGAACCAAGTGTGAATGTAAGAACCTTAACACTATTCAGAATATCCGTTCCGCTGTCGACTATGAAGTCAAGAGACAGTCTGAGATTCTTGATGCTGGCGGTCAGGTTGAACAGGAAACTAGACGTTACGATGAAGGACTGAAGCAGACGGTCTTGATGAGAAAGAAGACCGATGCCATTGATTACAAGTACTTCAGAGAACCTAATATTGTTCCGATTGATCTAGATGAAGGCTTCATCTATGATGCCATTCATTCTATGAACAAGCTTCCTAATGCCTATCGTAGCGAACTTAAAGCTGATGGCTTAAGCGACTATGAGATTGAGGAGCTGCTTAAGAATCAGGATTTTGTTGTCTATTTTGAAGATTGCTTAGCTTTAGGAATCAAGAATTCTTCCACTTTATGGAACTTCCTGATGGTTGATATCTTAGGCTATCTCAATAAGAGCCAGAAGACCTTGGATGAATTAAAGTTCTCTAAGGAGAACTTAGTCCAGTTAGTCAATGACTTGACTTCAGGAAAGATTAATTCCAAGCAGGCCAAGGAAGTATTAGCCATAATGATTGAAGAAGGCAAGAACCCAACTGATATCATCAAGGAAAAAGGTATGGAGCAGATTTCCGACACGGGTGAAGTCGAAAAGCTAGTAGATGAGATCCTTAAGAACAATCAGCAGTCGGTCGCTGATTATCAGCATGGCAAGGATCATGCCTTAGGCTATCTAGTCGGACAGGTTATGAAGATGTCTCATGGAAAAGCCAACCCTAATCTTTCTAAGGAACTGATAGTTAAGAAAATCGGTCCCTGCATCAAGCCGACTAACAAGTAAAACTAAGTGTAGGTAACAAGCAGCTAGAGATTCTTTCTGGCTGCTTTTTTAGTTTTATTTATAACAGCAATAATCTTAGCGACAAAAAAGTATAATTATCATTAAATGTAAAGACGTAAATGGCAATTTGTAAATTGTTAAATATCCTTAACAAAATTGTTATGAAATGTACAAAAGTTGCGAATATGGGCAATAATACTAAACAAACATCAAGCTTCTTAAAGAAAGCATCCTTTTTTCTTAAACGTTTTGCCCTATTTTTCTAATAATGCGTGAAGTATACTATTCTTGCATTTAAATCAATTTTGTTTAACCAAGGAGAAATTTATGAGCGAAAAAAAGGTTGATCAAAGAATTGTTAAGACTAAAAAGAAATTAGCAGATGCTTTACTTATCTTATCTAAGACTCAATGCATCGATGATATTAAGGTATCCGATATTTGTTCCACAGCTCATATTAGCCGTGCTACTTTCTATAATAATTTTGACTGTGTGAGTGATGTTCTTTCTTATCGTTTATCCACTCTTAATGTTGCGGTAACTAAGACTATTTCACAAAGCAGCAAGAACAATGGTATATCCTTCCCTCAGGCCTATCGTGTCTTCCTTCACAACATCAGCACTTTCATGAACGTTGATGATGACCGCTTCAAGGTTCTTAATAAGAACATCTCTAGTCATTCGGCTTTTGGAGTCTTGTCCAGTTTCCTCCTTGAGAACATTACGGCAATATTGACTATCTATTCTGATGAGATCAGAGGTGTTCCGATTCCGGTTGCTGCTCACTTTATGGCTGGGTCTTTATCTGGCCTCATTTATTATATGATTCCTCATATAAGCGAATATACCAGCATCCAGATTGAGGACTATATCTATAAGCTTACTTTTGAGATGTTCTATGATGCTATGCCTAAGAAGTCCCTCTTAAATTAAAAAAATTCTCTTTTATTTCCTCTGCCCTCTTTATTAAAGAGGGTTTTTCTTTTATAATTGTTTGCTATGTCAAAAGACTTTTACATTGAAATACTGCATGAGGATAAGAACTGCCATGCTAGGTATGGACTTCTTCATACCCCACATGGAACAGTCGAATTACCCATGTTCATGCCGGTAGGCACTCAGGCTACCGTTAAACTTTTATCCCCTGAGGAAATCAAGGCTTGTGGAGCCGGCGTTATTTTAGCTAACACTTATCATTTGGCTTTAAGACCCGGGAGTAAGATTGTTAAAGAGGCAGGCGGTGTCCAGAAGTTTATGAATTATAACGGACCGATGCTTACCGATTCTGGTGGCTATCAGGTTTTCTCTTTGACTAAATTAAGGGATAAGATCACTGAAGAAGGAGTAGCCTTTAAAGATCCTCTCTCTGGAAACAAGCATTTCTTCTCCCCTGAAAGTGTTATCGGAATCGAAGAAGACATTGGCGCCGATATCATTATGTCCTTTGATGAATGTGCTCCTTATCCGGCCAGCAAAGAGTATATGAAAAACTCTGTTGATAGAACGATAAGGTGGGCAAAGCGCGGTTTAGCTGCCAAAAAAAGAGGTGATCAAGCGCTCTTTGGAATTGTTCAAGGTGGCGATTATGCTGACTTGAGGCAATATTGTGCTCAGGAGTTGACTAAACTGCCTTTTGAGGGCTTCTCTATCGGCGGTACGGCAATTGGTGAGCCTCGACTTACGGAATATCATGAAGTTTCATTGACTCTTCCGTTCTTGCCCTATGATAAGCCTAGATATCTAATGGGTATTGGAAGTCTTGATATGATGTTTGATGGTATTAGAAAAGGGGTCGATATGTTTGACTGTGTCTTACCGACTAGATTAGCAAGACATGGTACTCTCATGACTAGTGAAGGTCGTATTAATATTAAGAATGCTAGGTATGAAAATGACTTCACTCCCTTAGATCCCGACTGTGATTGCTATTGCTGTAAGAATTTCACTAGAGCCTATCTTCATCATCTGATGAAGTGCGAAGAAGGTTTTGGCGGAAGACTGTGTTCTATCCACAATATCCGTTTCCTGATACATACGATGGAAGAAGCTAGAACTGCTATCAAGAATGATAATTTCCTTGACTTTGCAGCTGAAAAGTTAAGTGCCTTTAAGACAGAAAGAGGTTGCTAAAATGTCTAATACTCCAGGATTTGATTTTGATATTTATTCTTTAAGTTCCTATGATTATTATTTACCGGAAGAACTGATTGCTCAGTCTCCTGCTCAGCAAAGAGATCACTCCAGGCTATTAGTCATGGATAGAGATACTGGCGAACTCACTGACGAACCGTATTTCTACGATATTGAGAAGTACCTTCACAAAGGCGATGTCCTAGTTAGAAATAACACTAAAGTTATTCCCGCTAGGCTTTTAGGTGAAAAGAAAGAAACTCATGCTCATGTCGAGCTTCTTCTTCTTAATGAACTGAAGGACCAAAAAGATGTCTGGCAGTGCTTAGTTGGCAATGCCCATGCTGTTAAACTTGGAACAAAAGTCTATTTTGGCCAGAATGATGAACTGGTTGCTGAATGTGTTGAGGTTCAGGAAGAAGGATTAAGATTATTCCACTTTATTTATAAAGGCATCTTCATGGAAGTGTTGGATGCATTAGGCAAGATGCCTCTTCCTCCCTATATTCATCAACAGCTTGGCGATAACTCCCGTTATCAGACTGTCTATGCCAAGATTGAAGGCAGCGCCGCTGCTCCTACAGCCGGTTTCCATTTCACTAATGAGCTGTTTGAAAAACTAAAAGCTAAAGGCGTTGAAGTAGTTGATATTACTCTTCATATAGGTTTAGGTACTTTTAGACCAGTTAAGACTGACGATATCAGAAAGCATGACATGCATTCTGAGTTCTATATGATGTCTCAGGAAGCTGCTGATGCTCTAAACAAGGCTAAGGCCGAAAAGAGAAGAATCATTGCTATTGGTACTACTCCGACTAGAACGCTTGAATCGGTTATGCAGAAATACGGTAAGTTCACCAAGTGCTCAGGAGATACCAAACTTTTCATTTATCCTGGTTTCCAATACAAGGCTATTGATTGCCTAATTACTAATTTCCATTTACCTAAATCAACATTGGTTATGCTGGTTTCGGCTTTTTCTTCAAGAGATCATATTCTCAATGCTTACAAGCATGCTGTTGAAAACAAGTATCGTTTCTTCTCCTTTGGTGATGCAATGTTCATTCATAGAGATAAAATTGACTAGATGAATAAAGAATGCAAGGATTACTATAACCAGGAATTCAAGGATCTTCTTAAAGAAGTTGATGCTTTGAGAGAAAAGCCAACACTTTTTCTCCATGCCTGCTGTGGCCCTTGCTTAACTTATCCCTTAAGCATTTTGGTTAAGCATTTTAAAGTAACCGTTGGCTTTTTCAATCCTAACATTTTTCCCCAAAGCGAATATGAAAAAAGGCTTGCAACTCTAGAAAAATTCCTTCAGGAATATACGAAAGACGAAAATGTCAAAGTTGATTTAATAGTCAACGAAGATGATTTCATTAAATACCAAAATCTTTTCAAAGACCGCTTGGCTTCTTATGAAGGCGGCCCGGTTTGTTTAAGATGCCATGCTTATAGGATGAATCTTGCTTACGAATATGCTTTCCGTCACCATTACGATTATTTCACTACGGTTATGACAGTTTCCTGCAAGAAGCCATCTAGGGAACTTAATGAGATTGCTGAGAAGCTTTCTCTTCAGTATCCCACTACTAAGTACCTTTATTCTGACTTCAAGAAAGAAAACGGGCAATTAAAAGGAATTCTAATTGCTAAAAAATATAATCTTTACCGCCAAAATTACTGTGGCTGTGAGCCTTCTCTAAAAGAAAGACAGAATGTCTTAAGCCAGAAAAAATCTCAGTCTGAAAAAGACTTGGAGATTCTAGGATAGGCTTTCTGCGCTTCTTCTTTAGTCGTGAATTTGATGGTTACGGTTTTTCCTTTAAGGAAAACCTCAGTTTTTCTTTTTCTTCCGTGGTAGTTGCGCTTAAGTTTCTCTAAATCTCTAACTGATACTTTGCTCTCCTGGATATCTTCATAGAGCTCTTTTTGGGTTTCTAGAGGAAGATTTAATAAGGCTCTGGCTTCTCCATAGCTGACTAAGAAGCTTTTAATTCCGGATTTGATGAAATTAGGAAGTGAATCCAGTCGGATCAAGTTCCTGACCTGATTAACGGAAATATTGGCTTTCTCAGCTAAGGTTTCATCGGTGAAGCCATAGTCTTTCTTCAACAGCTTGAAACAATAGGTCTTCACTAAAGGGGAATCACCTTCCGTAAAGATGTTTTCAATTATATATTCTTCTTTTCTTTCAGGAGTCAAATCGACAAAGACACAAGGGAAGCTTGTCAGTCCTAACTTCTTTCCAATCATGAATCTTTTTATTCCGTTGATGATTTCAAAGGTGTTTTCTTTTTTGCCGGAGCAGATAATCAAAGGCATCAAAAAACCATCTTGCTTAATTGATTCTTCCAAAGAGGAATAGCAGTCTAAATCATAATTGCTTTCGGAATAAAGGACGGAAGGAATTAATACTTCCGGGGGATAGGAAGCTCTTTTGGAAGAAGAAAGGTTCTTCTCAATTTCACTGACGACAGTGAAGCGCTGATATTTCTCGACTAAAGCCTTTAACTCAGGCTTGCGTTTTCTTTCCGACATATTCCATTACTTCTCTTGCTAAAGCAGCATAGGTAAGTGATCCAGCCGAACAAGGCTTGTATTCATTTACCGGGACGCTATTTGCAATAGCTTCCGGGATAGAGACGTTTCGAGGAATGGCGGTAGTAAAGACATGATCCTTGAAATTGGAGCGGACATCCTGAGCAATTTCAGTTGACAGTTTTGTCCTAGGGTCAAACATTGTTAACAATAATCCCATAATTTCTAATTTTGGGTTTGAAGACCTCTGAATCTGCCCAACAGTAGCTAAAAGCTGAGCTAAAGCATCGAGAGCAAAATACTCGCATTGAACGGGAACGATGATGCTATCAGCAGCCGTTAATGCATTGAGAGAAAGAAATCCTAAAGACGGCGGACAATCGATGATGATGAAATCAAAAAGATTAGACTCTTTCTCACTGAGTCGGGTTTTTAATAAATTAACATCCGCCTTTTGATTGTTTGCCATGAGGTTAGATTCAACCATTGCCAAGGTTAAATTAGCGGGGATAATCGAAATATTTGCAAAACCGGTTTTTCGAATAGCTTTTTTTAGTTCAACATTTCCTAAGAGCAACTCACTGACTGTTTTACGGCTAAGTGTTGGATCAATTCCAATAGCCTGAGAACAATTGCCCTGAGGATCAAGATCAATTAAAAGGATTCGCTTATTGTATCTTGACAAAGCCGAGGCTAAGTTATAGGCAGTAGTGGTTTTCCCCACTCCGCCCTTTTGGTTAGTTATAGCAATGATTTCTCTCATAATGGTTCTATTTTAACATACGAGTAGAAGAAAAATTGAACTATTTAGTAAGAGCTAGGGTTTTTTCTTGAATTATACTCATTAAACTACTATATTAATTAAGACTAATTGTGCGAAAGCTATTCATTTAGGAGGACACACATGAAGAGAGGCATTAAAACCTTAGCCTTATCAATGAGTTTACTCGTTGTGGCTAGTACTCTGACTTCTTGTAACGATGACTACACTTATCCAGACAATGACTGGAAAGATGGTATTGTCGTGAACGTTGGAGGTAAGAATTACACCTATAAGCAAATCTACAATTTGATGGAAGAAAAGAAGGACTCAGCAGTTGCTTATTACAAGACTGCTAAGAACATTTTGGCACAGCTTGTTACACCGGTTACTGATTCTATCAAGGCCGATGTCGACAACAAGATGACCACTTATGAGAGTGGTTGGACTTCTAGTGCTAAGAGCAACGGCACTTCCTATAAGGAAGAAAAAGAAAAGACTCTCAGCTCTGAAGGATGCATCGATGAGGATGCCTTAAGAGATAAAGTCACTGCTGAAGCTCAGGTTTCTGCTAACGAAAAGACCTTCTATGCTGAGTATGATGGTAGCGATACCGCCAAAGGTGATCGTTATTATCTATCCGAAGATTACACTAAGGCCTATGTTGAAAAGGCTGCCCCTTATCATGTTTCCCATATTTTAATTAAGGTTGATGCTGCTTCTGGCGGTGCCGGAACTTATTCTGGTCAGATTTCTTCTGATGATGCTTCTCAAATTGGCAATTTGGCCAAGATGCTTTCATCTACATCTACTTTTGGTTCAACTGCTCAGGCTTTATCAGATGATACAAGTTCTGCTTCCCAGAATGGTGAATTAGCCACTTATGGCTCTGATTCAACTTCTAAGACTGCAGCTATGACTACTTCTACTTCTTATATCAATGAATTCAAGCTTGGTTTGTATTGCTATGATTCTTATCTCAACAAAGACACTTCTACTAACTCTACTTTAAAGAGCACTGTCAGACTTCCTAGCACTAACACTGAGAAACCTGATGTTGCAGATACTATGGCTGAGACTGAAGTCGCTAAAAAGAATGCCTTTGGTATTCCGCTTAGTGTTGCTTTAACTATTGGTTATCTTTCCGATACTGAAAAGTCTGATGCCGGCAAGACTGTTGCTTATACTGATGCTAACCAGTATCCTCGTAACGTTTTATTCAACAACTATTTCAACCAGCATTCTGTTTCTTTTGTCTATAACGATGCTGATGATTACGATGCCACTTTCTTAGCTGAGATTAATTCAACATCCACTACCCAGTATGCCACTATTTCAGATGTTAGATCTTCTGGAAAATATGATGTCCGTATGAAGCAGTATGATTATGTCAAGAGTCAACTTAGTTTGATTGATAGTGACAAATTCACTACTGCCTCTAATCTCTTAGCTGATGATGTTAATCTTGTAACTTATAGTAACAACGATGAGGCTTCTGGCTATAAGACTACCGTTAAGACAATCTCTTCTAAGAATATTCTTACTGATGAAAAGGGTAACCCTATCATTGTGGTAAGAGGTGGAACTTCTGATTATCAGGGAATCCACTTCATTGTTGTCAATAAGGATCCTTTCGTTGGAACTGATGCTTACCGTTATTGGAGAACCAATATCCCTAGCACCACTAACACCAAGTCTGCTTATACCACTGACTATAATACCGATCCTTCCTTCATCAATTTCGTTAGTGATGATCCTAACAAGACTTCTGTTTACTCTAATCGTTCTGATGCAGTCAAGGCTGATATCAAGGCTTATGATTCCAACATTGATTTCAAGATCTTTGAAAAGAACTTAGCTACCTATAAGAGCGATACTGGAAAAGATTTCCTCTCTTTGCTTCCTGAAGATGTTCAGACTTTGATCAATGAGTACCTTGATTACACTAGATCCTCTTCTGAAACCACTGCTAATGATACTCTTGATTCCAGCTGGAAGAGTTATGCTGAAATGCTCAATGTCTATGAGGACATTCAGACAAGAGGCATGATTCCTACTATCGCTGTATCTTGGTTCGAAGATGGTGCTATTCCGGATGAATGGGAGGATGTCTGCCATGTCAGCAAGTAACAAGAAAAAATTAACTGCCTTTTTAGCTCTTTCGATGTTATCTTTGGCTTCCTGTGCTGATGAGATTAAGTATCCTTCTGACTATAATGATACCCTTTATCCTAATATTACTGATTCCAGCGTTGTTGAAAACAATTGGCTTCAGTATTACAAGACTGTCCTTTCTTCAGATAATCTCTATAAGGATACCCTCAATCAGATTTTGAAGGAAATCTCTACTATTGCTCATAACAATACTACCGGCAAGAACGGAACTGATGTCACTACTATTCTTAATGATACCTTTGAGGGCTCTGTTGCTAATGACACTTTACCTTCTGGTACTTACGATAATCTCAATGAACGTGCTGAAAAGTCCATGATTTCTTCTGCTAAGAGCGGAACTTATTCTGATGATAACCAGTTCTATGAAAAGAAGTTCATGACTTCTTTGAAGAATAACTTCACTTTAGGCACTGACTTTGATGAAACTAAGATCAATACTCAAGGTAAGCTTATTACTCCTAACCTTAAATATTCCGACATCTTCGGCGGAGATTATTCTTACTACAAGAAGAATTCCTTATACGATGATGAAATCATCAATTATCTGACTTCCGAATACATCTATACTAAGTCTTACTCTTCTATTGGTAACTCATTAGCTAGAAATGTTCAGATCATCTCCCTAACTGATAGAACTGATGAACCTGGCTCTGCTAAGAAGCTCCTTGATGCCTACATCAAGGACTACATCAAGGGCGATAAGGCTAGAACTGATACTGACTTCTCAGTTCTTTCCCGTCTTTGGAAGGGTATTACTTCTGACTTCGTCACTAGTATTGATTCTGGCAGATATTCCACTCGCTATGATTCTTCTGTCGTTCTTTCCGATGCTGAAATTGCTTGGCTCAAGACTAACAATATCATCTCCAGTGATGGCAAGACTTCTCTTACCTTGTCTGGCAAAGTCATGGAAGATAAGCAGGACCTCGATGATGCCCAGAATGACTATGATTTAGTTCCTTCTGACTTAGAGAATACCTATACTGGCTCTTATACCTATGATTACAACACCGGTGTCAGAAAGGCTATTGATGATATCGCTGATAAGGATTTAGTCACTAAAGGTATCTACACTAAGAGTGCTGGAATCTCCTCACTTCCTAGCGGTTTAACTGATCGTATCTTCAGCACCAACATGACTACTAAGGCTACCGATATCACTGAAATGAAGAAGGGTACTAGCAAAGATATTACTGTCATCGAACCTGATGGCTATCGTTACTTGACTGCTTCTCCTTCAACCGGATCTGGCGAAGATAACTTAATCTACTTTGATTCTTCTTCAAAGACTTATTACTTAGTTAGAATCCTTGATGTTGTCAATAACTCTGCTATCTCTTCTACTAGCACCGATACCATCTACGATACCGCTGCTAAGAAGGAACAGATTGCTAGAGAAGTCGCTTATGCTATGTCGACCACTGGATCCTACAAGACCGAATCCACTGTCTACTGGCTTAGAAGAACCAATATCAAGTATTCTGATGAGGACTTCTTATCTTATATGAAGACTAACTACAAGGATCTCTTCAAGACTGATTCTTCATACGATAGTGAACCTAAGATCGATCTCTCAGGCTTCGCTGACGATCAAATCTAACAAACAAGAGAGAAGGCCCAGTAGGCCTTCTCTTTTACTCAAAAGGCAAATAGAGGTATAAATATGAATAAAACCGATTCTTCCTGCATCTTCTGCAAGATTGCTAATGGCACCATTCCTTGCTACAAAGTTTATGAGGATGATCTAGTTATTGCTTTCCTGGATGTTAATCCGGCAAGTAGAGGCCATACGCTGATTGTTCCTAAGGAACATTTCAAAGATATGACCACCTGCCCTAAAGATATCCTCTCCCACTGCTTTGAAGTCGCCCAGCTGATTGCTCAGGCTGAGATCACTCAGCTTGGGGCCACTGGAGTCAATGTCATCTCCAATATCGGAGAAAGCGCTGGACAGAGCGTTAAGCATTTCCATATTCATGTGATTCCCCGTTATGATAATGATGGCTTGAAGCTAGCCTTCCCGCCTCACAAACTTGAAGATTCTGAAATGCTCCTTCTTCAGGACTCAATCAAGAAGGGAATGTAGTATTAGCTTTCTTTCCGTTATCGTTTTAATTGAAATAAAAATATCATACTAATACAATATAGAAGCTGATATTTACTGCCGTCTTTTTTAGGAGGAGAAAATTACCATTATGGAAGAACTCGAAGTCAAAAATATTGTCGCTGAAGCTGAAGGAAACCAGATACTGAATGGCTGTAGTCTTAAAGTCAAATCTGGTGATTGTTTGGCTCTTTTAGGGCCTAACGGTCATGGTAAATCAACTCTTCTCAATGTCTTGATGGGCGATCCTAGGTATGTCGTTAAATCTGGATCCATCCTTTTAGATAAAACCGATATCACTAAGCTAACTCCTGACTTAAGAAGCCAAAAGGGTTTATTCATGGCTTTTCAGAACCCTCCCGATGTCCCTGGTGTTGTCACTATGGATTTCTTTAGGGCTTCAATCAACGCTCACCAGAAGCAGCCTATCTCACTTCTAAATTTCTATAAATCCACTACTACAGCTTATAAGGAAGTCGGCTTGGATTCTGATATGGCTTCCCGTCACCTTAATGAGGGCTATTCCGGCGGTGAAAAGAAACGTAATGAAATCCTTCAGATGCTTCTTCTTAAGCCTAGCATTGCTCTTTTGGATGAAATCGATTCTGGTCTTGATGTTGATGCCTTAACTCAAATCGCTGGCATCATCAATGAACTTAAGAAGCAGGGAACGACCTTTATTATTGTTTCCCATTATGACCGCCTCTATGACTTAATCAATCCTAACAGGACCGCTGTGATCGTCAATGGCAAGATTGCCCTTGAAGGCGATAGCTCTTTAGCTAAACGTATCTCTAAGGAAGGGTATTCCTTCTTGGAGAGGGAATACGGGATTGATATCAAGAAGAATGAGAAGAAACCGGTCTCTATCGGTGCTTGCGCTGCTAAACAGGTCGCTATCAAGTAACATGAATAAGATTGTCAAGAATCCTACTCTCAAAGAAAAAGCCGAAATCATAATCAAGGAAGATTCTTCACTTGGATATTTTCTTCATGATGAGAAGATCTTGCCGGCTGGCAAGATCAATCTTCATCTTATTCTTGAAAAGGGTACTAAGCTCACTTTGACTCTGGTCGATTATCTTAATGCCTCTTTGGATTTTGAAGTCCAAGCTGACTTAAAGGAAGGCAGTGTCCTTTATCTTAACTTAGCTTCCCTTTGCTTCAAGGACAATATGAAAATCTTCCGTTTTGATGTCAATCATAATGAAGGGTCTACTTATTCAAGAACCAAGATGAATGGGGTTAACCTTTCAAATGGCACTTTGAAGTTTTTAGGGTCTTCCTTTATCAAAAACGGAGCCCATAAATCAGACACAAGACAGGAAGGGAGAATCACAAACCTTTCTCTTGCCGCTAAAAGCGAAGTCTCCCCGGCCTTGCTGATCAAAGATAATGATGTCAAAGCTAGCCACGGCGCCGCCTTAGGAGCGTACAACCCGACTGAGCTTTATTATTTGATGAGCCGTGGATTAAGTTTAGAAGAGAGCAAGAAGCTGATTACTTATGGCTCTTTGCTTCCCATTATTGAATCCCTTAAGGATGAAAACTTAGTCACTGAAGCTAAAGAAGTTTTGGGAGGATTAAAGATATGATTGATATAAATAATATCAGAAAAGATTTCCCAATGTACCGTAATGATGGAAAATTCGAAAACCTTCCCCTCCATTATCTCGATAATGCTGCCACTACTTTTAAACCATATTCTGTCATCAATGAAATTGATCATTACTACAAGGATATCTGTGCTAACGCTCATCGAGGAGACTATAGCCTTGCTCATGCCGTTGATTTGGCTTTTGAAGGCGCTAGAAATAGGATAGCTGAATTCATCAATGCCGACCCGGATGAAGTCTGCTTCACATCTGGCGATTCCATGGGAATGAATGAAGTTGCCTATGGCTTGCTTCCCTTGCTTAAAGCCGGAGATGAAATAGTTTTATCCTTTGCAGAACATGCTTCTAATGTTCTTCCTTGGTTTAAGGTAGCTAAGCTTACTGGTGCTGTTATCAAGTATGTTCCTCTCACCAAAGAGGGCCGGGTCACTGCCAAAAATCTTAAGTCGGTTCTTTCTAAGAAAACCAAGATAGTTTCCTTGGCTTCCGTTACTAATGTCTTAGGCTATTTGCTTCCTGTTAAGGAACTGGTTAGCTTAGCTCATTCAGTCGGAGCTCTTTATGTTGCTGATGCCGCCCAGTCAATCGGCCATCAAAAGACTGATGTCAAAGATTTGGATGTTGATTTACTTTGCTTCTCAGGCCATAAGATGCTAGGGCCTACCGGCATTGGTGTCCTGTATGGTAAGAGAGAGATTTTAGAAAAGATGGATCCTATCTTCTCCGGCGGAGAAATGAATGCCAGGTTCAATAGCTTAGAAGAAGTCTCCTTACAGAAGGCTCCCTTGAAGTTTGAGGCTGGGACTCAGGACATTGCTGGAGCTATGGGCTTAGCTAAAGCCTGCGATTATCTTACTAGTGTTGGCTTTGACAATATTGAAGAGCATGAAAGAATGCTGAAGAAAGAAGCCGTCAAAGGCCTTATGGATAATGGCAATGCCGTTATCTACAATCCTGATTCCGAAGCTGGAATAATCACTTTCAATATCAAGAAGGTCTTTGCTCAGGATGCAGCTTCTTATTTAGCTTCTAAGGGCGTCTTTGTCCGCTCTGGTCAGCACTGCGCTAAGATTCTCCCAGAATTCTTAAAAACCGAGGCCACAGTAAGAGCTTCTTTGTATTTCTATAATGACGAAGATGATATCAAGGCTTTAGTTGAAGCCTGCAAGCATGCGGAGGATTTCTTAGATGTCTTTTTCAATTAATGATCCTGAGATGCTGAGAGAAATCATCATCGATAACTATCAGAATCCCCGTAATTTTGAGGATGTTAAAGATCCTCGGTATATCACTATCCATATGGATTCAGCTTCTTGCATTGATGATATCTATATTCATCTTTTGGTTGAAAAAGATATTATCACTGACTGTAAATGGCATGGGAAAGGCTGTGCTATTTCAACGGCCTCCACTTCAATCATGACCGATATGATTAAAGGGAAGAGCAAGAAAGAAGCCTTGCAGATGATGGATGAGTTCAATAAGATGCTTAATGGTCAGCCTTATGATGAAAATCTTTTAGGTGATGCTATCTGCTTTATGAATGTTAATAGGCAGCCTTCTAGAATTACCTGTGCCAACATCAGCTGGAGAGGCCTGAAGGAAGCCTTAGATGAAGAGGAGAAGAAATCACATGACAAACGATGATAAAAAGCCAATCTTTGATAGTGATAACCGTTCCCAGTATGAGTTCCGGGACAAGGATGTTGCTATTTACAAGACCCCTAAGGGCTTAACTGAAGATACGGTTAGAGAAATTTCCAAGATCAAGAACGAGCCTCAGTTCATGCTTGATTTCAGACTTAAATCCCTAAAGGAATTCTTTGCTCATCATCAACCCTCTTTTGGTCCCTCTTTGGACTTTATTAACTTTCAGGATTATACCTATTACACTAAAGTAGCTAACAATATTGCTACTGACTGGAACAAGGTTCCTACTACCGTAAAAAGCACGTTCTCGAAGCTAGGAATTCCGGAAGCCGAACAGAAGTTCTTGGCTGGCGTTACTACTCAGTATGAATCAGAGGCTGTCTACTCCAACATGCTTAAAGAAGTTGAAGATAAAGGTGTTATTTTCCTTGATACCGATACTGGATTGAAACTTTATCCTGAAATATTCAAAAAGTATTTTGGTAAGCTGGTTCCTCCCACAGACAACAAATATGCTGCCCTGAATTCGGCTGTCTGGTCAGGCGGTAGCTTCATTTATGTCCCTAAGGGAGTCAAACTAGAAAAACCGCTTCAGTCCTACTTTAGAATCAACAACAAACGTTCCGGACAGTTTGAAAGAACTCTGATTATTGTCGATGATGATGCTGAGCTTAATTATGTAGAAGGCTGCACCGCTCCGATGTATTCTCAGGAATCCCTTCATGCAGCCATTGTCGAGATCTTTGTCGGTAAGAGAGCTAAGATGCGTTATACCACTATTCAGAACTGGTCAAATTCTATTCTTAACCTAGTCACCCAAAGAGCTACTGTCGATGATGATGGCTTGATGGAATGGGTAGATGGAAATATTGGTTCAAAACTCTGTATGAAGTATCCTTGCTGCATTCTTAAAGGCGATAGATCGCGTGGCTCAACAATCTCTATTGCTGTTGCCGGCGAAGGCCAGTTCCAAGATACCGGTGCTAAGATGATTCATATTGGAAAAGATACCTCTTCTAATGTGATTTCTAAGTCAATCTGCCGTAATGGCGGAACAGCCAACTTTAGAGGAACCATTCATATTGGACCCAATGCCACTAATAGCAAAGCCCATGAGGAATGCGATACCTTGATTCTGGATGATCACTCCTATTCTGATACGATTCCTAATAACGTTGTTGCTAATGCTTCCTCCTATCTTGAACATGAAGCCAGTGTTTCTAAGATCAATGAGGATCAGCTGTATTATCTGATGAGCCACGGTCTTTCCAAGAATGCCGCCACTCAGATGATTGTTATGGGCTTCTTAGAGCCGTTCTCAAAAGAACTACCAATGGAATATGCCGTTGAACTTAATCAGCTGATTAAGTTCGATATGGTTGGCTCCATAGGTTAAAATCATGTTAATCAAAAATCCTAGTAGTAATTATGATGTCATCGTAGTAGGCGGTGGACATGCCGGCACTGAAGCTTGCCATGCTACTGCAACCTTAGGTTTAAAGACCTTAATGGTTTGTTTTAACTATAAGATGGTTTCTAATATGGCCTGCAATCCCACCATTGGCGGCTCAGCTAAAGGTATTGTTGTCCGTGAAATGGATGCCTTAGGTGGCATCATGGCTAAGATTGCTGATATGAAGGGCTCGATCCTGCAGATGAAAATCCTTAATACTTCCAAAGGCCCCGGCGTCCGTTGCTTTAGGGCTCAGGAAGATAAAAGAGGATATCCTAGGAATATGCAGAATTATCTGCTTACCGTTCCTAACCTTGATATCATCGAACATGAAGTCAAAAAGATTGTCGTAGAAGATAAGAAAGCTAAAGGAATCATTCTCGATGATGGTACTTTCATTGGCTGCAAAGCCATTGTTTTAGCTACCGGCACTCATATGGAAGCTCGTACCTTAAGAGGACATGTAGCTAAAGATGAGGGACCTGATGGAGAGAAATCCTCTCATGGCTTATCTAAGTCTATCAGTGACTTAGGTCTCAATATGATTAGGCTGAAGACTGGTACCCCTCCTAGAATCGATCCATCTTCAATTGATTATTCTATTCTTGAGATTGAGGAAGGCGATGAAGGGCAGAATGCCTTCTCATATGATACGACTTGGTTTTTAGACAAGAAGGATATGCTTCCCTGCTATCTTACTTATACTAACGAACATACCCATGAGATTATCCGCTCCCATTTAAAGGATTCCGCTATGTACGGCGGAGTCGTTAGAGGAGTAGGACCTCGATACTGCCCTTCCATCGAAGATAAAGTCGTTCGATTTGCTGACAAAAAGAGACATCAGCTTTTCTTAGAACCGGAAAGCGTGGAATTCTCTTCCTGCTACTTACAGGGATTCTCTACTTCAATGCCAGAGAACATCCAGGTTGAGATGGTCCATTCTTTAAGAGGATTAGAAAAAGCCGTCTTCCTGAAATACGCCTATGCTATCGAATACGATGCCGTAGAGCCTAGCCAATTAGACCATACTATGAAGGTCAAAGGCTTTGATGGCTTATATGTCTGCGGCCAGATAGCTGGAACTAGCGGTTATGAGGAAGCAGCGGCATTAGGTTTGATAGCTGGAATCAATGCTGCTTTATGGATTGAAGGACGTGAGCCTTTCACTCTTTCAAGAGATGAAGCCTATATTGGCATCATGATTGATGATATCGTCACTAAAGGGACTCATGAACCTTACCGTCTTTTAAGTTCCCGTTCTGAATACCGTTTAATAACTAGAAATGATAATGCTGATGTTAGACTTTTAAAGAAAGGCTATGATATCGGTTTAGTCTCTAAAGAACGTTTTGACCGTTTGAATTCTAAAAATGAAAAGGTTGACTTAGCTATCAACTTGCTCGCTTCTCATCAAGTGGCTAGTAATCAGAAAGTAAGAGATTACATCAAATCATTAGGATTCAATGACCCTAATGGCAATGAAACACTTAAGCAAACGATGAGAAGGCAGAACGTCAAGTATAAAGAATTATCAAAGTGCGTTGATTACTTACCTGTCCTTGATGATGAAGAACAGTTCAAATGCGAGACCGAGATAAAATATGAAGGGTACATCATTGCGGAACGTAAAGAGGCTGAAAGAAGAAAGAGCTATGAATCGCTTTTGCTTCCTGATAATCTCGACTATAAGCATATGGATGGCTTGTCTTTAGAAGCTAGGGAAAAGCTTTCCTTGCTTAAACCGAAGACTTTAGGAGAGGCTAGCCGAATAACTAACGTTCATCCATCCGATATTGATGTCCTATCTTTCTACGTCAGACATAATGAACATAACTCAAAATAAAGAAAAAGCGTCAAGAGCAGGATTTGCTCTTGACGCTTTTGATTAATCCTCGATGTCGCTAGCTTTTAAGAAAGTATTATCTAAAGGCCCTAATAATCTTGCATTGACGTAGCATTGCTTCAAAGTCAGGATTGTCTGGCCTTGGTAATTGCCACTAGGTGTTAACTCAACAAGAAGAATAGCTTCTACTCCAGCGCCTTTATCGAATACTAGAGGTAGCATCATCGACATGACATCTCTAGTCGGGAAGAATGAAGGCAAAGCCATTCGATAATCGTAGCGCACACACTTTAAGGAACTAGCAATAGCAGAATCTAAAGAAGCTTTGATCAGGGTGAAGAGCATATCATTTTCCCTCACCGCTTCTTCTAAGTAAGCATATAGTTTGCTTCTCTGGTAATCGTTTTTCTCTCTGATGATGTCATCAAGAAGCTTCTTTTCTTTAGCAAAAGGCATAACGACTTTCTTTAAGAACATCAAGGGGAAACGGTCTAAGTTGTCTAAGATGATGTGCTGATAATCAGTATGTAAGTCTTTTTTGGTATCGTAGATGATATCAGCGGTGCTATTGGTATATGTCGGTTTAGGAGGGAGGGGATTGAAGTGCTCGACAATGATCTTACCTATGCCTTGACTTGCTGCTATGGAGAATCCCTGGAAAATATAGTCAGAATCAATAGTCTTATCTTTGTTTACCATTAAGACGCCATAGATATCATCAAAATCATTGGTCTCTAAACCGGTATTGAAAGCTGCAAATCCTGATTTTTCATCCACGAGGACTTTCTTTTGGGAAAGAAGACGGTAATAAGTATACTGAAGATAAATCTTCAGGATGATTAGGGGATCTTTAGAATGGTGGTAGCACCAGTCTTCCTGAATAGCTAAATCAGCTAATTCAGCAACGGCATCATCAAAGTCCGGGAAGAAAATCTGACTCCTTAAAGCATCTTTAGGCTTCTCTTTATCGTTTCCGATAAAGTTAAGATAATATTTATATTCAGTAGTATTTGCGGCTTTCTTGATAGAGGCTATCAAAGCTTCGGAATGAGTGTTAGTAAAAGAAAGCGGGAAGACAAAGCAGTCATCCTTGATAGTGATGAGATTGCTCTTGATATCATTCGAGTAGTCATTCTTGATGAGATTGACTATGGAAGAATCCTCTAAGCCAAGATTAGTGAATTCCTTTACTGAAAGAATAAGCTTTGGAGGAATAAAGACTTCCTCAGCCTTAGGGTAGCTATTATCATTGGAACTGAAGCTCTTCTCTTTAATAGGGGCTTTAGCCTCAGCCTTCAAAAGAGGCTTATCATTTATGATAGGGTGACTAGCATTATCGATTCTTGCTTTGATAGTGACTAATGACTGTTTGACACCCTTGATTGATACATCCCTAAGAGAGATAGTCTCAGGCATAGCTTCTAAGAGGCTTTTCATCTTGGAAAAACCCAAAGCGTGGTAATTAAAGCCATGATCTAAAAGCCATTTGCTGATAGTAGCCATTGGGTATTCTCTATTGGTGTTGAAACCGTTCTTCAGAGACTCATAGATGGCTTTCTTATCATCATTGGAAAATTTAGTAGACCCTTTTTTATTGGGACTGTCTTTTATCATATTAGAAATTGCCGAACCCTGATTATTGAAATCATGAACGACTACGTACTCTTCTTTTTTATGGCCGACTGTTTCATCAGCACTGAGTTCTAGGAATTCATTTAAGTCGTTTAGAAGCGACTTCATTTTTTTATAACCGAATTCCTCATAGTTCAGGCCTTGATTCTTTAGATAAAGAGCAACTTTAGCCAAAGGAATCTTCGAGTTTTTTTCAAACTCCTGACAAAGCAGGTCATAAATGTTTTGCTTGTCTTGATTTGTTAACATTTGTGTCCTTGTAGGCTTTATTTTTATAAAGCTAAGAACATTATATAACTAATTGAGTTTTTTTTAAACTAAGCGATTTCCTATTATAATAATAGAAAAGGGGCATAGACTATGTCTGATTTTAAAGAAGCTGAGATAAAAGATGCTTTGGTTTTGGATAAGGATAATAATCTGATGAAGACTTCTTTCCTAATAACTGCTAAGGCCGATAACAAAGTTAACACGATGACTGCGGCCTGGTTCAGCATTGGCAATATCTGGTCCATGCCAGTCTTCATAATCATGGTAAAGAAATCCCGATATACACATTTGTTTTTAGAAAAAAGCAAAACCTTTTCTATCTCTTTCTTAGATGATCTAAATTCTATAAAACTTGGATATCTAGGAACTGTCTCTGGAAGAGATGAAGATAAAATAAGTAGAGCTGATCTCCATCTTAGTTTTATTAATGACACACCTTTTATTGAGGAATCAAAGCAAGTCATCATCTGCACGAAACTCTATGAAAATGATTGCAATACCGATAGAATTCTAAGCGATTCAATCATTAAAAAATACTATTCCGGAGCTAATCAAGGCAATTATCACACGCTTTATATTGGAAGAATAGATAAGGTACTAAACAGGAATTGATAGGATAAATATCATTTCCATTTATGCTTAATAAAAAGCTTGTAATGCAAAGTGTAGCGTACTACACTATATAGCGAGGATGCTGAAATGGAACAAAAAGTAGGTTATTACATTAAATTAATTAATGACAAAATCAAGACTAAAGCCGATTACGATTTAAAAAGCAACAATCTGACTTTATCACAAAGCCGTGTTCTTTCCTTTATTCATCAACATGGCGGTGAAACCACCCAAAAAGAGATCGAAGATAATCTCAAAGTTGCCCATCCTACTGTCGTTGGATTAGTGAAGAGGATGGAAAAACATGGATTCTTAATTTCTTTCTTTGATCCTAACAATGGCCGAAATAAAATAGTCAAACTTACACCTAAGGCCGAGGTTATAGGAAATAACATGGCTCAGGTTATTGATAGCCAAGAAGACAAAATGCTGAAAGGCTTATCGGAAGAAGAAAGAAAGCAGTTCCTATACTATCTAGTAGAAATATATAAAAACATCAGTTGAAAAAGCCAAGTCAAAAACTTGGCTATTCAAATAATTGAAAATGTAGCGTGCTACATAAAGAGGTACTTATATGTTTAAAACATTATCTAAAAGTTTAAACGGCGATAAAACCCTAAGCTTTGTAACGGTAGGTTTATCGGCTTTGGAAGTAGTTTTTGAAATTATCATTCCTTTATGTATGTCTGATTTGCTTGATTACGGCATTAATTCCAGCAACATGACCAAAGTATGGATATATGGAGGTGCTTTACTTGTCTTTGCAACTCTCGAACTTATTACTGGTATTTTTGGGGCAAAAATCGGTGCTAAAGCTAGTGCCAGATATGCGGCTTCTCTAAGAAAAGATATGTTCGATAAAGTACAGACCTTTTCTTTTAGCAACATTGATAAGTTTTCCACGGCATCAATAGTTACGCGTTTAACTACCGATGTTACCAATGTCCAAAATGCTTATCAGATGATTATCAGGATGGCAGTTAGGGGGCCAATCATGATGATCTTTTCTGTGGCGGTTTCTTTTACAATCAATACAACTATAGCCTGGATTTTCTTAGCTGCTATACCTTTCTTAGCTATCTTCCACTTCTTGATTGTTAAAGGAGTCAACCCCATCTTTAAGAAAGTCTTCCATACCTATGATGACTTAAATGAAGTAGTCGAAGAAAACGTTAAAGGAATAAGAATAGTTAAATCTTTTAACCAGTAAGACCATGAAGTCAAGAAATTCCGTGGCATCTATCAAAAAATCTATTCTGGTTTCTCGAAGGGAGAAAGACTAATTGCTTGGAAATCCCCTTTGATGCAGTTTACGATGTATGCCGTTATGATATTAATTTCTTGGATTGGCGCTAAGGCGATTGTTGCCAGTGGCAACAATGTATCTTTAGGGTTGACTACAGGACAGTTAACGGCTCTGATTACTTATGCTATGCAGATATTAACTAGTCTCATGATGCTTTCCATGGTCTTTGCTATGATCTCTATTGCTAGTTCCAGTGCTACTAGATGCGCTGAAATTTTAGAAGAAAAGCCTTCTATTACAAGCCCTGCTAATCCTACCAAAGAAGTTAAAGACGGTAGTATTGTTTTTAAAGATGTCAGCTTCACTTATAGCGATAAAGCTGAGAAGAACGTTCTTTCAAATATTAATCTTAATATACCTTCTGGTTCTTCTTTAGGAATCATCGGAGCTACGGGTAGCAGTAAGTCATCCTTAGTGCAATTGATACCTAGATTATATGACGCTTCTAAAGGTGAAGTCTTTGCCGGCGGAGAAAATGTCAAAGCTTATGACTTGGATATATTAAGGAATTCAGTTTCCATGGTATTACAGAAAAATGAGCTTTTTAGTGGAACCATTAAAAAAATCTTCTTTGGGGAAATGAAAAAGCAACAGATGAGGAAATTAAGGAAGCCTGCCATGTTGCCTGCGCTGATGAATTCATTGATACTTTACCTGATGGCTATAACACCCATATTGAACAAGGCGGGACTAATGTTTCAGGCGGTCAGAAGCAAAGACTTTGTATTGCGCGAGCCCTGTTAAAGAAACCGAAAGTCATTATCATGGATGATTCAACCTCGGCTGTTGATACTAAGACTGATGCGAAGATTGAGAACGGATTTAGAAGTTATCTTCCTCATACCACAAAAATAGTAATTGCCCAAAGAATCACCTCTGTAGAAAACTGTGATTCCATTATTGTCATGGATGATGGCAAGATTGTGGCACAAGGTAAACATGAAGATCTGATTAAGAACTGTAGCATCTACGCAGATATCTATCAGTCACAGCAGAAAGGAGATTCCGATAATGGAAAAGGCAGTTAAAAAAGGAAAGAAGAATGCTGTTATGAGTTTCAAACCTGACACGATTAAGCGTCTTCTTTCCTATATGAAAAGATACAGAGGTCAGATGATATTTGTTATCATCTGTGTCCTTCTTAGCGCTTTAGCCAGCGCTGCCTCTTCGCTCTTCATTGAAAACCTTATTGATGACTATATCATGCCTTTAATAGGTGTCAGTGATCCTAATTTCTCACCTTTGATTGGAGCTTTGATTTTGATGGGTTGCATCTATTTAGTCGGTGTCTTAGCTACTCTCTTCTATAACCGAGTCATAATGACAATCGCCCAAGGAACCTTAAAGAAAATAAGAGATGATATGTTCACTAAGATGCAAAAACTTCCGGTTAGCTTCTTTGATTCCCACACTCATGGTGAAATTATGTCTCTTTACACTAACGATACTGATACCTTAAGGCAGATGATTGCTCAGTCCTTAGTGCAATTGGTTAGCTCCGTCTTCACCGTGGTCGCTGTCTTCTTCTGTATGCTTTATATTAGTGTCTGGCTGACGATTGTCGTTGTAGTGGCTATGGGATTAGTCTTAGTCATCTCTAAAGGCGTCATTGGGAAATCTTCTCATTACTTTGTTCAGCAGCAATCAGATATAGCTGATTTAAACGCCTATTTTGAAGAAATAATCAATGGTGAGAAGGTTGTTAAAGTCTTCTGCCATGAAGGCAAGAGCCAATTAGATTTTAAGGAAAAGAATTCTAAATGGGAAGATAGTACTTAAAATGCCAATGGGCAAGCCAATATGATGATGCCGATGATGAATGCTCTTGGCTATGTTCTCTATGTGATTGTTGCCGTACTAGGTGCCTATATGGCCATAGCTGGCTTAATGAATGTCGGATTAACCGGAGTCAATGTCTTGACCCTAGGCATGATTGCTTCCTTCTTAACTTTAGCTAAGAGTTTTACTAATCCTATCAGTCAGTTAGCAAACCAATTTAACTCGATTATTACGGCTTTAGCTGGTGCTAGTAGAATCTTCAAATTCATGGATGAAAAGTCGGAAACTGATGATGGTTATGTAACCTTAGTCAATGCTAAAATCGATAAAGATGGTAATCCCATTGAATGCGAAGAAAAAACAGACAAATGGGCTTGGAAGCATCCTCATAAGGATGGCTCAACTACTTCTTATACTTGGCTTAAAGGTGAAATTGTTCTTGATCATGTTGACTTTTCCTATGTCTCCGGAAAGCAAATTCTTCATAATATTACGATTAAAGCCGACCCTGGTGAGAAAGTTGCTTTAGTTGGCTCAACTGGCGCTGGTAAAACTACTATCACTAACTTAATCAATCGTTTCTATGATATCGATGATGGCAAGATTCGTTTTGATGGAATCAATATTACCAAGATAAAAAAGCCTGACTTAAGAAGGTCCTTAGGGATGGTTCTACAGGATGTTCATCTTTTTACCTGAACAATTATGGAAAATATCCGATACGGAAATGAGAAGGCTAGTGATGAAGATTGCATCAAGGCCGCAAAACTAGTTAACGCCGATGGCTTCATTAGAATGCTTCCAAAATGGTATAACACTATCATCTCCGGGAATGGTGAAGGCTTATCTCAAGGTCAACTGCAATTAATATCCATTGCTAGAGCTGCCGTTGCTGATCCTCCGGCTATGATCTTAGATGAAGCTACTAGTTCTATTGATACTCGGACCGAGAAACTAGTCCAAGGCGGCATGGACCATCTGATGAACGGGAGAACGACTTTCGTTATTGCTCACCGCTTATCAACAGTCAAGAACAGTGACGAAATCTTAGTGCTTGATCATGGCGCTATCATTGAAAGAGGTTCACACCAAGAATTAATAGCCAAGAAAG
>DLIM01000009.1:0-3137 GCA_002483745.1 Caryophanales bacterium UBA7642 | reverse complement strand
ATTTACCTCAATATAAAAATCCCGGGATTTTATCCTGGGATTTTTAATTGAAAAAGAAACTATAGGCGTTTAGTAAAAAACGATAAGTCAATTTAGAATATGATCCTGATGAGACAGTGATAATAAGAGTTGAAGAGGTGCTGGGCAAGGCTTTAATGGTTAGAACTTTGGTATTTGAATCAAAGGAGTAATAATCAGTGGAGAAGGCTTTTCCTTTAGCATCAGTGAAGGTAATGGTTTCATCAGTTAGCTCTTCGGTGTTTGAAGAATCTCCTACGGCTTTAAAGGAATGGAGCAAGAAAGTATCTCCCGTCTTTACCTGGTATTTATCAGGTAAAACATTATTACTATCACTAGTTAAAGAAACGCTGAAACTAGCATAGGGCAAGAAATCATTTAAAGAGGCGTTCTTCTTCCAAATAGAATTGGAAACATAGTTTTCACTAGTTGTGTCATTAAGAGAAGTAACAAAGTCCCGATAAGCAGTTTAGTCCTTTTCGAAGGAACTCGAAAAATGAATTACATTATATGCAGAATGGCTCTTATCAAGCTTTGTGCTAGCTGATATCTTGCTTTCATCCATAATTAAAGTTGCAGCGCTTAAATCATTCTTAACCGCTTCTTTTAAGAGTAAGGCATTATTTAGGATTCCTTTTTCCTTTTCAGCAGTGGCTAAAGTGGCTTTTAAGTCTGTAAAGAAAGTGCTAGAAACATCATTTGTGTCGCGAGTGAAAGAAATCCTTAAATAATCATAAGAAACTGTCTTAGTATCTCTGATAACAAAGTCCATTGAATCAAAGGCACCATTATCTTTCAAAAAAATGTTAATTTGATAGAAGTTAATGATTGAGGGAATAAACCTGAAATTATAGATCCATAGAGCAAAGCTTCTGAAGAGGTCTCTCCATATTTGTCATTGAGGGCTTTAAAATGGCCTTGGCTTTAAGGCTATCAATAAGAGTCTGAAGGGTTGCTAAATGGAGGCTACTGACACTGATTCCAGAACTTGGGTCTTCATCATAAGTAAGGACCGTATTGATCAAATTAGATAAAGAAGCCAAATCAATAGATTTGTTTTTGCCACCATTTAAAAGTAGTCCTATTTCTGGATATTGAAGCAAGGAAGAACTATCACTTCCTGATGTCAAAGACGAAAGCAGCTTATCTAAGATTGTCGAAGCTAAGTCCTTAGCAATACTTACTCGGTTATAGTAGCAAAGAGAATCATGATTAGTTCCACTCATCGCATAAAGCTGTAAATCAGTATCAGACTCGTATAAAAAGCCTAAGCGAGTGACACTTCCTAGATTATTATCACCTGTGATAGCAGGCAGACCAAAATTTAATAAACTAGTGTTTTCACCGAAGTCTAAATGGAAGTCCACATTGATCTTTTTATTCTCGTCTTTGATGATAGAGACAGTATAAGGAAGCCTCATGGCACTACTTTCAGGATCAGAGCCTGAAGAAGGCAAATAGCAGAAAGATATAGTTTCGTTAAAAGATAAGGTATCAGTTAAAGAGTATTCCTTCATTGATTCAACCATTCTAGCTATATAGTGAGGCTCAACAAAGAAAGAGAAAGAATCAGTGGCTGGGTCTTTGCTATTAGAATTTATCGCTGTAGCAGTAACGGTTACGAATCCAGCTTTTTTAGCAGTAACTAAGCCATTATCATCAACCTGTGCTAAGTCAGGGTCACTGACAAAATAGGAAACTGAGCTATCAGGACCAGAGACTTGACAGCTTAACTGCATAGTCTTTCCAATCTCTACCTGTCTATCGCCAGTTAGTTCAACTGTATAATTGACACTATCCGCTGTTGGAAGGAAAGTAGCATTAAGAATATAGGTTTTAGCAGCAGTAGGGGTAAAAGCTAAGCTAAAAGTTATATTAGTTTCATCAAGATAGAGACTATCAAGTCGGTAATTGTTTTTAGAAGTGACTTCCACAGTCAGCTTGGTGTTTAATTCAGCATAATTGTTTTCATCTATTCCGATGACTTTAATTGTCCCCTGCTGATTAGTGGTAGTTCTTATAAGAGCTTTATCAGTAATTGAACAATCAGTATTTTTAGAGCAAGAAGCTAAGTTAATCATTGATAAAGAGAGAAGTGATAAGGAGACGATTCCTTTAATTAAATATTTTTTCATTTTAAATTATCCTTCCTATAACTAGGCATAGTTAACCTTAGTTTCTTTGATGTCACTATAACTAAAACTAGAAGGGTTATCCGGTAAAGTGATAATCTTGTAGCCAACCATATCAGTCTGATAATAATTAAGGTCACTTCCTTTTAAGCCATAAGAAATGACCATATGATTGGTTTCATCAAAATAATTAATATCAAAATCATTGCCATGATCATGACCGGCAAAGGTTCCGACTATGCCACAGCTTTTCATAACGTTGTAAACACCATTGTTTTTATATCCGTATCCAAAAGGATCTTTTTTATATCCTTGTCCTTGATAGATGCCATCGCTATAGCCTTGATAGGCAGTAACAAACTCTTTTAAGCAAATATGGAAGAAAGCTAATCCAGGAGCCTTATCTCCTTGATTATCGTAGATTTTCTGAAGGTGATCTAACTGGTCTTGATGAATGACATCGTAAATGCTGTCTCCGCCATCGCCAGCCAATTTATAATTGTTGCTATCAATAATGTATAAGCGGTAGACGTTCTTGTTATTGCTTTGAAGGTTAATGTAGTAATTGGTTAAGCCATAAATATCATCATTCTCATAATCAACAAAAGCCGCATTCTTGCTAGCCATGATTTTCTTATTGATGTAATAAGAGTCACTAATCAAAGAACTGGAATCGTGATTGCCGTAAGTAAATGCCCATTTGATATTAAAGGAATCGATGAAAGTGATAAAAGCATCAACTTGTTCAGTTGTTTCTTTTTCAAAGGTATCACCAGTTAGAACAATTAAATCAGGATTGTTAGCCTGTTCTATCATTGTTCTTAAATGGGTATATTCTTTTTCTTCGTCATAGTCTGAGGTATTTGTAGGATTCCCAAAATGCAGGTCAGTAAGCCAAAGAATCCTAAAACCGCTCTTGTATTGAAGAGTTAGTCCATATTTACCAGTTGAATCGTCTTTTGAGCCAGAACTAGAAGAATCTAAGCT
>DLIM01000031.1:24425-34188 GCA_002483745.1 Caryophanales bacterium UBA7642 | reverse complement strand
TCATCGGAGAAGACATCCTGATTCTTCCCATCCTGGTTGTAATACTGACCACCTAAAGCTTCGATCTTGTTAATCATAGAGCCATCAACGCCCATAGCAAAATCGCTTCTTAAGTCCTTATCAGTCTTCTTTACTTTGCTGTTTGAATAATCATGGGTTTCGGTATTATCAGGATTAGTTCCATATGATTTCTCATAGGTTTTATCACTATAAGTGAATGAAACTGGAGTGGAACTATTAGAAGTCGAAGTGGTAGTTTGGCTAGTCGAGCTAGCATTGCTTTTGCAACTAAATAAAGAGAAAGCAACGACTGTCATCAAACTAAACGTTAAGATCTTGTTTTTCATTTGTTATCTCCTCCTGATTTTCATAGTTCTTCGGACTGACGCCATAGAATTTCTTGAATTCATTTGAGAAGTGAAGCTGATTCTTATAACCTACCTTTTTAGCAACATCCTTAATCTTATAGTTCAGTTTTAAGGAGTAGTTTGGCTCTTGTCATTCGGACATTAATCAAATACTGTTTAGGCGAATAATGAACACTCTTTTGGAAGATATTGGCAAGATAGTTAGTAGTAATGCCAATGCTGTTAGCCGCATCCTCTACCTTGACATCAAACTGAAAGTTATTGTCAATAAACTGTTTAGCCATAACAATGTAGGATTCAGAAGAAGTGAATTCGTTATTAATGCCACCATTCATCTTTAAGATCTGGCCAAAAAGCTCATAAGCTAAACCCAGGCAGACGATATTCAGATAGGAGACATCATTTAGCTCATTGTTGATTTCATCGAAGTACTTTCTCAAGGTTCCTTCCTTATCAATAAAGATGGGATTGTTTTTACTGATGTCAGCTCTAATTAAATAGTTCTCGATAGTGGAGCCATCAAAGCCTAACCATTCATAAGTCCAAGGATCATCTCTGTCTGGAGCATATTTAGCATCACTTTGAGGAGGAATATAGAAAATCATTCCTTTATGGAGATGATATTGTTTTCCGTTGATTTCAAAGACGCCCTTCCCAGAGACAATATAATGGAAAAGATGATAAGTCTTCTGAGAGAAGACAATTTCCTTCTCAGGAATACAGACTTCACGTCCGGATTCCAACAAATTTAGTTCGATATAATTTTTGGCGTTATCAATTGCTTGCATATGTTTTTTACAGCCAAATTTTATAAGAGCAGTTTAAAATAAGCAAATACTTGCATTAGATTTGTACATATTTTTATTAACTTATCTTAGAATTATATTAATTTTTCTAAGATAGATAATTGGTCCCTAAAATTTTCAAGTCCTTAAGAATCGGAGCTTTTTAAACTTTTTAGTCAGTTGTAAGCGATACCATATATTTTTTTAATGAGTTAAATGAAAGTAGATTTCAACATACTATTTTTAGGTTTTGTAATATGAAGTTTTCTTTAAATTTCCTAAAAAATAAGATATAAAGTCTTCTTTTTAAAGAACTATAACTATGTGATATTAGTTCCTCTCTTAAAAGCTATCTGATTGTATTCGCTTTCTTCAATTTTAGGGAGGCCTTTTCTTTTCGTTTTTTAATATTTCCTTTCAAACAAAGAGAATTGATTAGTTCCAAGCGTCATCCTTTTAAATATGTTTTTGGTTTCCTAATAGCCAAAGATAAAAAATCATTTATTGTCAACTATCCTGAATCAATTTTTGCTTCATAAAATCACGTGAATAAGGCACATTTTCAAAAAAGTTAAAATTTGTTATGCTATCTTCCGTTAAGTATGATATAGTGATACGGCTTATCTAAAAGAACTCTTTATAGTAGGTATAGACTGACTACCGTTACTCCTAACCTAATATCTAAGTCTATTCCTTGTTACCTAAAGACTTTTAGCTTCTTTATTCCTACTTATTACTTATCCCTTATATGTCCTAGTTAACCTGCTCTAGTTAGGGTTAACAAAGAAAATTCACTTAACAGAAACTTCTTACTCACCCACAAAGCAACAAGCAGATGAATTCATTCTCTTCCTTATTATCAATATTAGAAGATGAGATGATCAATCAGTACTACATTCAAACTTATCTTTATAGGAACTAGCTATATAAATAGGTAAAGCTGAAGAAACTTGAAATAGGAAGTTGCTCCTATTCAAATCTCGACAGTAGATGTAGATAGGCTTCTTCATACCTTATTAAGCAAAGGTAGAAAAGAAACTTACATCACATTGATTTTAGGCAGAACCAGTGTGAGAAGAAGATGAAGCGTTCAAAGACCAGAAAGTTTTTAGAATCTTGATTAACTGATATAGCTGCCCGGACATGACGTAAAGACGATTGACCCAAAAGTTTGACGAGATGCGGTTTATTCACTAGTTAAAAGTATTGTCTCTAGTAAGACTAGAAAAAGCTTAGTTCTTACTTACTAACGATAGTCCTCTTAAAAAAGCGTACGGGAAGCTATTAAATAAAGGAAGATGAAGCACGTGGCTTCACCTCAGAAAGAAAAATTAAATTATGGAATTAGACAAAATTACTTTAGCCGTTAAGGGCATTGCCGACAAGGGCAAGCCGGAAGATAAGAAAGCTGATTTAGATACTATTCTTGCTGCCATCAACGATGGCAAGACCGAGAATTTAGCTACTGCTGAGACTGTTGCTTTAGCTCTAATCAAGGTCCTTGAAGATGAGAAGGAAGAAACCAAGGCTGTTGCTGCCACTGATGATAACTCTACTGTTCAGAGATTCTTCATCAATGTCGGTGAATTTGATGGCTTTGAAGATAATGACTCCCTCAAGAAGCTCATTATGGATAATGTTCCTACTGTCAAGGATACTGATTTCACTGATGTATTCATCAGAGATAAGTTCTCCTTCTTCGAATTACCTAAGACTGTCATCGATGATGTCATGAAGGGTCTTATCGGCAAGAAGGTCGGAGATCGTGAAGTCAACGTCGAGCTTTCCGAAAGAAAGCCTCGCTCTTCTCAGGGCGGACGTGGCGGTTTCGGTGGTGGACATGGCCGTGGCGGTTTCGGTGGTGGACGTGGAGGTTATGGTCATTCTGATCGCGGTGGATATCGCGGTGGTGATCGTGGCGGATACGGACATTCTGATCGTGGCGGATATCGCGGTGAAGACCGTGGCTATAGCGACAGAGGAAGAGATTCCGATGATGGTTATGACCGTGGCGGAGATCGCGGCGGTTACGGCAGATATTAATTAGTTCTAAACTAACTAAAAAAGAAATCCCTGATTGGTTATCCAGTCAGGGATTTTTTAATTCTTTCTTTATTTTATTAAAGAAAGTTGCTAATTACTTTTTCTCTTCTTCTAAAGCCTTATCTAATTCATCAAGTGTCTCTAAGTATTCGTTTTCTTCTTCTTCGACTTGTTTAGCTTTACTGTTTCTTTCTTCACCTAATCTATTCACTTCCTGATAGTTAGAAGTGGGGGTATTAAGTTTCTTATCAATCTCAAATATTTCTTTGTGAAGAAGGATAGTATGCTTTTCTAAATAAGCTAACCTGTCTCTCATCTTTCCAGTAGATGGATGAGTCCTGACTCTAACAGTCTTTTCTTCTTTCTTATTGTCTTCGCCTTTTGTCTGATTAGCTAAGTATTCAGAGACGGAGCAGGTATATTTATTGATTTTTTGGTTTTCGAAAGCTAAGAGGGTATCACAGACTTTATCTAAGAAGTAACGGTCATGGGAGACTACTAAGACTGGTCCTTTGAAGTTATCTAAGTATTCCTCTAAGACTTCTAAAGTATAGATATCTAAATCATTAGTAGGTTCATCCAAGATTAAGATATTAGGATTACTGCTTAAGACTTTTAATATCTGTAATCTTCTTTTCTCTCCACCTGATAAGGTCTTAATAGAAGCATACTGTTTATCGGAATCAAAAAGGAATGTCTCTAATAGTTGCTTAGGAGATAATTTACCATCTAAAGTATCAATACTACCTCCATCCCTACTAATAAAATCAATGACTCGATCTTCAGGATCCATTTCCATGAGTTCCTGAGATAAATAGCCAATTTTTACTGTCTGACCAATAGTGATAGAGCCACTATCAAGACTAGTTTTACCCATAATGGCTTTAAATAAGGTCGATTTACCACAGCCATTATCTCCGACTATTCCAACTCTGGAATAGCGAGGCAAAGAAAATGAGAAGTCAGTAAAAAGGACTTTGCCATCAATAGCTTTAGAGGCATGAGAAATCTCAATGGTATCATTACCTAATCTTCTATCAATAGAAGACATATTAAGTTTGGAATCTTTTTGGAATTCGATAGTAGCTAATTTATTGAATCTTTGGATACGGCTCTTCTGCTTAGTGGAGCGAGCTGGTGCACCAGCTCTGATCCAAGCCAATTCATTCTTTAAAAGAGATTTTACTTTTTGTTCCTGATGGGCTTCATTTTCTTCTCTTTGTTCCTTTAACTCTAGATATTTAGAGTAATTAGCAACATAGGTATAGACATGTCCGTGATCAAGTTCGAGCATATTAGAACAGACATTCTCTAAGAAATAACGATCATGGGTTACTAAAAGTAAACCATGTGGCCATTTCCTTAGATAGTTTTCAAGCCAAAGAATCGTATCATTGTCTAAATGGTTAGTTGGTTCATCAAGAAGCAAGATATCACAGTAACTTAATAAGCAGATAGCTAATGATAGTCGCTTTTTTTCTCCGCCTGACAAGGTTTTACATAAAGCCTGGTAATTAAATAACTTTAAATGGTTCAGAGCAGACTTAATCTCATAGTCAGGAATCGGATGCTCTTTGCTGCTTCTTGAAGTGATAGCTTCAAGAACGGTTTCATCATCCTTGAAAGTCTGATTCTGTTCAAGATAGTTGATGGTGATATTACCAGACTTGACAATGGTTCCTTCAACCGGTTTTTCTTCTCCAACGACAAGCTTTAAAAGTGTCGTCTTACCAGAGCCATTGACTCCCATAAGACCAATCTTTTCTTTTTCAGTGATGGAAAAAGAGGCATCCTTTAAAAGATACCGATCCACATATTTAAAAGAGACATTCTGAAAAGTTATTACCATTTTTATCCAATAGATTATATACCTTAAAACCGTTTTATTCTTCAAAAGAAAAAAATAAGAATTTATACAGATAGTTGACTATATGTATTGCCAGCTTATAATTGTTAATTAGTCAACATATTAATTCTTAACTGACAAATCAAAAATCTAATAGGAAATAAGACAGGAAATTTTATAAATAAAATGGTTATCGACTAGAAGACTTCCAATAATTCTATGCGGAATATGCCTATTCTCTTTATGCTCATGCGGAGGAACATCTTCAACCTCTTCTGAGCCAAATGCAGAAACACTGCCTGGGGTAGTGGATTCCACCTATTTTGATGGCTATATGGAAAAAAAGGATAACCATTGGTACTTCTCCAATGGGAAAAGTGGAGAGGATGGATCATGTTTCTTCCAAGTGATTTTGCTCACACGAATTAGAGACAAAAGCAACGAGGAAATAACCATGAGTGCAGACATAAATACCCTTTCTTCTTGCTGTGATCAATACATGTTCAATGACCAGGAAGCTACCGGATATATTAGTTACGGACAACCTAGTTTCTCACATGAATACATTGATGAAAATTCACCTTACTTAAGTATCGTGGTTTTAAAAGAAGATAAGCCTTCCTAAGCAAGTAATAAAACGGGTATTGGTTTAATCTCATAGCCGTTTTATTACTTATTCTTCATTGACTTTTTCGTGAGCGAATCGCTCATACAAAGCTTTGATGGACTTTTCAAAATCACCGTTAGAGACACCGATGATGATATTGAATTCCTCAACACCTTGGTCAATCATCTTAATATTGATGTTCTGCTCACCAAAGACGGATAAGATGCGACCGCTAGTTCCGGTCTTTTTTACCATGTTGCCACCGACTACGGCAAGTAGAGCTAAGTCATCATCTTCGGCAATAGAAATAATAGAAGGAATCTTCTTTAATTCAGCTATCACATCATAGAATCTCTCTTCAATAGCTTTCTTTTCGACTACAACAGTAAAGCTATCAATAGAGGTTGGAATATGTTCAAGCGGAATATGGAACATCTCAAAGACTTTTAAGACACTCATAATGACAGAAAGCTTATCGACACTCTTTTGCTTTACAAAGGTTAAAGCAAGGAAGTTCTTCTTACCGGTAATACCGGTAATCAGATGCTGTCTGTTAGTAGTAGTCTTTTGAATTAAGGTTCCACCTTCTTCAGGATGGTTAGTATTCAAGATGATGAGAGGAATCTTATCTTCCATTAAAGGGAGGATGGTCTCTTCATGAATAACAGAAGCTCCCATATAGGAAAGCTCTCTTAACTCATCATAGGAAATCTGAGTGATTCTTCTAGGATTATCAACAATCTTTGGATCAGCCATATAGAAGCCCGAAACATCAGTGAAGTTTTCATATAGTTCAGCTTTAATGCCTTTAGCTAGATAGGATCCAGTGACATCAGAGCCGCCTCTAGAGAATAGACAGATTTTCTTATTCGGATAGGAGCCATAGAAACCAGGCACTACCATTTTTTCATGATTTGATTTAGCCAGAGCAATAGCGTCTTTAGTTTCAGCTTCTTTGACTTTTCCATCATAGTCAAAATGAATCAAGTCTTTAGAATCAACAAAATCAAAGCCTAAGTAATTAGCCATCAACTTAGCGGAAAAGTATTCACCTCTAGAAACTAGTTCCTCTTCATCGATATCATCACTTTGGATTCTCTTCCAGAGATTATCGAATTCTGTCTCTGAATCAATAGTAAGATGAAGCTCTTTTATGATAGATAGATATCGATTTTTGATATCATCAAAAAGAGGTTTAGCATCAACGTGATATTTGTGGTGCTGATAAGTCAAATAAAGCAAATCAGTAACTTTATTGCTGTCTTTAGCATCTTTTCCTAAAGCTGAGACAACTACTACTTTTCTATTAGGGTCAGAGAGAACAATCTTTTTAACTTTTTCAAACTCTTCGCTATTAGCTAAAGATGATCCTCCGAATTTGCAAACCTTATCCATGATTAATGCTCCCACTCAGCAATGATTTTCTTCACAATCTGAACAGCATTGCTGGCGGCTCCTTTTCTGACATTATCGGCAACGGAATAAAGGAGTAAGCCATTATCGACAGCTAAATCCTTTCTGATTCTTCCAACATAGACATAATCATTTCCAGCAGCAATTGTGGATACAGGATAGATATGATTCTTAGGGTCATCTAAGACTTTAATGTCTTCATAATTGGCTAAGGCAATTCTAGCCTTAATAACATCAACAGGTTTCTTAAATTCAGCCTGCATCACCACTCCATGAGCGACAGGGACTGGGACTCTAATACAAGTAGCCGATATTTTTAAGTCAGGACGATGAAGAATCTTTCTCGTCTCATTAACCATCTTCATCTCTTCCTTGGAATAGCCATCATCATAGAAGATATCAATCTCCGGAATGCAGGTTTTAGAAATATCATAAGGATAGAATTGATTCTTCTCTCCTCTTTCACATCTAGCTAAGTCGTCAAGGCCTTTCTTTCCGGAACCAGAGACTGCCTGATAAGTAGTAAAAGTGACTTTCTTTAATCCAAAAGCTTCATCTAAAGCTTTTAATGGTAAAACTGACTGAATAGTAGAACAATTAGGGTTAGCAATGATACGAGATTTGTCCTTGTAATCATCAATATTTATTTCAGGGACAATCAAAGCACAGTCTTCTTCCATTCGCCACTGAGAAGAATTATCAACAACTAAGGCTCCTTCATCACTAGCTACTTTTGCCCAGATTTTACTAACTGAGGCTCCCGCACTAAAGAGAGCAAAATCAGTTCCAACAAAGCAGCCTTCTTTTAATTCCTCGACTTCATATTCTTTACCAGCATAAGTTAACTTTACTCCTAAGCTTTTAGCACTAGCAAAAAGACGTAAAGACTTAACTGGAAGATGATATTCTTCCATGACCTTAAGGAAGGTTCTTCCAACTAATCCCGTAGCACCTACAACAGCGAAATTATATGATTTCATTTTAATTTTCCTCTTTGATTATTCAACTCTAGCTATAAACATAGCGGCTTTTAATTCCTGCTCAGTGGGATCATTTACTTCTTTAAGTGATTCCTTACTGAAGAGGAGATATTTTCCTTTTAAGTCGGAAGTCAAAGGATAGTAAGGCTTTAAGTCAGGATAAGGATAAGCAATTTTTTTGTTGATTCTTACTAAATCAGAGACTATAGCACTAGCAGTAGGATTCTTACCGGCTCCTTTTCCAATGAAAGTCAAAGGCTCTTGATATTTTCCTAAGATTAAGACACCATTGTATTCATTCTTTACTTGAGCTAAAGGACTATTTTTGTCAATAGCAACCGGTAATACTATTACTGAGGTACCTTTATCACTTACTTTAATATCAGTTATTAATTTTAAGACTTTCCCTCTAGAAGCAACCTCAGCAATCATAGAGGCATTGAGGTTACTGATTCCAAAATGAAGAATATCTTCATTATGAATCTCTTTCTTAGTGATTAAGGAAGCTAAAATACAGCCTTTTCTTACCATATCGATGCCTTCCAAATCAGCAGTAGGGTCTTTTTCGGCGAAGCCTTTTTCTTGGGCTAACTTAATAGCTTCATTCTTATCCATCTTTTCATCGCTCATCTTTGTCAAAATAAAATTAGAGGTGCCATTAAGGATACCTTTAACTTCAAAGATTTCATCAAAATCACTTTGAATAGTTAAAGGATAAATCAAAGGGATTCCGCCTCCAACTGAAGCTTCAAACTGAATTGAGACCTGGTTTTCATTAGCAAGTCTTAGATATTCGCTTAGATGCTTTGAAATAGTTTCCTTATTGGAGGTAACAACATTCTTCTTGTTCTTCAAGGATTTAATAATTACTTCATGAGGAAGGCTATCTCCGCCTAAGCATTCAACAACAGTATCTATACTTTTATCTAGAATAATTGAATCAATATCGGTAACTAATAAATTGTGAAGCTCTTCTTTCTTCTCGGGTTTATCGAAAATAGCAGCAACCTTAAATAAAGGGTTATTCTTCGTTAATTCATAAACGCCTTTGCCAACGGTTCCATATCCGAAAATAGCTATGTTATTCATATGCGATTAAATCGACCTTTCTAATTGATGGCAAATCCTTAAGCTGTTCTACTAACTTATTGACAGGAATTGTCAGTTTCTTGATGTCGACTTTAATGGTGATAAAAGCTAACTCTCTAACTGGGGTATCCTGGAAGATAGTTAAGACATTAGCTTTTGATTTAGTCAGAACTTTCAAGATAGCATTCAACACTCCTTCTTTATCATCGACTTTTAAAGAAAGAATAGCTCTTTTGGTCTCCACTTTTTCAGGAAGGAAAACCATATCCTTGTATTTATAATAGGCAGAACGGGAGATATTCACAGCTTTACAGGCTTCACTGATTGAAAGGTTATCTTTAGAAACTTTATCTCTAGCTAGAATTACTTTCGGTAAGACAACAGGAAGGATAGCTTTATTGACAAGCAGATAATCATCATTCATTTAAATATCCTCCTCTTTAACTAAGGATCCGACCTTATTGAGACTAGCAAAGACAAAAGCAGTTTCTGTCTTAAGTTTGTCTTTCTTAAGTTCAGCAATAAAACTATTAACCGGTTTTTTGTCATTCTTCAGATAGAAGACAATCATGGTTGAACCAGAACCAGAGATAGTCAAAGGAAGCTGATATTTAGAAGCGGTCTCTTCTATT
>DLIM01000031.1:19753-24191 GCA_002483745.1 Caryophanales bacterium UBA7642 | reverse complement strand
AAAGGAAGATTAGCTGTTCTTAAAGCTAAAGGCAGCAAAGCAAGATGAGAAGAGTTAGAAGTGACCGTCTTTAAAGGATAAGAAGAGGGAAGAATACTTCTAGCCTTAGAGGTAGAAACCTTTTCTTCCGGAATAATTAAAAGGATGCCTAATTTATTAGAGACTTCTAATTTATAGGATGAATATTCATTATTGATTCTAATATTAGATACTAATCCACCTAAAAGGCAAGGTGAGACATTATCCGGGTGTCCTTCTATTTCTATCGCCAATTGGTGAATCTCATCTAAGGAAAGCTTATTCTTTAAGATAGCATTAGCGCCTAATATTCCTCCTAAGATACAGCTAGCAGAAGAACCCAATCCTCTAGAAACTGGGATTTCATTCTTTAATTCACTGATAGAAACGTTTACTTCAGGTAGATTAAGCTTCTTAAAGACATACTCATAAGAAGTTAAGACTAAATTTGGATCTCCTTTTAAGTCAGGAAAGCCTTTAGTCTCCATCTTCTCACTCTTCTTAAAAGAGAAAGAATTATAAAGATCAAGAGCAAGACCTAAAACATCAAAGCCTGGCCCTAAGTTAGCGCTGGTAGCCGGAGTCTTAACCTTATAGCTATGAGAATAGAAGATTTCCTTTCTTACTCGGGAAGGAAGAAGAAGGAACTTAGGAGTCTTGCAATCCAAGACTTTCTTTAATGAAGATGGCAAAGGAAGCTTAGTTTCTTCAAGTATTACTTTTAAGGCATCTAAGTCATCCTGATACTTTAAATTCAACGCTTTAGCAATAGTAGACGGGAACTTTAAAGGAGAAGCCGTTAAAACAAGGACGGTATGCAAAGGCTGGTATTCTTTTAGGTATTTCTGATAGGCTCGATAGCCAACAGCGCTATGAGGATCTAAGAGATAATGATGTTCCTGATAGCAGGAACTGATAGCTTCATCAGTTTCTTTCTCGTTAGAGCTGTAAGGAATAAAGTCATTCTGTAGCTTCCTTAAAGAAATATTATCGATTGCAAAGCCCTTCTTCTCTTTAAGATCATTCATTAAAGAAGAAACCTTCTTATCATCTTCTAAAGTCAGATAGAGAAGCCTTTCCAGATTAGAAGAAATTAGAATATCCATACTAGGAGAATTGCTCTTGAAGAACTTACGGTGTAAGTCATAGACACCACTCTTAAAGAAGTCAGTTAGGATTCTGTTCTCATTGCTAGCAATAACTAAATGACCAATCGGAAGGGACATTCTTTTAGCTAAATAGCCAGCAAAGATATCACCAAAGTTTCCAGTAGGAACTACAAAATCAATCTTCTCTCCTAAAGCAATCGTCTTATTTTTAACTAACTGAATATAAGTGTAGTAATAGTAGACAATCTGAGGAAGAAGTCTTCCGATATTGATACTATTAGCACTGGTATAGCCGTTCTTCTCTCCTTCAATCAAAAGCTTCTTGACTAAAGACTGACAGGTATCAAAATTAGAATTCTTTAAGGCATAGGCTCTAGCATGATCGTTAGTAAAATAAAGCATCTGCTTTTCCTGAATAGGCGCAATTCCATCATCAGGATAAAGAATATTGACGCTTACGTCTTTGACTTTGGAAAATGAAGACAAGACTGCACTTCCGGTATCCCCGCTAGTAGCAGTCAAAATCTTAATAGGTTTAGATTCAGGATGTTTTGATTTAGCAGTGAGCATCAAATAAGGAAGCAAAGACAAAGCCATATCCTTAAAAGTCAGAGTCTCGCCATGGAAAAGCTCCATAAAAGAAAAAGACCCAAAGGACTTTACATCCATGATTTCTTTTTCAAAATGATTAGAATCATAGGCTAAATCTAAGTCTTCCTTGATTTCTGAATCCGAGAAGTCATCTAAATAAAGACGTAAGACCTTAAAGGCCACTTCTTTATATGAAAGGTTAAGGAACGATTTATCAATAGTAAGAGTAGGAATAGAGGCTGGGAGAAATAAGCCTCCCTCATCGCTAAGACCTTTTAAGATAGCAGCGGAAGCAGTAATGCTGACATAATGATTACGGGTACTGAAATACATGATAAGCCTCCCTATTAAGCAATGTTTATATAATAGATTGTCTTCATTTTAAATACAATTGTTTTCGTTAAGAAAGCACATAAGAATCATATGAAACCATTTACAGAAGATAAAGATAATAGAATGAAAGGTTTTAATATTTTTAGTTGCTAATTTTATAAAAAACAAATTTTGCATTTTAGAAATAAGCCATTAGTTTTTTTAAGTTTTTTTACTTTTTATTGTTGATTAGCATATTTGTAATTGGCTGATTACTTTTTTGCTACATAAATAGATAATATTTAATTTTGAGGGTCTGAAATAAACATTTTTCCGTAGATTATGGCGCTTTTTATACATTTGTATTTACTTTTGTATAACAAAGAAAAATGATATTTTGGTCTAAACTACTAATTAAATTTTAACTTAATCATAGTTTTGTAACTATTTCGTAATAATAATACATTTTTTATACTTTTTGCCATTTTTTTCGATTGCCTAGCCTAAATAGCGCTAACTTTTTAAGGCTACTTTCTTACTTATCTTTTAAATTTAGAAGCAAAAGAAAAAAGGAAAGAAATCGGTAAGTTTTAATTTGATTAATAGTTTTAACTATTATTTATTGGAAAACTAATTCTAGATTTTTAGTCAGATGACTAATATTATTTTAAACATATATACAAAAGGAATAAAAATATGGAAAACGAACCACAACCGTCTACTATGTCAAAGGCGAAAAAAGGTCTTTGGATTAAAATCGTTGTTTGTGTCCTGCTAGAAATTATCTAAATAGTCTTTGCTACTGTCTTTCTTTTAAATGTTCAGCAAAAAGCATCTGTTGAGACTGAAAAAGCTAATTCCCAATCCAAATTAACTGATATCATCGATCAATATGAAAGCAACAATAAGTATGCGGCTTCAATATTGACTAGCTATGATGAAAGCCAGAACAAAAAGGCAGAGATAAGTGCCCTCTTAGGATAATCAAACGCTTCCGTCTTAACTTATAGCAAAGATCAGATGAGTGAATTAGCCTCCAATTCTGATATTGAGAACCTTTATTATACTGACAGCAATTTCTTAATTACTGCATCCAACGCATCTAATCCTAGTAATCTTTTCACTACTGATTTATTTAAAAGTTTTATTACTGACCAAAAAGCTACCGATATCACCTACAACAATGTATTGAACCGCTACTATCTTTGCTCTATCATCGATGATTCTTCTAATCTATTAGGTTATAGCATTATCGCTAACGATCCTAAATCTACTTATGCTCAGTTAGAGACTCTCTCATCTGTCAGTTATGCCTTAAGTACCATTATGACCGATAAAGACGGCTTTGTCTTTGCTATCAATAGTAAAACCAGCAAGATAGCTTATTATTCGGATGAAGACTTAATCGGAAAAGATGCCTCCACCTTAGGATTAAGTTCTTCCAATCTAACTAATGATTACTCAGGCTGGATTGATATCAAGAACTTAGGAAACTATTATTGTGTATCCAAAGAAGCTAATGATTTAACTATCTTCTATGCCGCTACCAGCAAAACTAGTATCAACAGCCAAAGAACACAAGTAGTAGCAACTGAAGTCATCATCATTGCTGCGGTTATAACTTTAATTATAGCTTTTGCTTTTATCCTCAGAAACGAATCTATTAAGAGAAACAAACCCGAAGATAAAGTAAAATTCAAAAAGCTTTATTACAACAAATATACTGGTGCCAGAATTGATGGCATCATGCTCTTTGCAGTCATCATGGTAGGAGTCTTATCCTACTTTTCTCAGTCTCTTTATTCAGTTTCCAATACCTCAACTCATTCAGAAAAGACTCTCTCATCAATCAATACCCAAATGGTCTTTGAGCAAAGTCAAACCTCTTCAATCATCGAAGGATATGAGGATTCCTATTTGAAAAAAGGCAATTCCATTGCCTATATGATTAAAGAATCACCAAACTTAAATGATGATAGTGCTTTAAACACTTTAGCCAAAGATTCCAGCGTAGAAGGTATCTATGTCTTTAACAAGGATGGTGTCACTGAGCATACTAATACAAACTATAAAGACTTTGCTTTATCGACTAATCCAGATGATCAATCCTATGTTTTCTGGGATGTCGTCAAAGGCTATAAGGATTATGTGATTCAAGATGCCCAGATCGGTGACAATGGTGCTTATATTCAATATATCGGTGTCAAAAGACAAGATGCCAAAGGCATGATTCAATTAGCAATCACGCCTTCTTACCTCTCCTCGCTATTAAAAACCACTACCTTAAAATACAACCTCGATAACTATAAAGCCGCAAACGATGGTATCTTTGTTGACATCAATAAGGCAGACTCTACTATCAAATACTATTCTCAGAGCGAGAAACTTGTAGGAGATAGCTATACTAA
>DLIM01000031.1:12913-19524 GCA_002483745.1 Caryophanales bacterium UBA7642 | reverse complement strand
AAATACTTTGTAAATTCCTTACTTATTCAGGATGAAACAAACGGAGACTATTTCCTCTACTTAGCTATCCCATCTATCAGCTATAGCCAAACCGAATTCAATATAGCCTTAATCACTACCTTAACTACTTTAATTGCTTTAATGATCATAGCCGGAATCATCGAGTTCTCAACCACCAAGAAAGAAATTTCCTTATCAAATACTACAGTCACTGAAACTAATGGAGGCAAGAATGTCACCATTACTATGACAAATGGAAGAAAACGAGTAGTTAAGTCGGCTGCCTCTAGGTATGACATCAAAGGAAATAATATTCCTTGGGTTCAAAAAACCGGTGAGCAAAAGATGAGCACAATCCTTAAAGGTTATGCTTTAGTCTTAGCCATAATCGTTTTAATCTTCCTGATCATTGCAAAATCCACACCCTTGGATGAATCTTTAATCTACTTCATCATCAATAACGAATTTGAAAGAGGTGTCAACCTCTTCAGTATTACGGCTATAATTTTGCTCTTTATCTCAGTATTAGTTATTTCAGCAATCGTCAGAACTTTGATTTTGCTAGTATCCAGTAACTTAGGAGCTAGAACTGAAACTATTGGCCGACTAATAGAATCCTTCATCAAATACGGTACTGTTATTGGCCTGGTCTTCAATTCTTTATACCTGTTAGGAGTAAACACCACTTCTATTCTGACCTCAGCAGGAATCCTAACTTTAGTAGTTGGCTTTGGTTCCCAGTCACTCATCAAAGATATCATTGCCGGTATCTTCATCGTCTTTGAAGGTGAGTTCAGAGTAGGTGATATTGTTACAGTCGGAGATTGGCGAGGAACAGTTTTAGAGATTGGCATTAGAGCCACTAAAATCGAAGACCTATCCCAAAACATCAAAATCTTCAACAACTCGGATATCTCGGGAGTCGTCAATATGACTAAAGAATATTCTTGGGCATCTGTCACTATGGGATTTGACTATAACGAATCTATAGATAGAATTGAAGCAGTTCTAGCTAAAGAACTGCCAAAGATGAAAGAAAAGTTTAAGACCATCACGGAAGGTCCTTACTATAAAGGAATCACTAAATTTGGTGAAAGCAACATCGAAATCTCCATCATTGCTGAATGCAAGGAAGAGAATCGTATCCAGCTTGTTAGAGACCTTAATAGAGAGCTATTGAAGGTATTCAACGAAAATGACATCTCTATCTCCTATCCACAGGTAGTCATCAATAATCCAACTAAAAAGAAAGAAGCCACTCAAAGCGATATCAAGAAAGCTGAGAAGTTCAATATCAAGCAAAAAGAAGACTCTAAAGGAAGCGAGGGCGAAAACCCTTCTGGAGGAGACAAATAACTCCAATGCGTTATTAAATTAATGTTTCCTACAAGTGTTAGAATAAAGGAAGCAAAAGAGCTGCCTTTATATAGCAGACTCTAAGGGGTAAAGGATGAATCAAAAACAATTAGATCGGATGCACTCTTCTACAGGTTTTATTGCGGCACTAGATCAAAGCGGAGGTTCTACTCCAAAAGCCTTGCTAGCGTATGGAGTCAGTAAAGACAAGTATGTCAACGATGATCAGATGTTTGATCTTGTCCATCAGATGAGAACAAGAATAATCAAAAGCCCGGCGTTCTCTTCAAAAAAGATTCTGGGTGCTATTCTCTTCCAGAAGACTATGGAAAGAAAGATTGACGATAAGTATTCTGCCGACTATCTTTGGGATGTCAAAGGCATCGTTCCTTTCTTAAAGATCGATAAAGGCCTCGATGTGGTTAAAAACGGCTGTCAGATGATGAAGCCGATGCCACAGCTAGACGAGCTGCTTGATGAAGCTAACAAATATCATATCTTTGGAACTAAGGAGCGTTCGGTCATCGGAGAAGCCAACGAAGAAGGCATCAAGGATGTAGTCGAACAGCAGTTTGAGGTTGCTAAAAGAGTAATCGCTAAAGGCTTAGTTCCGATTATTGAGCCGGAAGTCACTATCACTATCAAAGACAAGAAAGAAGCGGAAGAGATTCTTCATAAGTATCTTCTTCTTAATCTTGCCAAGTTAGCTGACACTGATAAAGTCATCCTCAAGCTCTCTATCCCTAGCAAGGTTAACTTCTATGCTGACCTAATGAAGGATAAACATGTTGTCAGAGTCGTTGCTTTATCAGGAGGCTACTCCCGTTCTATGGCCTGCAAGCTTTTAAGCAAGAACCATGGCATGATTGCTTCCTTCTCTAGAGCCTTAGCTGAAGGACTATTAGTCTCCCAGACTGATGAGCAATTTGATAAGATCATTGCTTCTTCAATTGATTCCATCTATCAGGCTTCAATTAAGTAACTGAATACTTGAGATAAAAAACATCCGCCCAATTAAGAGCGGATGTTTTTATTATCGAATTCTTTTTAGTAAGCCTAGAAGAAAGTTCCTCTAGCCTGATTCTTGATTTCCTTAGAGGTAGTGAAAGGAATACGGGTAGTATAGCCAGCTTTAGCGGCCACCATCATCTTGACCGGCCAGACCATAATATCCTTGTTCCACTGAGCGACTCTGTCATTGTACTGTTCACGGGCAGCGGTGATTTCCTTCTGGAGATAGGAGTTCTGCTGCATGCAGTCAGCAATTTCAGAATGAGACTTGATATCCGGATAAGCTTCAAAGGCAATATTAACCTTATTGGCTACATTATCAAGCTTAGTAGCAACATCGTTTCTAGTAGAATCATTATTAGGATTAGAGCCACCACGATAAGCAGCCACCTCAGTAAGAATTGTCTTATCGAGATCAACAGCCTTATCAAGAAGCTTAGCGGCATTCTGAAGAATGACAACACGCTGCTCAAGATAGTTATCAATCTGAGAAGCATCATGCTGAATCTGCTGCTGAAGCTGACGGAAGTAGTTCTGAGCCTTAATCTTTCTAGTAAGGAAGATAACACCCGGTACAATTCCTAAGACCCATAAAGCAACTTCAAAAATAGTAGAACCAACACCTACTTTGACAGGAATCTGCTTATCAATAACATTGACATCACGACCCTTTTCATTTACTGGGCCGTTGACTTCATCTAATTCATTAGCCATGTTTTTAGTCTCCTTTTTGTACTGCTAATATTATTCAACACTTTCTTAGTCAATTCAACTACTCTCACCAACTATTTACTATTAGTATTCCCTCCCTCTTTAGGCTTGACTAACCCAGATACCTGAGCCATATCAGCAGAAGAGAGAATAACAGGGGCAGAAAGCAAGAAAGCAAATAATCCTCTTTGGTAACTAGCGGTATTGCCTTTAGAGACTCGATTGATGAAATTAGCAAAGCCTTGGTTCTTCATCATGCTGTTGAATATTGGGCGAGAGGAATCGCTGTTTTCGACATCCATTAAGGTTGAAGACTCGACTGGGACATATTCAACCCAGTGGACCGGAACGGAATGGATTCTCCCATCACCGCCTGGAACAGGAATGAAATCGGTCCGATTATAACCTTTGAAAGCGCTGGCTTTGATCTTTACTTGATCAAAATCGCCATCTTTCTTTATAAAGTTAGTCTTAAGAATACTATTGGTGATGGCATCTTTTGGCTGAAGAAGCTCACTAGGGAAGGAGTTAGCCATAACTTCCTGCTCCAAGAAGGAGACATTGGATTCATAGCCTTTGTTATAGATGTATTCCATCGGCTTCTCCTGCTGATAAAGAGGAATAGAAAGAATCGGGGCCAAGTCAAAGTAGAGATACTGGAAGAAACTATTAGTGTAGTTTACAAACTTCTTTTTGGATTCCCTGACATCATAATCAAGATAGTTGTTAGGATTGCAGTAGATATCAGCATTCTGACCATGCCGAGTCTGAATAACATTGATTTTCTTGTTCTTAGAGAAATTGAAATCATCGCCATAAGGTGCTTTAGACTTAATCAAGCTGATTTCATTCTTCTGAGCTAAGGGGGTAAAGAGTAATCTGAACTGGACTTCGTTGTTTCGGTCAAGAGCATGGAAGAGAGAATCAAATTCATCATTTCCCATAGCTGTAAAGTTTGTGCTAGGGTCAGAATCAGAGACAGCCTTTTCGGCTAACTTGTCAATCTTCTTAGCGTCTTTTCTCACCGTCTTGGCTATTTTCTTATCCGATTCTTCAATACCGACCTGAGGCGTCCTAGTAAAGCAAAGATCAGGAGCTGAATCATTTGAATAGATAAGATAAGTTCGGTAATGATAATAAGGACAGAATTTCTTTACATTGGCAGTAAGAGTCTGAATATGGGTATTAGAATAGCGGTGGCCTTTAGAATCGGTGCTATAAGTAACCCAAGAAATAACCAAAGTTCCCGTATAGACTTTTTCGCCATCTACCTGATCAAAGATTCTCTCGACCAGGAAAGGATTTCCAACGATTGATCCTGACTGAACATAATAGACTGATGACTTATCTCCAACATCGAAATCTAAGCCATATTTGTCTCTCATAAAGTAATATTTCTTAACATCGAAATTCTTATCTAGCTGAATCAAAGGAGTTGTTTTCTTAATGACGTCAGAAGGCATATTCCAATCAAAGATGGAATTTAAAGGAGCCATCTGCTCATTAGCTAAAGCTAAGAGCTGATCAGCTGTTAACTTTATGGCAGCTGCTATCTCATCTCTTTTCTTAATCTTTGGGTTAATGACTTTGATTATGAGAACAATATCGCCAACTGCTAAAGCAATAAAAACCACCCCTAAAGAAATAAAGAGAGCTTTTGAAGCAGCAGGATTACCAATAGGAATTAATATAAAAATAACTCCCATAGCTACTAAAACACCAAAAAGAATCCATAGAAAGACTCGACCGACTTTAAGTTTAGTGGCTTTAGAATGAGCGGCATTGTATTTAACCATTGTCGCTTTATATTTATCGACAGTCTTAATATTCTCGTCTTGGTTGATGCCAGACTTTTTGACTAAGTCTTCAAAATAAGTCTCAGCATTAGTAGTATTAGTCTTAAGTAAGTTTGGAAACTCTTTAACCGGTTCCAATATTGAATTATCTTCCATTTGAGATGCTCCTAATACTCTTCTTGCAATAGTATAGCAAAAATTATTTCTTTAATGAGAAAGGATATTGTTTTTCTTATAAAGAGAGATAGTCTAAAATAGATAGAGAAAATTCACAAAGGAATTCCTCATAATGAAAATAGAAATCAAGTTAGTTGCTTCACCTGAATTCAATCAGGCCTATCAGATAGTTGAAGATGGCAGAGAATACCTAAAAGAAGCTAATTCCAAGCAATGGCAGTACGGTCATCCTACCAAAGAATTAGTGATGAACGAAATCAAGAATCAGAAACTAAGAGGCATCTATGTTGATGGAGTCTTAGCTTTAATAGCTGCTTTCTCACTAGTTCCTGATCCCTCCTATACTAGAATTGATGATGGTAAATGGCTTACTGATACAAATAAGTACCTGACAATCCATACTCTTTCGGTAAAGAAAGAATACCGGAAGTTAGGGCTTAGCAAACTAATCTTTGCTGAAGCTTATAGAGTCGCGAAAGAAAACAACCTAATCTCAGTCAGGGCTGATACTTACAAAATGAATAAAATCATGCAGCATATCTTCTCTGAGGAGGGATTCCAATACTGTGGAATCATCTACTTAATAGATGAGACCATAGCTAACGACCGTTTTGGATATGAAAAAATCCTTTAGCTGCTAAACTGTGCAAGAAAAGCAAAGATTTATTTTTTGTCTTTTAGCATAATATCCACGAAAGGAAACAAGATGGACTGGCCCAAGCAAATTAATGACGCTCTTGCTTACATTGAAGAGCACCTATCAATCAATTTAGATTCGAAGGAGATAGCCAAGCAAGCATGCTGCTCCGACTATAACTTTCAGCGCCTTTTCTCTTTCTTGACTGGCCTATCATTAGCCTACTATATCCGTAAAAGAATCATGAGTGAAGCCACTAAAGACCTTCTTATTAAGAAATCCTCTATCGTAGAAGTCAGTTTAAAGTATGGCTATGATTCTCAGTCCTCTTTTTCAAGAGCCTATAAGTCAATTGAAGGCTTAAGCCCAAAAGAGGCTTTAAAAGAAGGTAAGGAACTAGTAAGCTTTTCTCCGCTTTCTTTCACAATCAAAATGAAAGGATTGAACAATATGAAATTCAGAATCGAAAAAGAAGAAGGCTTTATCCTTCATGGAATTTCTCAAAGATTCACTAACAGAAACGGTGAAAACTTTGTTGAAATCCCCAAGATGTGGATGGAGGTTAACGACAGCAAAGAATTAGACAAACTGATGGCAACAGCCACTAGCCAAAAAGGAATCTTCGGTGTCTGCTATGATTTTTCAAGCGACTGCACTATCTTCCACTATATGATTGCTGTTCTAGGCGATAGCAATAAATATGAAAAGTTAATTGTTAAACCACAGACTTATGTTAAGTTCTCCTGTCTTGGAGTCAAAGACTTACAAGAAACCACTAAAAAGATCTTTGCGGAATGGCTTCCTGAATCCGGTTATGTCCACGCTGATTCTCCTGAGCTAGAATTCTATCCTCCTCATGATATCAAAGCCGACAAATGGCCAGTTGAAATTTGGATTCCAATCGAAAAGAAAGCCTAGAAAGA
>DLIM01000031.1:0-12743 GCA_002483745.1 Caryophanales bacterium UBA7642 | reverse complement strand
AGACTGGAAACCTTATAAGGGCTATTTTGTGATAGTCATCATCTTGATCACCTTGGCTGCCGCAGTCGATGAAATGTGTTCTAACATCAATGGTGATCTACAGTCTTTGATCGTAACAGAATTCATTCAGATCCCTCAGAACATTGATTACAACAAGGCCGCTGACCAGTTTGTTCTTTTTACTACCCTGGCTTCAGTCTCTTCTTTGATTTCACCTTTTTATAAATCCTTAGCTGACAAGTTAGGAAGAAAACTCTTTCTTTGGCTGAATGTTTTAGGCATGGCTATAGGATTATTCCTTTGTTACTGGAGTCCTAACTTTGCCATTTATTTATTAGGTTTCTTTATTATTTCTTTCTTTGTCACTCATGATATGCAGGTAGTCTATATCTTTGAAATAGCCCCAGAAAACAAAAGAGCAACTTTATATGGTGCGACTAAATGCGTTGGCACCTTATCCGTAATCTTGATTCCGCTTTTAAGAAAAGCTTTTATCACTAGCGATGATATCGGTTCATGGAGAAAAGTCTTTTTGATACCAGCCTGCTTAGCTTTCTTGTTTGCAATTCTTATTTTCTTCTTGGCTAAGGAAACTAATGTCTTCTTAGACAATAGGATTGCTTACTTAAAGCGCCCTTATGAAGAAAGGCAAAAAGAAATTGAAGAAGCTAAAAAGAAGAAAAGCGAACCTGTTGAAGAAGGTGGCCATAAAACAGGTGTCTTCCCGGCAATCAAATATATCTTCAGCCATAAAGACCTACGTTGGGTAGCTATTACCCAGATGATTGTCGGCTTATCCTTTGCCCCATTATCTTCTTACTACACCTCTATCATGAGAGACTTCAAATGGGAAGAAAGCAGTATTACTGATGCCTTACTGCTTTTCTCTACTATCTATGCTCTAAGCATGTTGCTAGCCGGAATATGTGCTGACCATGTAGGGCGAAAGAAAGTTATCGTTGTCTGCTTAAGTTTTGATGTCTTAGGTTTTCTTCTCTTTGTCTTTGGCTCCAAGTACTTCTGGAATGCCTATTTAGTCGGAGTTGTCATGAGCTTATATCGCAGTGGCTTATATATCGCCTACGATTACTTGACTCTGATTGCTTCAGAAATGTGTCCGACTGAGATTAGAGGATCAGTCATGGGTGGGCAATCACTTTGTTCTTACCTATGTGTAGCTATCGGTTTAGGATTAGTTTCCTTAGTCTTAATGAATCTAGTGACCGGCTTTGCCTGTCTCACTATCGGTTTGCCTTTTGCTGTTATAAGTCTAGTAATTGCCATTGTTTTCCTGAAAGACTCTAAAGGAGTTAACTTAGAAGCCATCAAATAAAAAAAGAAGGCGATAAGATTAGTTTTTAAAAATCTTTCTGCTCTTTTAATCTTAAACGCTGCTTTTTGCTATAATCTAAAAGTCCTTTAGAAGGAGGGAGTATGTATCAAACAATCTTAACTGCAGTCTATGCCTGTTACTTAGTCTTTATGTCTCTGGCCTCCTTTTTCTTATTCAGGTCTGATAAAAAGAAAGCTCAAAAAGGAGCTGACAGAACTAAAGAGAAAACTCTTCTTATGAGTGCTGTCTATGGTGGAGCTATCGGTGCTTTTATCGGTAGAATCATCTTCCATCATAAAACCGATAAGAAATATTTCTCAGTGACTATCATCCTTTCTTTGCTGCTTCAGTTAGCTGTCTTAGCTATCTTAATCTATCTTTTGTTAGCAAAATAAAAAAGGAAAAAGAAAAATGAATAACAACAATTCAAATAATAGTGATTCCTTAAAGAAGTCTCATTCCAAGTTCTCTAATTTCAAATTGACTTTGCTTTGTATAATTGCGACTCTTGCTATCTCGGCTTTGTGGGTAGTCTTAGGATTCAAAAATAGTCTTACCACCACTTGGTTTTATACATTGATTGGAATCACCGGCGGTGTCTCTCTTCTTTCCGTTTTGCTGTTCAACGCCTTCAAAAGATAGGATTCTATTTTTTGTCAAGCTTAGCTAAGATACTAAAATCGTTATTATCTAATATTTTCGTAAACTAAACGCCTAATAGCTGATAGAGAAATTGTTTTCTTTATCAGCTTTTACTTTAGCTTTAACTCCAGTAATAATAGGCATAGATGGATCAAAGTGGCCTAAATCAGCATCCATGATAAGAGGAAGATGAAGGGAACCTATGGCTCTTTTAATGGCACCATAGTGGGTTATTCCAAATGTGCTCTTTCGATAACACAAAGGTCTTCCTAAAATGAAGCCTTTTGCATACTTAAACCAGCCGGCTTCTTTTAGCTGGAAAAGGGCACGCTCAATGCTAAGAGAATTCAAGTCACAGGCTTCTAAGAACCAGATAAAGCCATCACTTTTATATTTCTCAAGATATTCTTTAACTTGATCGTATTTAGTTCCGCAAAGAGTAACTAAACTGTCTAGGCAGCCACCTAATAAACGGCCGTTAATTTCAATATTCTGATTAGGAAACAGTCTTAAGGTTTTCTTTTCAGTATAAGAAGACATAGCTAAAGGATTGGAAGCGTTAGAAGAAGGATATCTATCCCAGTAAGGATAGCCATTGACGGTTTTCTTTTTTCCTTGAAGAAGAGACAAAGCATCCAAAGTAGAATATTTAAAGGGCTTAAAAGCAAAAGCCGGTGCACATGGTCCATAGATAGTCGGTACTTCAGATATGGTTGCTAAAGTAAAAGTCAGATTTGTGTTATCGGAGAATCCCATAAAGAACTTAAAAGGAGCTTTAGCAATTCTTTTAAAATCAATATAAGGAAGAATCTCACACATCGTCTCTCCTCCGCCAACCGAAATAATCGCCTGAGAAGAAGAATGAAGATAAGCATCATTGAATTCCTTAGCACAAAGCCTAGCCGAATTTGATCTTACTTTATCTTTGTTGAGAAAGATATTCAGGCCTTTATCAATTTTGAATCCTTCCTCAGTAAGATTCTTAATAGCTACTTGAAGTCTAGTCTTATAAGGCTCAGTGGTACAACCAAAAGAAGGAGCAACCAAAGAGATTGTCCCTGATTTATCTAAATATTTAATTTCTTTCATAAAGGACTCCTTATCCAAAAACAAATTTTTAATATTTTAACATAGTTTGTTACCAGCTCTTTCCATTAAGAGAAAAGTAAGCTTTGACAGTAAAACACTTATTTATATTTTTCTATGATTAAAATCTTGCTATATTTTCTTTATTCTTAAAAGAGAAATGCTTATATTAAGTCATAAGGAAATAACAAATGTCCTATATAGAAGTAAAGAATCTTTCTAAGATCTATGGTACTGGGGAATTAGAAGTAAAAGCCTTAGATGATGTCTCCTTTGATATTGATCAAGGAGAATTCGTCATCATTTTAGGAGCATCCGGAGCTGGCAAATCAACCCTTCTGAATATTCTTGGAGGCATGGATAATTCTACTAAAGGGGATTACATTATTGCGGATAAGAACGTAGCTAAATACAATGAGAAAGAACTAGGGAACTTTAGAAGAGATGATATCGGCTTTGTCTTTCAGTTCTACAATCTTCTGAATAACTTAACCGCCTTAGAGAATGTTGAGATTGCTGCTTCAATCGTTAAGAATCCCTTAGATTCCAATGAACTATTGAATGATGTCGGCTTAGGTAAAAGAAAGAATAACTTCCCTCCTCAGTTATCAGGCGGTGAACAGCAGAGAGTCTCCATAGCTAGAGCTATTGTTAAGAACCCCAAGCTGCTTTTATGTGATGAGCCCACCGGTGCTCTTGATTCCAAGACCGGAGAAAGCATTATCAAACTTCTTTATTCTATTTCTATCAAATATAAAACCACTGTCGTCATTGTTACTCATAATGCGACTTTAGCAAAGATAGGTACCCGTCTTATTAGAATTGCTGATGGCAGGATTATCGAAAACAAAACTCAGCCTCGACTTGAAAATCTGGATAATATCAAATGGTAAAAAAGGTTTCGACTACTAGGCTTCTCTTTAAGAAACTTATCCGTTCGACTAAAGAGAACTGGAAACAGTTCTTTTCCGTCATTGCCATATCCTTTTTGGCTATCTGTCTTTTTAGTGGCCTAACTAGCAACGCCAACAACCTTAAAGAGCGGGTAAATAATCTCTATAATGAAACCAATTTCTCTGACATCTATGTCACCACTTCTTCTAATGGCGACTTAACTCCGGAAGCAATTGAAACAATTACTGGAGTAAAGAAAGCAGAGGAGAGAACTTACTTAACAGTCGAAGGAAACAAAAAGTCCTTCTATTTAATTGTCGAGAATGAAGCAAACACTCTTTCAACTCCTTTAGTAAGCAAAGGAAATAGAGGCTTTCTTTTGATGAATAGTTATGTTTCCGATAATAACATCTCTATTGGTGATAGCTTTAGTTTCACTTTAAATAACTACTTTAAGACAGATTCCAATAAGGAACTGTTCTCCCTTCTTTCTTCATATAAGAAAACTGATAAAGAAGATGTCTTTAGCAATGCTTCTCTTGATTTGACCACAAAAGTGACAGGCTTCATGTATCATTCTGAAGGGGTTCAGTCTTCATCTTTTTCTAGTTCAATTATTGAAACCAACTATCAAGTAATCCAAGATTCCTTAATGTCGATTCTAAATGAAAACTATGATGTCGATGGTCTCAATCAGGCTATCAGTCTTTTACACACCTTAGGAATGACTGATTATACTTCCGTTTCCGATTCACTAACTAGTTTACTCTCGAAGACCAAGAACCAGATTCTCGTCAAAGCTGAGTCAGGGACCGATTTAGATAGTCTTAACCAGACCATCAAAGAGAAAATCAAAAACGATTATCCCTCTGTCAGCCTTATCGTCTCAGCATTAAGCTCAAATTTACCGGCTTCTTTAGCTATGGCACAGGATGTCGACCAAGCCAGCAAGCTGACATATGTCTTCCCTATTATTTTCTTCCTCGTATCCATATTAGTCATTCTTACCACTCTTTCTCAGATGATCATTAAAGAAAGAATTCAGATTGGGGCTTTAAAAGCTATTGGAGTCAAGAAGAGATATATTTATCTTCACTATATCTCCTATGGCTTCATCTTATGTCTTATCGGAGGATTACTGGGTTTCTTTATTGGGCCAGTGATTATTCCTAAAGTCATGGAGATTAAATGCAACATTCTTTGGGATTTGCCTGTAAGGAGAGCTACTTTCTTCCATCCATTGTCGATAGTAATTACTCTCTGTCTATTGCTGCTAGCAATTATAGTAAGTTTCTTAGCTTCCCACTCCGTCATATCAGAAAAGCCTGTTGATACCTTAAGAGCCAAGACTAAGAGTATGAAGGCTAAGCCAAGCAAACCTAACATATTAACTAAGCATCTTTCTATTCCAAATAGATTAGCTTTTAGAAATATTTTTAAGAACAAAGTAAAATCTTTGATGGTGGTCTTAGGGACTTTAGGCTGTACAGCCCTCTTGGTCTGTGGCTTTGGAATCGTTGATACTTTAGAGTATGGAATCGATTTGACTTATAAAGAGCAGGAAGTAGTAGATATCAATGTGTCTTTATCTTCATATTCTGAAAGTGATTATCTCTCTTTAGAAAGCTTTGATAATGTTAAGAGTGTTGAGAAGGTAACTGCTACAACTGGTTCTTTATCTAGCTCATCCTCCCTAAAAGATCTTTACGTTTATCTCCTCGCTGATGACTCTTCTTGCTTTAAAATTGATTACCAAGGGGAAGGTCTAACGATTGATAAGACTACCTGCGATGATTTGGGCATTAAAGAAGGCGATACGGTCAAATTGATTATCAATGGCACTGAATATGAAAGAAGAGTGGATACCGTTTTTGAATCCTGTTCTCTAAAAGGAGTATTTGATAGCTATAAAAACTATCCTGATTTAACACTTAATCCTACTAACTTCTGGGTAACGGTTAAAGATAGTTCTTTAACCCAAGCCACTACTAAAAACATCAGCAACAGTTATTCCTTCTTCTCCGTCAAATCCAAGCAGGATTCTTTAGATTACGCTCATCAATTATTAAGTTCTATTACTGCCATGACAAATGTCGTAAAGATCTTTGCTATCCTCTTAGCTATTGTCGTCATCTATAACTTAGCTAGCCTTAATATCAATGAAAGAAAACGGGATATAGCTACGATGAAGGTCTTAGGCTTTAATTTTTCGGAGATTACTAAGACTTTAGTAACCGAGATCATGATTGATACCATAGTTGGTGCCTTAATAGGTCTAGCCTTTGGTTATCCTTTATGTGTCTTAGTCCTAGCCATCAATAAGACAACCTTGATTACCTTTATCTATCACATCAATGCTTTAACTTATTTCTTAGCTTTTATACTAAGCGTTTTGACTGCCTTTATAGTAAACTTCCTGCTTTGCTTAAGAATTAAAAAGATCAAGATGGTGGAATCGTTGAAATCTGTGGAATAGAAGCTCTTAAAAGGAGCTAAAGTTTCGCTATTTTTCTGTTCTTTTTTCTCAAGAGAAATAGTAGAATATTCAAATAATTGGAGATTCAAGCAATGGAATTTTTAAAAGTACGTGGAACTAAACTATATTCTGAAAATCAGGAAATCGTCCTTCATGGCGTTTCCAGTCACGGCTTGAGTTTCTATCCTGAATATGTCAACGAGAAGACTTTCACTTTCTTTAAGGATAACTGGAAGATTAATGCTTTTAGGTTAGCTATGTATACCGAAGAAGAAAACGGCTTCTGTGCTGGAGACTTAGAGAATTGCTTGAAGCTCCTTAATCTTATTGATAAAGGTGTCAGCATTGCCGTTAAAGAAAATCTCTATGTCATTATTGATTGGCACATTCTTTCCGATTCGAATCCTTTGACCAATGTCGATAAGGCTATTAAATTCTTCGGCTATGTCAGCGGTCATTATCAGAATGTCCCTAATGTCATCTATGAAATCTGCAATGAGCCTAATAAGAACTGCACTCTTGCTGATATTAAGAATTATGCTAATCAGATCATACCGGTGATTAGAAAGAATTCTCCGGAAAGCTTAATAGTGGTAGGAACTACCACTTGGTCTCAGGATGTCGATAAAATGGCTGATAGCCCTCTTCCTTACGATAATCTTTGCTATTCACTTCATTTCTATTCCTCAACCCATACTAAAGAATTAAGAGACAAAGCTGATTATGCCTTAAGCAAAGGCTTACCTATCTTTGTCAGTGAATTCGGTATCTCTCCGGCTAGCGGAAACGGTCCAATCAACTATGAAGCCACAAAAGAATGGTTAGACTATCTTAAAGAAAAGAAGCTCAGTCATTTTGCCTGGGCTTTAGCTAACAGGGATGAAACCTGCTGCTTCATTAAGCCTGAGTGTAAGAAACTGACTGATTTTACTTTAGATGACTATACCGACTGTGGAAAACACTTATCTGATTGGTATGCTAAATATTAGTTCTTCTTAGCTTTTATTTAAGAGTGGAAAAACTCATCGTAACCAATTGCTTTTAGCTTGTCTTTAAGCAGCTTTCTTTTCTTCTACCGGCTTAATATACATCAATAAGTCAGATACAAAAAGAAAAGGAAGACAAAAGAGAATACCTAGATTTGCATAAGCGGAAGAAGAATAATAGCCAACAAAGACTCCGCCAATAAAAGCTAGGATTACCCCTAAGAACACTAAAGCTTCTAGGAGCTTTTCTTTACTGAATCCCGTAAAGAAAGAAGCTACTCTTTCAGCTAAGCTCTTTAAGTTACCAGTGCACATCGTTGAAGCAAAAGCGATGCCTTTTACTTTCTTAAAAGACTCTAGCTGCAATCCCGCCACAAAAGACACCAGCATATTAGCAAGCCAATTAAGGTTATCTTTTACTGGCACAAAAGCTGTTCCGATGATGATCAGCATCTCCAAAAGCACAATCAATTGTCTCCAGTGGAACTTAGTAACTGTCTTTAAGGCTTTCTCTAAAAGGACAGCAATCACAATAGCAATGAAGAAAGAAGCTATCGGTATTAAATAGTAGCAGGCTGCTATTGGTTCAGAGGCAAAGATCTTATAGGCAAACATAATCATATTTCCGGTCTGCATGGTGGCAAACTTGCCACCTCTTAATAAATAAGTGTAAGCATCCAAAAAACCGCCGCTAGAGGCTAGAAATAAGCCTAAAAGGGCTGACTGAGACATCTGCTCTTCTTTAATGCTGAGTTTCAAAGGAATTACTTCGTCCTATGGATACTGTCTTCCTTGTTGAACTTCTCGCCATGGTAACGGTTATGAAGCTTATCAAGGTTATACTGAGCTACATCACTTAAAGAAACGCCAAGTCCAGAAGCGGTCTCAGCTACATACCAAAGAACATCGCCAATTTCTTCCATCAAGTGTTCTTTATCCATGGTATGACCTTGGAATTTTACTTTCTTAACTATATCACAGCATTCGCCGGCTTCTCCGGCTAAGCCTAAAACACCATTTAAGACAAGATCCTTTTTGCCATCCTCACTGATTAGGTTATAGGCGTGCTTCTGATATTCATCAAATGAGACTTTCTCTTTCTTTTCCTCTTCCATAAGTGTTTCCTCTCTTTTCATCAATAAAAATATTATACCTTCATTAAGTTCTTATCAAAGAAGAAAAGCGGATATCGACTTAGATTTTCTTTTAAATCAAGAAAAAGAAGTCTATCCTAGAGTTAAACTTAAGCAAACAAGGATTGCGTGTAAAACCATCAAGTAGGATTTATAGTGTTTATAGAAAGGAGAGAAGTATGCTATCTTCAGTAAAAGTCGGAAGCAAAATCAAAGATCTTCGAGAAGGGAAAGGCTTAACCCAGGAACAGCTGGCTGGGAAAGTCTATGTGACTAGACAAGCTATCTCTAGCTGGGAAAAAGGACAGTCCTTCCCGGATATTGATAATGTCGTCTCCCTTTGTGAGATTTTTAATGTTTCCTTAGAAGAGCTTCTCTGCTTAGAAAAAAGAGGCGAAAACAAATGAGTTTAAAATTGATGGTTCCCTTTCTTAGTAAACCTGATGTTAAAAGACTAGCCCTATTAGTGGCTCAGTCAAAAGACGACAATTATGATGGTGTCTCAATGAATTACCTGCTTCCTTTCTTAAATACCGAAGACTTACTAGATGTTGCCATAGAAGCTAAGAAGAATAATAAGAATGTCTCAGCCTTCTTTGCCTTTATGTTACCTTCCGATATTAAGAAACTGATTAAGACCGGCTTATTATCAAGTAATGAGTTAGGTGACTTAACCTTCTTATTAGATAAAGATGATATCGATCAGATCATCAAGAAGAAGATTGCTGAAAATGACTTTAAAGGCATTATCAAACTCCTACCCTTTGCCAACAAAGACAGCTTAGCTGACTTAATGATTGCCTATGCCGAATCTGGTAAAGATCCTTACTTCTTCTACCCCTTTGTCAAAGAAGAGGCCTTAGGAAGGCTTTTAAATGAGATCAACTTAGGTAAAGTCAGTAAAATAAATCTCTCCATCCTCTATCCCTTCTTAAGCTCCGATGACATCAAGAACCTTTTTGAAGCTTACTTAAAGAAGAAAGGCAAATCTTCAACTATTATTATCGACCAGACAAAACAGAAGCAATAAAACTTCATTTAATCATTAAAAAAAGCAATTATCTATGCTAGAATTTCTCGATAGAGGAAAACTGGCATGGATAATTTTTCATTTAGAATGGCAAAGCCTGGTGATAGTAAGATAATTCTTTCTTTCATCCATAAGATAGCTATCTATGAGAAGATGGATGAAGAGGTTAAAGCCACAGTAGAATCATTAGATGAATGGGTCTTTAAGAGGAACCTTGTCGAAGTAATCTTCCTTCTAAAAGACAGCAAAGAGATTGGTTTTGCTCTTTACTTCTATAATTTCTCAACTTTCAACGGAAAGCCAGGCATCCACTTAGAGGACTTCTATATAGATGAAGAATACCGGGGAAGAGGATTAGGCAAGAAACTCTTTTTAAAGGTTGTCGAAAAAGCTAAAGAAGTAAAAGCAGGAAGAATGGAATGGACCTGTCTTAATTGGAACAAACCTAGCATTGCATTCTATACGAAAGTCATGAAAGCCGCACCGATGTCGGAATGGACTACTTATCGATTAAGAGAAGACCAGTATGAAGGACTTCTTGAAGAAAACAAATAAAAAAGCACTTTCTAGCTTAAGAACTAGAAAGTGCTTTTAGTCACTGACATTTAATCGACTTTGACTTCAAAGTCCTGATCTAGATATTTAGCAATAACCTGATAAGTGCCAGTCAGCATGTTCTTCTTAGGCGGTAAAGCATTGATGTCATAGAAAGCCACATTAGAAGATTCACTATCTGGCTTTATGCTAGGAATATCGTGGGAATTAACATGGGAAATAAAGACAATATCGACATAATCAGTAATATCCCCATTAGGATACTTAATCTGAGCCTTCTTGCCAGAAAGAATCATGAATAAAGATAACTGGCTTAATTTAATCCCCGTCTCCTCAAAGACTTCTCTTTTGACGCCATCAGTAACAGTCTCTCCCATATCTAAAGAACCGCCTGGACGGCAATATAACCCATTATCAGTCCTTTTTTCTAAGAGAATCCTGCCATTTTCATCTAAGACTAAACAGGATACACCAATTGAAATGCATTCACTGTGACCAATCATTTTTCTTAAATACGGAATATAATCCACTTTAGCAGCCATGTTTTACCCTCTTTAATACGTAGTTTTGGTAGAATTAAAAGAAAAATGTGTATTTATATTATATAATATATCCAAATGGAAGATAAAAATTACAATGTTAAAGAAGCCTTAAAACTACTCAAGGCTGGCTATTATCTCTTACTTCAAGGGAATGATGATTCCTCTTCTTTCTTCTATGATGGCAAACATATTATTGTTAAAGGCGAGAACGAAGGATTAAGCCTTAATACCTTTCGTTTCCTTGATCTCTTTAAAGATAGTGTCTTTCAGATTGATTACTCCCAAAATGACGAAGATGCCGTTGATCCCAAAAAGGATGATGAATACTATAGTTGGAGACAATAAGCGCTTTTTCTTTTAAAAGTGAGGGAAAGTACTTGCAAAATGCACTAATTCTACTATAATTGAAATGCTTAGATTAACGAGGTAATAATAATATGGGAAAGAAAAGATTTGAAGCTAGAGGATTCGCTCAGGAATGGGCTGAGAGAAAAGAGAAGAGAGACGCTGCTGAAGCTAAGAAGGAAGCTGCTTCTAAGGCTAAGAAGAAGGCCGCTAAGGCTAGTGTCAACAACACTCCTAGCAAGTAGTTCTTCTTTATCTTTATATTGAAAATTAGACCGCTAGCAAATAGCGGTCTTTTTTATGTTCTATTTAATATTTAGTTTAAATTAATAAAACAAAAAGTGAGCTACCTGGAAGCAAAGGCTTCTAAAGTAGCTCACTATTTTTAATTAGTCAAAGAACTAATGTTCGTAATAATAGACGGATCCGGATGAGGCGGTCTTCTTAGCAGATGAGTAATTATCTTCAAGAGTATAATTGGTTGCCAAAGAATTGATATTGTAACCAGTAATCTCATAATAAGGAATCTTAGAAGTATCAGTAAACTCACCATAATCACTCTTAAATTGAGTAACAAAGTCGTTGTATCTCTTCATATAGGAAGAAGAAGAAAAGACTTCATCAGAAGTAAGATAATTTTTTGCTACCTTATTATCCAAAGATGCTGACCCATTAAAATCAACAGTAATTAAACTATAAGCATCAAGAGAAACAGAATCAATAGTTAAAGAAGTTAAAGGAGTATAACCATCACCATAATCCTCATAGCCAACATGAATAGTAGTACTATCAGGGAAAGTAATACCACTGACTTTAACAAGTTTAGCTAAGTCAACATCAAGGTCAAAAGAATTACCATTCAAGGCAGCAGAATTAATTACTTGAGAGAAATCGTTTGAGATAGTAGCGCTTGAACTTCCTGAACTATTAACACCGTTGTAAATATTAGCGGCAGCTAATTTTCCAAAGCTCATTGAATCAATATCAATGATATAAGTAAAAATATAATAGGCAACATTCTTTAGAATATTCTCTTGGGTTGTTTTAAAGTATGTGGTTGATGAATCCTTTGTTCTAGCCATCAAAACCTGCTTTTCACTGATGAACGTTTCAACATAAATGTCAGAAGTGGTGTTATGGAATAAAAGATAAGCATAAGCATGTTCATCGGCAACATAAATTTGAGCATCAACATTAACAGTAGTTTTCTTTAATGTAATAGTATGCCCAAAAATCTTATACTTAAAATGAATATCAATAGTGAAGCTTCCAGTAATATGGAAGTAATTAGTTTCAGTCGTATCCAGTAAGCAGTCCACTAAAGTTGCAAAGTTATCCATATCAACAAACTGGTCTTTATGAGTTGAATATTCAGTCATAGTAGGCTTACTGACACTATCAAAAGTCTCTAAAGAAATAGTAGCAGTAATATGCTTAGTAGAATAAGAAATTTCTTCTTTAGTATCAGTAGATTTATCAGTGAGGTAAGCATCAATAGTAGCTGAGGTAATAGTGGGTGTATCACCATTAGTGAAGTTAACCGTAATGGTATCAGTTCTCGTATCTTCATCAGTGTTTCCGACATCGTTATCGCCATTGATCATTCGAGAATCAATAGTTAAGACTACTGAGGTATCATTCAGTTCAACCTTCTTAATGAAAGGATAATAAAGCAGCTGAGAGACATCCTTGTTATTAATGCAATCCTGAAGCGGAATACC
>DLIM01000036.1 GCA_002483745.1 Caryophanales bacterium UBA7642 | reverse complement strand
GGAGAGCTTTCTATTAATTAATACAGCAACTACTTCTTTGAAGGAGTGGGGGCAGCAGCAGTAGTATCAGTCTTAGCAGGAGCCTTTTCTTCATCACCGGCCATTAAGATACGCATACGTTCCTGATAACGTTTTTCCTGAGCTTTCTTCTCAGAAATCTTATTAGTGTAGATGTAGATAGCAATCAAGAAGCCAATCATAGCTACAATCATGAAGCAGGAACCGACAATTCTAAAGTCAGCGACACCTTTTCCGCCAAAGGCGGCAGCTAAACCTTTCTGGGCATCATATAAAGGATTGTTAGCTAAAGTGCCGACATTGTAGGCACAGACACCCAAGATAGCTAGAACTAGTCCAGTAACCCAGATGACAGCAAAAATAGAATACCAAACGATTTCAGAGATGAAGATAGGACGATGGCTTTGCTTCATAGCCTTCTTGTCATTTTCCATTACAGTACTCATCGTTAGTCTCCCTTCTTTTCACTGCTTGGGCTAGTAGCCTCAGTAGCAGCCTTTTGAGCATTTTCCTTAGATAATCTTTCGTTCTCGGCTTTTTGGAATTCATTAAGCTCATTACCTACTTTAGTAAACTGCTGATTCAAAGGTCCTTGGACAGTAGAGAGAATGTTATCAAAGTAACCATCAAAGAACTTAAAGAAAGCATTGACATCAGTCGTCTTCTTCTTGCCAGAGAAGATTTCACAATCAGAGTAGACCTGTTCTCTAGCATACTTGAAGTCTTCATTATCATTATAGGAGTTTAAGACGGTAACCATATCCTGGTTAAGAGTATGGAATTCGTTTTCAATCATACGGAAGGAAGGATCATCACGGACATTGAATTCAGGATCAGTGTGGGGATTGATTCCGCCGTGGTTCTTTGAATAGGCCTGAGAATAGACATTAGCGGCATCATTCAATTCAATAAACTTGTGGGAGATAAGAATACAGCTGATTTTTCCGCCAAAGGAATGATAGTAAAGATTATCGTTCTTGATTAAATCAGCAAATTCGGGTTCCAGCTTATTCTTATCCTGAAGGAATTTCATGCCAGAGTTAACGAAAGCTTCTAAATAAGCTCTCAGTTTAACGATGGTAGTAAATAATTCAACAATCAAAGAAGGCTCAACATTAACCTTGCCTTGAATATCAACCGAGACAATACGGCCAGGATCGCCATAGACATCCTCGATGAAGTAGCCCATATCCTCATAAAGATCGGCTCCAGCCTTGCCATTATTACGGCAATTCATATCAAAAGGAGAGCCTTCACCTGTCAAAGCTTTTAAAGCACTGCCACGGTTATCTCTTTCCGATTTAGAGAAGCCGTTAGCGTCTCTTGCAGGCAAGCAATACCATAAAGTGGCTTCTACGATTCTAGATAAAGTGACAATCGTCAGAACATTTCTTTCTTCATCATTCATAACGTTAACCTCATTGTTTCTGTTTTAGCACATATATACAAATATTAATTATATACACTAAAGCTAATATTTCCAAATCTTATCTTTTCATTATCTTGATTTTATCGTTTTCATATTTGGTGGGATCCTCAAGATATCCTTCTAAGTCTGAGACACGATTAATTAAATGATTGGCTGAGTTCTTCATATAATCAGGACTATGAGACATACAGAACGAATGAGGAAAATCTCTGAACATCGATAAATCATTTCCGCTATCTCCGCAGACAAAGACCTCTTCAGGAAGAATCTTCTGACTCTTGCAGTAGTCAGTAAGACCAACTCCCTTATCGACGCCTTTAGCGGTTATTTCAATGGCATTATCGGATAAAGCGGTAGTGAAGTAATCAGCATACTGATCTTTTAAGGCAATAAAGGTTTCAGCTGCCTTTTTGTCGGCATTATTGCCAATTCCAAAGGCACACATCAGCTTATAGTTTTTATGTTCGGACAGCCTCTTGATGAACATATTCTCATCATCAATCATCTTTTCCCGATAAAATCCATTTAATTTGTTCACTGTCTTGATAGTAGTAAGAAGTCCTTTGGAGACTCCGTGAAAACAAATATATAAAGGATCCTCATCATCAAAAAGCAACCAAAACAAGGCACCATAAGCATGGCGCAAAGAGACAAAAACTTTGAGGCTTTCTTCCTGATCAAGAGGTTTTTTGTTGTAGATACCAGTTGAATCACAGATATAAGCGCCGTTGCATCCTAAAAGAGTAACTTCATGGTGAAGCATTTTTTCAACTTTGCTTTTAATCATGGTGCTTCTTCCGGAAGCCAAAATCAGTTTTCCGCCGTTATCAAGGTAATTCCTTAAGAAAACACGATTACATCTAGGCATTCCTAGAATCCTTTTTTTAGGATAAAAAAGAGTGCCATCCAGGTCTGTTGCAATTAGTTTTATCATAGCTCTAATATTCTATATTAAAAGCGGAATGAATTTAATAAATAATTAAGTTTCAATTAAAAAATGGCTGCTTGGAGGTTAAGCAGCCATTCACTTTAGAAACTATTTTTCGATTTCAATCAAGCCGTAGCCATGATCTTCACGTTCATAAAGAACATTTACATGGTCAGTGGATGAATCAAGATAGATGAAGAAGGAATGGCCTAAAGCATCCATTCTAGCCAAAGCTTCATCTACATCCATCGGAGCTAAGCTTAATTTCTTTCTCTTAACGATCTCGAAGTTATCAGCTTCTTCCTGGTCTTCAGCAATTTGCTCCATAAGAATGTTGTCGCATAATGATTGCTTTTTATTAGCTTTCTCTAGCTGTGTCTTAGCCTTACGCATCTGCCTTTCAAGCTTTTCACAGAGTAAGTCAACAGCTACATAGAAGTCATCATCTATAGCACGAGCTCTTAATGTAAACCCTTCAGTAGTAATAGCGGCTTCAACCGATTTCTTACCTTGAACGACTGTAATCGTCACAACGCAATTCACTTCACCGGATGAGCGGAAGTAGTGTTCGAACTTTCCGAATTTAGACTCGCAGGAGTCCTTCATAGAAGGAGTCAAACGGACGTCTTTGCACACATACTGGAATTTCATAATCGATGGTTCCTTTCTATTCCTATTTTTATTATAGCGAAGATTGGTTCAACTTTAAACCCCTTTCAGCAAAGAAAGTACTTTCATAGTTTTTATACAAAAAAGATGTAAGTTAAGCGCTTACCTTTTTTACTAATTCAAAAATCTAGTCAGCAATTATTCAAGATTGAATTCTTTAGCTAAATGCCATCTAGAGCGATCAATAATCTTAATCTTACCAATGGTGGTATCCTTTAAGACTTCTCCGCCTTCCTTATGGAAGAACTCAATCATCTTAATGGCATCAGAGGAGATAATCTCTCCAGGAATAACAATCGGAATTCCCGGAGGATAAGCCATAACGGTTTCACCAGAGATTTCTCCGATAGAATCCTTAAGATTGACGATTTTGTTAGGAGCATCATAGCCCTCTCTAGGAGGAACAACAGCTTTAGAATAAGAGTAGTTATAGGAAGGAATCTTTCTTGAGCCTTTAGCTTTATAGTGCTGCTTAGAAAGTTCTTTTAAACCATTAATAAGGTTGTCGAGATGTTTCTTCGTGGTTCCAGGACCAATTAGAGCCAAAATAACTGATACTTCTCCTAATTCTACCTGAACATTGGCGATTCTTCTTAACTCCTTATAGACCTCATAGCCATACATACCTAAACCAGTTACCTGAATAACTAATTTAGTCTCATCAATATTGTAGACACCAGAGTTATTTTGTTCTTTGATGTATTCTCTTCCATAGACATGGACACCAGGGATTTTATTGATTTCTTTTCTGGCATAGGAAGCTAAAGAAAGATCCTTATCAATGATTTTCTCACCTTTAAGAGCCATTTCTTTTCTGGCTGCATCCAAAGATGCCATGAGGATGGCATTAGGACTAGTAGAAGAAAACATTGCAAATGCTCTTCTGACTTCAGAGAAATTGACTCTCTCACCTTTAGTAAGAATAAAGGAAGTCTGAGTCAGAGAACCCGAGTTCTTATGAATACTAGTGGCAGTGATATCAGCTCCACAATCCATCGCCGAAAGAGGAAGCTTAGAGGAAAAATAGAAATTAGAGCCATGCGCCTCATCAGTCATGACAATCATATTCCTTCGGTGAGCTTCTCTGACAATCCTCTTTAAGTCAGAGACCACACCAAAATAAGTTGGGTTGATGACAAAAACCGCTTTAGCAGTCGGATTCTCATCCATGGCTTCAATGACTTTGTCAGCATTGGTGCCATTAGCCACACCTAAAGTGTGATCGATTTCAGGATCGACAAAAATCGGAACAGCTCCGGAAATAATCAAAGAATTGATTACTGATTTATGGACATTGCGGGGAAGAATGACTTTGTCTTTAACATCAAGGCAGGCCACAAACATTGTTAAGATACCGCCAGTGGTGCCATTGACTGAGAAAAGGCAGTGATCGGCATGGCAGGCTTTAGCAGCCAAAGCTTCAGCTTCCTTAATAACACCCTGAGGATTGTAAAGATTATCCATTCCGTATGGGGCATTAGCATCATATTCCATAAAAACGTTGGAGATCTTCCTAGAAAGATCAGTATGGAAGCTTCCTAACTTATGCCCTGGCACATCTAAAGCAGTCGGGTTAGACTTGACATATTTGACTAAGGCATCAAGAAATGGTGTTTTCTCCTGCCCACAATCATTCTTATTCATGCTGTTCTCCTGTTAAAGACAACGCTTTTTTAGAATATCGACCTTATCAAGCTTCTCATAAGGAAGGTCTAAGTCTGGACGGCCAAAGTGGCCATAAGCACTTAAATCCTGATAACGGAAAGTAGGGTTCATCAAGGAAAACTTAGAGATAATCCCAAAGGGAGTGAAATCAAAGATACCTGGATCAATCAGACATTCAAGAATCTTTTCCTTCTTGACCTTTTCAGTTCCGTAAGTCTCTAAGGAGATAGAGACAGGCTCTGAAACGCCAATTGCATAGCTTAACTGAACTAAGCATTTAGAGCAAAGGTTAGCAGCCACAATATTCTTAGCGGCATATCTAGCTGCATAGGCAGCAGAACGATCAACTTTAGTCGGGTCTTTTCCCGAGAAGGCACCGCCTCCATGAGGAGCGGAGCCGCCATAGGTATCGACAATGATTTTTCTTCCGGTAAGCCCTGTGTCTCCTAAAGGTCCGCCGATAACAAAGCGGCCTGTAGGATTGATATAGTATTCCTCAACTCCCGTTCGATCAATTCCAAAAGAATCAACCACCGGAAAGATGACTTTATGCTTAACAATATCTCTTAATTCATCAATGGCAATATCAGGATTATGCTGAAGAGAGAAGACAACAGCATTCAGCTTGGGCTTCTCTGAGGAATAGTCGATGGTAACCTGAGACTTCATATCCGGGCGAGCAAAAGGCAGTTCGCCATTCTTTCTAAGGATAGTGGCATAACGGACTAACTTATGTGCCATCACTATCGGTAAAGGCATATAGTTCTCTGTTTCATCAGTAGCAAAGCCAAACATGATGCCTTGATCACCAGCACCAATTGAATGGTTATCTAATGAATTATCGACTCCCTGAGCAATATCAGGTGATTGTTCTCTAATATAGACTTCTACTTTCATCGTATCACATCCAATACCAATCTCCGGTGAAGTATATCCGACATCCCTCACTACTTCTCTAGCTATTTTTTCATAATCAAGCTGAGCTTTAGTAGTGACTTCACCGCTGATAATGATTCTTTCTCTAGTAGCCAGGCATTCAATAGCAGTACGGCTATTGTGATCTTTAGCTAAAGCAGCATCAAGGATAGCGTCAGAGATACGATCACAGAGTTTATCAGGGTGCCCTTCCGATACGGACTCAGAAGTAAAAAGGTTCTTACAGGTCATCACTTACTTTCCTTCTTACTAGAGAGATACTCTTCTAAGCCGATTGATAATTGATCTGGGCAGGAAGTGCTCTTATAGCCGCACTTGATGCCTTTAAGCTTAGCAATGACATCCTCGGCCTTCATTCCGATAATCAGGCTTCTGATGCCTTTAAGGTTGCCATTACAGCCACCAACGACTTCAAAGTCCTTGATGATGTCATCATCAAGAGTGAAGGTCATTTTGACAGAGCAGGTCCCTTTAGGTAAGTAAACAAATTTTGTTTCCATTTTTACTGATCTTTCTTTATCTATAAATTAAATAATATTGCTTTATAAATATATCATAATTAGGAAGGAATGATATGAGAAGATTTTTAAAAAAAGAAAGGTCTTTCTAAACTGCTCGATTCTGCAGGCCAAAGATAAGACAGACGGCAAATAAAGAAGCGATTAAAGCAGTGGAAGAAACCACAGAAATAGTTCTTTTTCTTTTAACAGAAGGCAAGTATTTATCAATTATAGGACTGACTAAACCAGTCAAAAGAATTCCCATATAGATGCCTTCAAAGTCAGTATAGAGCCTAATTACAGCTGATAAGAAGATTGCTAAAGAGACCGATATATAAGTAGTTTCTTTTTCTTTTGGTCCAAAAATAGGATCAGAGAAAGCAAAGACGGTAGAAAAGAAGAGGCCACCGACTAAAAGGAATCTAAAGCTTTCTTCAAAAGCCTTAATACCAGCACCTAATGCTAAATAAAGAACTAAATAGGCAAGATAAGAGAAGACAATCGCAATAAGTGACTGCTTAAAATCAATTATCTTCTTAGCTGAAAAGAAGACACCTAACACTAAAAGAATCAAAGCAAAAGGCTCACCGACTGAATAAGCATATAAGCCAGAGATTAGATTCCAGAGACCGACATTAGTAAAAGAACTCATTCCGGAATAAGAGGCATTAAGAAGAATCTGAGTAGAACTTAGATCATAATCGAAGAAAGTCGGAAAGCAAATCTGAACAAAGGCAATACCTATCAAGGCCGGATTTAAAACCGGCTGTGAGAAAATAGCTTCAAAGACCTTAGACATGAAGATAGCAATAATAGCTGAGAGGATAATGACATAGAAAGGCATGCCGACTGGAAGTAGAAGAGAAAACACTAGACCATAGTAATATGAGAAATCATAAATAATATGATTCCAATAATGAGACTGGCTTTCTTTAAACGATCTATCTTTATTCATCAAAGAAGGAAGATAGTGAATCAAGTCATAGAAGACAAAGCAAGCTATTGATATGACAGAGTTTCTTAAGACCGTCAAAGCATAGACATAATTGGGATAACCGTTTCCGCCGACACAGCCATAGTAAATAATAGAGCTAAGAAGCAGAATAATAGCTCCAGCAAAAAGAAATATCATTTTCTTAAAGATAGCCTGCTTTTCAATAGATACATTCATTTGTTTTTCACCATGCGAAACAATAATACGTTAACCCTAATATTATTATAAAACAAGAAAAAAGAGGGGTGACCATCTTTCTAAATTCTAGATTTTAGCGATTTTAACGGCCATTTCATCATGTAGAGAGAAACCAGCATGGGGAACTAAGAAGGTAGCCATAACCGGCTCGTTATTAGTGAAAGATTTAGAAGTCAGAGGATTACTCTTTTGATCAAAGAAATTGTACCGGTAGACACCATCATGGCTCCTATCAGTAATCTCATAAGAAAAACCCGATTCATCGACAAAGAAAATATCATCGTCAGAGATTCTAAGTTTTCCCTTAACCATCTGATATTGATCATTCACCGGTTCAGGTGAAAAAGCTGAATTCTGATTTACTCCCAACAACAAAGAAAGCCCAAGCTCAGGCAAAGCCTTACTTTTTTTCATGATGTACCCCTTAACGTGAAAACTTCCCGTCTATACGGCTATAAATCTTTTTATGCAGTGAGCCAAACTTCTAAATCTGACTTAGAAAAAGTATAGCATCTAAGGAGAAGCAAAGCCATATCTTATTTAATTCTTTTTCCTATTTTGGCAGTTTTCCAATAGAATTGTTACTTCATACACCCTATTAAAGCACTAAAGTTGTTTCTTCAAAATTGCCTAATGGTAAGACTTTTTGGACTTTAATTTTTTATATTCAAATTAAGATGTAACAAAAAAGCACCATTGTTTTTCAATAACAGTGGCGCTTATTTGTTAAAATTAGTTTTTCTTATACAGCCATTTGCTGCCTACGGGTGCTCCATAGTAGTCAAGACCGTTAAGATACTTCTGGATGACATCATAGTTGAAGCCATTCTTAAGGATGTCATGATAACAGCTATCTAAGAGTTCAAAGGCTCGTGAATGGATTTCGATGAAGGAATCATTTCTTTTAGCTCCAGTAACTGGATCTAACCAAGTTTCCTTAGTTTCATTTAGGCATCCAGTATCAGCTTTATTGATTGGTAGTTTTAATGCTGAAAGCGATGATTTTCCAAACATCTTAGCTCTTAGATTGCCTTTATTGATATATCTTACCCAAGAGTGCATGTTGATAATGGCATTGGAGTAAAGATTAGCAGGAAGGTTCTTTTCATCGAAGAGTTTCTTTAAGACCGGAACTAAGTTACGGTCAATAATTTTAAGGAAGTCTTTATCAGTAGGTATGAAGTCCGAGGGGTTAGATAGGAAGTAGTTCATTCGGTATTTCATTGCTAAACTAGTATCAATCTCAGCTTCAAAATGCGTATGAAGATAATGATATTTGCCAGTGATCCTACCATCTTCGTCAAAGCCTGTTTCATATAGGACATATGGATGAGCTTCTCTATCTAATAGATAGTGGGCTAACTGACCAAAGATAAAGGATTGGAAACGGCATTTTTCTAAATCGTCATCTATCATATAAGACTGTTCAACTAATAATCGGAAATACTTCTTCCCGTCCTGTTTATGCAGTTTGTTTCCTAATCTTTTGTTTGCCGTAACTAGATGAAGAGCATGAAAAGGGATAATGCCAACATAAAAAAGAGGATCTGGTCCCTGGGAGCCTAATGAAAGAAAGGCAAAATTGCCTTTAATAAAAGGCTTCGGTTGAGTCTTGCTGACGGAAGGCATTTCGTCTTCCTTGATGTAAAATCTCTTTACAACGAGACTGTGGGCGAGAAGATTCGGCATAAAAAACTAGAATTCCTCTTTAACGATAGTGCCGAAAACGCCCTTAGAAAGACCGCCAACAGCATTGGATTCATCAGTATCAATATGCATAGCTAAAGCAAAGTTATCAGAAACACGGATAACCGTATCTCCTAAGACTGCGCTTCTACCATTAGCAGACTTAATCTTAACGGCAACGATATCGCCATTCTTGACACCGAATTCTTCGGCATCCTTAGGAGTCATATGAATATGACGCTTAGCGATAATCATTCCTTCAGGAAGATCGACCTTGTTGCCATTGACAGGATTAACTAAAGTGCAAGGGCAGCTTCCCTTAGTATCACCAGATTCTCTGACCGGAACATTAGCTTTTAAGGCTCTAGCTTCAGTCATAGAAATCTCGACCTGATCAGCTTTACGGGTAGGTCCTAAAATAGAAAGGTTCTTTAAAGCAAAATCCTTCTTAACTAAAGCACCAGTAGCCTTGTCTTTGATAGTAGCATGATAGATAACATCAAGACGCTGAGTAGAAGCAAACATTCCAGGCTGAGAGAGCATCTTCTTTACTTCAAGTTTAGCTCCAACGCCAAACAAAGCTTCCAAAGTAGCCTCACATACATGAATATGGTGAGCGGAAGTTTCGACAATAAATGCTTTTTCTGACATGATTAATTTACCTCGTGTCAATTTTAACACACGGAGCATATTAGAGCTTAGAAAAAAGCAATAAAAGTGTTCTTTTTTTAATACAAAAACTTTAATTAAAAAAAGTCTAGGGGTTTTAAGCCCTAGACTATAAGTTTATTTTGTTTCTTTCTTATCATCTGTGGCTAACTCAGCGTCTCTTTTGTCAGCATCAGCTTTCTCCTGATTGATCTTCTGCATTTCTAGATCAGCTTTCTGCTGTTCTTGCAAAGTACGTAAGAGATCCTCAAAACCTTGTTCAGTAGTTTCCTTAGGAGCAACTAGCTCAACCTTGGTAATCTGAGGTATAGAATCCATTAACATAACCTGGACGGAATCAGAAACATCACTGGCAGCTAGAATACAGCCGGAGCAGGCTCCAATCATGTCAACATAGCAAACGCCGGTTTTCTGATCAAAATGATCTAATTTAATATCACCGCCTTCTCTTTGAAGAAAAGGACGAATCTGTTCAAGTACAGATTCAATTTGTTCATCAAGGGTCGGTAATTTAGTCGCAGTATTATCATTAACTTTGTTGTCCATCTTTTTTGGTCTTTCTATTTTTCTATTATTGAATTATATCACCTTAAACCAATTCTATTAAGAAAGATGATTTTTTAAATTGAAAGATACAACAAATTTCACCATTTTCTTCTTATCAATTGTAAAAAAGCCCTACTTCTAGTCAGGCTATCAGCCTAAGGTGGCTATTAAAACAAAGACATTTTCATTTGTTCTGTTTAAAACTGAACTGGTTTTTGCTATCATATTAGAAAAGAAAGGGCTTTTATGGGTATTATTTCAATAAAAATCAATGAAAAGTATTCTTTAAAGGGTAATCATTACTCTTCTGAAGATACTAAAGCCAATCTTCTTATCATTACGGGAATGGATGAACATTCGGAACGTTATGAGGGCTTTGCTAAGATTCTCAATAAGGAAGGAATTGATGTTTATGTTCTCGACCATTTTGGCCAAGGATTAAACTGCCTTGATCATAAGGATATACAAAAATCTCCTCATGACGCTTGGAACATGACACTAAAAGCTATCAATATTGAGGTAAAAGAACTTAGAAAGTTTGGGCTTCCTGTTTACCTGTTAGGGCATTCGATGGGTTCCTTCTTTGCTCAGTCCTATCTTGAGCATTATCCTAATACCGTTGATAAAGTCATTATCATGGGTTCTAACGGTCCTAGAAAAGCCTTGCTATCTACTGCAAACTTCCTCTCTAAACTTACCACTACTAAATCTAACTGGGATAAGCCTTCAAAATTCATGCAGAATATGGCATTAGGTGCCTACTCTAAAGCCATCAAGAACAGTAAGACTTCAACTGATTGGCTCTCATACAATGAAGCAAATGTAGCTAAATACAACGCTGACCCTTATTGCGGTCAAGTCAATACCTGTGGTTTCTACCATGAATTCTTCTATGGTATGAATACCCTCTATAAAGGGAAGCTGCTTAAAAACATTTCCCCTGAAGAAGATATTATGATTGTCTCAGGAGAAGAAGATCCAGTCGGAGATGAAGGTAAAGGACCTAAGAAGCTTTACAGCATGTACTTAAAACGGGGCGTCAAGAAAGTCAAACTGATTCTGTATCCCCATATGAGACATGAAATTCTCAATGAAACCGGAAATGAAAAACCGATTGAGGATATCAAAGAATTCCTTTTAAATTAAAAACCGCCTAGTTCCGTTAAGGAGCTAGGCGCTTTTATTATTTCTTCTTGTCTTCTGTGATCAAAAGATAATGCTTCTTTAAGGCCTCAAAGGTCGTCTCCGATAAGTCATGCTCGATTTTGCAGGCATCACGATAAGCGGTCTCCTTATCAACCCCTAAAGAAATAAACAGAGATCCAATAACCTGATGGCGTTCATAAATCCTGCTAGCGATTGCTAAACCTGATTCCGTAAGCTTCAATACTTGGCGGTCATCGACAACGACGAATCCCTTTTCCTCTAGCTTCTTTAAGGCAATTGAAACACTGGGCTTAGAGAAGGACATGGAATTAGCAATGTCGATAGCATGGACGCTTTCGTTCCCGTCTTCCTGAAGCATTAAAATTCTTTCTAAATAGTCTTCTTCGGATTCGTGTGAAACAGTAGTCATATTATTCTCCTAAAACATCAGCATCTATATTATAAAGAAAAAGAAAAGAAATATTTACTTTTTTGCTTTTTTAAATAAAAAAAGCTCCTAACTGAGTTAGGAGCAATTATTCAAGTGGTGCCCGGGGCCGGAATCGAACCGGCATGAGTGATTAGCTCGCAGGATTTTAAATCCTGTGCGTCTACCTATTTCGCCACCCGGGCAGAAATGGTGTCTCGTACCAGGTTTGAACTGGTGGCCCCATGATTAAAAGTCATGTGCTCTACCAACTGAGCTAACGAGACAGCAAATAACTCTGAGAGCTGACGGAGAAAATAGAAGAATGGCTGGGGTAGGTGGATTCGAACCACCGGAATGTCAGAGTCAAAGTCTGATGCCTTACCGCTTGGCTATACCCCAAGTAAGGCTGTATATCATAACGCCTTAGCGGTGTTACGGTCTTAATAGTGGTGGGCGGGGGTGGATTTGAACCACCGAACCCGAAGGAACAGATTTACAGTCTGCCGCATTTGGCCACTTTGCTACTCGCCCACATACAACTGCTTTATGCTCTTGAAGATATGGTGGATGCTAAGAGGTTCGAACTCCTGACCTCCGCCGTGTAAAGGCGATGCTCTTCCAGCTGAGCTAAGCATCCCCGTAATTCAAGCGCTTTGATATTCTAGCAAAGGCAAGAAAGATATTCAAGATGAAATTGTTTGCTTTTGCGTTAGATTATCCTAAAATCACTTTTCTAAACGGCTATAGACAAACTTAGCCGCCCAAGTAGGCGGCTAAGAAATCTTTTTTACTTCTTTTCGTATCCGGGCTTGCCTAAGAGCTCGAACATGTTCTTCTTGTAGATTTCAACGCCAGGCTGATTGAAAGGATTGATATCAAGAAGGTAAGCATCAAAGGCAGTAGCTCTGAAGAAGAAATACATTAAGTTTCCTAAATAGTAAGGGGTCATCTTTTGAATTTCAACAACTTCTACTGGAGTATGACCATTAGTATGAGCAGTTAAGGTAGCCTGATAGGCGACATCATTGATATCCGAAAGCTTTCTTCCAGCCAAATAGTTAAGATTATCAAGATTATCCTTATCAGCAGGTACAACAGCATCACCGTTAGCTTCTTTTTCTTTAACGACAGTCTCGAAAAGAACGGGTGATCCTTGCTGAATGAACTGACCTAAGGAATGTAAGTCAGTGGTGAAGATAGCGGAAGTGCAGAGAAGACCTTTATTATCTTTACCCTCTGATTCATCAATAAGCTGTTTAAGCCACTCTTCAAGCATTCTATCCTGTGGCTCATAGGAAACAAACATCTCAGTGGCATAATGCTTTTGGGTATTCATCAAATATCTAGTGGCACCATATAAATAAGCAGGATTCTTTTTATAGTCTTTAACAGAATATTCTTTTTCACCAGCAACTACGCCTTTTAAGAAATCACGGATGCTGATTCCAGCACAGGCAATCGGTAAAAGACCGACAGGAGTAATAACCGAGTATCTGCCACCGATATCATCCGGGATAACAAAAGTTTCATATCCTTCAGCAGTAGCTTCAGTTCTTAAAGCTCCTTTTGATTTATCAGTAGTAGCAATGACTGCATCTTTTAGATAGGCCTTGCCAAATTGTTTGACAAGCAGCTCCTTAAGTAATCTGAAGCTGACAGAGGGCTCAGTAGTAGTTCCGCTTTTAGAGACGACATCAATAGCAAACTTCTTGCCCTTAAGATGATTTAATAGCTGGGAAGCATAGTTTCCTGATAAGGTATTTCCCATAAAGAGGATTTCAAGCTTATCATCCGGATATAAGCCATTGATAGCTTCAATAACAGCTCTAGCACCTAAATAAGAACCGCCAATACCGATAACAACTAAAGCTTCATAGTTGTCTCTGATTCTTTTAGCAGTCTTCTCAATCTTTTCAATCTCAGCAAGCGGAAGTTTGCTGGAATAGTCAAGCCATCCCAAGAAATCGTTTCCTAAACCAGAGCGGCTATCGATGCGATTAGCAACCTCAAGCCCTCTTTGATCTATCTGGGACCAATCAAGTTCACTGAATGTCTTACCATGCTGGCTGAATTTAATCATAATTGCTTCTCCTATAAGTTAATTATGCTGATAACATAAATATCATAATAGTTTTTTAAGTAAACTATTACAATTAATTAAAATTTCTTGATTATGCTTTCAATTAGTCTTAGGTCATCAATTTCGGTGACTTTGAACATTGAAGCATCTCCCCTGACTAAAGTATGGCTTAATCCGCCTTTTAAGGCCTTCATATAATCATCAGTATCATGGGAGTCATAGCCTTTTTCATAAATATCCATTAGTTTTCGATAGTCAAAAACCTGAGGGGTCAAAACTCGATAAGCTTGATCACGATTGATATAGGTACTATTTTTTCCGTCTCTTATTAAGGAATCATGAATAGGGATAACTGGAGTAATAGCATCATAATCAAGACTGGCTTTTTCAAGTCTTATAAGGACTTCTAAAGGAAGAAGAGGGCGAGCAGAATCATGAATAAAGAGGGTAAAGTCATTCTTTTCTTCTTTTAAAGCTAGCAGCCCATTAAAGACTGAGGCATTTCTATCTTTGCCACCATAGGCAAAAATAAAAGTCTGTCCTTTAGTTAAAGCGTCTTTGTTAAGAATTCTTTTTACTGAATCCTCATCTTCTTTATCGATAACTAAGACAATCTTCTTAAAAAGCTTTGCTGATATTAAAGAATCCAAAGAATAAAGAAATAATTCTTTTCCTTCTATCTGATAGAACTGTTTCTTTACATGGATGTCATTAAACATCCTTTGACCATTTCCGGCAAGAAGCAGTAAAGCAATATTGTCTTTGTTCATACATAAAGATTTTACCATAAAAACAGGTATTTACGGTTAGAAACTCCTAGCCTTAATCTCTTTAACTTGTTTTAATTTCGACAATCCACTATTCTAGAGGCTAAGGAAGTACATAAACATGCCATCATGGGTTTGGATAATCATAGTCTTAGTCGGAGTAATCGCAGTTTATTTGATTTCTGCCGGAGTCATCTATTTCATTATGAAGAAAATTCAGAAGAAAACCTTCAAAGCCTTAGATGACTTAGTGCCTTTTGAAAAGAAAAGATTAGAAAAGATTCTCCAATGCCGTGATGCTTTAGAAGCCGCTAACCTTTTCCATCCTGGAAAGATTGCCGATACTATCGAAGACCAGCAAGAAATAGCAAGTAGAGCCACTATCGATATGGCTACCTTAAAAGGTCAGAATGATTTTCTGACTATCTATTTTCAGAAGCTGTTCAAAGAAAAAAGACTTCTTAAAATAAGTCCTTATAAAGAAATGAATGAGGCAATCTCTAAGGACATGTATATCGATCCTTCAATCAAAGACAGCCCATATAAGAAATATGATGATCTAGCCTTCCGTTACAACTCTTATTTAGGAATGATGATTATTGCTCCTTTCAACAGAGGCAATAAGAATCCTCGAGCTCCAATTCTTTAATTATATAAAAAGGAGAGCAAAAGCATGAACATCTGGCACGATATTGACCCCAAAAGAGTCACGCCATCTTTTTTCACCTCAGTAGTTGAGATACCTAAAGGCAGCAAATGCAAATACGAATTAGACAAAGGAACAGGACTAATTAGATTAGACCGGGTTTTGTATACGGCAACTTTCTATCCGGCAAACTATGGCTTCATTCCCTTGACCTATGCGGAGGATAATGACCCACTTGATGTTTTAGTTCTCTGCGAAGAATCCTTAGTTCCTCTAACCTTAGTTGATTCCATTCCTATTGGCGTCATTCGAATGATCGATCAAGGTTCAATTGATGAAAAGATTATTGCTGTTTGTGCAACTGACCCATTCTATAAAAACTTTCACGAAATAACTGAGCTTCCAGAATATGTAGGAAATGAAATAAAGCATTTCTTTTCTGTCTATAAGACTTTAGAAGGCAAAGCAACTTCAGTAACTGAAATTGATGACAGCAAAGCAGCCATCAAAGTCATTAAAAAAGATTTGGATTTCTACAACAAACTAATCAAGCCAACATTAAAGTAGACAATCCCAGTTAAACTGGCTTTAATTATCATTAGTTACGCTTATAATATACTAAGAAAGAAAGTACTATCAGGAGGAAAAATATATGACGCTTTTTATCGACACTGCGAATTTGAACGAAATTGAAGAAGTTTCTAAGTGGGGCTTTGTTAAAGGAGTAACCACTAACCCATCTCTTATTGCTAAAGAAGGATTAACTCAAAAGGAAGTCATCACTAAGATTGCTAAACTGATCGATGGCCCCATTTCTGCTGAAGTAACTGCTAACGACTATGAAGGCATGATCAAACAAGGAGAAGAGCTCCATCAGATCTGCCCTAAGAATATTGTAATCAAATTACCGATGACAATTGCTGGCTTAAGAGCCTGCCAGTATCTTACTAATAAGGGTATTCCGACTAACGTTACTCTTTGCTTCTCCTCAAGCCAGGCCCTGTTAGCCATGGAATCTAATGCCACCTATGTTTCACCATTTGTCGGAAGACTAGACGATAACGGCTGGGACAGCGAACAACTAATTAAAGATATCGTCACCTTAAAGAAGAACTATGGCTATAAGACTAAGATCATTACGGCTTCTATAAGAGGCGTTAGCCATGTTGAAAAGGCGGCTTTAGCTGGAGCCGATATTGCAACTATCCCTTATAAGGTTCTCGTTAAACTAATCAGCCATCCTTTAACAGATGCCGGCTTAGCTAAGTTTGCTCTCGATGCCGAAAAGACAGCTGAGCTTAGTAAGAAGTAACCTAGAAGAAGAATAAGAAAAAAGCAGTACCTTCTGGTACTGCTTTTTAGTTAATAACAGAATATTCCGCTTTTTTGAACGTCTTGATTCCACTATTAGTGACATAATTAATAATAGCATCAGGCATTGTGACTTCTTTGTTATCGGCTTGTTTTAAAGGATACTGAGTCCCAGAGATAGAGAAGTAATCGCTTAGGGATAGAAAGTTAATGGTAATCAAATCATAGGTGTTGCTAGTTGAGAAAGCACCGGTTTCAGTGTCATAGCAATCGTATTTTGTCGTATTGCTTTTTGAAGAGTCATCCTGGCCAATCCACTTTCTTATAGAAGAACCGCTGACATCCTTAATGACAACAATCGTGTTATTGAAAGGATTTGTCTTAAATAGCTTCTTTCTAGTTGCGTATCCGGCAGGTATATTGGCTCTGATACCGCCAAGATTATGGACAGCCATGATTTCGTTGCCGCCAGAAGCTTTTCCCCAGCCATAGCTTTTGGCATTGAAGATCATTGAGTCCGGAACCCATTTATTCAATTCGTAATATCTTCTAAAGGTATAATCGAAATCCACATTCATGGATTCATTAGCTTGATAGGTGGTATTAGCAGTGTTGATAGCAGAGATAATATTCTGATCTAATTCAGAATCTTGAACATCAAGATAGCTTTCAGCAGAGACAGTACCATAATTATTGACTTTCTTCGAATCAAGATAAGAAGTAATCTTTGAATAGTACTTGCTATTGCATCCCGCCTGAACATAAGGAAGGCTATTTACCATTTGTCGATCAGAAGTGTGGGTATGACCTCCGATGATTCCTGAGATACCGTCAGCATAAGAATAATGGTTTCCTAAAGATGTTACGTAACCATTAGTATTAGAGACACCATCATGAACAACTAAATAGATTAAGTCACAGCCATCTTTTTTTAATTTTGCTAATTCGGTATCTATATAAGATAAAGATGATGAGAATGTATATCCTTTAACATAAGTAGAAAGAATATCGCTCTCCTCTCCAGGACCAATAGCACCAATAAGTCCAAATTTGACTCCGCTATTCGTAGCATAAGAATAACTTGGACTGGCCCAAGAGACCGGCTTGTTAGTGGATTCATCAATGATGTTACAGGCTAAGAAAGGAAAAGGTGAAGAGGAAGCTAAGGTCTTGATGGTATCAACGCCCCAGTCCCATTCATGGTTGCCAATCGTCATAGCCTTGACTCCTAGATAACCTAGGACTTTATCAGTGATAGTCTTCTCCTGAAATGAAAGATAGCCGCCTTGCCAACTGTCTCCAGCCGAAACAATGATAGAAGAATCAGGATCATAATCAGAATCGCTTTCGATAGCCTTCTTAAGTCTTGCTACTCCAGGCTCTTTTAAGTCAGAGTCTTTATCGATGCTCCCATGAAGATCGTTGATAGAGAAAATCGTTGCTTTAGCAGGCTTTGAATAAGAGGTCGTGCTACTAGAATCATTAGAAACGCTGGATGACAAAGAAGAATCATCCTTACTAGACGAGCTATTTTGGCTAGAAAGATTAATCGAATTGTCGCAGGAAACTAAAGCAAAGACAAGAACAGCAGATAAAAATAAACGTTTCTTCATAAACACCTATTAGTCTTCCTTATTTAAGAAGTCTTTCATTTTCCTTAAGATTAAACATGCAGTAGCCGAAATGGTTATGGACATCGGCACGATTATAGGTAAAAGTATTAAGCTTAGTGTCAACTAATAATCCTCCTGATTCAGTCATAATCAAATCGGGAGCACAGACATCCCATTCTTTAGTGCCAGTAGTATAGCGTATTGAGCAGTCAGCTAAGCCTAAGCCGATATTGACCGCCTTATTAGAAGCACCTAGATGGGAGACTTCCTTAATAATGGAAGCATATTTCTTATAAATAGCCAATTCTTCGGGACGCTCATGGGTCTTAGAAGTAAGGATGATTAAATCTTTAGTCCTCGAAGAGACATGCATCTTAGTTTCTTTACCGTTTTCATCGACAAAATAAGCACCCTGTCCTTTGACAGCATACGCATAGGAAGAAGTAAAGGGCTGGCCAATAACCGCTACCACGGGATGATTGTCTTCAACTAAAGCGATATTGATAGCAAAAGAATCATCATGATTGACAAAATCCTGAGTGCCATCAAGAGGATCAATAACCCAGATTCTCTTAGCCTTCAGTCTTTCTAAATTATCAGCGTCCTCTTCGCTAAGCCAACTGATATCCTTGAATTCTGATAAATGCTTTCTGATAATCTTGTTGGAAGCTAAATCAGCATCAGTAACCGGAGAATTATCTTCTTTCATCTTGATGTTAAAGCCAGCCTTGTAGATCCTCATGATCTCTTTAGAGGCTTCTTTAACGGCACTAACCATACTAGCTAATTCTTTTTCGTACATAGTTATTTAATCGTTGATGTCTTCGGCAGCATTGAGTGCCTTAATGACATCTTTGATCTTATCGAAAGAATCCAACTTGCAGCCACTAGCAGCTAAATGCCCGCCACCGCCAAACTGAATAGCTACCTTTTGGACATTCTTAGTACCGTCACTTCTCAGTTCAACTCTGATAGCTCCATCATCCTGTTCAGTAAACTGAGCCCAGATAGGACGACCATCTAGCATCGAGAGAAGATTGACCTTCCCGGAAGCATTGTTCTGATCGATTCCTAAAGATTCATAGTCTTCTTTATGGACGACAACATAAGTGACTAAATCCTCAAAAGTATAGTTGCTGTAAATAAAGGCTCGCCACTTCAAATCAATAGAGGTCTGCTTATAAAGCCCTCGATAGATGGTTTTATATTTAGCACCGGCCTTAACTAACAAAGAGGCAATCTCAAAGGTTTCCGGTTCAGAATCAAACTGGAATCTTCCTGAATCAGTAACTAAGCCTAAATAAAGATAGTTGCTGGCACTTTCAGGAATGACATGATAGCGGTGTAAAAGAGCGGCAGCAATGATGACAGTGCAGCTAGCTGCACTATCGACTCGATAAACAAGAAAATCATTCTTGGTGTTTTCGATATGATGGTCGAAACAGACAATCTTGGGAGCCAAAAGTATTCTTTGATCTTCGACTCGTGGCAGGTCGGATAAATCCACTAAGACAGCTAAAGAGGAGACTATTGTCTCAGTCGGAACATCATCACTAGGTTCGATAAAATCGGGAAGATATGTGGGATGGCTACCTAAAGCATAGATCTTCTTCTTGGGAAAAAGATATTCTAAGGCTTTCTTCAAGCCCATGACCGAGCCAACGCAATCCCCATCAGGATTCTTATGGCCGAAGATCACGATGCTGTCCCACTTCTCAATTTCTTCAAAAACCTGATCACCTATTTCACTGTTAATCATACTTGCTCCTATCATAGAAAGAAAAAGCCCTATTGGGGGCTTTAATATTGGCTTAAGGATTACTAGTTATTTTCGTCTTCGTCATCGGAAGAGGATTCTTTATCATCATCGATATCTTCTTCGATTTCCTTATCATCTTTGTCTTCTTTTTCTTCTCCCTTATCGTCAGAATCATCAGCATCAGTATCATCATCATCGACAGAATATAAATCATTCATATCAATGTTGACATTCTCGAACTTCTCATGTTCTCTTAAGACCCAGGTGTTATTTTCCTTAATGGCAAAACGGCCATCAAGAGTTAAAGCCGTATAGAACTTAGAAGCTACATCAAGAAGCTTAGCCTCATCAGTAATACCGACTTCCTTACCAACAGCTAGAAGCAAATCGCCGAAAGCCATCGGAACTGATTTCTTGCCGTTAGCATCAAAGGCCTTTTCAAGTACTTCGTAAGCGCCATCGACTAATGAAATTTTATCAGCCATAATCTTTGTCTCCTTGTTATATATATATATTAAATTACTAAAAGTCTTTTAGAGTATACTCTTTCGCAACCACTTATTAAAGAGAAATAAAAGAAGAGTTAGTTACTTGCTGGCTTCCTTATCTTCTTCTTTTTCTAAGCTTACCATGTGGGTAGGAGCTGAAACAGCAATCAGGTCAAGAGCATCAGCTAAGACAATCCTGCAAGCTTCAACTAAGCCTAGCCTTTCTTTGGATAAGCTGACATTAGCATCATCAAGGACACGGCACTTAGTATAGAATTCATTGATTGACTGAGCTAAGGAATGGACATAATTAGTAATCTTATAAGGCTCATTCTCGCTGCAAGCAACTTTGACAACATTCGGGAAGTCCTTCATCAGAATAAGAAGATTCTTTTCTGATTCCGAAGTGAGCAAGTCACTCTTGTAGTCAAGAGGATAGAAGCTCTTGCCATTGTTGATGATTCCGCAAAGTCTGGCATGAGTGTATTGAGCATAATAGACCGGGTTTTCACTGCCAAGAGTCTTAGCTAAATCAATATTGAAATCCAAATGGGAATTAGCAGAGCGGGAGACAAAGAAATATCTAGCTGCATCAACGCCGACTTCTTCAATCAGTTCCTTCATGGAGATGGCGTTACCAGTACGCTTAGACATCTTGAATTCCTGACCGTCTTTGAATAGACGTACCATTTGAACTAAGGAAACAGTCAAAGCCTCAGGATCATGGCCTAAATCCTTTTCAGCTGATTTAAGACGAGTAACATAGCCGTGATGATCGGCTCCAAAGAGATCAATTAAAAGATCAAAGCCACGTTTGAATTTATCATTGTGGTAAGCAATATCGGGCAAAAGATAAGTATAGGCTCCATCCGATTTGACTAAGACACGATCCTTATCATCGCCGTCTTTGGTGGTATTTAAAAACAAAGCACCGTCTTTCTCATAGCAGTAGGGTTTAAGACTAGCTAAGACCTTTTCAACTTCTCCTCGGTCACGAATAGCTTTTTCACTAGAATAGACATCCTGATCAACCCTAAAATCATGGAGGTCTTTCTTGATGTTATTCATTAGATAATCAGAACCATATTTCTTAAAGAAATCTAGATTGCTGTCAGGATCTTTAACGTATTTATCACCAACTTCAGCTTTAAGCTGCTTAGCTAAAGTAATAATTTCCTCACCATGATAGCCATCAAGAGGGAATTCACGTTTGACATTAAATAATTCTAAGTATCGGCAGATCAAGGAATTGCCTAAATTGGTGATTTGGTTTCCAGCATCGTTGATATAGTATTCTCTAGTAACATCATAGCCAGCCTTCTTGTAAAGACGGGCAATGCAGTCACCTAGAGCAGCACCACGGGCATGTCCTAAATGTAAGACACCAGTAGGATTAGCAGAGACATATTCAATATCGACTTTCTTATTCTTTCCTAAAGTCAAATCACCATAGTGTTCTTGCTCTTTGACAATGACATTGATAATTGAGCCTAGTTCATCCTGTTTGACATAGAAGTTTAAGAAGCCAGGCATAGCGGCTTCAACTTTGCTAACACCGTCAAGCTTAAATAATGTAGCAATCTGGTTAGCTAAATCAAGTGGCTTCATTCCTAAAGCCTTGGCTTTTCTTAAGGCAATATTAGAAGCATAATCGCCATGCTCCGGATTATTGCTGGCAGTCAAAATAATATCAGTGTCAGCTACCTCTGCTTTCATGCCTATAAGAATCTTCTTCAGTTCAGCTTTAATTTCAGTTTGAATATCCATAGTGTTTAGCTCCTAATTCTTGTAGATCAAAGTCTGACAATAGACTTCAATAGCCTTACCTTCACCAACTGGACCAACCTTTTCGGAAGTGTTTGCATGAACAGCAATTCTATCATTTGGAAGATCAATTAATCTGCTAATAGCTTTCTTAAGCTGTTCCTTGTAAGGAGAAAGCTTCGGCTTCTCTAGAACAATATCAACGACAATATTAGAAATGAGATAATGGTTTTCTTTTAGTTTGGTTAAAGCAAAATTGAGGATATCGATTGAATTCATACCCTTAGTCTTCTCCTGACTATCAGGGAAATAGGTTCCAATGTCTTCTAAGCCCAAAGCCGACAGCAATGACTGAGAAAGAGCATGAAGAAGAATGTC
>DLIM01000024.1 GCA_002483745.1 Caryophanales bacterium UBA7642 | reverse complement strand
CAAAGAGCGACCGTATTGTTTTCGAATTGCGTCTCTTTTTCAGGCGCAAGTAGAATTCTAGCATTGAGCTAAGTTATAGTCAACAAAAAGTTTCTCTTTTTTTCATTTTTCCTTTTTTCTTTATTTTATCGAGCTTTTTGTTTAGTCTTTGTAAGCTCTTAACTTAAGAAAAAGGACACCTCTTTTCTCTAAAAAGTGACTTTAGTCAAATAAAAAGCGGCTTCCTAGTTTTAGAAAGCCGCTATTTTTCTATTTAAGGATAATATATTTATATATAGTATTCTTAATTATTTAGTATGCTTATTCTCGTAATCAGTAATCATATCGACACGAATCTGGTGTCTTCCAGAGGCAGGAACGGCTTCTAAAAAGATATCAGTCCTCTTGATAATGTCTTCGGTGCTCATGTATTTAGCGCCAAAAGCAATCATGTTGCAGTGATTATGCTCAACTATTAAATCAGAGACAGTATAGTTATAGCCAATACCGCAGCGAATGCCTTTGACTTTATTGGCACAAATAGCCATGCCTTCGCCAGAAGAGCAAATCAAAATGCCTTTTTCAGCCTGTCCAGAGGCTACAGCTTCAGCAACTTTGAAAGCAAATTCCGGATAGTGGCAGCTTTCAGTAGAATTGGTGCCAAATTCGATTACTTCATGTCCTTCTTCTTTAAGATGCTTGACTAAAGGGTCTTTAGCCGGAAATCCGCCATGATCGCATCCGATTGCAATTTTCATTTTTAATTCTCCTTAAAGAACTCTTCTTGAATCTCGTTAAGCTTAACTTCTCCTTCTCTGATAACAATAGGCTTGTCTTGAGTTAAATCGACAACCGTAGTCGGAACAGAAGAAATGCACTCGCCTTTAACAATGCCTTTAACATCTTCGGATTTATCGAAGATCTTCTTTACTTCGTCAAAGGAAGAAGTAGCCGGCTGTCCAGAAATATTGGCACTGGTAACCTGAAGAGGGAAAGGAAGAGACTTTAAGAATTCCAGCAAATCTTTCTTGCCAGGAATTCTAATACCAGCGATATTAGTACCAAGATGTGTTTGGAAAGGGGCAGTTTCTTTAGTCTTGACTAAGATAGTCAAAGGACCAGGAAGGAAACGATTGATAATTCTTCTGATAGCAGGAGTGATAACAAAATACTTATCTAAATCAAAATCACCACTAGTCATGACAGCTATTGGTTTGGATGGACGGCGATTTTTAGATTTGGCCAGTCTTTCATAAGCTTCTTTATCGTCCCAGCGAACGCCTAAGCCATAAACTGTCTCAGTAGGCAAAGCTAAAACATATCCATGATCAAGAATCTGCTTAGCTTCACTATCCTTAAACGAAAGAATATCCATTTTTATTTACCTTGAAAAGAAAACGGCTGAAATCATACAGACGTTATTATTCATTTAGAAATTAAGTTTCACGTCCTGCTTTTTTTCTTCTTCGGCTTCAAAGAAGTCGACAGGAGTAGCATGGATGTGGTTTGCTACAATCGAACCAGGGAAAACGGCAATTTCCTGATTATAGAGAGAAACATTAGAATTATAGAGACGTCTAGCCGCCTGAAGATGTTCTTCAACATCAGTGCAGGAGTTAGATAAAGAAAGGAATAAGGTATTGGCTTTAAGATCAGGATAACGTTCTACGTTCAAAGAGATCTCATGGCTGACTTTATCCATATCAGCATTGAATTGGCTTAGCTTTTTCATATCAGTTTCCTGATTAGAAGTTTTGCCTTGGTTGCTTCTCATCTGAGTAATAGCAATCAAAGTAGAGTTTTCATGCTTGGTATAGCCTTTAACAACATCGTTCTGCTTAGTAAGTAAATCAAATCTCTTTGTTAAAGCTACATCAATATCGGAAGCTGATTCCTTAATCTTAATTTGCATTCTCCTAAAGTAGTTAGCTTTCTTGATTGCCCATATCAATAAGATGATGACCACAAGAAGGATAAATCCAACTATGGTTCCGGCAATGATTCCGCCAACTGCTCCGGCAGACATTAAAACAGTAGACATTTTGTTCTCCAATTCTCCTATTTATTCTTGCGATGAGGATTAAGAATATTAACAAATTCTTCAGTCTTAGGTTCAACAGTCTTCAAATAAGCATAGTATTTAGGATACTGGTAGCCATAGTGTAAGCAAAGATCTTTGACAATAACATTTTTCTTAGTGTCATAGACTTTTTTGATGGCTGCAAAATGAATAGTATCTTTATCAGTGTTTGAATCAAGAGATAAGGAAGAAGGATTGGCAATGAGGCTGTCGCAATCAGCAATAGCCTCATTTAATACCCGATCTCTTCTTTCTTTAGCAGTTTCAACGGCCTTCTTAGGCTTAGGTTCAGGCTTTCTTCTAGGCAAGTCCTCTAAACCGTAACGTGAACGCCATAATCCAATAGCACCACTGATTCTCGGCTTTCCAAGAATTCTAATTGATAAGCCGTTATCAGCAAAGGTCTTGTAAGGATCTTCGCCTTTTTTAAGAACTTCGCAGACCTTCTTAGCAAAATCTTCGGTAAAAGTAATCTTCGATGGTGTGCACTTAACAACATTAGGATTGCTGTTTAGAACACGCTGAGCATGCTTAGTAAATTGTTTGTTTGCCATAATCCATTTCCCCCCCCAAAATTTCTAATTAGACTTACCGCTATCATCCTTTTTATCGGAAGGTAGTATTTCTTTTACGACACCGGTTCTCTGAGTCGGTTCTTCGTTTTTAGGCTCATAGATACTTCTAAGACGACTTACTGTCTTATCATCGGTCTTCATCAATAAGACAGGTACACCTGCGTAGCTTTCAAGATGGGAAGCAAAGGTTTCAACCGATAAAGAAATACGGCATGAATGTGAGAAATCAATGAAGAGCATTCCAATATGGCTAGGATCTTTAGCACCTTTAGAGGCGGCATCTCTGAAGACATCATCAGCGATAGGTGTTCCTCTTCCAGTAGCAACTACGACGACAAGTCTTGACGGATGAGCTTCAACAATCTTATCGATGGTAGTGTAATAACCCTCATAGCCAGGATAGAGAATAATATTGTTTGCGTTCTTAGGAACTAAGCCTTCGGGATTTTCCATGATATGGTCATTAACTTCCGGAAGTTTACGATTCTTCAGCAAGTAAGCAATTTGATCTCCAGTGATAGTTTCATGCTCAATCAAGGTAGTCGCAATAAGCTCAACATCAGCTTTATGCTCAGTCAGAATCTGCTTAGCCTTTTCATGGCATTCATCGATAATAGCTCTAACAGCTTTATCAATCTCATAAGCAATCTGAGTTGAATAGTTAGCCTGAGTAGAATTGTAATCACGTCCCAAGAAGACACTGCCACCTGGTTTCTCATATTGGATAGGTCCAAGTTCAGACATACCATACTGAGTAACCATTGATCTAGCTAATTCAGTAGCAACTTCAATATCGTTTGAAGCACCAGTGGAGACATCCCCAAAGAAGATTTCCTCACTTGTTCGTCCGCCTAGGTAGCCAGTAATTCTAGCAAGCATCTGATTCTTGGTAAGCAAGAAGTGATCCTGAGCCGGAGTCATTAAAACATGGCCGCCAGTTCTTCCACGAGGAATAATAGTAATCTTCTGAACAACATCTGAATAAGGCAAGAATATACCAATTACAGCATGACCTGATTCATGGAAAGCCACTTGCTTCTTTTCAGAAGGTTCAAGATGGGATTTCTTTGCAGGTCCAGCAATTGCTCTATCAATAGCTTCATCGATATCAGCAGTCGTAATCATCGAACGATTTGATCTAACAGCTAAGATAGCTGCTTCATTCATGATGTTTGCTAAATCAGCACCGGAGAAACCAACTGTTCGGCTAGCAATTGAATCAAAGCTGATATCAGGAGCAAGCTTCTTGTTGCGGGAATGTACTCTTAGAATAGCAGCTCTTCCAGCTCTATCAGGTAAATCAACAGTAATAGTACGGTCAAAACGTCCAGGTCGAGTCAAAGCCGGATCAAGGACATCAGAACGGTTAGTGGCAGCCATGACAATAACGCCAGAGTTATCTTCAAAGCCATCCATTTCAACGAGCAATTCGTTTAAAGTCTGTTCACGTTCATCGTTTCCGCCGCCTAAACCAGCGCCTCTTTGACGGCCAACGGCATCAATTTCATCGATGAAGATTAAGCAAGGAGAATTGGATTTTGCAGTTTTGAACAAAGAACGGACACGGCTAGCACCAACACCAACATACATTTCTACAAAGTCAGAACCAGAGATGGAGTAGAAAGGAACATTAGCTTCACCGGCAACAGCCTTAGCTAATAAAGTTTTACCAGTTCCAGGCGGGCCAACTAATAAAACACCATGAGGAAGTTTAGCTCCTAAGCGGGTGTATTTATCTGTGCTATGGAAATAATCAACCATTTCCACAAGCTCGGCTTTAGCTTCATCACAGCCAGCTACATCAGCAAATCTGACTTTAGAGCCAGTTTCTTTTCTAGCAACATTATTGACAAATCCAGACATCGGAGAACCAGAAGAACCAGCTCCCATGGACTTATACATCTTATTGATGAAGTAGATAACAAAGCCAATAATAGCAATACCGAAGATTAAAGGAATCAGCCAAGAAGAGACAGAGGAAGTGGACTGGGCTCCATAAGCATAGGTCTTGGAATTGTAGTATCCGCTATAGACACCGTTGGTTTTAACTTCAGCAAAATTAATAATAGGTTGAACGTAGTAACGATAAATATCAAAGGAAACAGTAGCTGAATAAGAATAAGTTGTCTTACTCACCTTATTATTAGGTAAGGTGGTAGAAACATTATAGGTACCAGAAAGATAAACAACATTAGAATTCACATTTGAAATAGCGACAGTAAGAGTAGGTGAATAGGTATCAGTATTAATAAGGATATTGGCTAAATCGCCTAAACCGCTTTTTGAAATAATACCGGTAGTATTCTCAGTAGACTCATAGACAGAGAAAGTTCCATCACCATGATTCCAATTAGAAAAATCTGGATGTGAATCAGCATCCTGATCAATAGTTCCATCGTGGCCAACATCGACGGAATAGATGGCATCAGAGCTAGAAAAAGTTGAAGTGGGATTGGTGTTTCTAAAGACAAAGAAATATAGCATCATCACAACTGCAGCGATAAAAGCCAAGGCTAAAATAATAAGGGAAACGTAGCCTTTGCCTTTAGGTTGATGCTGATTAGAATGGTTTTTTCTTTCTGAATCGTGATCGTTTTGCCCATCATCAGAAAAGTTCATGTTATAAGAAACAGTGTCTTTGTCGATCCCAGACTGAGAAAAGAATAACTGGTTAGTGTCTAAATTCATTGATTTCCTCCTAAGAAAATAGGGTAATTTTAGATACTAATAATATATGTGATTAAATACCTATTTTCAAGTAAAATGACCCATTAACTTTTTCAACCGCTTTTTGGGGATTATTTCGCTAGACTATCGCTGTTTTCTCTTTAACTAATTCAAGAATTATTAAACAAAAATCAACAGCTTTCAAATAAGTATCGAATAGTTGGGCTTAGAAACTATTTTTACAGGTTGAATGACCTAGTTTGTCTTTGGATACTAAAAGTTTGGAATCAAAGAATTCTTCTAGCTCATTTACATGTGATATCAAACCAATGACAGTGCTTTCTTGAGCAACTAAAGAGGTCAAAGTATTGACGACTTTGGCCAATGATTCAGAATCCAAGGTTCCAAACCCTTCATCAATAAAGAGCATTTCAATACGTTTGTTGCCAACAACTTCTTTGACATAATCGCTTAAACCTAAAGCTAAAGACAAAGAAGCCATAAAGGTTTCTCCGCCTGATAATGTCGAAGCTCTTCTTTCTTTGTTAGTGAAAAGATCTAAGACATCAATATCAAGTCCTTGCTGTGAGGTTCCCTTTGAAGAATCGGCTTTTCGTAAAAGCAAATATCTTCCACCAGTCATGCTTTTAAACCTAAATGAGGCTTTCTCTAAAATCCTATCAAGATAATAAGAAAGAACATATGTCTCTAAGCTTACGCCTCTATCAATAGCTAAACCATTCCTGTTTCTGACATCAGCTCCAAAAACAAAACTAAGTTTAGAAACACGGGTATATTCATCAACGCTTTCCTTTGACTGATTCACCAAGTTTCGATAATCATTGATTCCTTTTGAAAGACTGGATAGAGAAGAATAAGTTTTGTTAATTTGGTCAGCTAAGGGATCCTTTAAACTGTTTTCTTGGCTTAAATCAGAATCAATTTCTTCTTTATTTCTTCCTTTATATGAGGCTATAGAAGCTGAATATGATTTGATAGCTCCTTCACAAGAAGCGACTTGAGAATTGGCAGAAAGAAGTTTTTGCTCATTATCCTTAACTTCGTTTTCAAAATCTTGGATGCTTGTTTGAACATCATTGATCCTTCTTTGAGCTTCAGCCTTCGATGAAAAAGAAAGATTCTGCTTAAGCTTTAATTCTTGAAATGAGTAATTTTTTAAATCGGCTTCAGCCTTAGACTTCTCTGAAACGAGCTGAGTAAGTTTTTCCTGATTTGGGTTTTCGGATTCTTCAATATTTTTAATTTGATCTTTCAAACTCTTTTCATCGCTATGAAGAGAATCAAATATCTGGCACTGCTTTTCCAGTTTATTTTTCTCACTAAAACAGGTAGAAGAAAGACTATCAGCCGCTTTCGTGATACCTTCAACAGAAGTAGTAAAATCAGTATTGCTCAGTATGATATTTTTGGAAGCAAAGAAAGAAATTGAATCACTAATATATTTTTCAAGAAGAGAACGAGAAGATTCTAAATCAACAGAAACTTTGTTCCTGTTCTTTAAAGCTTCTGTAGCTTCCTTCTTAGCAATCTCCATTTCTTCTTTAGTTACATCATTATCTTTTCTAGTAGCAGGGCAAGGATGAATAGTGGAGCCACAAACAGGGCAAGGGCTTCCTTCTACAAGACTTGAAGCTAAGAAACCGCCCATGGAATCGTAGAATGCTTTTTCAATTTCTGATTGCTTGGTATAAAGAGTGTTATATTCGCTATCTTTTTTATGAAACAACTCATTCTTCCTTTGATATTCGGCAAGCTCATTTCTTGCTTTAGATGCATCATCTTTTTCTTTTAGGGCATTCTGATAATTGTTTGAAGCCACTACCAATTTGCTTTTTAGCTCAGACTCTTTTGAAAGCTGTTCTTCAACACTGGTTTGCTTCAAAGATAGGGAAGCCTTTTTTTGATGATTATCGGAAATTATTTTTTTAAGATTTTCAAACTTACGAGATACGACTTCAATCGTATTTTTCAATTCAGAGATTTGTCTTTGAAAAGTATCAAGCTTTTCATAATCGGAAAGCTTATCGTTTAAAAGTGTGACTTCTTCTTTGCTCTTTTCAATCAGCGTGGCTTTTTTAGAAAGATTGCCTTTAATAATTCCAAAAGTGGCTAATTCCCTTGAATAGTTATCTAATTTGCTTTTTTCTTTTTCTAATAAAGCCTTGTAAGTTTCATTGTCTTTGCAAAGCTGGCTTTCGATAGTTAATGAACCAATCTTAGTATCTAAATCTTTCTTCTTTGCATTTAGCGTATCAAAAAGATCTCTGTACTTCTTCTGACACTTCTCTATATAAGCTTCTCTTTCTAGATTACTGGTAAACAATTTTGAATTTTCAATATCTTCAGCAGCAAAATCCATAGAGCTATAACAGCTCTCTAATTTGTCAGTGGCTTGTCGCTGCTTGTCTTCTGATATTTTTAGATGTTCTTTCAGTTTATCGGTGAAGTCTTGGAAAATATAAGTATTAAAAAGCTTTCTTAATATTTCTTGTCTGTCTTTAGTGTTAGAAGTAAGTATCTTTGAGAAATCCCCTTGAGCAATCATAGAGACTTGGAAGAATTGATCTTTATCCAATCCAATAATATCTAAAATCTTTTTATTGGCTTGTGTAATTGAAGTAATATCGGCAAAACTATCGTCTAGGAAACTCAGCGTTACTTGGCTATTTAATTGAATTTCTTTTCTCTTTGATAAAATCGTCTGACTAGGATAACGGGAAATACGATATCTTTTACCTTTTTCTTCAAATTCTAGAATTACATAGGAAGTAATGCTAGAAGGAGCATCAAGAGTCTTAATTTGATCTTTGTCAGTTCTTTGCGGCTCGGATAACTCTCCAAATAGCGCAAAAGAAATAGCATCAAAGATGGCTGTCTTACCTGAGCCGGTATTTCCGCAAATCAAAAAGATGCCATTAGTAGATAGCTTTTCAAAATCTATTTCTTGCTTCTGATAATAAGATTCAAAAGCCTGCATAGTTAATTTTATTGGTTTCATGCTTTTTTATCCTTAATGCATTCTTCGAGAATGCTTTTAACTAACTTAAGAGATTTCCCATCCAAATCAGTATTTGTCTTCTCTTTATAAAAGGCACAAATAGAATCAATAGCCGATTTACTGGAATCATAAGAACTAAATCCGCCTTGATTCTTTTGAGAATTGCTTATCTCTTCTCTTCTCATTCCTAAGAAATTTGGAAATAATCTAGTAAAGTCCCAAGAGATAGTAGGAGAAGTCTTTTCATCAGTTAAAACAATTTCAATGTAATTGACTTTATCTGGCTTTGAATTAATTAATTCATCATAGGTGCCTTTAAGGGTAATCAGTTTTCTCTTTGGATAAATCGGTAATAATTCAGTTGTAATCTTACCTTTTTCTTTTAATTCCACATAAGAAACAAAACGATCATTGCTGGTACCTATAGCATAAGGAAGCAAAGACCCTGGATAAACAACTGTTCCATTTCTAAAAGAATAATTCTTATGTATATGTCCTAAAGCCGCATAATCAAATTGAGAGTAGGCATTCAAGCCAACGGCATCACTTGTATTGGCTTTTAATAAAGGCTTGGTATCAGAAGGATCTCGATTAGCTCCAACAACATACTGATGAGAAACAATAACATTTCTTTCTTTGGTATTTATCTTTGATTGCTTAATTGCTAATTTTACTGCTTCATCATAACTGATCCCCGTTGTATCCTCTAAAGGAAAAGCTCGTCTAGCAATTTCAGGAGTAAAGTAAGGAAGCAAATAAAAATTAACTGGACCATATTCATCTTTAAGAGTAACCTTCATCATTTCTTTTTCAAAAGAGGCGGAGACATAATATCCAGAATCTTCTAATAAAATCTGGTGATGTTCAACTCTCATCGGTGAATCGTGATTACCGGAAATAGCAATAATTTTTGTTCCTAAAGAATGAACGGCATTTAAAAAATCATCATACAATGCCATAGCTTCATTAGTAGGATTGAAAGTATCGAAAATATCTCCCGCAATTAAAACTACATCAGCATTCTTTGACTTGATTAAAGGAAGTACCTGATCAAGAAGCATGTACCTCTGGTCATCAAGCAAGGAAATCTGATTCATAGTTCTACCTAGATGAAGATCTGAAATGTGAATAATTCTCATACACTTAATATATAGTCCCTCAAGACAAATTTCTAATTTTTTTTGTACTTAAACAAAAAGCACCAAAACCGGTGCTTAATAATTAGTGAAAGAAAAGATAATTAATCCTTTCTCATCTTTCCCTTAAACTTACCTTTTGAAGCGTGGACAATAATAGCTCTATCCTGATTGACAGCCATCTTCTTAGTGTATTCCATAGCTTCGTCCTTCGTCTTAAAAAGTTTAATAGCTTTTTCTCCGCCAGCATACTTTACTTGCCACATGCCATCATTTCTTTTAGAAACATGATAAGTCTTTGCATTTTCTGCCATAGAAATTGCCTCCTATAATTCCATTTATTTTATATTACAACAAATGTATTTTCTTTGGATAGAAATAAACATAAAAAACTGCTTTTTTATATAAAAAATTATTGTTTTCTTGACACTTTAGCCTTTTCCAACTCTAATAAGAAAACTAAAAAGCAAACCTATTTGTTCCCTAAATCACTAGATACTTCTTTTTCTTTCTTGGCTTTCTCAAGCAAATTTGATTTCTTATTGACGTTCCATAAACAAGCTAATAATAGAAGAACTTCACTAAGTACAACTGGTACCCACCAATATAAAGTAATGCAAGTATAGATAACACTATTACTCCAAGAAGATGATTCTGGAGCATATCCACATCCAGCAATTGCCCAGAGAACAACAGCTGAACCAAATCCTGAACCAATCTTACAGCCAAAGCTATTAGCACTGGCTGCTAAGTCTTCAACTCTAACTCCATCCTTAAGATCAATATATCTCACAATATCTGGAGCTAAAGTGAATAATTGTGACATTACTACTGCAGATCCTAAGCCTTTAATCATGACACCAGTAAAAGCTGCCGGAAATGAATAGGGGAAACAGGAACCAATAATGTTTCCTAGCAAGACACAACTGATGGCAGCAATCAAAGTAGTCTTCTTGCTGATCTTCTTAACTAATAGAGGAGTCAATAGCAAACCAAGAGCCATAGTAATCATCGGAATAGAACCAAACCAGGAGAAGTAATTAACATTTCCTAAAACACATTCAGCATAGTATTTACCAATACTGGTAACAGATAGACTAATAAAATAATTAATGGCAAACATCGAAACAGCAATATAGAAGTAAGGAGTCTTCAATAATGATTTAAGTCCTTTCTTCAAATCACCTTTTTCTCTCTTCTCATTAGATTTAGCCTGAATTTCTTTCTTTTCTTTCACTTTAAAGAAACAAGGAATCTGCCCAGCTAAAGAAATAGAAACCAAAATAAGAGCAAACAAAGTCCAAGACTGCTGTTGGCTAATTCCGCCAAGAGCATTAAGAATCGTAACAGCAAAAGCTGAAACTAAGGAGCCAACACTAGTAAAGACTGAATTGATAGTGCAAGCATTGCTTTGATCATATTGATCATCGCTGATTCTTGGAAGCATCGCATTGAAAGCAACATTGTTCATCGTATAAAAAATAACAGTAAAGAGAAAATACAGAATTGAAATAACCACAATTGCAGAATTCTTATCTAATCCAGAGACAAAGAAAACAAAAAAGAAAACAACAGTCATTGGAATAATACTGATTCCATACCAAAGTCTAGCTTTACCGATTGGTGAATTAGTCTTCTCAATAACAATACCCATAAGAATATCGCTTAACCCATCAAAGATACGGCAAGCTAAAATAACGGTTGCCAAAACACTAATTAATTGATCACCAGGCTGCAAGCAGTCCGTAACATATATAGTCACATAAGTTCCTATAAATGCCCAAAGAATATAGCCACCCATATTCCCTAAACCATAAAAGAGCTTTTCAGATGAAGTTGACTTTATCTTAATATTTTTCGCCTCTTCTTTCTTATTAGGTTCTCTAATTAATTCGCTCATTTTAAAGTACCCCTATTTCAGTTAAAAATTCCTTCACAGAATTAAAATATAGATCTCTATTTACTGTAATAGAAGCAGCATGATTGGCTCCTTCAACTAAAACCAATTTTTTCTTAGCAGTACAAGCATCGTATAATTCTTGAGCCTGAACTGGGTGAATAAAACCATCAATGCCACCATGAATGAAAAGAATAGGAACTTTATTTTCTTTCATGGCATCAATAGGACGAGAATCATTGAAACTGAAATGATTAAAGAATTTCAGAGGGAAATCAATCGTATGAAGGAAGATTTTCTTGCTGAGGTGATACTTAGTTAAATCATCAGCAATTACTTCCTTTAAGGTAGCATATGAACAATCAGAAACAATGAACTTTACTCACTGCTGGTATCGAGTAGACATCAAAACTGTAGCAGCACCCATAGATACTCCTTGAAGACCTAAACAAATATCATTTCCAAACTTCTGATAAACTTTATCAATAATCTCAACCAGGTCGTGGCATTCCTTAACACCCATGGTTACATCTTTATGGATATTGTCTCCATGGCTTCGTTCATCAAAAATAACTGTTGAAAAGCCCAACTGCTCAAAAATTAAAGAATACCTAAGCGCTCCTTCTCTTGAAGAGCCGAATCCATGAGCAAGAATAACGAATTTCTTTGAACCGGTAACTAAGTTATAGTCGGCATGAATCAAATAGCCATCCGGCAAGGTAAAAGAAAGAGGATTCCTTTTAAGAACCTCAGTACCAAGATCGTATTTCATCTTATGGTTGTATTCTTTACATTCTTGAACCGAGAATCGATGGGGGTGAGCAATAAATTTAGCAGCAAACAAGGATATAAAATAAATAGTCAATAAAAGCAAAACTAAAATCGAACCTAGGACAATAAGTAAGATACAATACCAAGCCATAATTTCTCCTTTAGCATTTAAACAGTATAATTATTTTACAACTGTCATAAATTCAAGGAGTAAAAAACTTATTTCTTTTTCAGCAAAATACAATAATGGTCAAGGCCTTCATCAGCCATAACTAAAGAAAAAAGATCCAAATAGAAAGAAGCCTCCTCATCAACAGGAAGCAAATTCCTAGAAATATTAGAAGAGACTCCTGAATGACAAGATACTAAATCCTTCCTTGAGCAATTATGAAGAATAGCAAAGATGCCATTAGGCTTAAGAGTCCTTACTAAAGTACTTTTTAATTTTCCCCTATCAATAAAATGTGGATAAGCATTAAACATCACTTCAAAATCATATCCAGTATTAGAAAAAGATACGAAATCTTGATTATAAAAATGAAGTTGCTTATAGTTGAAATACTTTTTCTTGGCAATATCAATCATCTTACTAGATAAATCAATAGCATCAACATCTACTTGCGACAAATCAAATAGTTTCTTCGTAATAATTCCAGTACCGCAAGCAATATCAAGAACTTTAGAGCCTTTATAAACAGGAAGATATTTCTTTAAAAACAAAGAAATATCTTTCTCGCTTTCTTCTTCATTTTGATCCCAAGTTGGCGCACAGGAATCAAAAAAGTCTTTCATCTCTTTATTGTTGCTCATAATTGAAGGCTTATCTAGTTTACTAGTGAAGCCTGATTAATGGCAATGATGTTCTCCGCTGCCATCAGAGTCAGAATGACAGCAGCAGACATCATCGTTTTTAAGAAGTTTTCCTTCTAAATACTGATTAACTAGCTCATCACATTTACCAATGTTGCCAGCAAAAACTTCAATTCCGGTCTGACTAAGGAACTCAATAGCTCCTTGGCCAATACCACCACAAATTAATACATTAGCCTTATTCTCTTCTAAGAAGCCTACTAAAGCTCCATGACCTTGTCCGTTAGTATTTACAACCTTTTTATCTAAGACTTTTTTGTTTTCAATTGTATAAAAAACAAAGTTCTCTGATTTTCCAAAATGCTGGAAGACTTCTTCATTTTCATAAGGTAATGCAATAATCATTTTTTGTTTCTCCTAAAGTGAGTATAGTGTAATGAAAAAAGAATATTTAGTCAAAAGAAATGGCTGCATTAATTCCAATCTTATTTTTTAAAGTTTTTGGTTTTCTTCTTATAGATAATAATTGTAATTACCCCAATGATAAGAAAGAAAGCAAACAAGGAGATCATTATGATACCCATATTAACACCGATACTGTATTTTGTTACATCTTCGGGATTCATTCTATACCCATGAAAAGAAGCACCAATTACAAGACAAACAAGTGACAAGCAAAAAGAAATTACAGAGATAATCTTTATCGATTTTGGTTTCATATATTAATGTCTCCTTCTAAAAATATAATCCTTACTAGCTATAAGCAATAAGATAATATCAGTATCTGAAAAATAATTCCTAGATTTAAATCCAAAAAACTAATATTTTTTGCTTTGCTTACCATTCTTTAAAATTTATGATATTAGTCTAGAAGTGTCTTATTCTAGCAAAAGGAAAACAATTATGGATAAAACGGATTTAGATGTGCAAAAAACAGATTCTCCCCTTATCAAGATTTATATTGGTTTTGTAGGCTTTATCTTCTATCTTATGGATGGGAGACAAGGAGGACACCCCTAGGGGTGTCGGCCAAAATATTTCCCATATCGGAAGGCATCGCCTACACCCTGCGGAGCATTGCAGCCTCTGCAGGCGACGGCTGTATGACGCTATCCTGTAAGACGGGTTCTTCCACGTCGTAAATGCAACGTGTCATCAGCCGTTCCCTTCGTTTGAATCCGGTTAATCTAGCAAGGGACTTTTTTGTACCCTGGATAATCTTTAAACATGGTTTGCGGAGATTGGAACGGCTATCCGGCCACCGATAAGAATGGCTGCATGGAAAGAGAGGGGCTCACGATAATAAGAGACCCGAAGTCGCCTCCTCCGCTTATATCGCTTGATGTGAGCAAAGGGGAGGCACACGCCCTTAGCGTCGTCAACGCAGAGGACATTGTCTCAGGTAAGAAGAAACTTAGGACTAGAAGATTCCTTTTCACTAAATCTGGCTTAGATACCATTTCACAGATGAGGGACGAGATAATAAAGGCAAGGAACGACGGTGAGGATCCCGTTGTGGTAATGGAATTCACCGGGTGCTATTCGAAGCCAGTCGAGCATTACTGCCAGGAGCATGGATTCCGCTATGCCATGGTTCCTCCCACTATGTCAAACAAGACGAGGGAAAACGAATCCGTGAAGGCGGCGAAGAACGACAATGTCGACTGCCGCTATATAGCCGTCTCATACTTCGAGCATTCCATAGAAGACAAGGCGAAAGACAGCGATGAGATGTCTAAGATTCAGGCTCTCAACGCGCTGAGGGCAACTCAGATTTGTCTTGCAAAGAGGCTGAAGCAGACTTTTCGGAACTATCTGGACCTTGTCTTTCCTAGACTTGATCGGATTTCCGGCCTTTTCCTATATTCGAAGGCTTTTCCGCTTACGATTTCGCAGTATCCTCATCCAGACCTGATTCCAAGCCAGAAGAGGCTTTCGAAGGCAATAATGAAGAACGACCGGATACACGGACCAGAATATGCTTCTGACATGGCCGAGAAAATACTATCCTACCTGGAAGACTGCTATTCAGGCGTTTCGTCAGGAGCGACAGAGGTGAGCAGCCTTTCGTATATCTGCTCTTCGCTTGCAAGATCGATTGATGAGCTGAACGAAATCGAATCAAAGCTGTTTTCGGCATCATCGAATACCAGCAAATACAAGAGGATTCAGACAATTCCTGGGGTTGGACCGATTGTCGCCTCAACCATAACCGCGGCATGCGGAGACCTCAAGCGGTTCAAGAAATCTGGGGCTCTCGAGTCATATCTGGGGATAGTGCCGCTGACGAAGGCATCAGGCACCGAAACCGGTCTCCACCATCAGATAAGCCACAAGGGAAACACCAAAGCCAGAACGGTCTTGTACTTGGCGGCCCAGGCGGCAGTATCGTGCTCAAAAGACAATGTCTTCCGAAGATTCTATGCAAGGCTGACAGAAGGCAACAATAAAAGGCCTGCCCTGGCGAGGACACAGGCCCTGATAGCAGTTGCGCACAAGATATTGACGGTCATGCGCGCCATCTGCATTAACGAGACGGATTTTGATCCATCAAGGTAATTATAGGATCTGTTCCCTGTTTTAGCCATACCGGCGTTTCCGTTCCCATGGGAACGGATGTGTTTTATGTTGCCTATGAGAAGATGATTGTTTTTATCAAATCATTGACTTTTCCATTATCTACGTTACCTTTTTTGGGCCCAAAAATGTCTTTTAGCATCTTGGTTGCGTCGTTCTTTCGTTCACTAGAATAGGATTATAGATAGCGAATTCCTTTTTGTAATCCTCAAGTTTTGTTTTTCTTTTTCCAAAAGAAATAACGCCACCTCTCCTATAAGTTCTATCTTCATCAGAAACACGGCTATCTCTTTCTCTTTTTGGTGTATTAAGCCTATTGATGACCTTCAACACTGCCGGAGCTAAGACCCTTGCCAAGAGTTGATAATCCTCTTTAGTGAATTCTTCTTTCATTCCTTCTAATTCCTTCATCGTTTTTTCTTCTGTCATTAAAAACCTCCTGTTCTTTTTTGAACTCCCTCCACTTAAAAGGCTGGAAAAA
>DLIM01000046.1:13719-15068 GCA_002483745.1 Caryophanales bacterium UBA7642 | reverse complement strand
CAGGTCGACTTAGAGGAGATTTTGGCTTACTTAAAAGCCAATGGATTTGAAACGATCTCTGATCCTAGCTTAGCAGATATCATTTTGGTCAACACTTGTGGCTTTATTGATGCTGCAAAAAGAGAATCAATCGATAGCATTCTTGATATGCTCAAGTTTAAGAAGCCAGTGGTCGTTACTGGCTGCTTAGCTACCCGCTATTTAGAAGATTTGAAGAAGGAAATCCCGGAAGTCGCTCTATGGATTCCTTTAGAGGACTATCCTAAATTCGGGGAAAAGTTCCAAACTCTTATCAAAGACCGAAAACTTAAAGGACAGATTGATCCTAAAAAACGTTTATTTATCTCGCCTAAAAGAGAAGCCTATTTAAGAATTTCGGATGGGTGCGACAATTTCTGCAATTTCTGCGCTATCCCCCATATCAGAGGACGCTTTAAATCAGTCGACTTTAGCACTCTAAAAGATGAACTTGGCATTCTTGATTCTGCTGGTGTCAGATCTTTAACAGTTATCTCTCAGGATACCAGTATGTACGGAAAAGATATCGGACTTACCTTAGTTGATTTAGTCAAAGAGATTGTTAAGCATCCGGATTTCGATTTCGTTAAATTAATGTATCTTTATCCTGATGAAGTCAGTGATGAGCTTATTGACCTATATGCTAACAACAATAACATCACTCCTTATTTTGACTTACCCGTCCAGCATTTCTCTGACCATGTCTTAAAGAGAATGGGAAGAAGAGGAACTGCGGCTGATATTATTGACCTAATCAATAAGTTCAGAAGCAAGGTCAAAGACAGTATTCTAAGAACCACTATTATGGTTGGCTTCCCTGGCGAAACTGAGGCTGACTTCAATGAGACTCTGAATAAGATAAAAGAAGTTAGATTCGATCATCTTGGCTGCTTTACCTACTGCCCTGAAGAAGGAACTCCCGGTTTTTCCTTTAAGGATCAAGTACCAGAAGAAGTCAAACGTCAAAGATATAATGCCATCATGAAGGAACAGAAAAAGATCTCTTATGAACTCAACAAGGCCAGAATCGGAAAAGAATACAAATGCTTAATTACTAACTATAATCCCGATGATTTTACTTATGACTGCATCAATAACATTTATGCTCCCGATGATATCGATGGGAAGATGAGGCTTTATAGCAAAGTCCCCTTAGTTCCCGGAGACTTAGTAATGGCTAAAGTCGTCAATGCTTTGGTCTATGACTTAGAAGGCGAAGTTACTTCAGTAATCAGAAAAGAAAACTAGTTTCTTTCAAGGATATTATGCTTTTTGGAAAATACATCAATAAATACTATAAGAAATACTGGTACTTATTCATAACCGTTATC
>DLIM01000046.1:0-13487 GCA_002483745.1 Caryophanales bacterium UBA7642 | reverse complement strand
GCTGATGGCTTAGAGCAGGATATCAAGCTATCTAAAGCCGGTGACACTTCTTTCCCGTGGCTTAATGCTAACTATTCCAAAGTCCTCATAGCTATCGGTATCATTGCTGTTGTTATCGTCTTAGGAAGAATCGCTTGGCGCTTCTTCTCGGCTAAAATCGGGGCCCAGATTGAAAGAGATCTCCGTCAGGAGATGTATACCCATATTCAGTCTTTGTCTCTTAACTTCTACAAGGATAAGAAAGTCGGCGGTCTTTTAAGTTTCTTCACTAATGACTTGCAGACTATCAAGCAGGTCTACACTGATGGCCTAATCTACATGACCGATCTCTTCGTCTTAGGTGTCTTGGCTTTTGTCTATATGTGTTTAATCAGCTGGCAGATAACCCTTTGCTGTGCCGGTCCTTTGCTTCTATTCACCTTCGTTGGAGGAATGGTCGGTAACGGTGAAAGCAAGCGTTATAAGAAGGCCAGCGATTCTTTTGAAGACTTAAGCGACTATACGGAAGAGAATCTTCAGGGATTTTCAGTCGTTAAGGCTTTCTTAAAAGAACAGGAGAAGGTCAAAGGCTTTGAAGTCAGAAGCAAGGATACCCAGGATACCAGTATCAAGTATTTGCGTTATTCCACTTGGCTTGATACGGCTATCAACCTTTTCTTGACTGCCTTTATTACAATTATGGTAATACTCGCGGCTTATAGTTTAGTGACTTTGGATCCTACCTTTGGCACCAACATTAAGAGCGTTGGCGACATCATAACTTTCACTGGCTATTATGATTCCTTGATTTGGCCCATGATTGCCGGCGGCCTACTGATTGATTTAAGCTCCCGAGGCCGAGGGTCTTATAAGCGTATAGCCGAGATCTTTGATGCTAAGCCTGATATTGTCAACAGTCCTGATGCTATCAAGCATGAGCACATCAAGGGCGAATACGAGTTCAAGAACCTTTACTTTACTTATCCTGATGCTTCTATTCCTTCTCTTAAAGGTGTTTCAATCGACATTAAGCCTGGACAGACGGTTGGTATTATCGGAAGGACCGGCTGTGGCAAGTCTACTTTCGTGGACTTACTTCCCAAGCTTTATAACTTGCCTAAAGATATGCTTTATATCGATGGTATGGATATCAACTACTGGAGAAAAGAAGACTTAAGAGAAATGACTGGTATTGTCTCCCAGGAAGCCTTCCTCTTTAGCGGCACCATAAAAGATTCCATTGCTTTCAGCGAAAAGAACCCTGGCCAAGTCGATATGGAAAAAGTAAAGCTGGCTGCTGGTTTTGCCTGTGTCGATGATGATATTGAGTCCTTCCCCAATAAGTATGATACTTTTGTCGGAGAAAAAGGTGCCACCCTATCAGGCGGTCAAAGACAAAGAGTCTCCATTGCTCGAGCCATCTACAAACAGCCCGATGTCCTGATTCTTGATGATAGTTTGTCTGCCGTTGATGCCGATACCGAGAAAAAGATTCTGGCTAATATCAAAAAATACCGTGCCGGACTCACCACTTTCATTATTGCTCACCGAATCAGCGCCATTGAGGATGCTGATGTGATCTTAGTGATGGATGATGGCAAAATCATCGGACATGGCTCCCATGATGTGCTTTTGAATACCTGCCCCCTCTATAAAGATATCGTCAACCTTCAGGAATTAGAGAAGGAGGTCGACTAACATGACTGAATTTGAAGAAGAGCTCGAAACCAAGCAGTATTCCATCAAGGATACTCGCCTTCTTAAGAGCTTCATGAAATACATCAAGCCCTATTTGAAGCTCTTCATTTCGATACTCCTTTTAGATGTCGTCGTAGATGCGCTTTTTACCGTCGAGCCAGTTGTCATCAATTACCTCTTATCGGCTTTGCAGAAATTTACAGAAGGTTTGGTTTCCAAAGAAGTGACAATGAAACGGGTCTATATCCTGATGGGTATAGATGCCTCCATGATGATTGTGGCTTCCTTAGGCGCCTACTTTGTCAACATTGGCTTAAAGAAGATTGGCCAGTATGTCATCAGGGACTTTAGAAATGACTTATTTGCCCATGTCCTTTCTTTCTCTCAGAAACAATTAAGAAGTTTACCTATTGGCAGCTATGTTACTAGAATCACCAACGATACCCAGACCCTTTCTTCTTTCTTCTCTGATGTCTTACCTCAGATGCTAAGAGCCATTCTAACTTTGATCATCATTGTCTGCACTACCTTTGTGATGGAAGGCTTCTATGGCTTTATCTTCTTAGGATTCTTACCAGTAGTCTTTGTCATCTCCTATTTCTTCAGAAAGAAAGCCAAGAAGTATTACCGCAGCGAAAAGAAATCCATCTCCCAGATGAATTCCTTCCTGAGTGAATCATTCCAAGGTGTCAGTGTCATTAAGACTTATAACCGGGAAGACAAGAAAGACCAGGAATTTGCTGTCAAGAACAACAACATTTTCAATGCCTTCTTAAAAAGCCAGGATCTCTTCGCTATCTTCTACCCGATGATGTATTTGCTTCAGATGATCTGTATTCTGATAATTCTAGGCATAGGCATTCCCAAAGTCGCCGCCGGTATTATCTTGATCGGTGACTTAAATATGCTCTATTCCTATTCAACTCAGTTCTTCTCCCCTATCCAAACTATCACTCAATTACTGAATAACCTTCAGTCAATCATTTCATCCGGTGAAAGAACTCAGGCTATCATGGATATGAAGCCTGAAATCACTTCCGATGAAGAAAGCATCGATGTGAAGTCCTTCAAAGGCAAGATTGAATTCAAGCATGTCTATTTCGCCTATGAGAAGAATGACTATGTCTTAAAGGATGTCTCGTTTGTTATTGAGCCTGGTAAAACCGCTGCCTTTGTGGGGGCTACCGGTGCTGGTAAATCCACTATCATCTCTTTGATCAGCCGTACTTATGAGGCCAACAAGGGGGAAATCCTTATCGATGATATCGATGTCAGGGATTATTCTCTTAAGTGCCTGAGAAGAAATGTCGGAGTCATGCTTCAGGATGTCTTCCTCTTCAGCGGAAACATCAAGGACAATATCTCCTTAGAGGATGAAAACCTGGATGACAAGACCATCATTGAAGGAGCTAAGGATGTCGGAGCCGATATCTTCATCAACCGTCTTCCTAAGAAATATGAAGAAAAGGTCTCGGAAAGAGGTAAGAACTTCTCAGCCGGTCAAAGACAGCTGATTTCTTTTGCTAGAACCTTAGTTTATAAGCCTTCTTTAGTCCTCTTAGATGAGGCTACCGCCAATATTGATACTGAAACCGAGAACATCATTCAGAAATCGTTGGAAAAGATGAGGACTATCGGAACCATGGTCATCGTAGCTCACCGTCTGTCAACCATTAAGAACGCCGATGTCATCTTTGTGGTCTCCCATGGTAAGATTATTGAGCAAGGAGATCATCAGGAACTACTTAAAAAGCGTGGAACCTACTATAATCTATATATGTTGCAGAACATGGAAAGAAGTGTCGGTCTTTCTACCACTAAGGAGATAAACTAAATGGATAAATCCAATATCAGGCTATATGATACCTATGAAGGTAAAGTGAGACCCTTTGTCCCTCTTGACCCGAAAGAAGTTGATATCTACTATTGCGGACCGACGGTCTACAATTATGTGCATCTAGGAAATTTCCGTCCGACCGTCACTTTTGATTTGCTCACCCGTTTCTTAGAGGCAGTTGGCTATAATGTCAAATGTGTCTCCAACTATACTGATATCGATGACAAGATCATTAAGGCCAGCCTAGAAAAGAAAATCAGCGAGAAGGAGCTTTCGACATTCTTCATCAAAGCTTATGAGGATTGCTTGGATAAACTCAACATCCTACCTCTTTACAATCATCCTAAAGCCAGTGAATACATCGATAAGATGGCTTCCTTCATCAAAGACTTAGAAGATAACGGTTCCGCCTATCAGTCCGGGGATGATATCTACTTTAGAGTCAACTCCGACAAGACTTACGGATTACTATCGAAGCAGAATGTTTCTGACCTGGTAAGCGGAGCTAGAATCGATGTCAACACCAAAAAGGAATGCCCCTTGGACTTTGCCCTTTGGAAGCTGACTGATGATAATGGCATCAAGTTTGATACCATCTTAGGAAAGGGAAGACCAGGCTGGCACACCGAATGTGTCGTCATGGTCAACTCCGTCTTTAAGAAACCTCTCATTGATATTCATGGCGGTGGCTTTGATTTAAAGTTCCCTCATCACGAGAATGAGATTGCTCAGTCAGAAGCCCATAACCATACCCGCCTAGCTAACTACTGGATGCATGTCGGATTCTTGCTTACTAATGGAGTCAAGATGTCCAAGTCTTTAGGAAACTCTATTCTGGCTAAGGATGTCTTAACTAGGCATTCTGGAAATGCCGTCCGTCTTTTCTTCCTTTCTACTCATTACCGGGCTCCTATCAACTACACTGAGGAGAATCTTGATGCTAGCGATAAGCAGGCTAGCCGTTATGAGCTAAGCTTAAAGAAAGCTACCTACAAATTAGCTTTAAGCAATGTTCAGGAAGGTGACCCCCTAAATGATGACCAAGAGCTTTTCCTTAATGCCTTGGCCGATGATCTCAATGTCGCTAATGCTATGACGGTCCTTGATAAGGAATATAAAGAAATCAATACCCTGACCATGAAGAAAGATAGCGACTTAAATCGCTTAGCCTCCTTAGTTAAAACCTTCTCCTATATGAGTAATATCTTAGGGCTAAGATTTGATATTCCAGCTTTGACTGATGAAGATAGGAAGAACTTCAGCGACTATAATTTAGCACGTATAAACAAAGACTATGCTAAGTCAGACGAACTGAGAAAAGTCCTTTCTGATAAAGGTATCATCTAAATCTTATAAGAAGAAGTTGCTTTTCTTGCGAAATAAAACGGGTGGCTATTAACCACCCGTTTTTCTTTTACTAGTATAGTTTCTTCAAATTAACAGTTTCGGTTCTATCAGGCCCTAAAGACAAAATGGAAATCGGGGCTTTCAGGTAATCCGAGATAAAGCCTAAATATTCCTTAGCTTCAATAGGTAAATCGTCCAAGGTCTTGATTTTCTTGGTATCGAAAGTCGGAATAGTTTTGAAATCCTTATAAACCGGAATGCATCTTGCATATTCAGGTTCGCTAGCCGGAACATAATGGATTTCTTTGCCATCTAGCTTATAGGCCACACAGACTTTCAGATCTTTGACATCCATCAGTACATCAAAGAGCATACAGGCAATATCAGTTACACCGGAGATTCTCATCGTATATCCTAAGAGGACTAAGTCAAGATAGCCGACTCTTCTTGGACGATGAGTGACAACGCCATATTCATGCCCTTTTTCTCTTATGGCATTTCCCCAGTCATTGTTTTGCTCGGTAGGCATAGGTCCACCGCCTACTCTAGTCATATAGGCTTTCATGATAGCGAGGACTTTATTGATCTTCTGAGGAGCAATACCGGCATTTAAGGGAATAGAGATAGAAGTGGGGCTAGAGGAGGTAACGAAAGGATAAGTGCCATGGTCTAAATCCAATAAGGAGCCTTGGGCACCTTCAAAGACGACTCTTTTACCGGCATCAATCATATCGTTAAGGAAGATGGAGGTATCAGTAATGAAAGGTCTAAGTCTTTCAGTGGCGGCTAGAAGTTTTTCATAGAGAGGCTCTATTTCATAAGGCTTCTTTCCAAAAGCCACCAGTTCCTTGTTGTCAACAGCAAGAGCGGCTTCAAGCCTCTTGTGCAAATATTCTTTATCTAACAAGTCACCAGCTCTGATGCCGATTCTTTTGGCTTTATCAGCATAGCAAGGCCCGATGCCTCTTTTAGTAGTACCGATTTTATTGTCTCCTAAGGCTTCTTCATAGGCCCCGTCTAAATCGATATGATAAGGCATGATCAAATGGCAGCGGTTAGAAATCTTTAAGTTATAGGTCTTTAGTCCGCTGTTGATGTTCTCATCTAATTCATCCAAAAGAGCAAAAGGATTCATGACCACGCCGTTAGCAATGACATTAGTTACATTAGGATTATAGATGCCGGAAGGAAGCGACCTTAAAGCATGTTTAACACCATCTATCTCAACTGTATGTCCGGCGTTGTTTCCGCCTTGATAACGGCAGACTACATCGGCTTTGGAAGCTAGGTAATCGGTGATTTTGCCTTTTCCTTCATCGCCAAACTGACTGCCCTCAACTGCTACCGTGTTGAATTTTTTCATTTTTATTTACCCTCTTTGAGAATGTTATCTGCAATCCAAACGCCACTAGCACCGGCCTGAGCTAAACCTCTAGTCATACCAGCCCCGTCACCGCCGCAATATAGATTAGAGATGCCTTTCACTTCCAGGTTGTTGTCAGTGATAGGACGGGCGGAATAGAATTTTGCTTCGACTCCATAAAGCAAAGTGTGCTCGTTAGCAATACCAGGAGTTACATGGTCGAGAGCCTCAATCATGTCAATAATTGAAATCAAGGTCTTATAAGGAAGACAGAGACCTAAATCGCCAGGGACCGCCTCCTTTAAGGTGGGGTTTACAAAGCCTTGGGCGATTCTTTTTGGTGTGCTTCTTCTTCCTCTTTTCAAGTCTCCGTACTTCTGAACAATGACACTGCCACAGGCTAATCTATTGGCAAGACTAGCAACGTCTTTAGCAAACTGGTTAGGATCAGAGAAAGGCTCGGAGAACTTATGGGAGACTAATAAGGCAAAGTTAGTATTGTTAGACCCAAGCTTAGGGTCATTATAAGAATGCCCATTAGCAAGGATAACTCCATCATCGTTTTCAATAACCACATGACCCGAGGGATTAGAGCAGAATGTCCTGACTAAAGTCCCTTGAGGAGTATTAAAGACAAACTTTCCCTCATAGAGGTATTTATTGATATCCTGCATAACCACATTGCTGGTTTCTACTCTGACGCCGATATCAACCTGATTGTTAACAAAAGCGACACCATGAGAGGTCAGCATCTTCTCTAAGAAGGTTGAGCCTTCACGTCCAACTCCTAAAACGACATTTTTGCCTTCAAAAGAAGTGCCGTCTTCTAAGATAACGCCATTGACTTTGCCATCTTTGATAGTGATATCAGAGACCGCTTTTTCAAAGATAAACTGAACGCCTTCCTCATCAAGGTGACGTTTGATTCTCGATAATATCTTTAAATTCTCTTCCGTCCCAAGATGTCTGACTTTGGCTCTTAAAAGCATCAGTCCAACACCGATAGCTCTTTGCTCGATCTTTCTTACTTCATCCGTATAAGGATCAGTAAGGACTTTAGAGGCTCCGAATTTTAAATTAACCTGGTCACAATAATCAATAAGATTCAATAACGTATCTTCGCCTATATAGTCAGTAAGCCAACCACCGAATTGGGTCGTGATATTGAACTTACCGTCTGAGAAAGCACCGGCGCCGCCAAATCCTGTCGTCATACTGCATGATGGGATACAGCCAGTCCCTTTCTTGGTTTTAGGGCAGACGCTTAACTTGTGCGTCAAAACCGGACAGACACGTTGAGTGATGTCCTTGCCTCTATCAATTACTAAAATCTTAAGATTAGGATTCTTTTCCTTAAGCCTATAGGCACACATGTACCCAGTCGGGCCTGAACCGACAATGATTACATCGTATTCCATTTTTTCTTCCCAGTAAAACATTATACTGGTCTTAGCTTAAAAATAAAAAGACTTGAAATATTATTTCTCTTGGGGTGGTTTTCTTTTCTATCACATTAGGATAGAATAATAGACAATACAAATTTTAGTAAGCAACCTAATTGGAGGGTTTTCTTTGCATGTATGATTATTTAATTGTTGGTGCTGGTTTATTTGGCGCGACTTTTGCTAACTTAGCTACAAAAACTGGCTATAAGGTCTTAGTTATCGATAAAAAGCCAGTTATTGCCGGTGCTATCTATACTGAAAGAAAAGATAATATTGATATTCATGTCTATGGTCCTCACATTTTCCACACTGATGACAAAGAAATCTGGGACTATTTTTCTTCTTTCGGGGAGATGAATAACTTCATCAATGCTCCTTTAGCTTTCTTTAAAGGAAAGCTCTATCATATGCCTTTCAATATGAATACTTTTAACGCTTTATGGGGTGTCACTACTCCCTTGGAAGCCAAAAAGAAAATCGATCAACAGGTCAAGGCCGCTGATATCAAGGAAGTCAAAAACTTGGAAGACCAGGCTTTAAGCCTCGTTGGAAGCGATGTCTTCAATACTTTGATCAAAGGCTATACGGAAAAGCAGTGGGGCCGAGCCTGCAAGGATTTGCCTAGTTCCATCATCAAGCGTCTTCCTTTAAGGTTCACCTATAATAACAACTACTTCAATGATCGATACCAAGGAATACCGGTTGATGGCTATACTGCTATCATTGAGAAAATGCTCGAAGGCATCGAAGTTAAGCTGAATATTGATTTCTTAGATAACAAGGACGAATTAGAGAAGCAGGCCAATAAAATAATCTATACCGGTGAAATCGATAGATTCTATGATTATTGCTTTGGGCATCTTTCTTATCGTACTCTCCGTTTTGAAACTGACAGATTAGAGGAAGAGAACCATCAGGGAAATGCCGTCATCAACTATACCGAAAGAGAAGTACCTTATACGAGAGTCATTGAGCATAAATTCTTTAATTACCGAGAAAGCCCAGTCACTTATGTGACTAGAGAATACCCTAAAGAATTTAAGCCTGGTGATGATCCTTTCTATCCGATCAACAATAAAGAGAATCTTGACCTCTATGCTAAATATCAGGAAAAAGCCTTAGCGGACAAGAAGCTCATCTTTGCCGGAAGATTAGGTCAATACAAATACTTCGATATGGATGATACGATTAAGGCCGCCAAAGACTTGTTTGCTAAATTGAAAGCTTAAAAAAATACCGGAACTTTGTTCGTCAAGGAATCAAGTTCCGGTTTTTAATTATTTGGAAATTATCTTCCCTTTTTCTACTTCGATGACTCTATCAAAGCCTAACTGATCTGAAAGACGATGGGAAATAGAGACAACGGTCCTATCATTGCTGGCTTTGGCTAAAGCCTTGATGACTTCTTTCTCCGTCTCACTATCAAGGTTAGCGGAGATTTCATCAAGGAGAAGAAGCTGAGGGTTAAGAACAGTAGCTCTGGCTAAGTTTAGTAACTGAAGCTGTCCCTGAGAGAAGTCTTCTTCGCGGAAAGGTGCCTGATAGTTATTGGGGATGGTCTTCATCACATAATCATCAAGGAAGGAATCTGACATGGCTTTTCTTACTTCCTTAAGAGAAATGCTCTGATCGCCTAAGGTTATCTGATCCATAACCGATCCGGGAACAGCTTTGAACCCTTGTTCGACATAGCCAAAAATTTTTCTTTTCTCAGTATCGGGAATCTTGGTGACATCATAGCCATTAAAGAGGATTTGGCCTTTGGTGGGTTCTAAGATACCTAGTATTAGCCGGAAGAGAGTAGTTTTACCTATTCCGGTTCTACCGATCAAACATATCTTCTCAAGTTTCTTAACTTGAAGGTTCATATCATCGTAGATTAATTCCTGACCATCATCATAATGGAAGGACAAGTCTTTGAATTCTAAGAGATAAGGGAATTTTTTATTAATGATATCGTTAGCTTTTAATGAATCTTCTTTTAAGCAGATTTCTTTTTCGCTCATGAACTTCTCTACTCTTTCAATGCCGCTTTTACCTTCCTGCATGGTTTGAATTTCCTGGCCGATAGTCTGGATTGGAGAAAAAACATTAGAGATTAGATTAATGGCAGCAGCAAAGGTACCAATAGATAAGCCAATGATGGAGTTGGTATCTTGAGAATAACAGACAATCAAAGTAACAGCACTGATTGTGATAGCTTTAAGTATTTCAATTACCGGTCCATAAAGTGAATCAAACCAGCCAGTCTTGTCCATTACTTTAAAGCCTTTATTTAGAAGGCCTTTGAACTCTTCTTCCCGATACCCCTCTTTAGAAAGATTCTTAATAGTATTATTGCAGTCAATCGTTTCAGAAAGATTGTTGCTCTCTTCGTTCAGGATTTTTCTATTAGCTAACTGATTCTTCAGCATATTCTTCCTAAAAGCCTGGGTAATGAAATAAATGACAGGGATGATGGCAAAAAGGATTAGGCCTAAGACCCAGCTGAAAATAAAGACTGATATCAAGATACCGATGATCTTAAAAAGGTTGACTACCAAAGAGACTAGTCCCTCGGCAAATAGCTGTTCAATGCTGTTGACATCATCAGTTACACGGCTTGTCATACTGCCAGTGCCGTTTCTCCTGAAGTAAGAGCTAGTCAGACGGTGAGACTTTTCAATCATGGCATAGCGAAGCTCATGAATCAGTTTCTGTCCGAAGACATCTATCATGTAGTTTTGAAGAATGGTAAAAAGACTGACTAAAAGGTAAGTAGAGAAATATAAGAAGGATAGTCCAACGATTTTCCCATTGGTAATAGTGACGGAACCATTGATGGCCGGTTCTAGAAAACCATCTATTAAATATTTAAGGGTATAAGAAGGCAAAAGGGAGGAGATTGAAGTCCCGAGGATAGCAAAAGCCAGTACTAGACTCATTCCGATATGCTTCTTCATAAACTGAGCAACAAACCGGGAAGCTTTGAAATCATTCATGGTGGCTTACCTCCCCACTATAAGACTGCAACTGATAAAGGTTCTGATAGACTTTGGAACTCTTTAAAAGGTCGGCATGTCTTCCTACACTTACCGTGCCATCCCCATTTATCACAATCACGGAATCGATATCGCTAAATGAGGTCAGACGATGGGAAATCAATAAGACAATCGTTCCTAAAAAGTCTTTCTTCAAGGAAGCGAGTATCTCTTTTTCGGTTTGAGGGTCAACAGAGGCAAAAGGATCATCAAGTATTATCAAATTCTTTTTGTGATAGATAGTTCTGGCTAAAGCGATTCTTTCCTGCTGTCCGCCGGATAGTTTAACTCCCTCATTGCCAACTAAAGTGTTTTCTCTTAGAGGCATACTGTCCATATCAGGCTCAAAGCTGACAGCTTTCAGATAAGGAATAACATCCCGGCTTTCACCAAAGGCGATATTTTCTTTGATGGTCTCAGTAAGTAAGTCGCTCTTATGTCCCATATAGGTAACACTGCCGCTTATTTCTGGTAAGGAATAATCTTTTAGTTCTTTACCAAAAAGCATTACTTTGCCTTGATAATCTAGTTTCTTAATAAAGACTTTCCCTAGGGCACTCTTGCCTGAGGCTATTGGCCCAGTGATACCGATTATCTGGCCTTTGGAAGCTTTGAATGAGAGATTAGAAAACAGTGGTTTATTATCGACAATGACACTGAGATCCTTCACTTCTAAGTCCGGAGAAAAAGACACGGTCTCTAAAGAAGGATAACCTTTATAAGGTTTCATAGTCGGCTGGATTCTTTTCCAGGAAGCTAGGCCTTTTTCAATAGCGGAGAATAATTTAGCAGTATGGGAAGCTTTAGAAGCCATCAGCACAAAGGTCGAAAGATAAGTGGAGAATTGTCCAATTGTCCAAGTTTCATTCATTATTTTAGGAATAGGGGCAAACAGGTTATCACCATTAGATACATGCTGTAAGCCAAAGAAAATTATAGGAATTAAGCCAATTAGAGCTATGGCATTAGCTAGAGGAATCATGGTATCGGTAAGTAAGGAGGCCTTCAAAGTCTTCTTCTCATAAGACGTGAGAGTCTCATCATACTTCTTTAGGTTGTCTTGGTCTCTACCATAAATACGATAAGTAATAGCATTGTCAAATAAATCAAAAGTATTACCGGATAGTTTCCCATTGGCTTTTCGGCTTTGGCTAGTAGCACTAAAGATGGCTTTACGCATGATAAAAGCAACCAGTATCGATATAGTAACCGGTATAAAAGCATAAAGAGTCATCTGATAGTCAAAAAGTATCAAATAGATAGCGTAGAAGAGAAAGAGAAAACAGGTATCATAGATCTCAGTCGTGAATTTTCTGATACTTTCAACCGAATTATGAACATCCGAAATTGCTCTACTCAGCAGAAGGCCAACATCAGCATTGTCAAGATCCTTGGAATCCAGATTAAGAATATTGTTGTAGACATTAAGTCTCATGGTGTAGGTAGCATTGTTAGCTAGCCTTCTAACAAAATATCTTTTCAGTATTCTAGCTACCTGAACCACAAAGATAGTGAGAATAAAGATACCGATAAGGATATAGATGCTATTAAGGCTTTCTTTGTCCTGAATGCCATCGATAAGGCGGCCTTCAAAGTAAGGTGAAGCTAGCATTCCAAAATTATAGATAATACCAGTTATACCGATAATTAAAAGCAAGAAGGGCTGATAAAACAAATAAGAAGATAGCTTCTCAGGTTTTTTAATAATTTGATTGCGATATTTTTTCATACGATTTATTAAAGACTATTTTAGATTTCTTATTAATGATAAGCAAGAATGATACAAAAAAATATTGGCTATCTCAAGCCGGTATCATTTACTTACTATGCTTCTTAACTAATTCGCTTTTAGCTTTATCTTCTTCGAGCAGGTTGCCCCATTCCTTGATGTCTTTGATAGAAGGAACAAAAACATAGGGAGCATTACGGAACAATCCATAATAGTCGAATCCAAATCCAACAATATATCTTTGTTCATCAGTAGTCAAGCCAGTGAACTCGGCATTTTCATCATATTTCATCTTCAGATTATTACGTTTGATGAGAATACAGACATAAAGATTCTTAGGTTTGTACTTCTTCATGATGAAGGCTCTCAAAAAGTGCATAGTAACACCCGTATCGATAATATCCTCCACTAATACGACATCTTTGCCTTCCAAGCAATGATCAGGCTCTTTCTGAACCTTTACTTCACCAGTAGTCTCAGTTCCTTCATAAGAGGAAACCTTGATTGTATCAAGCTGGCAAGGAGTGGTGACATGCTTGACTAGCTCATACATGAAAGGAAGAGCACCATTCATGACTCCTACAAAAATCGGAATGCCATTATCGTCAGCTTTTAGTTTGGCATCAATTTCTTTGCCAAGTCGATCACAGACACGGACAATCTCATCTTCGGAGAGAATGAGTTTTTCCATAGGGCATCCCCCTTTTTAAAATTTAAATATGTTAATAATATAGAACATAACTTTCCTTTTTGATAGGAGCAAGTTGAAAAACTGTCTATTTATTTCCTCTTTTGCGCTTTTTATAGCATAAATAGTGATAAAACAGCTTAAGAGAGAAAACAAATAAAAAAAGACTTGATTTTAATGTCCGTTATTGCGATAATATTCAAGCGCTAAAAGCTTATGGATCTATAGTGTAGCGGTTTATCACGTCTCCCTGTCACGGAGAAGACCGAGGGTTCGAATCCCTCTAGATCCGCCATTAGTTGCAGGCGTAGTTCAGTGGTAGAACACGACCTTGCCAAGGTCGTTATGCGGGTTCGATTCCCGTCGCTTGCTCCATCTAGG
>DLIM01000018.1 GCA_002483745.1 Caryophanales bacterium UBA7642 | reverse complement strand
CTGGCTCCGCAGAAATCAAGGCAGCAAATAATGTAATAAGTATCTTCAACCTTAACAAGCCTAGGATCATAATAGTAATAGGAATCAGTGACTTTGCCATCTTCATCGACAAAGACAAGAGGTTCCTTATCAAAATCCCATTTAATGCCATCATCAGAATGACCTAAATAGAGTTTAGGAACGCCATTGACCCTTTCCCCTCTAAAGACACCGATGAATTTGCCATTATAAGGAACAACAGCCGAATTGAAGATACGAGCAACACCAGAAACTGGATTACGTTTAGTAATCGGGTTTTTAGAATATCTCCATAAGGGAGATTCTCCTTTTTCTTTTCTTTCTTCAAAGGGAATGTTAGGAAGAGAATAACCGTTAATTAATACTTTTTCCATTTTGAAATCCTTTATTGATGCTAAAAATTAACTCTTGACGGCTCCGGAAGTAAGTCCAGAGTAGATTTGTTTCTGTAAGAAGCAGAAGACGACAATGGTAGGCAAGATAGCAATTACAACAGCAGCGCAGATTGAACCCCAGTCAGCACCGAAAGATGAGTTCATGGAGTTTAAATACGTAGAGACCGTAAAGTGAGAAGTCATATATAAGGAAGGCATATAGAAGTCGTTATAGAAACTAATACCTTTAATGATGCAGACAGTTGCAATAGCAGGCTTCATCAAAGGGAAGATGATTCTGAAGAAGACCGAGAAGTAGTTGCAGCCATCAACAAGGGCGGCTTCATCTAAGTCCTTAGGTAAGTTATCTAGGAACTGTAAGAAAATATAGACAGAAATAATATCAGTACCTGAATAAAGCAGAATCAATGCCCAAGGTGTATTCATAAGATTCATCTTGGAGATCAATCCATAAATAGAAACCTGCATCGTCACTGAAGGAACAATAGAGGCAATCAAGAAGAGAGCCTTTAAGAGTTTCTTGCCGTGGAAATCAAATCTTGACAAGACATAGGCGACAAATGACCCTGATAAGACAGTGAAGACAATAGAAATAACAGAAATAAGAATTGTCCAGCCAAAGGCAGAACCTAAAGTAGAAGCGTTAGAAGTCTTACTGGCCTGAAAGTACCAGGCATCAGCATAATTGGCCCATCTGCCATCGCTGAATAAGAGGGCATTAGTGCTGAATATTTCATCATTAGTCTTTAAAGAAGCAACGAACACAATATAGATAGGAATAATAACGATTAAGGCAGCAACAATTAAAGATAGATACATTAAGACAGTCAAGAAAATCTGTGCAGGAGTCTTCTTATAGTGGACAGCTCTTTCAGTCTTATGATGGTTGTTGGCCCAAGAGGTCTTGATTTTAGCAAAAACTGTGTTTTCCATAATTAATCAGCCCCCGCTTTCTTTTCAAAAGTCTTTTGGATGATAGCAATGAAGCAAACCAAGATAAGCATCACGATACCAAGAGCAGAAGCTAAACCAATGTCACGTCCGACAAAGGCGAGGTTAATAGTCTTCATAATAAAGGTTGTGGTATAGGAATTATTAGGAGTCATGATGTAAGGAATTTCGAAGACCTGGACAGCGCCATTGACAGCTAAGATTAAGTTAAGGAAGACAATGTTCTTGATTTCAGGAAGAAGGATGTGGCAGAACTGCTGCCATTTGCCAGCGCCATCAATCTCACTGGCTTCGATCTCATCTTTGGAGACCGATTCCATCGTGCCAGCAAACATAACCATATTGTTTCCTAAATAACGCCATACAGAAATGAAGGCCAAGACCATATTGGCTCTCCAGAAGCCATTGAACCAGGAAACCGAGGTTCCACCGCAGGCTTCAATAAGAGTATTCATAACACCCTGAGCCTGAGAATCATTCTTGAATATAAGTAGCCACATAAGGGAAATAGCTACACCGTTCAATAGTGAAGGAATGAAGATAACAGCCTTGAAGAAACCAGCTCCAGCTGGTCTAAAGTAGAAGATAGTAGCAAAGTAGAGAGCAATCGCTATTTGAATAAACGAGCCTAAAAGATAGACCCCCGATACTTCCAAGGGCTTCCAGTATTCTGAACTATGGAAAATCGTGTAATAGTTATCAACAAAGAGTTCATCAGCACCATTACCGACTACTAAAACCGGGTTCGTATCAGTAAAGCCTTTATAGTGGTAAAGCGAATATTTGATCATATCGGCAAGCGGAACATAGGTAAAAAGAATCAAGAGAGTCAAAGGAATAGCCAAAAAAGCTACAATCAGTAAAATCTTTTCGATTTTTAGCTGATTGTGGCCAGGATTAACCATCTTCTTTTTCGGTACTTCCTTATTCGGCAAAGTCATAGTCTCCATAGATACTCTTCCTTCCGAAGGTTACAGTCCTTCTTTCGAGCAAAGACCAAAGGACCGCTAGTGGGGCGGCCCTTTGGAAGAGAATTAATCAGTATAAGCGCAATCAGGATAGGTCTTCAGAACCTTAGCGGCAGCAGTAGCCCAAGCAGTGTTCCAAGAAGCAGCATCAGCATCAAAAGCAGCTAACTTCTGATCATATGTCTTACCTTCAAGGGTAGCATCAGTGACAACCTTAGAGAATCTAGTGCCGTTATCGTAAAGAGTCTGTTTGGAAGAAGCTTCAGTAGCGGATCTAGCATCTTCGCAGCCACTCTTAGCAGGATTAGAAACCAAGAAAGTGCAATCGCTGAAAGCAGATAAGGTGGTAGGCATAGCTTCACTCTTCAGGACAGAAATACCGCCCTGATCAGCAGCAAATCCAGACTTCTCGACCATCCACATAACGAATCTTTCACTAGCTTCCTTATGAGTGTCATCAATCTTGTTGGAGATACCATAAGAATAATCAGAGCCGGAGTTAGCATAATGGGTTTTGCCATCCTTGCTCATAAGCGGGAAAGGCATATATCCAATATTTTCCGGATTATCTCCAGCAGCTTGGAACTGAGAAATAGCCCAGTTGCCCATGCACATAGCACCAATCTTGCCGTTATTAATCTTGACCTTAGAAGATTCCCAATCAGTTGTAGTAGGATCATCTTCCGTTAAGCCCTTGGCAATTAGATCAAAGTAGAGCTTAGTTCCTTCATAATGCGGATCATCAGCATCCTTCTTCCAGACATTAGTATCAACAGCAATGTGAGTATTGGCATAATCCTTATCGCCAGTGATGACATTGTTGACAAAATGATCTTCCCACTGGTTAGCAGTCCAGCCATCCTTAGCGTTGGTGTAATAAGGAATGCAATCCTTAGCTAAGCCATTATCAGAATCCTTAATAGCCTGCATAGCAGCAATGAACTTCTCAGGAGTAGTAAGAGTAGAAGCATCAACACCAGCGTCCTTGAAGACCTGAGTATTGTAGGCAATGCCACCGACAGTATTCATATAAGGAAGGCCATAAACGTTACCGTTGTAATACTTGGAATAAAGATATTCATTACGATATAAGCCAGTCTTAATCATATCGTCAGAAGTGCCATAAGAAATGTAGTAAGTAGGAAGCTGAGTCATATCAGTAAGAGTAATCATAGAAACATCACCATAGCTTCCACTGGTAAGAGCCTTATCAACAGTGCCCTGATAATCAGTGTAAGAAGAAACTTCAACAGTAATGTTAGGTTCAACCTTGTTGAATTCAGCAATGTACTTAGTAAAAGTACCATCAGTATCTAAATCAGTACGATTAGTTAAATACTTGATAGTAGTCTTAGTAGACATAGCCTTAGATTCATCATAAGCGACCCAGCCTTCACCGCCAGTGACATTAGACTTAGTACCGCAACTTCCTAATAAAGAAGCAACACCAGATACAGCTAACACAGCAGTTAAGATTTTTGCCTTAGAGTTTTTCATATTTTCCCCCTTTTTTAAGTTAAAATCTTTAATCGTTTAACTTGCCATTATCATAATTCTTAGGCAAAAGCGTTGCAATATTGATTTGTAAAGGCTTACAACAAATTATTGATTTTGTTTCGTTTTAGATATCGTCTTAATTTTTTAGCTAATTTTTTAGCTAAATTAATTTATTTAGCTTTGCTTTTTAATAAGCCGTGCTTTTGAGCTCGAAAATAGCGAAAATATCTTTGTAAGGGCTTTTAATATTTAGCCATTTTTTTATTAACCCTGCATTTAATTGCTCGCTTTCAAGGCTAAATTTCTTTTTCTGAATAAGTATTTCAGGGCTTTTAATGCTCTTACAATTTTCTTTTTACACTTTGGCCAAATAGCAAAAAGCAAGAAAAAAGGAGGTAGATTACTAAGTAACCCGCCTCCTTAAAACTATTTCTGTAGTTCTTTGATCAAATTGCGGAATTCTTCCTGCGATTTAGCTAATAATCCCGGCAGATTCTTCTCTTCTTTGGCAACAATGTAGTAGTAGATTTTTATCTTCGGTTCAGTTCCGGAAGGTCTAACTGTAATAGTAGAGCCATCGTGATA